>NZ_JBSHHW010000010.1:0-193416 GCF_053618655.1 Pseudorhizobium sp. NPDC055634 | reverse complement strand
GCAGAGAACCTTGCAAACCATCGACAACCCGTTCGGCACGAGGTTGTCACCCATGTCTTAGGTACAAACCGTTACCTATGTATCCGGATCGGACACGAAAAAAATGGCGCGCCAGCCGAGATGAAGATGCGAACCTCTTTGTTATTGATATCAAAACCTAATTTCCGGATTCTATCGCTTACTAGACGCAAGCTTTGATGCGCTTCAGAAAGGCCTTTTGGTAAGTTTCATGGATGACACAACAATCTCGGCACGTGAGTGGCTAATAAACAATTCGAGTCCGATAGCGATTTTTCTCTACGGCAGCCGTGCGTATGGAACAGCGAAGCAGGACAGTGACCACGACTTCCTGATCGTGCTTAGTGATGAAGCCTACGAGAGCTTACCGGGATCTCCTTATACCTATTTCCAGCGTAGGCTCAGTGAAGCGGTCGGTTCAGATTGCGACACCGTCGTGAATTCGAGATCAGGCTTCATTGAATCCAGTAAGGACGCTCCGGCAGCCGGCCTTCCCAAGGGATCCCACGCTTGGCAGGCATTGAACCGTGGCAAACTCTTGTTTCCCGAACTCGATATCGAGGCGTTCATGCGGACCCTTCGATAGACTTTTGCCGGTGGTTTCGGGTGGCGAAATCACTGCCTGAGGCGGCATGTGTGTTGAGCAAAGCCTAGATACGCCTCAGGCAGAATCTCAAATTCGGCGGACATTCCCGTCAGAGCAAATTTCAAGAATGGGACCAACAAGATCATAAACGACTGAATTGCGTGCGAAGGAGTTTAACCTCTCCTGAGCAAGGTCAAGGGGAAGGAGCCCGATTTGGACCTTCTGATGTCCACCCTCCGCAGAAAAGCCCGCCTCCACATTGATTCCGCCTACATCCGTCAACAGATAGCGCGCATGAAAATCGGCTCCGCCTGTGCGTTCCTTCCAGCTAAAGAGCGTAATCGACATGCCGTCCGGTATTAGGCCCTGCATCCATTTGTGAGCCTCTCGCTCAACGAATTCAGGTGGGGGTCTGTTGTCATGATCACAGAAATGAATCTCACAATTTACGCCAGCGCCGCCAGATGCCTGTATTGTGTCAAGGCATGCTTTCAGTGTCTCCTGATACCTAGCCTTGCTGATATCGAAGAACCGGTCGACAAAGAGGACCTTTGTTGACGACACTAATAGTGGTTTCATAGCACTCGCCATTGACGCGCCGATGCGGTCAACGTCCCAAGTGTGTGGCGCGGTCATGAGCGGATGTCCCTCATCAACATCATCGACTACCAGGACTTGCTGATGCAGACCCGGATTCTCCGCGGCAATAATCGCATGGAATGGCAAGATCGCTTGTTGCGCAATCGCGTTCGTTAGCCATCCACCGACGGTCGGATCATAAGGCCTACCTGACCGAATGACCTTCGACTTTTTTGCGTGCAGAAGACTTTCCTCAAGACGTTTACGCTCGATGGGCTTCATGGTCTCGGAAGCAGCATAGACTTCCTTAAACCACGCCTTCGGAAACTGGGATATCAGCCGCCCACGATCAAAACCGAATTTTTCTATTAGATATCGAAAATCTTTCCAGCTTGAACCGATTGCCTGAGGCTCGACCGCATACTCGTAGAGCATCAGAACAGCTCCTCCGCGCGCTCTTCAAAGAAGCCCTTCGGCCAGCGGTCGATGAAATCTCCCTCGCGATCAACGCGAAGTGACCGGAAACGGACGCCAACATCGGTGCTCTCGACATAGATCACTGCAAGATCATCCGGGGTAAGGCCTATGACGCCGGGCGGTACTTCATTCTCGCTCGCTTCGCGGATGCGTCGCAGCAGGCGAAGCATGATGTGTTCGCTATGCGTTTCGACGAGCAACGTCTTGCCGGGGCCAAAGATACTCTGGCTTTTCTGAACGGCCTGGATGAACAGATCGCCCAGGCCGACCTGAATGGCGGGATGAACATGCAATTCCGGCTGCTCGATCGCAAGAATGCCTTGGTGGTTTCGAAGGCAACTGACGATCACCGGGATCATTTGCGATATGCCGACACCCACATCGCTCGGTGCGACGATGATGCCCTTTTCGAAGTCGCGCAGGGCGATTTCGGAACGGCCGCTAAGCGTCGCGTACAGGTCTTGCAACTCTCCAAGATCGTCTTCGGAAAGCCCGCGCTCAAATAGCTGGTGGAATCGGCTGGGAACCGGAACCTCTTTGAATTGGAACTTCTCAAGGCGATAGCCAGTCTTCAGCCGCTCTTCGCCACCAAGCCACGCATTGACCTCTTCCAGCAGCTTGCCGGAAGGGTCGGTATAGAGCAAATCCCAAGCGGCAAGCCCCTGCGCCCAGCGCGATTCATCCGGTGAGAGGCGCGGACGATACTTTCGGCTCGGGATTTCACGTAGCGGGCCGACATAAGTCATCGCGCTGAGATAGTCGCGGACGATGCGGATCGGCCCAAGCACAAGTTCGTCTAGCAAGGCGCTCAAGCCAGCCCTGCGGCGGCGTTCAAGTTCGTATTCATCGACCGCAGCGCGCTCCCCTTCCTTGCTCAGCCGCAGAATCGCTGCGCCGGCTACATAGCGCTGACGAACAAGGCTCTGATCGATCTCAACCAGATCAAGGCTGAGTGGCCGTTCCAAGTCCGGCAGGGCGCCGAGGACTGTCTCAACGGCGATCCGGAACTCGACTGTCTTGTTCTCGGTCGCATCTGCGGAGGTTTCACGAGAGAGTTCCCATATCTCATTGCCGATTGGCGTCGAGAATGGATCGCCCAACAAGTCGTCTTCTGCGTCCGCGTCCAGTTCATCGAGCACTTCCTCGACAAACTCCACATCGTCGTCAGGGTCGGTGGCGGCTTGCAGTAGCGGATGCGCAAAATTGAAAGCCGTCAAGTGTGCTCGGCCTTGCTGAGCTGGGGAGTGAAGCTCCGCGACCGTGGAGCCATCGATCTCCACTAACGCCTTTGCTACGAACGGCGCCTGGAGCAAGTCACTCCAGCGAACTTCAATGCCCAAGGCGATTTCCTGGGCGACCGCGTACTCCTTCAGCTCTGTATTCTCACCGACGAGGTAGCGGATGCCAAGGTTCCTGAAATTTGGGTCTCCAAGGCTTCCGCCGGAATTCAGCGGCAAGCGCTCGCTGCCCTGGTCATCCCTCAAGTCAATGCATACCTTGAGCTTGATTGCGCGATTGAGGTCATGGCCGTACACCAGCGTAGCAAACCCTCCCAGATCAATTAGCCCGCCGGCGATCGTCTGGTCCGGGTCGGCGTTTCGACGCTCCAGGATTTCGCGCAAATAGTGCAGCGATTGCAGGATGGTGCTTTTACCAGCACTGTTAGGGCCGAACAACAGCGTGATCGGCTTCAGATCGATGACCTGTTTGGTGCCAATCCCCTTGAAATTCTCGATTTCAATTCTTGCAAGTCTCATGAGTTAATCCGCCCTAAGCTCGGGAAGTGTTCGGCGAATGCGCTCCGCACCGAGTCCCAATGGGCGGTATCGTATTGCTTCTTACTATGGACCACATTCAGCACCAGGTAGCCCGCCGCCACCAGTGCGTCCCGCAGTTTCTTCTCCAGCGCTGCCATCTGGTCTCGCACGGGGGTGTGCAGCAGCATCTGATCAGCACGAAGCTGCTCCTTGGTCATTCCGATTTCCGGGAAGATCGGCCCGTACGAGATCAGTTCGAATTGAGCGCAGCTCTCGGGTTTCACCCCGGCCTCGGTCAGCAGCCTTCTCAGGCTGTTGGCGGCCTTGGAAAACCCGAGGTGCTGGCCCATCCGGGTGTAGGGGGCAGTGGCGTGGGGGCTGCTGCTGTCACCGGTGCGCCCCACATAGAGCTGCTCCCCCTTGGGGGTCTGGACCCGCCAAACATACAGCCAGAACCCCCGCTGGAGCATCGCGCCGGGAAGCGTCAGTCGGTGAAGCCTGGCGGTTGTGGTGGCATTGCTGGGGAACTGATCGTCCGTCAGGGTCTCGGTGCTCATGCCATTGTCCTATAGGTCACCGGCAAAGGCTCGTTGGGATAGGGCCGCAAAAAGGTGACCCGAGTAAACTGCATCACTTTTTAGCTTTGACACCACTTTCGAATGCCTTTGAACGATCCGATGAAACGCTAATTGATCGGGATCATCCGGCACCAAAATTTCAACTTCGTATATCCGCCCGCCCGAAATGAGTGGCTGGGCAGCACGACCAGCATACTGGTTGAGATTAGCAAACCGCAAAGCCCATTCGAGGTAAGTCTTGTTGATCGGTTGTTTGTAAGTCCTGATATACAGCGCGTTATCCGTCACCCACGACTTCGGCGCTGACACGTGAACCGCTCCGCAGTAGGCACCGACTCGACCAATGACAATCTGCGGCTCTTCGAACATGTATTCCGAATGATACCCGTTGACCCCGTTGCCTCCGTAAACGGGATAAATACCGTCAGCGGCCATGTTTTTTCCGATCAAACCGTTTCCACTGGACACCCTAATCATCTCACCAAGTGGGACCTTATTCAGGCCTAGACGGTTGGTGTTCGGTTCGCCAAACATCTCCATAAATACTGACCGGAGGAAGTCGTCCGCCAGGGTGAGGGCCTGTTCGCGTTTGCGGCGGATGGCATCGGCCTTGTCCAGTATCGCGGCGATCCGGCTTTGTTCATCGGGTGTCGGAAATGGGATTTTAACCTCGTCTAGTTCTGACTTCCTTATGTTTTTGATCCCGACGCCAGAAGAGTTACGAGTCCAGTCGCGGAACCTGGGAGATTGCAGGTAATGAAACAGATATCGTGGATGGCACTGCCCAGCCTTAGGCCGCACTACCGCACAAAACGCACCGAACGAACCGTTCCAATCACAATCCGCGAACCCGGTTTTCCCGACAATTTCAGCGCTGCCCGAAGAGGTGCACATGACTATATCGCCGCGGCGGAGCCGCTGCTTTTCAGAGACCATCCGCTCAGGGACATAGACGAGATCATCGTCTAGGATTAAATGACCTTGGATATTTCCCGCCCTCAGTACGGGAAGGTATCCGTCCCGAGGCAGTGAAACCGCGTCACCCTTGGAAAACGTAACACCCCGAATGACATCGGCCTTGTCCGCCAGTGGAGAAGGAGACGTGGCGATCATCCGAGCAGTTCCTCAAGTTCCGCCAGATCGGACGCAATGTCGTCATTCAGCTTCTTCATTTGATCCAAGATTACCGCCGGGGCGTCGTAATCCTGAGCAACGTGGGGCCGAATCCTGTATTTGCTCAGCGACAGGTCGTAGTTCGAATCCCTGACCTCCTGAGCCGACACGAAGAAGGCTTTTTGAGTCCGATCGGCATCGCGGTTCGCATTCCGGTGCCGCCACGCCGCCAGACATGCTGGCAGATCGTTAGCCTCGATGGCGTCCCGTTTGTCATCCAGTGAATAACCATCGGCCTCGACATCATAGAAAAAAACGTCATCCGTTCGCCCGCCCTTGGTGAAGACCAGAATGCCGGTGGAGACCCCGGCATAGGGCTTGAACACACCCGAGGGCAGCGAGATCACCGCCTCCAATTGGTTATGATCCAGCAGCAGCTTGCGCAGGGCTACGTGGGCCGTCGACGAGCCAAACAGAACACCGTCTGGCACGATGGTCGCCGAGCGCCCGCCAGTCTTGAGCATGCGCAGAATCAGGACTAGGAAAAGCAGCTCCGTCTTCTTCGTCTTCACCTGACGCAAGAGCGAGGCGTGGACATCCTCGAAGTCTAGCTGCCCCTTGAAGGGTGGATTCGCCAGGATGACGTTAAAGCCTTCGGCCGCAGCGTTCGGGAATTTGTCAGTAAAGCCTGCACTCAACGTGTCCTGATAATGGATGTCGGGGTCATCGACACCGTGCAGCATGAGATTCATGGCGGCGATGCGAAGCATCGTGGCGTCGAAATCGAAGCCGTGGAACATGCCGCTGCGAATATGCTCGCGGTTATCTTCTAGCAGGTCGCCGGTGTAGGTCTTTTCCGTCTTGCCTGTCTCAGGATCGGTCTCTTCCAGAACGCCCTCAGGCGACGTGTATGCTTCCAGAAGATACTGCATCGTTTCGACAAGGAAGCCGCCGGTGCCGCACGAAGGATCGCCAATGACGTCGGTGGGTTTCGGTTCCAGCATTTCAACCATCAGCCGGATGATATGTCGAGGCGTGCGGAACTGGCCATTGATGCCGGCGGTTGTCAGCTTGCTGAGCAGGTACTCGTAGAGATCGCCCTTAGCGTCGCCTTCGGTAAGCGGCAATTGGTCGATCATGCTGACCGCTTTCACCAGAAGACTCGGCTTCTGGATCATGAGCTGCGCGTCCTTCATGAATTCCGCGAAAGCAGTGCCGCTCGTCGATGATTTCCGGAAATGCGGAAACACCTTGTCCCTGACCAAAGGCAGCATGGCGTCAGCGCCCAGATGCCGGAATTGCGACCAGCGCCAGCTCTGCTCCTCATCTGAAAACCGCCGATGGAACGACTTGCCCGTTCGCTTCAAACGATTCTCGTCGCGTGTTTCGTTGATATCCAGCAGGCGTGCAAACATAAGGAACGTAATCTGCTCGATTACGGTCAACGGATTGGTGATCCCGCCTTGCCAGAACTCTGTCCAGAGGGCGTCCACCCTGCGCTTCAGGTCTCCAGTAATCATTTAGTCCTTCGTCCTTTCAGGGGAGTCTTTTGCTGCCGCGCTGGCCGCTGGAGGCGGTGCGAACACGGTCAGAATTTTGAGGAGATCGTCCATCTCCTCTGTCTTTTCGAAGACGCCATCCAGACCGTCCGCGTCTACAACTGTGAATGGCTGCTCATATAGGCGGTCCACCGTTACAGACCCAAAGCGGGCGATGTGGTTCTGAAGCAACCCGAGGAAACGCGTTTGCTTCGCCGTTAGACTAGGATGCCGGCGCGCGAATTCGGCGAACCGGACGGCAACCGCTTCCGGGTCCAGCCCGACGATTGACCGGATCGCGAAATCCAACGGAACCGCCGTGTCGGCGAAGAACTCTTCGAGCACGTCACGGCTCGCGTTCGGGCTTTGGATCAGGATGAGCGAAACAAGAGCCTGAATATCGGCTTCAGAAACGGCCTCACCCGCATGAATTTTTCTGAGAGTGGGGTTGGTATCGAAGTGCCGCTTCAGTTCGGCCTCGATGATTCCCTGGTATGCCCTCATGTCAACGGTCTTCAGGCTCGTCGCCCGACGCCTTGTCTGGAAGCCAGCGGCATCTTCCTTCACGTCGATCACCTTCGCCGGCAGCGACGTGGCGCCTTGGCGGTCACGGTGATGCATGATTTCCCTGAGCGGCCTGCGCACCGATTCCAGGTCGGCTACTGTGATGCCGTTCCAGAACTCATCGAATTTGACCCGCTTGATAACCTCCGCCTTCTCCCTGACGGGGTTGAGGTGCATCTGCAGAGCCGAAAGCCGATCGAGTAGTTCGATTTTCAGATCAGCAACGTCCGCCGACTTGCGCAGCACTGCAACCTGGGTGCGTGCTATCAAGAGATCCAAAGCATAGGCATCGCTCAACCCGCGAATGTTCCGCCATTGCATAAGCGGTGCTAAGACCTGTCGAAGCATCGCAACGGTCGCGGGCGCGAAGGATCTCAGCGTTGCCGGAACTGACAGCGCTCGCTTCTCGCGCCACTTTTCACGAACTGAGACTGACTCCTCGGGTAGCGCCTCGATATCCTTCGCGATGAGTTCTATCACTTCGTCAAAGATCGCAACTTCGCTCGTACGAAGCGCGATCTCGGCGAGTAGCACTCGTTCTTCGAAAACCAATTGAAGCAACGGCTTCGATTGGGTCGGCTCGGCGGGTCGAAAGCCCATTTCAAAGCGTTCGAAGTTCCCCCAGTGATCAAATATCCGGAAGATTTTCTTGTCCTTGCCGGGTCCGAACAGGTCGGGCTTGAGGCGCGTTCCACGTCCGATCATCTGCCAAAACTTGACAGGCGAACGGACTGGTTTGGCGAAGACAAGGTTCAGGATTTCCGGGATGTCGATGCCTGTATCGAGCATATCGACGGAGATCGCGATGGTTAGCTCGGAGTTTGCGCCGTCACCCTTGAAATCATCGATAAGCTGCTCCGCGCGTGGATCATAATTGTCGATCACCTGACAGAAACGCCCGCCGTACTGCGGATACAATTCATCGAACATCTGTCGCATGAGCACTGCATGTTGATGGTTCCGTGCGAAAATGATGCTCTTACCTGGGAGCTGGCCAGTGGCGTCGCGCAGACCGTTTTCCATGAGATTGCGAAGGATCGCGCGGTTGGTATCCTTGTTGTAGATGATTTTGTCGATCTGATCTGATGAGAAATCGTACTGTGCCGGATCCTCGCCCTGTTCCTCAAGCTCCTGAATCTGCTCTTTCGTCAGGATATCAAGCCTGATCCCTTCGCGCAGAAACTGCGTCGTATGCTCGAAGACTTCAAACGGCGTGAGGAACCTGTCCTGAACGGCCTGTTCGAGATCGTAGTTCGATGTCGGCAACTGCGCTTCGCAGCCGAAAAGGCTGAATGTATTACGTGACACAAAATCAATCGGGGTCGCCGTCAAGCCTATCTGAAGGCAATCGAAATAATGAAACATGTCGCCATAGACATTGTAGATGCTTCGATGCGACTCATCGGCGATGATCAAGTCGAAGAAACCAACATCGAAGGACTGGTAGACCTTCTGCATGGCAGGATATGTTGCCAGGAATATCCGCTCGCTCGCCGATGTGTTCACTCGCGAGTTGACGATGCGAATGGGCTCTGACAGGAAATCGCCGAAAGCATTTTTGGCCTGCTTGCGCAGTTCACGACGATCGCAAAGAAACAGCACGCGCTTGACCCAGCCGGCGCGAATAAGCAATTCCGCCAGCGCTATGGCAACGCGGGTCTTACCGGTGCCGGTTGCCTGAACGACGAGCGCTTTCCGATGGCCATCGGTAAACCGTTCTGACACACGCTTAATCGCCTCAATCTGATAAAGACGATTGACGACAGCGGCATTTGGTTCAAGCGAGTTAAGCGGTTTCCTGCTCGACCGCTGAAAATTCACGAGGTACTGCAGACTATCCTTCGAATAGTAGCCGAACACTTTCCGCGGCGGATAACCTAGAACGTCGTCCCACATCCAGATGTCGTACCCGTTGGTGTAGAAGATGACCGGGCGCTGTCCGTGCATCTTCTCAAGGCCATCAGCATACAGTTTCGCCTGTTGCCTTCCGTGCTCTGGGTCCACAGCAGTCTTCTTAGCCTCTATGACCGCGAGAGGATTCCCGTTGTCATCCCAGAGCACATAGTCGGCATAGCCGAGGCTCGAGGCAGTGGGCTGATGTTTGACCTCTATCTCTTTGCCGACCTCCGCCGTACTGGCGTTGCCAGGACCAACGTTCCAGTTGGCAGTGGCAAGCAGGCTATCAATGATACGAACACGGGTCGTCGCCTCATTGAACGCCAGCAGGTTGGCCGTTGCCGCGCCGGATGACGCCAGCGTCTGAATCTCCTCGACTCTCTTTTCCGCTGTCACGGCGGCTTCGCGCGCGGCTTCCAGATCGCGAAGAAGCGCTTCCATTTGTGCTTCTTGAGCGGCCAGCTTCTCCAGGACCTGGCGCTTCTCGCGCTTTAGCTGACCTTTGCTCTCATCCAGAGCTTCCGCCATCGGTTGCACAAAGGTTGGTATCGAGGCTGCATCGCCTTTGCCAAACTGCACGAAAAGCCAGCGGCCCAAGTCGAACGCTTCTTGAAGTAGCCAGAGAGCGGTTCGAACAGTCGCGGGCTCACCGTGCGCGGCCTTGTTACCGTGAATTCGAAGGGCGTGAAGCTTGTCGAGAACCACCTTCGGCGCAATGGCTACAAAAGACTGGTTGCTCAGCAGATCAACGAGGGCCGGCCGCTCGGGCTTGGGCAAGCTCAATTCACGGTAGATGTCCTTAGTAAGGTTCTCAGCAAAAAGCCGCAGCTTTACGAGCGCGCTCACGGGGTCGTCGTGGGCGTAGGCCTCGGCGAAGCCGCCAAGCGATGCGAGCTCAGGCCAAGCTCCGCGAAGGATTTCGAAGTTGCGAGATTTCATCAGAAGGCCTCCGACGGTGCGGATAAATTTGCTTTTTGATCTGTAGTAAGTCTCGCAGCTTCGTTTCCGTCGAAAGCCGAACGAAGGCCTCTCGCTAATCCCTTGATACCCTTTTCAACCCGAACCATGATCATCATCGAGAGCCTGCGGCCTCCCCCCCTCCCGCTCAAAGAATTCTGCGCGTGCCAATGCCGATTGCACATCACCGTAGCTTGAAACAACTATATGTTGTCGCCGCGCAGGCTCCTTGGACGCATCTCCCAATAGACCGAGTCGGCGAAGAACATAAAACAGCATCGCGTATCGAACCGACAGGATACATTTGCCATCTGTCATTCCATAATCTTTAGCCACAACACTCTGCTGGCTAGGCGTGAGATTGGGATGGGGGACGATCTCAAAGCTGAAATACTCGTGCCAAAGCTTGTCATGATCCCCCGACGCCCCTGACTCGCCCGGTGCGCGGGCTTCCAGCGCCCGCGGCAGTAGAAAATCTTTAAATTTGCCATCGATGTGGCAGAAGGCCCGCGCGTGCCAGCGAAAGCCGTCATAACCGAATGCATGTGGGGTAATACGGCGCCAGACTGGATCGGGCCGCTGGTTGCTCATAGACTGGTACAGGATCTCTATCGACCGGTCGTCACGTACCGCCTCTAGCACGGCCCGTAACACGTCTGTATTGATGTCTCTCTTCGGAGTGAGGGCGATGTCCGTATTCGGCGGATTGGCGATCCAGGATTCAACGGGCATTGACAGCCCTTCGCCCAGCGAGCGCAGCCGCGACAGGTAAGCGTCTGGATCGGGTTTCAGAAACCGCGGCTCGAAATCTTTGGCGGCGACGTAGCGCTTGCCGCTCTTGTCGTACTCCACATTCCCCGGCGCGCGCTCCTGATAGAGCGAGAGGTCTTTCGAGGCCTGCGGCACCGAAACGCCGAACACGTCGATAATATCTGACCTGTTGACCCCGCCCTCCCAGAAAAGACGGAACTCGATGAATTCGAGCCGTTGCTCCACCCCCCACCGGATGCCCGGTTTTACATTCTCCATTGTAACCACCATAAAAGGGTAAATAAACTATATTGACAGCGAAACTCGACGCGTATAGTTTCTTACCTCATCAGCAAGCCAAGGTCAACAGGATTCGGGATTCTCCCCTTCCGTTACCGCCCGGCGCTACGACGACCAGCACCCAACCGTCCCGGCAGGCCTGTGGACCACAGGAGATGAATATGACTGCGAAGCTAACCTTCCACCCTCTCGGCAATGCCGACTGCACCCGGATCGATTTTGCCGATGGCAAGAAGATGCTCGTCGACTATGCCGATATGCGGAACGACAACGACCCCTATGACACGCGGATCGACCTTCCCGTCGAACTGAATGCGGACCTGCGGGTCGCCGGCCGGGACTACTACGACGTCGTCTGCTTTACCCATCTCGACGATGATCACTGTTGTGGGGCGGGCGATTTCTTCTGGCTCGACCACGCCGCGAAATACCAGGGCGAAGGCCGCATCAAGATCAAGGAGCTGTGGGTGCCCGCGGCTGCCATCCTTGAAGACGGCTGCGAGGACAGTGCGCGGATCGTCAGGCAGGAAGCGCGCCACCGACTGCGGCAGGGCCACGGTATCCGCGTCTTCTCGCGCCCGAAGAAGCTGGCCGACTGGCTCGCAAGGCAGGGCCTTACCCTGGAATCGCGGGCGCATCTCATCACCGATGCGGGCCAGCCCGTCCCCGGCTTCTCCAAATACGGCACGGAACAGGCCGAGTTCTTCATTCACAGCCCCTTCGGCTGGCGTCAGGATGATAACGGCATTGTCGACCGCAACCAGGACAGCGTCGTCTTTCAGGCCACGTTCCTCGAAGGCGGGCGTGAAACCTATGCCCTCTTCATGTCGGACATCGACGCCGATTCCGTCGACCAGATCGTCAAGACGACGAAGCGGCATGGGAACCAGGATCGCCTGCTGTGGGACATTTTCAAGATCCCCCACCACTGTTCGTACACGGCGATTGGCTGGGTGAAGGGCGAAGACGAAACCGAGCCCACCGAACAGGTTGAATGGCTCTGCGGGACCCAGGGCCGTGAGCGCCACATCATGGTCTCGACCAGCAAGCCCATGCCTCTCAAGGGAACGGCGGAAGACGCTGACGTCCAGCCGCCCCACCGGCAAGCCGGAAACTACTACAAGGGCGTCGCGCGCCGCGCTGACGGCACGTTCAAGGTGACGATGGAATCCCCGTCGACGTCACGGCCCAAGCCCCTCACCATCGAGGTGACGAGCCGGGGCGCGCAACTCCTGACCGTCTCTGCAGTGGCCGGCGCAGCCAGCATTATCTCGACGCCGGCACGGGCAGGCTAAGGATGGTGGTGGCTCTTCATCCGTGGTGGGCGGGTTTCGGACCGCCGGTTGAATCCGAACAGGTCGCGCCCGATGTTGCGCGAGCGATGCTGGCGTATGTCACGTCCGACCTTGCGCCGGCCGTGACCTTGGTTGAAGCGCGGCAGTCCGGCGACGGTGCCCTCGTGGCGCTCCATCTCGACGTCGAGGTAGAGCGGCCGCAAGACCTCGCCGTCCCCATCCGCGGCATGGAACCGGTGGCGCTTGTCTTTGGCACGCGCGGCGAGCAGCCCGCGGTCCTCGCCCTGCGCGCCGACTTCCCTGAAACCATGCACCAGAACTGGACGCCGGACGACACGCCGCGTGCGCTGTGCGTTGACGACCGGCCGTGGGCGGAGGCGCAGCTGACCTTCACGCCCGCCGACTTTATCCGTCGCGTCCAGCTCTGGCTCGCGAAAGCCGCCCGTGGCGAACTTCATGACACAGCGCAACCGCTGGAACCCCTGTTCTTTCGCAACCCGGCGACAATCATTCTCCCGGCCGCCGCCCTGACGCAGGCTGACAAGCCCGCTGAACTGGTCGGCCATATTCGCAGCGAAAACGCGACAATCATCGTCACCGAGTTTGTCGGGCAGGGTGCAAACAACAACGCCCCGCAGTTCGTAGTGATCCCCTTGCGCGCAGACCCCCAACGAATGCGGCGCCTCCGGCGCGCGCCGCAGACGCTTGACGCGCTCGCGCAGCAACTGCAGGAGTGCGGCATTGACCTGGGCGCGGAACTGCGCGCCCGCGTCATTGAATGGAAAGGCGTCGACTCAGCAGCCGTCCGGCGTCTTCACGCCCGTATCGCGCTCGTCATCGCTTTTCCGGTCGCAGGCGCGGATGGCCGGCAGGCCGACGACCTGCGCGCCTTCATTACCCACGACGCCTCCGGGGATGTCGGCATCGCGCTGGGAATCCTTGCCCGGAACGAGAGCGACGTCGGGTCTGGCAGCGGTTTTGTCCGGATGGTAGGCATGGCCGCCGGCACGGCCGTCCCCCACCTCGCTATCGAACCCGCCGATGTGCATCTGGGTTTCGACCGCGCGGCCGGTGCCACGATCAGCGGGCAGACCCAGCCCGACACAAGCCGCTGCGTGCTTGTTGGCGCGGGGTCTTTGGGGTCGCAGCTGGCCATCAACCTCGCCCGTGAAGGCCGGTTTCAGTGGACGATCATCGATAACGACCACCTGATGCCGCACAACCTTGCCCGTCACGCCCTGCACCCCATCGACGTCGGTCGCCCAAAGGTTATTGGCCTGGCGCATCGCATGCATGCCTTGATCGACGAGCCTGTCACTCCTTTCGAGGCCGACTTTCTCCATCCGCCGGCTGAACTCTCGGCAAAGATGGACGAAGCGGTAGGCAGCGCGGACGTAATTATCGACGCCTCCGCGTCCGTCGCCGTTTCACGCCGGCTCGCGGACTTGCCGCGCCCGGGTGCACGGCGCCTCTCGGTCTTCTTCAACCCCGCAGGGACAGCGGTGGTGCTGCTCGCGGAAGGACGCGGTTCTGCGCTCACCCTGCACGACCTCGAAGCGCAATACCACCGGTTGATCCAGACCACCCCTGCGCTGGCGCATCACCTGCAGGCGGAAAACGGCGTACGCTATAGTGGCTCCTGCCGGGCCGCGACCAACCGCATTTCCGCCAGCCGGGCGGCGCAGATGAGCGCGATTGCGTCCCAGGCCATCGTCGACGCGCTGGCTAGCGATGAGGCGACGGTGCGGGTCTGGACCCTTGCCGCCGACCACAGCCTCACCCTGACGGAAGCAGCGGTACAGCCGGTGCAGAAAATCGCGCTTGGCGATTGGACCGTTACCTATGACGAGGGCCTTGCTGTCCAGATTGCGGCGCTGCGCACAGCACGCCTGCCGCATGAAACCGGCGGCGTGCTGCTCGGTATCACCGACACCAGCCGCCGTTCTGTTCACATCGTCACGGCCCTGGCGGCACCGCAGGACAGCACCGGCAGCGTCACCGCCTTTGAGCGCGGCGTCTCCGGCCTTGCCGCCGCCGTAAAGGACGCGGCGGAACACTCCCTGCATCAGGTCCGCTATGTCGGGGAATGGCACTCCCACCCGCGCGGCTCCTCGACAAGGCCGAGCACCACAGACATCCGCCAGTTGTGCTGGCTGACGCAGGAGCTGGAAAGCGAGGGCGTTCCTGCGCTGATGGCCATTGCCGGCGACAATGACCAGTTGACCGTCCTACTCGCCAGCACGGTCGGGGGCACGGCCAGGGAAGCCCGCGCATGAACAATCCCCTGACCGCCGAAGACATCCAGAGTCTGTTTGCCGCCGCCGGCGCGCAGGGAGATTTTATCCAAGCGCGCAAGCTCGAAGACACGATCGGCCTGTGTCTTTCCGGCGGCGGATATCGCGCGATGATTTATCATGTCGGCGCCATCATCCGCCTGAATGAACTTGGCTTCCTGCCGCGCATTTCCGAGATCGCGAGCGTTTCCGGCGGGTCGATTACGGCCGGGCTCCTCGCGCTGCGCTGGCAAAACCTGCGCTTCGACGAGCACGGCCGCGCCACCAATCTCGGTGAGGTGTTCGTCGCGCCGCTGCTGCGCTTCGCAGGAAAAGGCATAGACCTCCAGGCCATTGTCTACGGCCTCATCCCGGGATGCAGCGCCGCCGACAGCCTGGTGCGCGCCTATGACCGCCACCTGTTCGCGGGCGCTTGCTTGCAGGACATCACAGATTTCCCGCGCTTTACCTTTATGTCAACGAATCTCCAGACCGGCAGCGGCTGGCGCTTTGCCAAAGGCTACGCCGCCGACTACCGCGTGGGGCTTATCGACAGGCCTGTCATTCCGCTGGCACGCGTCGTGGCGGCCTCGTCAGCCTTCCCGCCTTTTCTTTCGCCTGTGCGCATCGATCTTTCGCGTGAAGCCGTGCAGGCAACCGTCGGCGCAGACCTGCATCGCGAGCCCTTCATCTCGACGGCTGTGCTGTCCGATGGGGGCGTCTACGATAACCTCGGCCTTGAACGCATATGGAAACGCTGCCGCACCATCCTCGTCAGCAATGCCGGACGCACGATTCCTGAAGTCGGCCATCCGACCGGGCGCTGGATTGGACAGATGTTCCGCACGCTTAGTCTGATCCAGCAGCAGGCCGAGCATTCAAGGCGCCGCCTGTTGTTCGGCATGGCCAACCAGGGACAGCGTCGGGTCGCCTATTGGAGCATCGACGCGGCATCGACCCACTATGCGCTTTCCGACGCCCTACCGCTCTCCGCTGATGAGGCAGTGGCCGCCGCTTCCCTGCGGACCCGCCTGAACCCGTTTTCCCCTGAGGAGCAACGCCTGCTGCTCAGGGCCGGCTATGCTGGGGCCGACGCGTCGCTGCGCGCCCGCGGTATGGCACAAAATTCGCCGGCGGCCTGTTACGATTTCCTGCCCTGATACATGCACCTGCTTCGGTTGGCTCCGTCCGTCGTCCTTGATACACGAAGGTAACAGGAGACAGTGAAGCGACATTGTGTTTTGTCGGTATACTCGTGACTGTAACAAAATCCTGCTTGAGCCGTCGCGCGTTATGCTTGGGATGTTCAGCTCGGCATGCACACTTATTTACTGCTGACGAAACGAGCCGCCTTCAAGGTCCTGTGGAACTTTAATCAAAGAAGTTCAAAATCGTACCGCAGGTGCACAGGTGTGATTGCAACAAATTGAAACAGTCCGCAACGACTTGCAACAAAATGTAAGGCAAGGCGCTCGATGCGGTGTTGTGGCCGACGGGAAACGGCGTCAGCCTTGTTTTATGAAAAATCTGAAGACGATACGCAAGGAAGCGAGCGGTGTGGCGCGGGCGGCGAATGGGCCGCTCGGCGATCGGCCGCTGCAACGCGTGGTTAGCGAGCATCTGGGGTTCTTCGCCGGGCTTCGCGCGGAGGGCGCGAGCTGGGAGCAGATTTCCGCCCTGATGGAAAGCGAAGGCTTGCGCTCTCGCACGGGCGGCACAGTGAGCGCGGGTGTGCTGAGGGCGCTTTTCTCGCGCGCCGCTGCGCAAGCGTCATCCGGCACGAGCCAGATCGCCCCAGATCAATCTGCTTCCAGCAACGATAGAGCAGCTCGGCGTGGTGCTACGCCAGTGGCGCTTGCGGGGGCGCAACCATCAGTCGGTTCGCTTGCACAAACAATTGCGCGGGCCGCGCGGCTTCGCGGCATTTCATCGGACATCGGAATTGAGAATGATGAGATTTGAAATCAAAGGACACCTTGAAGACCTACAGGCCGGGATCACCGGCGACGCGGAGATTTTCGGCTTCTCGGCGGAGGGGCTGGCCCGGCGGTTGGCCTTCATCGCGGAGAAGTACGTCATTGCGCTTGACGTGCATGTGGCATCGCGCACTCGCGGCGCGGTGCTCAACGACATCGCTTATGTCGCGAATGGAGACGAGGCGGAGATCGGCAGGCGAGCCGGCATCCTGGAAGGGGAAGCGCTTGCCGCAGCATTTGGCGCATATCCGAACGCGGCTGTGAAGCTACATGGCATTGATGAATATCAGGACGTTTATGTTCCGGACAGCGCCGATTTGGGTGTTGCGGCGATCAAGAAGATGTTTGCGGTTCGGTCCCGAAAGAATGTGCCTGTCCTGTTCAAGGCGGAAGGCCTCCGGACGGGCCTTGAGGAATTCTGGGCGGAGGATCGCCCCACGGCCCTAGAGCGGCTGCAAGCGCTGGCGCAAGCTGTGCCAGGGTTGGTGAAGACCGCCTTGGCGCGTGCGGAAGCCCTCCTGAAGCATACGTTCCAGGTGGGCGATGGAGCGGAAGGGCGCAACCAGAGGGTTGTCGTCGGGGTCTCCCAACCGGCCGACTGGCAATTGATGAGCGAGATATTCGACGTAATTTGGCCGATCGAGAAGGGCCAGATGCATTCGTCGAAGATGGCGCATGCCCGAAACATTATCGACCAGACAATCATTTATGTCAGGGGCGAGGATGAGCGGACGAAGGGGGGCACCCGCGTCGGCAGGACCGGTCTGCTTTCCATCGGGGCTCGGGATGACGACAGGGATCGACGGCATTTGTTTTCAGAAACCTGGTTTTCCACGATTTTAAGCTATCGCCATCAGATCAACACGCTTCGGCAAGCGGTGAAATTTATCGAAAAGCGTAAGCAAGAACTTCAACGCATCCCTGTTTCAGGTTCGTCTGACCAGACGGTACGGCTTGCTCGGTTGGAGCGGTTGGATCGAGTAGCATTCTATCCGTTGTTGGACTGGCGGCGAGAACTTGAGCGGAGGTTTAGAGAGGCAGACTACCGCACCGCCGACGTAACCGTGCGCCGTCCGACAGGGGGCGTATTCGGGCTTCCTGATGTTCCGAAGCTGAAAACCGGTATGAGCCAGGCGCAGATCGCGATCCGACTGATCCATGCGTGGCAACGCTATGACAGCAAGAGGGAGCCGCCGAACAAAGGGAAGCGGAAGGAACGGCCGTCAAAGCCGAACAAGGCAAAGGCGGACTCACAAAAACGCTTTTGAAAACAGTCACTTGAAACTCCGTTTCGGTCGTTAGGCCAGCAAGCTTTTGGGGCCATGCCAGCCTTGTTCTTGTCGCAGAGAGCAAGGAGACGGCAATGACGACAGCAACTGACAACACCTCGGACCAGAAGCACCGCGCGGGAATGCGGGTGCTGAGCCTGTGCACGGGGATCGGCGGGGATGTCGCGGCATTCCGGCAGGCGGGCCTTCCGCACGAGATGGTGGCGGTGGCGGAGTTCGATCCGCTCGCGGCCTCGGTGCTTGCGCAGAAGTTTCCCGCCATCCGCAATCTCGGCGACATCACGGCAATCGACAACTGGAAGGATTTTTATGGACACGTCGATCTTCTCATCGCAGGCATTCCCTGCCAGCCCTATTCCGCAGCCGGAAAACAGCGCGGAGCCAAAGATGCCCGTGACCTCAGCCGGGAGGTCCTGCGCATCGTCGCGAAGGTCGCACCACGGTTCCTCCTCATCGAAAACGTGCCCCAGTTCGCAACGGTCGATGGCGGCAAGCCCTTCCGCGTCTTCACCGACGGACTTGGTGACGCCGGATACACGACTGGTCATCGCGTCATCGACGCGAGCGGCTTCGTCGCCCAGCGCCGCAAGCGGCTGTTCCTTTGCGGACATCGCGGAGATGCCGGGACCGCACCTGATGCGCTACTCGCTGACGCCGCGGGCGGCGCAGGGTGTGCTCCGGCGGGCGGAGAAGCATCGGTATCGCCTTCCTCCGTCCTTGCTGGAGGGACTGCTGTGCTGCATCCGCCGCGGCTCGGCACGCTGATGGCGAGCGGTTCGGGGATGAACCGCGCGGGATTGAAGGGGCATGAGATGGATTTCCTGGTGGTGCAGGACATTCCCGGTCATGGCCTCATCGTTCGTCGTCCCACGCCGATCGAGGCGCTGCGGGCGCAGGGTTTCCCCGACGACTGGCTGGATGGCCTGACCTATCGGGGACGGCCGCTGCGCAATCTCCAGAAATTCTGCCTGATCGGCAATAGCTGGCCGGTTCCGGTAACGGCGGCGATCCTGTCGCAGATCGACCGGCACTGGATGAACTCGGCCTGACCGGGCGATGAACATGGCGAAGCAGGAGGGGCCGGCGTGATTGCGCCGGCCTCTTTCTTTTGATCACCGCAAGTCTTTCGAGGTCATTAGGCCACCAGCGTCGGCGGGCGATGCTGGAATGGGACTCCATGCAACAACAAAGGAGTTTCCCATGGGCAAGTTATCATCTTCCACTACATCGCAGGTGGCCGGGCCGGTCAGGATCGAGCCACCCCGCATCATCTTCGTCGGCTCGGACAAGGGCGGGGTCGGCAAAAGCTTTGTCAGCGCGTTGGTCGGCGATTTGATGGAAGTCGAGGGCGCAACGTTCCGGATCGCGCAGATCGACGAGCAGGACCGGCTGCCGGCGCTGTTCGGCGAACGAGTGACGACTGTGGCTCCGGCGCGCCTCGACGACCTGAGACGCGATCCGGCGGCGATCGTGACGGCCTTCGATCCGCTCTATGCGGCGATTGAGCGTTCGCTTGCCGACGGTGTGGCGCTGATTGTCGATATCGGCGGGCCGCAGCAGATGCTGGTCGAGGAATATTGCGGCCTCGTCGATCTCGACGCCGATCTTGTCGAGGCGGGCGCATCGGCGCTGTGGCTGGTGCCGGCGACGGCCGAGCCGGAAGCGATGCGCGGTGCTGTGCGCACGGCGGGAGCGGTCGAGCGGGTGCTGCCGTCAGTGGCGCGCGGCATTGTCCTCAACGGCCGCGACGGGCCGTTCCGCTTCTATCCGGGCTCTCCCGCCGATCTCGTCTGGCGCGAAGGGCTGGAACCGCTCTGCCGCAAGACATCCCTCCTGAAACTGCCGGCGATCGCGCCTGGTTCGTGGCTGCCCTTCGAGGCGGCGGGCAAGCGGTTTGTGGACGTGGTCGCCGCCGACATTCCCGCCATCCAGTCCTGGACGGGCCGGAGCCGTCCGGCATCGAAGGTGCTGCGCGGCGATGTCGCCGCTTTCCTTGCGCAGGCTAGCCAGTCGTTCAAGGCTCTGTCCCTGGCGACGAAAGGGAACAGCCATGACGCATGATCCCGAACAACAGATGAACTTCGACGCGCTGGTGCGGACGGCCATCAGGGAAGGAAGGGATGGCCGTGCGGAGATCGTGCGGCAGCTCTGCATGCTTCCCGCTGAACGCCTGGCCACCGTTCCGGCCTCGGCGCTTGCCCTGATCGGTCCCGAAGGGCTTGCCACGCTCGCCGCGCAGCGCGCCGAATTTGCCGGCCTTGCCCCCAAACCCTGTCCCATCGTCGGCAGCGGGCCTGCAAGGGTAATGACAACGTCAACGCGGCCTGTCCGGCGATGGCGCGTCTCGCCGACGGTCTGGTTCTGCGCCGGCATCGTTCTTGCCGCGTTGTCTTTCGATCGGGTGGCGGCGATGGTGGCGCCGCCGCCTTCCGCTACTGGGCCATTGTCGCACAACGCGTCGGACTGGCCGCGTTGCCAGCGTCTCGGTCGGCACACGGACGGCTGCGTCTATCGGACGGGCGGGAACCGGCTGACGCTCGCCAGGGCCGCAACATTCTTGCGGATGGATGCCGGCGATCTTGCCAGCCTCAACCGGCATCTTGCGGGGATCGGAGACCAGCCGCTTCCCGCCGGCTCGTTGATCGTCGTCCTGCGCGACCGCACGCGCCTGTCCAGGAGGCCGTCATGAACCTTCATCCCTTGACACCGCGCCAGCCGGTCATGCTGGCGACCATCGTGCAGGTGCTTGTCACCGTTACCGTCGCCTGTGGCATGTTCTCGGCGATGATGACGGTGCTGCCGCCCGTCGCCTGGATCGGACATTTGGACGAAAGACGGGACGCCGACATGATCTTTCTCGTCGCCCTTGTCCGGGAATATGTCGGAACTGTCATCGAGCGTGGCGATACGGTCGGTTCGCTCGCCCGACTGCTCGACCTTCCATTCGCACTCGCATCGTTGCTGTCCTCCTTCGGGATCGAACTGCCGGTCAGTGTGCGGGGCGTGGCGGCGTTGTTTGTCGGCACGCTTGTCGGCATGGAAGCAAAACAGGCCCGTCTTGCCGATGTACTCGCCGAGCCGCTGGTCTCTCACGTCAAGGGACCGCGTCTTGTGGCCGGCAAGGCGGCGCGGCGCAGCCTTGCGGCGATATGGTCGAAACGCTTCGGAGTCGCCGATCCCGGTGTTGAGCTCGCTGCGGGGCTGGTTATGCCGCGCGCGCTCGAAAGCGAACATATGCTGCTCGTCGGGGGCACGGGTGCGGGCAAGACGACGGTCATGGAAACGATCATGGACGGGGCGATCGCGCGCGGCGACCGGCTTCTGGCGCTGGACGTGAAAGGGGATGTGACGGCCCGCTTCCCGGACGAGGATTTTTGCCTCCTCTCGCTCGACGATGTGCGCAGCCACCGCTGGATGCTTGGTCTCGACATCGTCACACGCGAGGACGCGGCGGAGCTTGCGACGGAGATCATCCGGGAAACCAGCGACCCGTCATGGTCGGGCGGGGCGCGGCAGGTGCTGACGGCGATCCTGGTGCGCCTCCAGATGGAGGCCCGCAAGCGCGGCAAAGTGTGGTCCTGGCGGCAGCTCGATCATATCCTCTCCAAGCCCGTTGTCGAGCTCTTCGCGTTCCTGAAGGAGAGCGATCCGGTCGCGGCGGCGCTGATCGATGTCGAGCAGGACGAAACGCGCCGGCAGGCGATGTCCTTCTATTACGTGCTGGCGGCCAACGCGGTGCGGATGGCGGGTGCGTTCGCGGCAATGGGGGCTGCGTCCGATGGCAAGGCTGCGGGGGACGGCGTATCGATCCGGCGCTGGGCATCGGGCAAGGGCGGTGCCAGTCTGATCCTGCGCCAGTCGCGCCGGCAACCGGAACTGTCGGCGGCAATGTGCCGGATCGTCCTGAAGATCGTCGCCGACCAGGCGGGATCGGCGCCTTCCACCGATGGGGCAGCACCAGCGGCAACCTGGCTCTTCCTCGACGAGCTTCCCCAGATCGGACACAGTCCAGCCGTGCCCCGGCTTGCGGCGATCGGCCGCTCGCTCGGTGTGCGGATCGTGGCGGCGATCCAGTCTCCGGCGCAGTTGAAGGAGATATACGGGGCCGACGGCGCGCAGCATCTGATCGACAACATGACGACGAAGGTGATCGGCCGCGTGGCGAGCGGCGCGACCGCCTCGGAAATCTCCAAGTCTTGGATCGGCAGCCGCACCGTCTCCTGGATGGAGGAGACGGGCCAGGGACCGGACGGCAAGCCACGGTTCGAGCGACGCACGCAGGAGATCGCCGTCGCCGATCCCGATATCCTTGCCGGTGAGCTTGGCCTTTCCTCACCGACCGGCGGCAAGCCCCGTATACGGGCGCTGGTGGTCGGCCACGGCGACGTGGCGATGCTCGCCTGGCCTGTCGGCCGCTGGAGAGTGCGGCGACCTGCCGAGGTTGCGCGCGGCCGGCAGGATCGCGCTGCCGGGATGTGACAAGGATCAGCCCCGATCCGACCGGCTGGTCGGGGTTGCAAGGCCGGATCGGGGCGGGTGGCTGGTGAAAAGCCCTGCCGCCCCGGCCCCACGTCAATCGGGCGCTCAACCGGAAACATGAAAATCCCCAATCGTCACAATGGCATAGAGAGCTATTCGGGTCATTAGGCCACCAACATTCCGCAGGGGGCGGACCATCGTCTCAGACATGGAGACGAGACGATGGTTGCGACCTGGAACCCGGCGGCGAGCGCGGAATATTATTCGAAACAGACGGCGTATTATGCCAGAGAAGGCGGCATCGAGCCGCGCGGTGCGTGGTATGCACCGGGCGGCGATCTCGGACTGACCGATGGCAGGCTTGTCGATCCAGACGTTTTCGAGCGGCTGTTTGCCGGCAAGGATGCGGACGGACAGTCGCTGGTGACGAACAGCGGCGGCCGACTCGATCGGGTGCCGGCCTTCGACGTGACGCTCTCGGCTCCCCGTTCGGTCTCGCTTGTCTGGGCGCTGGGCGACGAGCAGAGCCGTCGGGCAATCGAAGCTGCCCATACACGTGCCGTGCGGCAGACGCTGGAGATGCTGGAGCGCGAAGCTGCCTTTGCCCGCCGTGGACGTGGCGGCGAACGGATCGAACGGGTGGCGCTGACGGCGGCGACATTCCGCCATGGCGAAAGCCGTCCGGCCGAACATGCCGACGGCGTGACCTTCGCCGATCCCAATCTTCACACCCATTGTGTCGTGCTCAATCTCGCCACACGCGGCGACGGTTCGGTCGGTGCATTGCATTCGACGGTTTTGCGCGACTGGAAAATGGCGGCGGGAGCAGTCTATCACGCGGCCCTCGCAGCAGGCGTGATGGATGCGGGCTTTGTCCTCGATCGTATCGGCAAGAATGGCACGTTCGAGATTGCGGGCATCGGCGACGATGCCATAAGGTACTTCTCGGCGCGCCGGCAGGAGATTGTCGAGCAACTGGCGCTGGCCGGCGTTGAGAGTGGCAACGCTGCCGCATTGGCCGCCGCCGTAGCAAAGACCACGCGCGTTGCAAAGACGGCCGGTGGCCTGTCTCTCGAGGAAGCCTGGTCGGCGGCCGCGTCGCGTATTGGCTTTGATGTCGCAACCTCCCTGGCACCAGCGGCCAGGCACGAGCTTGATGGTCCGCCACCCAAAACCCTGCTTTCCGAACGCCTAGCAACCTTGCCTGCCAGCCTCACGGAAACGCGCAGCGTGCTCGATCGCCGCGACCTCTTCCGCGCGGCCGGTGAAGCTCTGGTCGGCACGGGGTTTGGCGCGGAGCACGTCGAGATGGAGGTCGATCGGCTTCTCGCCGACGGCCTCGTCGTCGAGATCGGCCGCGACCGGCTGGGCCTTCCGCGTTACTCGACGCCGGAGATGATCCGGATCGAACGCGACATCGTCGAGATGGCTGCTGGATTCGCGGCGACGGAAGGCTTCGCGGTCGATCGGGAGAAGCTTCGCGCCGAATGCGGCCGGAAGGGGTTGAGCGAGGAGCAGACGGTTGCCGTTCTGGACGCAACCCGTTCCCGACGACTCGCCGTTGTCGAAGGCGCACCCGGCACGGGCAAGACGACGCTGCTGTCGCCGGCCGTGGAGGCCTGGAAGAGCGCCGGCTATCGTGTCGTCGGCGCTGCAACGGCCTGGCGGGTCGCCAATGCTCTTCGCGACGATCTTGCCATCGAATCCCGGGCGACGGCCTCCTGGCTTGCGCTGGCACAGCAGGGCAAGCCGTTCCTCGATGCGCGTACGGTGCTGATCGTCGATGAAGCCGGGCTTTTGTCATCGAGGGAGATGCACGATCTTATTTCCCATGCGCGGGATGCCCGTGCGAAGGTTCTGCTTGCCGGCGACCGCGACCAGCTCCAGGCGATCGGCGCGGGCTCTGGTCTGCGGCTTGTCGCACATGCCGTCGATACAGCGAAGGTCGCGACAATCGTGCGCCAGCATGATGCCTGGGCACGCGAAGCCGTCACGGCGTTCGGCGCGGGCGATGCGAAAACGGCTCTCAATGCCTTCGCCGACGGTGGCCTGTTGACGGAGGTTGACGGCCAGACGGCTGCGATCCGTGCAGTAGTCGATCGGGTCGAGGATAGCTTGCTCGGGGCGCATCCCGAAACCGCGCTGATCCTGGCCAGGACGAATGCGGAGGTCGCGGTGATCGGCCAGGAGGTGCGCGGACGGCTGAGGGACCACGGCATCGTCACGGGCGAGGACATGGCTGTTACGGCCGTCACGCCCTCCGGTCATGCCAGCAGCCTGGCGCTCGCCTCCGGCGACCGTATCCGGTTCCTGACACGCAATGATGATCTCGGTGTCGTCAACGGTACGGTCGGGACCATCATGAACATGTTCATGACGGGCGAAAGCACGTCCGCGCAGCCTTCCGGCACTGCGATGATCGAGGCGCGAATCGGGGACCGGACTGTCCGCTTCAGCACGACCGATATCGCCGACGAGCACGGTCGCGCGAAACTCGGCTGGGCCTATGCCTCGACGATCTACGGCGCGCAGGGGATGACGGTCGACAAGGCTGCCGTTCTGTTGACGCCAGCCTTCGACCGGCACGATATCTATGTCGCCGCCAGCCGTGCACGCCAGGCAACGGCGTTGATCGTCGATCGCACCCGCATCGATGCCGAAATGCGCGGAAGCTCGACCACACCCGCCGAACCAAGAACGGATCCGGAGGCCCGCCGTGGCTGGCTGGCGGAGCGGCTTGCTACACGTCACGTCAAGGAAACCACACTGGATGTCGCAGGCGCTGTCCATTCCGCGGCCAGTACCGCGGGGCGGGAGACGCCTCCGCCAGCCGTTCCTCCTGCACGCCGGAGCCGTGGCATCGGCCGGGAGGTCGATCATGCGCTGTGATCCGGCCACGACGACACGCCCGACCGTCCGCTACCGCCCGGGTGTTGCCCGGCCGGCGCGCCAGAAGGCCACGCGCGGCAACTGGACGGACAAGGCCCGCTTCACCGTCACCAGCGACTGGCCGGACTCCGTGCCGGCGACAGGCACCGAGGTCGCAGTGATCGAAAGCTTCCTGTCCGAGGCTGTCACCCATCTCCTGGTCAGTATCGGCCGGGGATGACGGTATCGGGCGCGGCAATGGAACCTGTCGAGGTCCAGATGGCGAGGTCGTGCAGTGAAGGCAACTATATCCTGATTCTACTCAGATAAAATTGAATAAAATTGTAGTAAACATCATGATACTCCCCAAAAAGATTTTTAAATATATTCGCGCTACAAATGTTGACATCGTCAGAAAGAGCAGATAATCAGAAATAATACTTGATTTACCGCCAGAGATGCGTCAGGATGCTTCCATCGTCAATGGAGGCCCCCATCATGTATTCCCGCTAGCCGGTCTCGTCCCCTTCCTCACCGCCGTGCTCGATGCCGCATGTCTGCGGCCGGTCGATGTCCGGCAGTTCCTCCCCAGCCATGCAGACGCCGGGCAACGCACCCAATCGCAGGCGTTTCGCGCACTATCATACAATCACAGAGAGTACTGCGTGACCCAAAAGCCTACTTCCAGGTACAGCTTCCCATTCGCTGACGCCGTCACCGGCAAGCCCGCCTCCAAGCCAAAAGCATGTGCCGTTTCGGCGACGTCTGCGATCAAAACCAGCTATCTGCACGATATCGTCAACGACACGAAATCCCGCGCTTTCTGCGGGCCGACAGCAGTGGCAGCGATCACCGGGGAGCCGATCTCCCGGGTCCGCGACTGCTACAGGCTAGTGCGTTACGGATCAGGCTGGGTGAACCGCCGTCGTGCGCCTCCGATCATGGGAACGCGTCTCGTCGAAACCGAAAAAGTGCTCCGGCTGCTCGGTTTCGCCGTGAGTTGGCAGAAAGTAGCGGATGCTCCAACCCTTGCAGCCTACCTGGACAACAGGAC
This sequence comes from Pseudorhizobium sp. NPDC055634, assembly GCF_053618655.1. Taxonomy (NCBI): domain Bacteria; kingdom Pseudomonadati; phylum Pseudomonadota; class Alphaproteobacteria; order Hyphomicrobiales; family Rhizobiaceae; genus Pseudorhizobium; species Pseudorhizobium sp. NPDC055634. Next base: position 167,069 of record NZ_JBSHHW010000010.1, on the reverse strand, counting down.
CGGCATGCAGCGCACCTACCCCTGCGTCGTACGCGTGACTGGGCATCTGGTAGCGGTTAGCGGTTGGCTGTTCTGCGACACGTTCAGCAAGGGGCAGGTCGTGGATGCCGATACGGCGCCCGGACGCCGCAAGCGGGTCACGGACGTCCTTGTGATCACCGGCCGCATTCCGCCGGCTCCGCATATTCCGACGAAGGCTGCGCCAGTTCGGGCTGTCGGTTCCCTGGCTGGGCTCGGGTTCGTGACGGACATGTCCGCAACGAGCCGGTAATGCGTGAGTATCGCCGGCATTCGGGCTCCATCGCTCCGGATGCCGCGGTAGGCTCGCTGAACATGAAAAGGAGCTCGCCATGACCATGCCCCAAAAAACTGAAGCCTTCGACTTCGCGATCATGCCGCCCTTACGCGCGGTCGCGTATCTGCGTGTGTCCACGGGACGGCAGGCCGACAACGATCTGTCGATCCCCGACCAGCGAAAGCAGATCGCCGCTTTCTGCCTCTCCAAGGGCTGGCGGCTGGTCGATGAGCATGTCGAGCCGGGTGCTACAGCGACCGACGACAATCGGCCGGCCTTCCAGCGTCTTGTGGAGCGGGCCACAGACGGGGATCATCCCTATGATGTCGTTCTCGTCCATTCCTATTCCCGCTTCTTCCGCGATAGCTTCGGACTAGAAATGTACATCCGGCGCCTTGCCAAGGCGGAAGTCCGGCTGGTCTCGATCACGCAGGAGCTTGGCGACGATCCAGCGCAGGTCATGATGCGCCAGGTGATCGGACTCTTCGACGAGTACCAATCTCGCGAGAATGCGAAACACGTCATCCGCGCCATGAAGGAGAACGCCCGGCAGGGCTTTTACAATGGGTCGCCAGTTCCCCTCGGCTATCGCGCCGTCGAGGTCGAGCGGCGTGGCAACAAGTCGAAGAAGCAGCTTGTGATCGATCCGGTCGAAGCGGAGACCGTCCGCATGATGTTCAGGCTCTATCATACCGGCGACGGCGGGTCCGGGCCGCTGGGCACGAAAGAGATCGTCAAGCGGCTGAATGCGATGGGCGAGCGCACGAAGCGCGGAGCCCGTTTCGGCGTTGGTACGCTGCACGGCATTCTCACCAACCGCACTTATATCGGTGAACTGACATTCAATCGGCGGGATTCACGCACAAAAAAGGCGAAGCCGGTCTCAGAGCATGTGAGCGTGGCGGTGCCCGCGATCATCGAGCGCGATGAGTTCGAGGCGGTGCAGTCGATGCTGAAGGTCCGGAACCCAAAGGTGACGCCGCCGCGTGTCGTGACGGGGCCGATCCTGCTGACGGGGCTTGCCACCTGCGCCACCTGCGGCGGTGGCATGACCTTGCGCACCGGCACGTCGAGGAACGGCACCGTGCATCGCTACTATACCTGTTCGAATGCCGCCCGCGCTGGTAAGGGCGCTTGCACGGGTCGCTCTATCCGCATGGACACGCTCGATGAACTGGTGGTCGAGCATTTGTCGGATCACCTCCTCAACTCGACCCGCCTAACCGAAATGCTCGCGGCCATCTCCGCTGGTCGCGCCGCGAAGGCAGCCGAGGTCGATGGTCGAATCGTCCGTCTTCAAGGGGAACTGACGGAGGCGGAAACCAGGCTCAAGCGCATCTACACTATGATCGAGGACGGGATCGCCGAAATGGACGATATCCTGCGCGAACGCATCGCCGCCCTCAAGATCGACCGCGAGCGCATCCAGGCCTCCCTCGATCGCGCGAGAACGCATGCCGTGCCCGCCTCAGACATCCCGCCCGCCGTCGTCGAGGAGTTCGGCAGGATGATGCGTGAGAACATCACCTCCGGCGACATTCCCTTCCGCAAAGCCTATATCCAGGCCGTCGTCGATCAGGTCCAGGTCGGGGACAGAGAGGTCAGAATCATCGGGAACAAGGCAGCTATCCACCAAGCGATGTCTGGCAGCAAAAAATTTTGGCCCGGTGTTCGCAGTTTTGAACGGAAATGGCGCACCCGACAGGATTCGAACCTGTGACCTTTGGAATCGGAATCCAACACTCTATCCAGCTGAGCTACGGGTGCTAACCGTCGGCGAGTCTCGCTCGCCGCTCCGATGGCTGGTACTTAACCCAGGATGCGGCCGGCATCAATGCCCCATCATCGTCTCGGCGCGGAAAATAAACCGGGCGGCCGGACCGGTGGCGCGGGCCGGGGCAGGCGGCACCCGGCGGCGTGCCGACGGGTGGGGAGAGGACTTCAGGAAGGGCTCCAGGAAGGGCTCGGGGGGGCCTTGTCAGGCCATCATCATCGCGCCCGGTCCCGGTGTCGAGCCGGGCGGGCACTTGCCGAGGATGATCATGCCGAGCACCTCGTCCTTGGTCACGTCGCTCGTGCGCGCATGGCCCACCACCTGGCCGTTCTTCATCACGTAGACGCGGTCGGCGAGGTCGAAGACGTCGTGGATGTCGTGGCTGATCAGGAAGATGCCGATGCCTTCCTTCTTCAACTGCTTGATGAGGTCGCCCACCTGGGCGGTCTCCTGCGGGCCCAGCGCCGCCGTCGGCTCGTCCATGATCAGGATGCGGGCGTCGAAGAGGATGGCACGGGCGATCGCCACCGATTGACGCTGGCCGCCGGAGAGCGCCTTCACCGGTTCCTTGAAGCGCTTGAAGTTGGGGTTCAGCCGGCCCATCACCTTGCGGGCATTGGCCTCCATGGCGACATCGTCGAGCGTGCCCCAGGGGGTCTGCAGCTCGCGGCCGAGATAGAGGTTGGCGGCGGCATCGACATTGTCGGCGACGGCGAGCGTCTGGTAGATCGTCTCGATGCCGTATCCCTTGGCGTCGCGCGGGTTCTTGATGTCAGCCGGCTCGCCGTTGATGAGGATCTCGCCGGCATCGCGGCGATAGGCGCCCGACAGGATCTTGATCAGCGTCGACTTGCCGGCGCCGTTGTGGCCGAGCAGGGCGACGACCTCGCCCGGATAAAGGTCGATGCTGGCGTTCTCGACGGCATGGATCCCGCCGAAGGAGATGGAAATATTCCGCATTTCCACGAGCGGAGTGTTTTGGTCCGTCACGATGAAAACTCCTGTTTACTTGGCGCGGGCGCGGTAGACGGTGTCGAGCCAGACGGCGAGCACCAGGACCGCCCCGACCACGATGCGCTGCAGCGGCGTGTCGATGCCGAGCAGGACCATGCCGGACTGGAGGGATTGCATGACGAGCGCGCCCAGCATGGCGCCGGCAACCGTGCCCATGCCGCCGGACAGCGACGTCCCGCCGATCACCGCGGCGGCGATCGTGTAGAGCTCGTCGAGTTCGCCCTGCGCGTTGGTCGCCGCGTTCAGGCGGGCCGTGGAGATGGCCGCGGCGATGGCGCAGAGCATGCCCATCAGCGCGAAGATGCGCACCGTCACCCAGCGGGTCTTGATGCCCGCCAGTTCCGCCGCCTCCGGATTGCCGCCGATGGCGAAGACGTAGCGCCCGAAGCGGAGCCGCGTGGCGATGAAGGTCATGACGATGCCGACGCCGATGGCGATCAGCACCGGAACGGCGATGCCGTGGGAGATGAGCAGCCCGCCCTCCGGCCAGGCGATGCCGTTGGCCTCCGCATAGCGGCGGGCGATGGCGACCGGCCAGTAGTAGCTGTTGGCGACCTGGACGGCGCCGAGGACGAGAATGCAGCTGATCGCGCCGATCACGTATTCCGCCCAGACGGGCCGGCGGGGGAAGGAGAAGCGCTTGCGCTGCCGCCGGGCGTTGATGATGGCGGCGACGATCGCAAGGCAGGCGAGCGCGCCGACGATCCAGCTCCAGGTGGCGCCGATCGAGCCTTCGGTGCCGCCGCCCATCAGGCGGAAGGTGGCGTTCATCGGCGCGACCGTCTGGCCGCTGGTGACGAACCAGGTGGCGCCGCGCCAGACGAGCAGCCCGCCGAGCGTGACGATGAAGGAGGGAACGCCCAGGAAGGCGACGATTGAGCCCTGCAGTGCGCCGATCGCGCCCCCGACCACGAGGCCGGTCGCCAGCGCCAGGATCCAGATGCCAGGGTAGTCGAAGCCCAGGAGTTGCGGCAGGATATGGGCCTGCGTGACGCCCATGATCATGCCGGTGAAGCCGAGGATCGAGCCGACCGAAAGGTCGATGTTGCGCGTCACGATGACGAGGACCATCCCGGTCGCCATCACGGCGACGGAGGAGGTCTGGACCGTCAGGTTCCACAGGTTGCGCGGCGTCAGGAACAGGCCGCCGGTCAGGAAATGAAAGCCGAGCCAGATGATCAGCAGCGCGCCGACCATGCCGAGCAGGCGTGTGTCTATCTCGGTGGCGCGGAAGAAGCGCGTCACCAGGTTGGCGTCCGCCTGCCGCGGTCCGCCGGTCGTCGTGGACTGTATCGTATCGGCCATTCCTGCCGTTCCCCGCCTATTGGGGCGCTTGGATCGCCACGCGGGAGATCCCGGTCGCGCCGGCTTCGGGCAGTTCGCTCGAACTGCGTCTCATGAGGAGGTTCCCGACGTTGCCGGGCGGCAGACGTCGGGAACCGGTCGCTTCAGGTCGGATGTCAGTTGCAGGCTGCGACGGAGCCGGCCTTGACGCCCTGGCACGCCTCGTCCTTGCTGATCCAGCCGGCGTCGATGACGACGTCGAGATTGTCCTGGGTGATCGGCAGGGGAGCGAGGAAGACGGACTTCATCTCGGCGCCCTTCGGGCCGCCGGTGAAGGTCTGGACGTTCGGGATCTCGTCCATGGTCTTGCCGCCGGCAAGGGCGAGCGCGATCTCGGCGGCGTTTTTGCCGAGTTCACGGCTGTCCTTCCAGACCGAGACGGTCTGGGTGCCGAGGGCGACGCGGTTGAGCGCCGCTTTGTCGGCGTCCTGGCCGGACACCGGCACGGAACCCGCAAGCCCCTGGGCGTCGAGCGCCGCGATCGCGCCGCCGGCCGTGCCGTCGTTGGAGGCGACCACCGCATCGACCTCGTTGTTGTTGGCGGTCAGGAACTGCTCCATGTTCTTCTGGGCGTTCTCGGGCTTCCAGCCGTCGGTATAGGCCTCGCCGACATTCTTGATCTTGCCGGCGTCCATCGCCTCCTTCAGCACTTCCACCTGTCCGGAGAAGAGGAAGTCCGCATTCGGGTCGGAGGACGAGCCCTTGATGAAGACGTAGTTGCCTTCCGGCTTGACCTTGAACACTTCGCGGGCCTGCATGCGGCCGACTTCCTTGTTGTCGAAGGTGATGTAGAAGGCTTCCGGGTTCTCGATCAGGCGGTCGTAGCCGACGACCGGGATGCCCTCGGCGGTGGCCTTCTCGATGGCCGGGCCGATGGCGTCGGAATCCTGCGCGAGCACGATCAGCGCGTTGGCGCCCTGCGAGATCAGCGATTCAATGTCGGTAAGCTGCTTTGCGGCGGACGACTGGGCGTCGGCCGAAATGTACTTGGCGCCGACCGCGTCCAGCGCGGCCTTGATGGCGGCCTCGTCCGTCTTCCAGCGCTCTTCCTGGAAGTTCGACCAGGAAACGCCGACGACGGGTTCCTGCGCCAGGGCGGCGGCGCCCTGCATGGTCACGACGATGGCTGCACCAGCCATCAGCTTGATGATTGACTTCATGATGTCCTCCCGAGTGACGGCGGATGGCCCAAGCCTCCGTGCTCTCCCCCCGCCAGATTAGCTGCCAGTCAAAGCAGGATCGCTTTTTTCTCGACAGTCGAGAAAATAACTGTCAGAGAATTTCGGGGGAGTCAATGAGGTGGATTGAGTGAAGCCGGCTATTCGACTATCGGATGAAAAACCGAGGGAGAGGCAGGCATAGATGCTGGGCAAGTCGAGTACCGAACTGGTCCGGCAACAGAACAGCGGGCTCGTTTTATCGGCGCTGAGGCGCCGGGGCAGGCTTTCCCATACGCAGATCGCCGAGGAGACCGGGCTCTCCTCCGCCACCGTGTCCGCCATCACCGCGGATCTCGAGCGCAGCGCCGTCATAGAAAAGAGCGAGCAGCAGGCGGCGACGGGTCGCGGCAGGCCCCGCGTGCTCTTCGGGCAGAGGCGCGGCTGCGGCTATCTCGTCACCGTCATCGTCTCGTCCGACTGGATCCAGTATTCCCTCGTCGACTATGCCGGCATGCTGCTCGACCGTTTCGGCGAGACGAGGGTCGCGGGCACGGCGCTCGCTTTCGTCGCCGCCATCTCGGCCGGCCTTGACCGGGCGGTCGAGCGCTCGTCGATCCGCAGGGAGCAGGTCCTTCTCGTCTCGATCAGCAGCAAGGGCCTCGTCAGCGCCGACGAACCGGTTCTCGTCTGGTCGCCCATGCTCGGCTCCGACGCCGTCGATTTCCGGCTTGCCCTGGGCGGCGACTGGGGCAGCAAGGTCATCCTGAACAATGAGACGCTTCTCGTCGCGAAGGCCCTGCAGCAGCGCCTCGGGCGTGCCGCCGCGCCCTCGGCCTCGCTTGCCGCCCTGTCCCTCGGCCACAGCATCGGGCTCGGGATCGCCCGCACCGGCGGCGACGGCGAGGCGGAAATCTCCGCGCCCAATTTCGGGCACATGCTGCATATTCCGGGCGGGGCCCTCTGCCGTTGCGGCGCGCGCGGCTGCATCGAGGCCTATGCCGGCTTCTACGCGGTACTGCGCACGGCCTTCGAGGTGCCGCTCGACACGGTTCCGGCAAAGATCGTGCCCCTGCCGGAAGTCGACAAGATCGCGCTTCGGGCGCGCCAGGGCCATCGCATGGCGGGCTTTGCCTTCCGGCAGGCCGGCATCGCGCTCGGCACCGGCATTTCGCGCCTTCTCAGCCTGCACGGCCACATGCCGGTCCATATCACCGGTCCCGGGATACGCTATTACGACCTGATGCGGGCGGGAGTAGAGGAGGGGCTGGCGCAGACCCACGTGGTGCGCCTTTCCGGCATGCCGCAGCTCGATGTCGTCGCCGACGAGCCGGCTCTCGTCTACGAAGGGCACCTGGGGCTTGCCTTTCAGCTCATAGACCAGGATATCCTTTCCCTTCGCGCGCCAATGCAGGCGGCCGGAGAATGACGACATGATCGACCTCGACCATCCCATCTACAGGCCGCTCTGGGCGCGGCTCCTGATCGTCGGCGCCTGTGCCGCCTGGACCGGCTTCGAATTCTGGATGGGTGCGCCGATGTGGGGCGTGATCGTCGGAGGGGTGGGAGCCTATGCCGCCTACAAGCTCCTCTACGAGTTCTATCGCAGGCCGCCTGCCGGCCCCGCGTCCGAGGCCGCTCAGGACGAGCGCCAGTAGAGGTCCTTGATCGCGCGGTCGATGAGGAGGTTCGCGGTCTTCATCCTCAGTGTCGCATTGTCGCGAAGCGCCTCCGGCACCCGGTCCGGATGATTGTCCTTGGCAAAGCGCCGGCGCCGTTCGGCCAGCGTCTCGGCGCTGTCGGTCGGCCCGAGGCCGAGGTCCTCGGCAATTTCCGCCTCGGTGAGCCGAAGAAGGTGCGGGGGCACGGGCTCCTCGACGGGCTCCTCGGCAGGTTCGGCCGCCTCCGGTTCCCCGGCGGGCAGGGGCTCCGGCGGCCCGATCTCGGCGAGGAGGTCCAGATAGGCACTGCCGGCCGAATGGCCCGGCTCCGCCGCGTCCATCCCGGCCGTGGCGACGACGAACCCCGTCTTCAGCCCCTGCTGCCGGAATGCGGGCGACACAGGTCCTTCCGCCTCTTCCCTGCCTTCCTCGTCCAGCCGGGTCAGAACCGACTGGAACAGCGATTGCCCGACCAGCATCCTGCCTCCTTGTAGAGGGGCACAAGATCACGCCAAGGTGGAGCAGGGCTTGCGCGACGGGCGGGCCGCCTTCGCCTCCCATACGCCGTCCGGATGGTCCGGGGCGAACCGCCTTCCTACTGCTGCTGGCTGCTCATCGGCGCGACGGTGACCGCGACGGTGAGATCCTCGCTGGTCGGGCCGATCCGCACGCCGGCGACCGGCGCGCAGTCGTGGTAGCACATGCCCGTCGCCAGCCGGACGTAGCGCTCGTCCGGACAGGTATTGTTTGCCGGGTCGAACCCCGCCCAGCCGAGGTTCGGCAGGTGGACCTCCGCCCAGGCATGGGTCGCGACCTGATCGGTGATGCCATCCATCAGCAGGTAGCCCGACACGTAGCGGGCCGGTATGCCGAGCGAGCGCGCCGCGGCGATGAAGATGTGGGCGTGATCCTGGCAGACGCCGCTGCGGGCCGCGAGCGCCTGTTCGGCGGTCGTCTCGCTGTCGGTGGTCCCCGGCAGGTAGGCGACCTCGGCATTGATCGTGTTCATCAGCGAATGCATCCGGCCGAGTTCGTCCTCGCCGCCGACGCGCTGGAGGAGGTCGCGTACCCGCTGTCCGGGCCTGGTGCGCGGCGTGTGGCGCAGGAACAGCCAGAGCGGCGTAAATCCTTGGTGGGCTCCGTAGACGCCCGCGGTATCGATGGTCTCGACGTCGCCCCTGGCAACGATCCGGATACTCTGGCCGCCGCCCTGCCGCGAGGCGAGGCCGACCTCGTTGCAGTACTGGTCACCGTAGCGGGTCTCCACCGGCCTGCCGTCCACCGAGACCTCCCAGTTCAGCACACGCTGGGTCGGCCCGTCCACCGGCGTCAGCCGCAGGCGCTGCACCACGTAGGATACCGGCTGGTCATAGAGATACTCTGTCGCGTGCGCGATCGTCAGTTTCATGCCTGCGACGTCCTACTGGTAGAACCGATAGCCGTCGGAAATCTCGAGGCTGAGCTGATTGTTGCGATTGATGAAGTCTTCCAGGAATTCATGCAGTCCGTGGTCCATGATGTCGTTGATCGAGCCGCGCGTCAGCGTTGCCAGGATTTCCCCCGCCGTGTCGATGGCTTTCGGGCGCAGCCCGTACTCTTCCTCCAGATATTGGAGGTTGCGGACGATCTTTCCATAACTGTAGGCGAGCGAGCGCGGCATGCGGCCGTTGAGAATCAGGAAATCGGCGATATTGGCGGGCACGTAGTCGCCGTCGTAGACCCAGCCGTAGGAACGGTGCGCCGAGGCCGAGCGCAGGATCGATTCCCACTGCATGTTGTCGATCAGCGAGCCCACCTGGCTGACGGCCGGCAGGAGGACGTAATATTTCACGTCGAGGATGCGGCTCGTGTTGTCGGCGCGCTCGATGAAGGTGCCGATGCGCGAGAAATTGTAGATGTCGTTGCGCAGCATCGAGCCGTGGAAGGCGCCGCGGATCAGCCCGCAGCGGTGCTTGATCACCTCGATCAGTCCCGGAAGATCGACGTCGCGGATCTTTCGCTGCAGGCGCTGCCGGATATCGATCCAGCACTCGTTTGTCGCTTCCCAGGTCTCGCGGGTGAGCGCGGTGCGCACCATGCGGGCATTGTTGCGGGCCGCCTCGATGCAGGACACGACGCTCGAAGGGTTGCCGGTGTCGCGCAGAAGGTAGTCAATCGCGTCCGACGCGGTGACGGCCGGATGGGTCGCGAGATAGGGTTCGCGCACGTCGGCGCTCTGCAGCACGCCGTCCCAGTCGTCGTCGCCGGTGTCGGTCCGCGTCAGCGACACGCGAAGGCCGACATCGACGAGGCGGGCGATGTTTTCCGCCCGCTCGATATAGCGGAACATCCAGTAGAGGCCGTTTGCCGTTCGTCCCAAAAGCATGGTCAGTCCTCCAGAACCCAGGTGTCTTTCGTACCGCCGCCCTGGCTGGAATTGACCACCAGCGATCCCTTCTTCAATGCGACCCGGGTCAGCCCGCCGGGAATGATCTTGACCTTGTCGGACACCAGCACATAGGGCCGCAGGTCAACGTGCCGGGGCGCGATCCCCTTGTTGACGAAGATCGGCGTGGTCGACAGCGACAGCGTCGGCTGGGCTATGTAGTTCGACGGCTTCGCCTTCAGCTTGGCGGCGAAGGCGACGCGTTCCCTCTTCGAAGCAGTCGGGCCGACCAGCATGCCGTACCCGCCCGAGCCGTGGACTTCCTTGACCACCAGTTCGTGCAGGTGCTCCAGGACGTAGGCGAGGCTGTCGGGCTCGGAGCAGCGCCATGTGGGCACGTTCTCCAGGATCGGCTTGCGCCCCGTGTAGAACTGCACGATCTCGGGCATGTAGGAATAGATCGCCTTGTCGTCGGCAATGCCGGTGCCCGGCGCGTTGGCGATGGTGATATTGCCGGCGCGGTAGACGTCCATGATGCCCGGGACGCCGAGCGCCGAATCCGGCCGGAAGGTGAGGGGGTCGAGGAAGTCGTCGTCGACGCGGCGATAGAGCACGTCGATCACCTCGTAGCCGCGCGTGGTGCGCATCTTCACCTTGCCGTCGATGACGCGAAGATCCGAGCCTTCCACCACCTCGACGCCCATCGTGTCGGCGAGGAAGGCATGTTCGTAATAGGCGGAATTGTAGATGCCGGGCGTCAGCACCGCGACGCGGGGCCTGCCGCCGCAGCCGGGAGGCGCCAGCTGCGCCAGCGACTGCCGCAGGAGGCGCGGATAGTTCTCCACCCGCTGCACCTTGTTCGCCGAGAAAAGCTCCGGGAACATGTGCATCATGGTTTCCCGGTTCTCCAGCATGTAGCTGACGCCGGACGGGGTGCGGGCATTGTCCTCCAGCACGTAGAACTGATCTTCGCCGGTCCTGACGATGTCGGTGCCGACGATATGGGTATAGACGCCGCCGGGCGGCTTGAAGCCGATCATTTCCGACAGGAAGGCCTCGTTGCGGTCGATCAGCTCGCGCGGGATGCGGCCCGCCTTGATGATCTCCTGCTTGTGGTAGATGTCGTCGAGGAAGGCGTTGATCGCCAGCACCCGCTGCTCGATGCCCTGGGCGAGCCTGCGCCATTCGCGGCCGGAGATGATCCGCGGGATGATGTCGAAGGGGATGAGCTTTTCGGAACTGTCGGCATGCCCGTAGACGGCGAAGGTAATTCCCGTTTTGCGGAAGATGTTCTCGGCGTCGCGGGTTTTCTGGATGAGGTGGGCCGGGTCCTGTTGCCGGTACCAGTCATAGTAAGTCTGGTAGGCGGGGCGCGGCCGCCCGTCAGAAGTCATCATTTCATCGAAAGCCAATGCCCGTTTCCCCTTCGGCTTCTTGAATTCTTACCGGGAGCGATGCAAGACCCGTGCAAATTCGAGGCAATGGCGTGAAAATTCGGCTTTCAGGCAAGGATGACCTGTGGGGTCTGCCGATATTTCAAGCATTCGCCGCAGCTTTGATCGGGATATGTCCCGTTCCATAGGCTTCAGCTCGTCTCACCCTGGTGTCAGTATTTCTGTTTTGACCTTCCCCTACTTCGACCGCTAAGCACCTGCGACGCGTAATCTGTCGTGCCGGAAGGTTCTGAATGCTCGATCGCCTCGCTCCGGCCCTCTTCGTCCTCCTTTGGTCCACCGGCTGGCTCGTCGCCAAGTTCGCGGTGGCGCATGCCGATCCGCTGACCTTCATGGCGGCCCGCCACGCGCTTGCCGCGGTCGCCTTCGCCGGGCTCTGCCTCGCCGTCGGCGCGACCTGGCCGACGAGCCGGCGGATGGTCGGGCATGCGATGCTGTCCGGCGTCTTCCTGCACGGCCTCTACCTTGCGGGCGTCTGGTGGGCGATCGGGCAGGGGTTGCCGGCAGGTATTTCCGGGATCATCGCCGGGCTCCAGCCGCTGCTGACGGCCGCCATGGCGCCGCTCCTGATCGGCGAGCGGCTGGGGCCGCGCCAGAAGATCGGCATTCTCGTCGGTTTCGTCGGCATCCTGATTGCCATCTCGCCGCAGCTTATCGACACGCTGGAAAAGGGGCTGGCCGGGCTCGGGCTTCCGATCCTGGTCAACCTGCTGGCGATGGTCTCGGTGACCTATGGGACACTCTACCAGAAGCGCTACCTGCAGGAGGGCAACATCCTGACCATTGCCGTACTGCAGTTCGTCGGCGCGTTTGTCGTGACGATGCCGCTCGCGCTCCTCTTCGAGGACCTGCGCTTCGACTGGACCGGGGAGGCGATCTTCGCCATGGCATGGTCGGTCTTCGGCATCTCCATGGGCGCCGTCGGCCTGCTTCTCTATCTCATCCGCCGCGGGCAGGTATCGCGGGCGGCCTCGCTCATCTACCTGATGCCGCCGGTCGTGGCGATCGAGGCCTTCTTCCTGTTCGGCGAGCCGATGACGCTTCCGATGATCGTCGGCACGGTGATCGTCGTCGCCGGCGTCTACATGGTCAACCGCAAGGCATGAAAAAGGCGGCGAGCCCGCAAGCCGCCGCCTGATTTTTCCTGGACCTCTGCCCGGCTTATGCCGGACGGCGCTTGCGGCCTTCGTTGCCGCCGGTGCCGCCGAAGCGGACCGGGCCGGCATTGCCGTTCGCCGGCTGGGCTGGCCGGCCGTGGCCGTTGCGGCTACGCTGGTTGCCGCTCTCGTGGGCGCCATGGGCCGCCGGCGGATTGCCCTTGCGGTGTTCCTTGCGACCTTCCGGCCGGGCCGGGCGGTTCGCCTGGGGCTTTGCTTCCCCTTGCGCCTGGCCGCGATGCTGGCCGTCGCCGCGGGCTTCCCCGCCTTCGCCCTGGAAGAAGGGCTTGCGGGCCGGGCGCTTGCGCTGCTGCGGGCGACCTTCGCCGCCGGCCGGCTGGCCGTTGCCGCCGCGGCCGCGATTGCCGCCCCGGTTGTTGTTGTTGTTGCCGCGCGCCGGGCGGTTCAGCCCTTCCGGGCGCTCGCCGGAGGCGGTGGCGATCTCGATCCCCATCAGCTTCTCGATGTCGCGCAGCAGGCCGGTTTCGTCGGGCGTGCAGAAGGCGATGGCGATGCCGTCGCGACCGGCGCGCGCCGTGCGGCCGATGCGGTGGATATAGGCGTCCGGCACTTCCGGCAGGTCGTAGTTGAAGACATGCGTGACGCCGGGAATGTCGATGCCGCGGGCGGCGACGTCGGTTGCGATCAGCGTCTGGATCTCGCCGTCACGGAAACCCTTCAATGCCCGCTCGCGCTGGCCCTGGCTCTTGTTGCCGTGGATCGACGCGACGGAATAGCCGATGTGGTCGAGGTGCTTCATCAGCTTCTCGGCCGTGTGCTTGGTGCGCATGAAGACGATGGCGCGGCCGTCCGGGTTGGCGGTCAGCGTCTGCTTCAGCAGTTCGGTCTTGTCGTTCTTGCCGGGAAGGAAATGGACGTACTGCTCGACCTTGTCGGCGGCCTTGCCCGGAGGTGTCACCTCGACCTTGACCGGATCGGTCAGGTAGTCGGAAGCGAGTTCGGCGATCGCCTTCGGCATGGTGGCCGAGAAGAGCAGCGTCTGGCGCTTCTTCGGGACCATCTTGGAGATCTTGCGCAGGTCGTGGATGAAGCCGAGGTCGAGCATCTGGTCGGCCTCGTCGAGGACGAGGTAGCGGACCGTGGTCAGCCCGATCGCCCGGCGGGAAATGAGGTCGAGCAGGCGGCCGGGCGTCGCGACGAGGATGTCGGTGCCGCGTTCCAGCATCTGCTGCTGCTTGTTGATGGAGGCGCCGCCGACAACCGAGTTGATCTTCAGCGGCGTGCCGCGGACATAGCTCTTCAGGTTGGTGGCGATCTGGTTCACCAGTTCGCGGGTCGGGGCGAGAATGAGGGTGCGGGTCGTGCGGTTGTCGGGACGCTTCGGGTCCTTCGACAGCATCTCGATCAGCGGCAGGCCGAAGGCGGCGGTCTTGCCGGTGCCGGTCTGGGCGAGGCCGATCAGGTCACGGCCCTGCAGGAGATGGGGAATGGCCTCAGCCTGGATCGGCGTGGGGTTCTCGTAACCGAGGGTGGAAAGTGTGGATACGAGTTGCTTGGCCAGGCCAAGCTCGTGGAAATTCGTCAAGTCGAATACCTTTTCGGGGCGCCAAAAGCGCATGTCCGGCTGCGGCACCATGCCGTCCGGTCTGCCCCTGGCGTCAAGAACCCCGCGTGAAGTGGGAACTTGTGTGTTGGAAATTGCTTCCCAGCGCGTAAACCCTCAAGGATCGAGGGCGATCTGTCTGTGCGCCTTGTTCCTTCTTCGCGAACTCTTGTCGCAGGGCCAGCTCACGCGGCGGCCGGAAGGTGAAAGCTGGCCTTCATTTGGTCGATGGACGGGCGAAAGTCAAGCCGGGATTTCGCACCTGCGAAAATCAAGGCCCGCATCCGGCGGTCCGGGCGCGGGCCTTTTCCCTTGCTGCGCAGGGATTCCCGCTCAGTAGCAGACGCGGGCGCGGTAGGCTTCGCCCCATTCGTTCTCCACCCATTCGTAATGGCAGGGCGGCGGGGCGCGATAGTAGGTGCGGCGGTAGACCGGCGGGGGAGGCGGGGCGTATTCGTATTCCGGCTCCACATAGACCCGGCGCGGCTGGGATACGATCGCGCCGCCGATGATGCCGCCGGCAAGGCCCGCGGCCACGCCGGCCCAGACGTCGTCATCGTGGTGGCGGCCGCCCGCCTGGGCTGCCGGTGCAGTCGCCATGACGGCGCCAGCGAGGGTGAGTGCGGCAAAACCCGCGGACGCGCATTTCTTAAGGACTGTCATCTCTCGTTCCTTTCCCTCCCGGGGGACGGCTCGAAGTTTTCCCGGCAATGGCGGCGGATTGATGAAAGACAGGTCCGGATAGTCTGAACGGCCATTCAGCCAGTTTCTATTGAAGGTTGAAGACCTAAGTCGCAGGCGCAGCCCAGGCGGGCATTGTGGCGGGATTGCGGCGAGGTCCGGGCGGTTTCGCGGCGACGGTCGCATCAGGCTGCCGTTAGCTGCTTCGGGCGAAATCCTTTCGCCGGGAGGGGCGCGTCAAGAAGTTGTTAACGCTCGCCATGGTTTCATTGCCGAATCGGGGACAACGAGATCGCTGCGCCGGCCGGCCGCAGTTGGAGCGAAGACGGTGGAGATGCATGGCAAACTCCTGACGACGGCATGCGCTCGGATCGACGATCTGCGCGAACCCGCGTTCATCAAGGACAGCACGCTCAACTATGTTGCAGTCAACAGCGCCTATGCGGCGCTGGCGGGAATGTCGCCCGCCGACCTCCTGGGCCAGGCGACCCGCGAGGACGCAAGCCAGCTCGGCCATCCCGACCGGCGCGAGCGGGAATGCCGGGCGCTGATCTTCGGCACCGAGGAAGTCGTCTACTGCTTCGACGGCGAAGGCGAACTCAGCCACGAGATCATGATCGAGCGTTTCGTCACCGAGGACGACCGGACCTATCTATTCGGGGCATTCCTTCCGGCGGGGGAGCCGGGCAGGGTGACAATGCCCGAACCGACACCTGTGGGAGGAGACACCATGAGCCAAGGCGGGGGCGAGCATGACCTGCAGCTCGAAGATGCGCTGGACCTCCTCGATGTCGGGATCGGCATCTACGACGAGACGGACGCGCTGGTCTATCACAATGCCCAACTGACCGACTTCTTCGATTCCTTCGGCGTGCGCCTGCGCATCGGCGTCACCTTCGCGGAAATGTGCGAGGAGGTCTATGAGCGCAGCGTCCGCAACAGCCCGCGGCTCGCCGGCAGGGCGCCGCCGGACCGGGACGACTGGGTCAGGGAACGGGTCGCCACCTTCCGCATGCCCTATTCGGAAACCATCGAGCAGCTTTCGGACGGACGCTGGCTGAAGAGCGTCAACAAGCGCCTCGACAACGGCCTCGTCATCACGCTGCGGTCCGACGTCAGCGACTTCAAGGAGCAGGAACACCTCCTGCGCAAGAACATCGGCGAGACGGAGATCCTTCGCGCCGTCCTCGAGGATCTGCCCGTCGCGGTCTTCATGCGCGACAGCGAGCAGCGGCTCGAATTCGTCAACGCCGCCTACGAGCGGATGTTCGGCGACAGGCGCGAGAACATCCTCGGCCGGACCGACGCCGACATGTTCCCCTGGAAGGCCGAGCGCAGCCAGATCGAGAACGACCGCATCCTGGCCGATGGCGAGATCGTCGAAAAGGCCGAGGACAAGAGTTTTCCCGACGGCCGTGTCATCCCGGTCATCACCCGTCAGATGCGGGTCATGGATACGGACGGCAAGCCGCATCTCGTCGGCTCGATCACCGACATATCGCCCTACAAGGAAGCCAAGGAGCACGCCGAGAAGCTTCGCGAAGACATGCAGACGATGCTGCACAGCATCCCCGTCGGCATCGGCATCCTCGACAGGGACATGGTGTTCGAATCCGCCAATCCCGCCTTCTACGGCTTCTGGGACGCGGGCGAGCAGTTCGATCTCGTCGGCCGGCCCTACCGGGATTTCCTGAAGGTCAATTACGACAACGGCATCTATCGCGGCATCGACAAGAGCTTCGAGGAAATCTACGCCGAGCGGATCGCCGACCTGATGAAGGACGGCGAACGGCCGCCGATCGAGGTGCGCAGCGCCAATGGCCGCGTCATCCTCATCTCCGGCACGAAACTGTCCGGCGACAAGCTGCTGCTCACCTATACGGACATCACCGCGATCCGCAAACGCGACGAGGAAGTGCGCGCGGCGCAGCGGGCGCTCGACCGCCAGGGCGCGCTGATGCGCGAGGCGACCGGGGCGATGTCGCAGGGCCTGCTGATCCTGCATGACGGCACGATCATGTTCTCCAACGCGTCGCTTGCGGCGATGCTGGAAATCCCCGAAAGCCTCGGTGCGCCGGGGTCGCTCTGGCGCGATGTCTTCCGCTACTGCGTGAAGCGCGGCGATCTCGGCCCGACCGACGAGGCGATGGAAACGCTGCGCCTCTGGGAGGAGAATGTCGCGCAGGGAAATTCCGTGCAGGCAACCTTCCGCATCGAGGGACGCAAGTGGGTCAATGTCGAGGCCAATCTCAGCGGCGACGAGCACTGGCTTGCGGTCTTCACCGATGTCACCGAGGTGAAAGAGCGCGAGGCCGAGCTTACGCGCCTCGTCGAGCGTGCCGAGGCCGCCGACCGCGCCAAGTCGGAATTCCTCGCCAACATGAGCCACGAGATCCGCACGCCGATGAACGGCGTTCTCGGCATGGCGGAACTGCTGGCCAAATCCGATCTCGATACCCGGCAGAAGACCTTCATCGACATCATCGTCAAGTCCGGCAATGCGCTCCTGACGATCATCAACGACATCCTCGACTTCTCCAAGATCGATGCCGGCCAGATGAAGCTGCGCAAGGCGGCGTTCGACCCGGTCGAGGCGATCGAGGACGTGGCGACGCTCCTGTCCTCGTCGGCGGCGGAGAAGGATATCGAGCTCATCGTCCGCGGCGACGCCTCGGTGAAGGAGACGGTGCTCGGCGATGCCGGGCGCTTCCGCCAGATCATCACCAACCTCGTCGGCAATGCGGTGAAGTTCACCGAGAAGGGCCACGTCTTCATCGACCTGCACTCGTCGCCGCTCAGCGAGACGGACATGATGCTGACAGTGCGGATCGAGGATACCGGGCTCGGAATCCCCGAGGAGAAGCTGAGATCGGTCTTCGAGAAATTCTCGCAGGTCGACGCCTCTTCCACCCGCCGGCACGAGGGGACGGGGCTCGGGCTTGCCATCACCGCCGGCCTGGTCGAGCTCTTCGGCGGCCATATCGAGGTGACGAGCGAGGTGGGCAGGGGATCGGTCTTCACCGTCCACCTGCCGTTCCCGGTCGTCAGCGAGCGCGGCACGAACACGGTGCTGCCGGTCAACACCGCCGGCGCGCGGGTGCTGGTGATCGACGACAATTCCGTCAACCGCCGCATCCTCACCGAGCAACTGACCATGTGGGGTTTCGACACGGTGGCGGCCGAGGGCGGCGCCGAGGGCCTGGCCTTCATGCGCGAGGCGTCCCGCCTCGGGCTCGTCATCGATGCCGTCGTGCTCGACTATCACATGCCCGAGATGAACGGGGTGGATGCCGCTCGCCACATCCGCGCCGACCGCAGGTTCGACGACCTCGGCATCATCTTCCTCACCTCCATGGACATGGCGGGCGACGAGAACCTCTTCACCGAACTGAACATCCAGGCGCACCTGATGAAACCGGCGCGCGCCAACCTCCTGCGCGCCACGATCATCGACGTCGTGCGGTCCGTACGCATGAAGCGCCGGACCGAGCCTGCCGCCGTTGCCGCACAGCCTCCTGCGGTGCCGCGGCCTGCCCAGCCGGACGACGCGGAATCCACGCCGGTCGTCCGCTCCCTTCCCGCCCTCGACGTGCTCGTCGCGGAGGATAACGAGGTCAACCAGATCGTCTTCACGCAGATCCTGCAGGGGACCGGCTGGCGGTTCGAGATCGTCGAGAACGGCGCCAAGGCCGTCGAGGCCTGGCAGACAAAGGACCCGTCGCTGATCCTCATGGACGTCTCCATGCCGGTCATGAACGGCCATCAGGCGACGCAGAAGATCCGCGAGCTGGAAAAAGAACTCGGCGGCCACGTGCCGATCATCGGCGTGACCGCGCATGCGCTCGAAAGCGACAAGGAACTCTGCCTCGCCGCCGGCATGGACGACTACATGTCGAAGCCGATCAGCCCGGAACTGCTGGAGCAGAAGATCAAGGCCTGGCTGGGAGAGAGCGCCACCTCGGCATCTGCCGGTTGAGGCGCAGGGGCGCCGGAAGATTCACAACGAGCACACAAAGCTTACGGCCAACTGGTTGAACGCCATGGCATCCGGCGTCATCATCACCGGCGTGGTCCCACCGTCGATCGCGGTCCTTTTCATTTCAGTATGGGGATAGGCTTCAGCGCTGCTCCTGGCCGCCGCCGGGGCCTTTGGTTTTGTCCGGAATTGCATTAGATTTGCTGGCGAGAAAAGCTCTCGGGAGACTCGGGTGAACTGGTTCACGATCTATGCTCTCTTCGGCATGCCGCTCATTGCGGTAGCGATCGGGCTTGCCGTCTATTACTTCACCGCTCCCGGCCATCGCCACGGCATGCATCCCGGCGAATAGTACTCCCGCCTCCCTACCTCCTGCCGCAGAGCATCTCGCGCTTGCCGGCGAAGCCCGGTCGGCGTTCGACGGCAAAGCCCGCGGCCTGGAGATTGCGCCGAACGAAGCCGGCGGCGGCATAGGTGGCGAAGCTGCCGCCCCCGACGGTGTGGTCATGCACGGCCTGCATCAGTTCCGGCGACCACATGTCCGGATTGCGCGACGGCGCAAAGCCGTCGAGATACCAGGCGTCGAAGTGGTCGGGCGCGGCGGTCACGCCCTGCATTGCCGGGCCGATGACCACGGTCAGCCGCGTCTGCGCATCCGCCTCGATCTCCGCCTTGCCCTGCGGCGCCAACGGCCATGCGGCCACCAGCGCCCGCCGCTCGGCGTCGATCTCCGGCCAGTGCGACAGGGCCCGGTCGATCTGCGGCGCCTCCATGGGATAGAGTTCGAACGACATGAAATGCAGGGTCGAGCCGGGACGGCGCGCGATCTTCCACTGCCGCCACGTCTCGCAGAAATTGAGCCCGGTGCCGAAGCCGAGTTCGCCGATCCGGAAATCGCCTCCCGCCTTCCAGCGTTCCGGCAGGCCGTTGCCGGCGAGGAAGACGTGGCCGCATTCCAGCCGGCCGTCGCTGCGGCAATAAAAGTGGTCGCCAAACTGGGTGGAAAAGGGCATATCGCCCTCGTGCCACTGAAGGCTCCCGCCATCTGTCCTGGAAATCTCGTCGCTCATGGCCAATGCCGATAATCCCGCCGGCCGGGCCGGTCAATCGCTTCCCGCTTCCGCCGACCTCGTCATCCTCGGCGGCGGGGTCATGGGGCTGTGGTCCGGCGTCAAGGCGGCAAGGCTCGGCATCCGGACGCTGCTTCTCGATGCCGGGCGAACCGGCGGCGGGGCGAGCGGCGGGCTCCTCGGCGCGCTGATGCCGCATACGCCGGACCGCTGGAACGACAGGAAGCAGTTCCAGCTCGAAGCGCTCGTCTCTCTGGAAGAGGAGGTCGCGCGGCTTCAATCGGAGACCGGCCTTTCGACCGGCTACCGGCGCTCCGGCCGTCTCATTCCGCTGCCGAAGCCCCACCTGCGCGAGATCGCGTTCCGGAACGGCGAGGAAGCGGGCCGCAACTGGGTCACGGCCGGCCGAAGCTTCGGCTGGTCGGTCCTGGACGCCCCGCTCGATGCCGGATGGCCCGACGCTGCCGCCTGCGAGGCGGGGCTCGTCCACGAAACGCTTTCCGGGCGCGTCTCGCCGCGGCTTCTGACGGCTGCACTTCGGGCCCGGATCGACCTGTCGGACCATGTGCGGGTCATCGAGAATGCCGCCGCCGAACGGATCGATCCGGACAGGCGGCTGGTGCATCTAGCGGGCGGCCGGACCGTTTCCTTCGGCCACTGCATCATTGCCGCCGGTCACCGTTCGTTTCCGCTCCTGCAGGCAATCGAGCCGGCGTCGCACCTTCCGCTCGGACGCCCGGTCAAGGGGCAGGCGGCGCTGCTCCGGGCAGATATCGATCCGGCCGCGCCGGTTCTCTTCCTCAACGGCCTCTATGTCGTGCCACATGACGACGGGACGGTCGCGATCGGCAGCACGAGCGAGGAGGAATTCGCCGATGCCGCCGCCACCGACCAGAAGCTCGAGGACGTTCTCGCCCGGGCCCGAGAGCTGGTGCCGGCCCTCGAGCGCGCCGAGGTCGTCGAACGCTGGGCGGGGCTCCGCCCGAAGGCGATCGGCCGCGAACCCATGGTCGGGCCGCATCCGGACCATCCGTCCCTCGTCGCGCTGACGGGCGGGTTCAAGGTCAGCTTCGGCCTCGCGCACCGGCTTGCGGATGCCGCCCTTGCCGCGATCGCCGGCGATCCGATGCCGGTGCCGCCGTCCTTCGTGCTTGCCGATCACCTGCGGCTCGCCCGGGCCTGATCCCGCCCGCGACGGCGGGCGATCCGGCCTCTCGACAGCGGGCGGAGGGGTGGCTACCGTCGCGTTTCGTTTTCACAAGGTGATTTGATGTCGTCGAAGGATTACCCGCGCAATCTGGTCGGTTACGGCCGCCATACTCCCGATCCCAAATGGCCGGGCGGTGCCCATGTCGCCGTCCAGTTCGTCATCAACTACGAGGAAGGCGGCGAAAGCTCGATCCTCGACGGCGATCCGGCCTCCGAATCGCTCCTGTCGGAGATCGTCGGCGCGCAGCCCTGGCCCGCCCAGCGCAACCTCAACATGGAATCGATCTACGAATACGGTTCGCGCGCCGGCTTCTGGCGGCTGTGGCGCATGTTCACCGAACTCGAGGTGCAGACCACGGTCTACGGCGTGACGCTCGCCATGGCCCGCAACCCGGAAGCGGTCGCGGCCATGAAGGAAGCGGGCTGGGAGATCGCCAGCCACGGCTACCGCTGGCTGGAATACAAGGATTTCCCCGAGGAGAAGGAGCGCGAGCACATCCGCGAGGCGGTGCGCCTGCACACCGAGCTCACCGGCGAGCGCCCCTACGGCATGTACCAGGGCAAGCCATCGGGCAATACGCTGCGGCTCGTCATGGAGGAGGGCGGCTTCCTCTACTCGTCCGATTCCTACGCCGACGACCTGCCCTACTGGGTGCCGGGCGCGGGCGGCAAGCCGTTCCTGATCATCCCCTATACCCTGGAGACGAACGACATGCGGTTTGCCACGCCGCAGGGCTTCAATTCCGGCGACCAGTTCTTCACCTACCTGAAGGACGCGTTCGACGTGCTCTACCGGGAAGGACAGGAGGGGGCGCCCAAGATGCTGTCGGTCGGCCTGCACTGCCGCCTCGTCGGACGTCCCGGCCGCGCCGCCGCGCTGCGGCGCTTCATCGAATACGTGCTGTCCCACGACAAGGTCTGGATCCCGCAGCGGATCGAGATCGCCCGCCACTGGCACGCCCATCACCAGCCCGGAGACGTCGCATGAGCGCCCGCGAGGATTTCATCGCCCGCTTCGGCGGCGTCTTCGAGCATTCGCCCTTCATCGCCGAGCGGGCCTATGACCGGGGCCTCGTCTTCGTGCCGCTGACGGCAAGGGGCGTTCACCAGGCCATGGTGTCGGTCTTCCGCGCAGCGTCCGGGGAGGAACGGCTCGGCGTGCTTCGCGCCCACCCGGATCTGGCAGGCAGGCTTGCCATCGCCGGCGAGCTGACCGAGGAGAGCCGCAACGAACAGGCGGGCGCCGGCCTCGACCGGCTGAACCCGCAGGAGCATGCCCGCTTCACCGAACTCAACGACGCCTATACGCAGAAATTCGGCTTTCCCTTCATCATCGCCGTGAAGGGGCTCGGCAAGGACGACATCCTCGCCGCCTTCGAGGTCCGGATCGGCAACAGCGCCGGGGAAGAATTCGAAACCGCCTGCGCCCAGGTGGAGCGGATCGCCGGCCTTCGCCTTGCCGCCCTCCTGCCGGAAGGATGAGCGCTTTGCCGAACGGGTCGCTGCCCCTATATTGACCGGGATGTCGAGGTGAGCCCGATGAAACCGTCCGAGGTGCTGGAGAAGAACCGGGAAGCGATCCGCGAAGCGACGAAGCGCTTCAACGCGACGAACCCGCGCGTCTTCGGTTCCGTGGCGCGGGGAGAGGACAAGGAGGGCAGCGATCTGGACATCCTCGTCGATGCGCTTCCGGGCTCTACCCTATTCACGTTGGGCGGATTGCATTTCGAGCTTACGACGATCATGGAAGGCGTGAAGGTGGATCTCCGCACGCCGGGAGAACTGCCCGAGCGTATCCGCAGCCGCGTCCTCGCTGAAGCGAAGGTCATATGACCGAGCGCCTTCAGGTCTATCTCGAACAGATGGAGCATGCCGCGCAGGAGGCCCGCGAGTTCACGAGCGGAATGAGTTACGAAGCATTCCTCGAGGACACCCGGACTCAGATGGCGGTCGCGATGACGCTCATCATCATAGGCGAGGCGGTGACACGTCTTGAACGTCATTATCCGGACTTGCTTCTCGACCATCCGGAAATCGAATGGCAGCAGATCATCGGCATGCGGAACCGTGCGGCTCACGGATATCTGACCCTGGACGCGGCCGTCATCTGGAAGACGACGCAGGCGTCGCTGCCCGAACTCCTCGACAAGCTCCACCTTCTCCGCCACTGGCGCCCGCAAGGCGAATGATCATGCCCCTTGAACTGCCGATACATCCTCTCACCAGATCCGAGTTCGCGCCGTTCGGCGACGTCATCGAGGCCGATCCGGCCAGCGTGCGCGTCATCAACGGCGGGACCACGGAACGCTTCCACCGGCTCTCGACGATCGAGACGGAGGGGGGCGGGGCGATCATCAGCCTCTTCCGGGGTCAGCCGCGGCGGTTTCCCTATGCGATCACCATGATGGAACGGCATCCGTTCGGCAGCCAGAGCTTCTCGCCGCTCTCCGGCCGGCCTTTCCTCGTCGCGGTCGCCGAGGATCTCGGCGGCAGGCCCGGCGAGCCGCGGGTCTTCCTCGTGCCCGGAGACCTGGGGATCAACTACCGCCGGAATGTCTGGCATCATCCGCTGATGGTGGTCGGCGCGCCGAGCGACTTCCTGGTCGTCGATCGCGACCGGCCGGAGGACAACCTCGAAGAATTCTCCTACGACACGCCCTACATGATTCCGGAGCCCAGCCCATGACCGGTCTTACCACCCATGTCCTCGACACCGCACGCGGCGTGCCCGCCGAGGGCCTGAAGATCGATCTCTACCGCCTTTCCGGGGAGGCGCGCGAGAAGCTTGTATCCGTCAGCACGAATTCCGACGGCCGGGTCGACGGCGGGCCCATCCTCGCCGGCGAGACGTTCAGGGTCGGCGAGTACGAACTCGTCTTCCATGCCGGCGACTACCTGCGGGCGATCGGCCAGCCCCCCGGCCAGCCCTCCGGTCAACCCCTGCCGGAGCCGGCCTTCCTCGACCGCATCCCGATCCGCTTCGGCATTGCCGATACGACCGCGCATTACCACGTGCCGCTGCTCCTCTCGCCCTTCGGATACTCGACCTACCGGGGAAGCTGATGATCTTTGCCGCCATCGCGGATGTCCACGGGAATGCCGCGGCGCTCGATGCGGTGCTTGCCGCTATCCGAAGGCTCGGCATCACGGATGTCGTCAATCTCGGCGACTGCCTGAGCGGGCCGCTCGAGGCCGCGAGAACGGCCGACCGGCTGATGGCGCTCGACATTCCGACGGTGCGCGGCAATCACGATCGGTACCTGGTCGAGGTGCCGCCCGCGGCGATGGGCGCCTCGGATGCCCACGCCTATGCGCAGCTGTCGCCGCACCACGTCGAATGGCTCGCCGGCCTGCCGTTCAGCCTGACCTTCCGGGGCGAGGTCTTCCTCTGTCACGCGACGCCCGGTCGGGACGATCTCTACTTCCTGGAAGAGGTCTGCGCCGAGGGGCATGTTCGTCTGCGGGACGCCGCCGGGATCGAGGCGCTGGCGGCCGGGATCGCGGAACCGCTCATCCTCTGCGCCCACAGCCACGTCCCCCGCGTGGTTGCGCTTGCGGACGGCCGGCAGGTCGTCAATCCGGGCAGCGTCGGCTGCCCCGCCTACCAGGACGACACGCCCGTCCAACACAGGGTCGGCGCCGGCCACTGCCTCGCCTCCTATGCCGTGCTCGAAAAGACGGCGGAAGGCTGGGCTCCGCAGTTCCGGAGCGTCCGCTACGACAACATGTCGATGGCCCGCATGGCGGCTGCCAACGGCCGTCCGGACTGGGCGAACGCGCTCTCGCGCGGCCGCGTCTGACACCGCAGCGGCCGATTGCGGGCTCGATCGCAACCATTCGGAAACCATCGGAGAGGATACTGCGCCGGAATCGATGAGAGGTTCCGATGGCCAGTCCGAGACGAAAGCCGCGACGCAGGAGCGGCGGTGGAAAGAAGCGTGCCGCGAGCGGCGGCAGCGGCTCCACATGGCTATGGGCCGGCGCGCTTGTGGCGCTTGTCGCGGGCATCGCGGCCTATGACAATTCAGCCGATGTTCGCCGCTTTGCCGCCCGGCTGACGGACGGGCCGGAGCGCAGCGTCGCCTCGCGCCCCTCCACGGGCGACCAGCAGAAACAATCCCCGAAGAAGGCCGCCGAGGCCCGTCCGGCCGTACCCGTCCCGCCGCGTGACATCGCCCCGCGTCCCCGGGACGAAAAGCGACCGGGCGCGCCGCATCGCAATCACGACGGGCTGCAGACGGCCGGCATCACGCCGCCCGCGCCGGTCGGGCGTCCGGACCAGGAGCGTCCGGCGCCTGCCGTTGTCAGGCCCGATGCGCCGTCCGCCACGACCGGCCGCCACCGGGCGAAGTTCTACCTCTGCGGCACCGCCAAGCAGGACGACTGCGTCATCGCCGGCGACAGCTTCATGTTCCATGGCGAGAAGATCCGCCTTGCCGGGATCGAAGTGCCCGATATCGACAAGCCGCGCTGCGAGGCGGAGCGGATCAAGGCGAGCGACGCGGAACTGCGGGTGCGCGCCTTCCTCGATTCCGGCCCGTTCGAACTCGTCGCCGCCGGCGCCGACGATGCCGACAGCAAGGGCCGCAAGGTGCGCGCCGTGATGCGCAACGGCGTCTCGCTCTCCGACGTGCTGGTCCGCGAAGGCCTCGCCCGCCGGCCGGGTTCCGCCGGCGGCTGGTGCTAGGGCGGACCCTTCGAAGTCATCCTGGCCGGCGGCCTCGGATCCCGTTCGGCCCGTTTCCCGGGAACCTTTCGATTCCCCGACGATTCTGCAGGTGGATGCAGTTTCAAGGAGGAAACGATGACCAGCCATACAACCAGCCATACAAGCCGCGGACGCGCACAGGACCGGGCCCGGGTCGCCGCCGGGCAGGATCACGAACTGCGCTATGAAGCCCACAAGGAAGGCGTGTCGAAGGAAGCGGTGAAGGACGCCGTCAAGGACGTCGGCAACAGCCGCAGCAAGGTCGAGGCGAAGCTCGACAAAGGCCAGTGAGGCGGCCCTGACCGCCGCCTCCGGCCGACAGGAAAAGGGAAGGGGACCCGGTCAGAACCGGGTCTCGGCGATCACGCTGCGGTCGACTGTCTGGATGTCGCGCTTGCCGCAGAGGGCCATGGTGACGTCCATCTCCTTGCGGATGATCTCGAGCGCCGTCGTCACGCCGGGCTTGCCCATCGCGCCGAGGCCGTAGAGATAGGGACGGCCGATATAGGTGCCGCGGGCGCCGAGCGCCACGGCCTTCAGGACGTCCTGGCCGGAGCGGATGCCGCCGTCGAGGTGAACCTCGATCCTGTCGCCGACCGCATCGACGATGCGCGGCAGCATGCTGATGGAGGACAATGCGCCGTCGAGCTGCCGGCCGCCGTGGTTGGAGACGATGATGGCATCGGCTCCGGTTTCGGCCGCCGCGCGGGCATCCTCCTCGTCGAGGATGCCCTTGAGGATCAGCTTGCCGCCCCAGCGTTCCTTGATCCAGGCGACGTCCTTCCACGAAAGCTGCGGATCGAACTGCTCGGCCGTCCACGAGGAGAGCGAGGAGAGGTCGGAGACGTTCTTCGCATGGCCGACGATATTGCCGAAGCCGCGGCGTTTCGTGCGCAGCATGTCCATGCACCAGAAGGGCCGGGTCGCCAGCTGCAGGCCGTGGTTCAGCGTCCACTTCGGCGGCGCCGAGAGACCGTTGCGCAGGTCCTTGTGGCGCTGGCCGAGGATCTGCAGGTCGAGCGTCAGCATCAGCGCCGAGCAGTTCGCCGCCTTGGCGCGGTCGATCAGGTTGTTGATGAAGTCGCGGTCCTTCATCACGTAGAGCTGGAACCAGAAGGGCCTGGAGGTGACCGAGGCGACGTCCTCGATCGAGCAGATCGACATGGTGGAGAGCGTGAAGGGCACGCCGGCCTCCTCCGCGGCCTTGGCCGCCAGCATCTCGCCGTCGGCATGCTGCATGCCGCACATGCCGGTCGGGGCAAGCGCCACGGGCATGGAAGCCTCCTGGCCGACCATGGTCGTCTTCAGCGAACGGTTCGTCATGTCCACCAGGACGCGCTGGCGAAGCTTCACCTTGGCGAAGTCCTCCTCGTTGGCGCGGTAGGTGCCTTCGGTCCATGAGCCGCTGTCGGCATAATCGAAGAACATCTTGGGCACCCGGCGGCGGGCGCGCGTCTTCAGGTCGGCAATGGTCAGCGGCTTGGACATGATCGGTAACTCCCCCGGCAGCACATCCCGTCAGCTAGCATGAGTCATTTGCGCCCGTCAGCAAAAAAGACGGTTAAAATTATTCAAGGTATGCAGAAGCCGATCCTGTCCGCCTGGTATGCCACGGTGAAGACCAGCGCATCACGGTCGTTGTCGTCACCGTCGGAGAACGGGAGCGCGCCCTCGTCTACGACAGGCCGAGAAGCGGTAAGGCCGCGCAAACGCGGCACCGTTCTCAGGAAAGCGCGCCGAGCCCGCGCTTCATCGCCCGTCCCGCCACGTAGGTTTCCGCCACGGCGCGATCGTCGCCCATGGTCTGCAGCAGGAAGAGTTCCTCCGGCAACGTCGTCACCGTTTCCATGCGGAGCGCCATGGCGGGCGTGGCTGCGGCGTCCAGTACCACGAGGTCGGCGTCGGTGCCGACTTCCAGCGTGCCGATCCGGTCCGCGAGCGACAGCGCCTCGGCATTGCCGCGGGTCATCAGGTGGAAGCTGTCGAGCGGGTTCAGCCGCTCGCGGAGAACCTGCTGGATCTTGTAGGCCTCGTCCATCGTGCGCAGCATGGAATAGCTCGAGCCGCCGCCGATATCGGTCGCCACGGCGACGCGCACCGGCTTTTCCCGCCGGCGGATGGCCTTCAGCGGAAAGAGGCCGGAGCCGATGAAGAGGTTGGAGGTCGGGCAGTGGACGGCGACCGATCCGGTCTCGCTCAGCACGTCGGCCTCCCGTTCGGAAAGGTGGATCGCATGGCCGAGCAGGGTCTTCCCGCCCAGCAGGCCGTAGCGGGCGTAGATGTCCGTATAGTCCGTCGCCTGCGGATAGAGTTCGCAGGTATAGCGGATCTCGTCGAGGTTTTCCGACAGGTGCGTCTGGATGTGCAGATCGGGGAATTCGGCGGCGAGCGCCTGCGCCACCTCCATCTGCTGCGGCGTCGAGGTGATGGCGAAGCGCGGCGTGATGGCGACGTGGTTGCGGCCCTTGCCGTGCCACTCGCCGATCACCGCGCGCGTCTCGTCATAGCTCATCTGCGGCGTGTCGAGCAGGCCCTGCGGCGCATTGCGGTCCATCATCACCTTGCCGCCGACCATGCACATGCCGCGCCGCATCGCCTCGGCGAAATAGGCGTCGGCGGAGGTCTTGTGGACGGAACAGTAGGCGGCTGCGGTCGTCGTGCCGTGGCGGATCATCTCGTCGTAGAAACGGGTGGCGATACGGGCCGCGTGGTCGCTTTCCACGAAGCGGCATTCCTCGTGGAACGTATAGGTGTTCAGCCATTCCAGCAGGCTGCCGGCATAGGAGGCGATCACCTGCATCTGCGGGAAATGCAGATGCGTGTCGATCAGGCCGGGCAGGATGAGATGCGGCCGGTGGTCGATCTCCGTAACGTCCGCCGGCGCGCCGGCCCTGATCTCCGCATAGTCCCCGATCGCGGCGATCACGCCGTCCTCGATCAGCAGCGCGCCGTCGTGTTCGTAGCGGTAGCTGCCGGTATCGGTGAGGCTCTCCGGCGCGCGCTTGAAGGTCAGCAGGCGGCCACGGATCAGTGTCTTGGTCATTCGGAAACGGTGCTTTCATACCAGGCGGCGAGCAGTTGTCGCTCGTCGGGGGAAATCTCTGTGATGTTGCCGGGCGGCATGGCGTGGCTCCGGCCGGCCTGGATGTATATCTCCCGGGCATGCGCGGCAATCTCCAGGTCCGTCTCCAGCTTCACGTCCTTCGGCGCAAAGGTGATGCCCTCCCATACGGGCTCGCTCGCATGGCACATGGAACAGCGGGACATGACGACGTCGCGCGCCGCCTCGAAATGGACGTTCTCGGCGAACTTCTGCTGCAGGGGAGAAAGCGGCGGAAGGGCGGCGGCATCGGTCCCGCCCGTCAGAACCTTCGGAACGGTCGAAAGCCACATGATGGCGATGAACAGCAGCACGGTGACGAGCCATGTCCAGGTCGGGCGGCCCTTCCGGGCGTGGGTCGTGTTGAACCAGTGGCGGATCGTCACGCCCATCAGGAAGACCAGCGCCGCGATGATCCAGTTGAACTCGGTGGCGAAGGCCAGCGGATAATGGTTCGACAGCATGAAGAAGATGACGGGCAGCGTCAGGTAGTTGTTGTGGAGCGAGCGCTGCTTGGCGATCATCCCGTATTTCGGGTCGGGCGTGCGCCCCGCGATCAGGTCGGCGACGACGATCTTCTGGTTCGGGATGATGACGAAGAAGACGTTGGCCGACATGATGGTGGCAGTGAAGGCGCCGAGATGGAGGAAGGCGGCGCGGCCGGTGAAGACCTGCGTATAGCCCCAGGCCATCAGGACCAGCACCGCATAGAGAACCGCCATCAGGCCCCAGGTATGGCGCCCGAGCGGCGACTTGCAGAGCTGGTCGTAGATGATCCAGCCGACCGCCAGCGAGGCCACCGAAATGCCGATCGCCTGCCATTGCGAAAGCTCCATCACATGCGGGTCGATCAGGAACAGGTCGGCGCCGGCATAGTAGACGATCGCCAGCATCAGGAAGCCGGAAAGCCATGTCATGTAGCTTTCCCACTTGAACCAGGTCAGGTGCTCCGGCATCTGCGCCGGCGCCACCAGATATTTCTGGATGTGGTAGAAACCGCCCCCATGGACCTGCCATTCCTCGCCGTAGGCGCCGGGCGGCAGGTGCGGCCGCTTCACCAGGCCGAGATCCAGCGCGATGAAGTAGAAGGACGAGCCGATCCAGGCGATGGCAGTGACCACGTGCAGCCAGCGCGCGGCAAACGACAGCCATTCCCAGGCCACGGCATATTCATACATTCGACGATCCCTCTGCAGTCCCTGTCTTCCGACTCGCCACATTGCGAAAAAACTTCCGGAGAGGGAAGGGGCGAGATCGGCAGATAAATCGTCGTGGCGGAACCTCCTCGACCGGTGCCAAGTTAACTTTGGCGCGGGGCTGGAACATTTCCTGTTTCCGGCAGCTAGACGGATAAGGCGCGCTGGGCACCTGTCCAAGGGAAAGTGCATGAAAGCCGGCGGCGAAGGGTGGGGAGGGTTCGCCGGCTCTTGATCATTCGTCAACGGAGATTGAGCAGATGCGCACTCTATCTGTATCCCTTATTGTCGCCTTCCTCTCGTCCGCTCCCGTCGTCCCGGCCTTGGCCCACGATGCCGCGACCGGCTGGGACTATGACAAGTTCTGCTGCAACGGCGACAACCACGCCGGCGACTGCCAGATGATCTCGACGAAGAATGTCCGGGTCATCGAGGGCGGCTACCAGATCGTGCTCGGCCCCGGCGATCACAGGATGGTCACCCGCCCGCACAATTTCAGCCTGCCGCAGAGCGAGGCGCGCCGCTCGCAGGACGAGGACTATCACATCTGCCTCTATCCGACGGAAGACACGCTGCGCTGCTTCTACGCGCCCGACATGGGGTTCTGAGGCAGGCGCGATCAGTCCTGGAAATCGGGCATCCTCGCTCGCATGAAATCCCGGAAGGCGCGGATCTTGCGGGAATTGCGCCGCGACTCGGGATAGACCAGCCAGTAGTCGGAGCCATCGCTCGCCAGCGTTTCGAACGGCTGGTAGAGCCGCCCGAGTGCGACGTCGTCCGCATAGAATTCCGGCCGCAGGATCGCCACGCCCTGGCCGGCGATCGCCGCCGCCGCGTGGAAGTACTGCGCGCCGTACTGGCTCGCCGGATGGGCGGAAAGATCGATGCCGGGCAGGCCGACGCTTTCGAACCAGAGCGGCCACCAGCTGTCCTGCGGGTCGATGATCGGCAGTTTCAGCAGGTCCTGCGGCCGCTCGATCCGGCCGACCGTCCGGGCCAGCGCCGGGCTCAGCATGGGGGTGAAATGGCTCTTCATCAGGAAATGCGATCGCAGGCCCGGCCAGGTACCCTTGCCCGAGCGGATCGCGACGTCGCCCTCGGCGCGCGAGAAGTCGATGACGGTCTGGGAGGTTTCCAGGCGCACGGCGATCCCGGAATTCTCCAGCTGGAACGTGCCGAGGTGGTGGGCGAGCCAGTTGGAGGCGAAGGTCGCCGTCGTGTGGATCGTCAGCGTCGATTCCGACTGGTCGCGGATGCCGCCCACCGCTTCGGCCAGGATGTCGAAGGCTTCCCCGACCCGCGGCGCCAGCCGCTCGCCGATCTCGGTCAGCGCGACCTGCCGGGGACGCCGCAGGAAGAGAGGTTCGCCCAGCGTGTCTTCCAGGAGCTTGATCTGGTAGCTGACCGCGGTCTGCGTCATGCCGAGTTCCTCGCCCGCCCGGGTGAAGCTCTTCAGCCGCGCCGTCGCCTCGAAGACACGCAGAGAATTCAGAGGGAACTGCCTCGACAGCTTCATGGATAAGTTCTCCTGATCCGTGCAGACGGTTGTTCGATTGGATTTCACCTGCGTCGGGACGCATCCTACGCCCACGAAACAGGAATGGAAGTGGGCAGGATCATGTCGATTTCTCTGAATTTGCACAGGGCAGGGCGGGCAGGGCGCCGCATCTCGCTTCACCTGCCGTCGATCGACCTTCGCAGGCTGCTTGCCCTCGGAAGCGCGGGACGCAGAAACAGGATTGATCGGGAATACCTGCCGGAAAGCCTCCGGCGGGACCTCGGGCTCACCGATGGACGCGGCCCGCGCGGGTGCGGCAGCGAATGGCGGGCAGCCCTCTTCAGCTATCCGCCGCGCAGCCTCTGAACGCCGGGTCGAGCAGGGTCGCGAGAAGCTCGGCTGCGACCATGGCGGCGATCACCTCCGGCCGCTTGTCCTTCACGACGCTGCCGCCGATCGGCAGGACCAGCCGCCCGGAGATCTCCGGCGCCATGCCCTCGCGTCTCGCCCAGGCGGCGAAGGTCGCCCGTTTCGTCGCCGATCCGATCATCCCGACATAGGCGAGATCCGGGCGGGCGAGGGCCTCGCGGGCGATCAGGAAATCCAGCGCATGGTCATGGGTGAGGATGACGGCCGCGCCCCCCGCCGGGATCTCGGCGACGAGCGCTTCCGGCATGGCGGCATGACGGGCGGTGACCTCGCCCGGCAGGGCCCGCAGCGCCTCGGCGCGCGTTTCCACGACGGTGACCGAGAGCGGCAGCGGAACGAGGGCCCGCGCCAGCGCCAGGCCGACATGGCCGGCCCCGAACAGGAAGACGGCCGGCCGGGCGTGATCCTCCTTGGCGAGCCGGCGTTGAAGTTCCGCGGCGATCGGCGGCGTCACCGGGCGGAAGGAAATGAGCGTGCGCCCGCCGCAGCACTGGCCGATCTCCGGCCCGAGCGGAACGTTCATCCGGACCTCGCCGCCGCCGGCCAGCATGGCGCGCGCATTGTCGATCGCCATGAATTCCAGCTGGCCGCCGCCGATCGTGCCCCAGGCGGCATGTTCAGCGACCAGCATCACGGCGCCCTCCTCGCGCGGCGTCGACCCCTTCGCCTCCGCGATCTCGACGAGAACTGACTGTGGATGTGCGGCAAGGAAGGCCGCCAGGGACTGGCTCTGCATGATGGCGCAAGCCTAGCACGCCCCACATCTCTCCGCACCGCCCTTCGGTCGTGATCGCATCCGGCGAGGGTCCGTCCCAAGAAGAGGAGCGGCGCCGCCTTTATCGGTTCCGCCTCGGCCGCCCTGTGTTAGGCTTGGCCCGACAAACGGACGGGGACATTCCATGACCAGACGCGCGCATTTCCTCGCATGGCTTTTCGTCGCGCTCTTCGCGGCCGCCATGTTCATCGTCAATCCGCTGGCCAATACGGCCGCCGGTTTCAGTCGCGAAGTCACGGTCGGCAGCGGCGCGCTCTACGGGACGCTGCGGGTCGCCAACTCCCTGATGAGCGTTGCGAAGGATGCCGACGTCACCGGCGGCGTCGGTGTCGCCTCGGTCACCGCAAGCCCGGGCCAGCTCCTGCAGCCGGTTACCAACACGATCGACCGAATGGCAGACCTCCTGTTCTATCTCGCCATCGCGTCCGGCATCATTTCGGTGGTTCTCGTTCCCGTCGCGAAGGTCGCCTCGGCGATCCTAGCCATCGGCGCTTGCATCATCGCCGTCCTGCTCCTTTCAGCGAGGCGGGTGTCGCGAGGTCTGGATCGGCTGTCTCGCTCAGCGGCCATGCTGGGTCTTCTCGGCGCCGTCCTGCTGCCGTCCTCCTATTCGCTCGCCTTCTATGCCGGCAACGCCCTTACCGATGGGGCCTGGAGGGAGGCGACGGAAGTCTTCCAGCGGATGGATGCACAATACGAGGCGGCCGCGGTGGAGAGCCAGGTCAAGGCGCTGCGGGAAGGCGTGCAGAACCCGGAAGGCGCTCCGCCTGCCGCGGACGAAGGGATTTTCGATCGCTTCGGTTCTGCTGTTGGTGCCTCCCGCTCGGCGATATCCGATACGCTCGGTGCGGCGTCAGGTCTTGCCCGATCGGTCACCGGCGGCGTCACGGCCAATGCCCGGATCATCACCGAGGGAGTAGCGCTCTCGGCCGACCTCTTCTCAGCTTCGATCGGCATCGCG
The DNA here is from genome assembly GCF_053618655.1 of Pseudorhizobium sp. NPDC055634. Classification (NCBI taxonomy): domain Bacteria; kingdom Pseudomonadati; phylum Pseudomonadota; class Alphaproteobacteria; order Hyphomicrobiales; family Rhizobiaceae; genus Pseudorhizobium; species Pseudorhizobium sp. NPDC055634. The sequence continues at coordinate 133,681 of NZ_JBSHHW010000010.1, read as the reverse complement.
GTGGCTTACCTGGTGAAACTTCTCGTCCTGCCGCTGATGATCCTCGCCGCGATGGTCTACCTGCTGCGCGCGGCGATTCGGTAATCTCTCAGGCTTTCACGCCAAAGGCGGGCGCGAAGCCCAGATGACCGCTCGGCCGTTCGCCGGAGAACGCGATCCACTGAACGTAATTTGCATCAACGCCCTCGTAAACGAGCGAACCGTCATTCGTGAAGCCGGAACCGCGATAGACCTCGGGCGCGCCGATCAGGGCGCATCCCTTCGCATGACGTCCCTTCAGTTGGTCGAGTCCTTCCCGGATCAGTCGCTTGCCGATGCCCTGCCGCTGCACTTCCGGCAGCACCGAGATAGGGCCCAGCCCGAACCACCCGTCGAAGACACCGTCGATCGTCACAGGCGAGAAGGCGACGTGGCCGACAATGCGGCCGTCCTGCTCAGCAATCAAGGACAGGGCGAGGTCGCCGGACGCCCGCAGGGCGTGTATGATGGCAGGCTCGGAGCCGCTGCTGAAGGGCATGGTCTCAAATGCCTGCGCTGTCAGGTCGTAGATGGCGTCTTCGTCGCCCTCCCGCTCAGGCCGGATATGTACGGTGACCATCACATCGCCTTCAGCCGTTCCACCGCCATCAGCACCCGTTCAGGCGTCGCGGGCGCGTCGAGGCGGGGGCAGACGCGGTAGTCGGCAATGCTGGCGACGGCCATGGAGATCGCCTCGAGGACCGAGATCGCCAGCATGAAGGGCGGCTCGCCGACCGCCTTGGAGCGGCCGATCGTCGGCTTGGCGTTTTCCGACCATTCCGCCAGCTGGACGTTGAAGACCTTCGGGCGGTCGGAGGCGAGCGGGATCTTGTAGGTGGAGGGGGCATGCGTGCGCAGCCGCCCCCTGTCGTCCCACCACAATTCCTCCGTCGTCAGCCAGCCCATGCCCTGCACGAAGCCGCCCTCCACCTGGCCGATGTCGATCGCCGGGTTCAGCGACTTGCCGACGTCGTGGAGGATATCGGTGCGCTCGACCATGTATTCGCCGGTCAGCGTGTCGATCGACACTTCCGAGCATGCGGCGCCGTAGGCGTAGTAGTAGAAGGGCCGTCCGCGCCCGGCTTCGCGGTCCCAGTGGATGTCCGGCGTCTTGTAGAAACCGGCGGCGGACAGATGCACGCGGTCGTAATAGGCGGCCCTGACCAGCGTGTCGAAGGGCACAATCTCGCTGCCCACCCGCACCCGGTTCGGCAGGAATTCCACCTCCTCGCGCGGCACGTTCCACTGCCGCATGGCGAACTCCGTCAGCCGCTCCCTGATCTGCCGGGCCGCGTCATAGGCGGCCATGCCGTTCAGGTCGGAGCCGGACGAGGCGGCGGTGGCGGACGTGTTCGGCACCTTGCCCGTCGTGGTGGCGGTGATCTTCACCCGCTCGATGTCGACGTTGAACGTGTCGGCCACGACCTGCGCCACCTTGAGGTAGAGGCCCTGTCCCATCTCCGTGCCGCCGTGGTTCAGGTGGATGGAGCCGTCCTGGTAGACGTGGACGAGGGCGCCCGCCTGGTTGTAGGCGGTCATGGTGAAGGAGATGCCGAACTTCACCGGGGTCAGGGCGATCCCCTTGCGGATGACGGGGCTCGCCTCGTTGAAGGCGACGATCGCCTCGCGCCGGGCGCGGTAGTCGCTGGAGGCCTCCAGTTCCTCGACCACCCGGGCGATGATGTTGTCCTCCACCTCCTGGTGATAGAGCGTCAGCGTGCGGCCCGACCCGGGCTGGCCGTAGAAGTTCAGCTTGCGGATGTCGAGCGGGTCCTTGCCGAGCGCATAGGCGATCTCCTCGATGATCCGTTCGGCGCCGAGCATGCCCTGCGGTCCGCCGAAGCCGCGGAAGGCGGTGTTGGAGACCGTGTGGGTCTTCAGCGGCCGGGAGGTCAGGCGCACATGCGGGTAGAAATAGCTGGAATCGGCATGGAAGAGGGCGCGGTCGGTCACCGGGCCGGAGAGGTCGGCGCACCAGCCGCAGCGTGCCGCATAGGTGGCGTCGACCGCGTGGATGCGCCCCTCGTCGTCGTAGGCGACGTCGTAGTCGACGCGGAAGTCGTGTCGCTTGCCGGTGACGACCATGTCCTCGTCGCGGTCGGGGCGGAACTTGACCGCCCGTCCGAGCTTCTTCGCCGCCACCGCGGCCAGGCAGGCGAAGTGGTTGGACTGGGTCTCCTTGCCGCCGAAGCCGCCGCCCATGCGCCGCGTGTTGACCGTCACCGCGTGGTTCGGGATGCCGAGCACGTGCGCCACCATGTGCTGCACCTCGCTCGGGTGCTGGGTGGAGGACCAGACGGTGACATCTTCGTCCTCGCCGGGAATGGCCAGGGCGATCTGGCCTTCCAGGTAGAAATGCTCCTGGCCGCCGATCTCCATGCGGCCCTGCAGCCGGTGCGGCGTGCCGTCGATCTCCGCTTCCGGTTCGCCGCGCCGAAGGGTCATCGGCCGGACGACGAGCGTCCCGCCGTTCGTCTCCGCGGCTTCGATATCGGTCCAGTGCGGCAGGTCGCGATACTCGATCTTCGCGAGCAGCGCGGCGCGCCGCGCCTGATCGCGGGTCTCGGCAATCACCGCGAATACCGGCTGGCCGTGGAACTCCACCCGGTCGGTCGCGAGAAGCGGCTCGTCGTGCTGGCCGGTCGAGCCGACGTCGTTGAGGCCCGGAATGTCGTCGGCGGTCACCACCCAGACGACGCCGGGCGCCGTCCTCACGGCGTCGAGGTCGATCGAGACGATCTCCGCATGCGCCCGCTCAGAAAGACCCAGCGCGGCATGGAGCGTATCTGAGGGTTCGCGAATATCGTCGATATATTCGGCGGTTCCGGTGACGTGCTTGTGCGCGGAATCATGCCGGAGCGAGGCATGCATCGGGCCGTTGATGGTGGATTTGGGTTCGAAGGTGGACTTGTCCATCTTACCAGGCCTCCCCGCCCTTGCTGCTGCCCCTCACCCTAACCCTCTCCCCGCATGCGGGGAGAGGGGACGCGCCCCGCGACGGCCCGAAGCGGAAGCAGGCGGTGCGGCGGATTCCTTCTCCCAGCATGCGGGGAGAAGGTGCCGGCAGGCGGATGAGGGGCAAAGTCCCCGTGCGGTCCGGCATCATCACGCCTCCTCCGTTTCGTAGCGCTGCAGTTGGGTCGGCGCGCCGGCCGTCTCCAGGAAGAAGCGCGTCAGGAGGTTGCGGGCGGCGAGGCTGCGATAGTCGGCGCTGGCGCGCCAGTCGGTGAGGGGCGTGTAGTCGGCCTCGAAGGCTGCCTGCGCGGCGGACACGGTCTCCCAGCTCCAGGGGCGTCCGGAAAGCGCATCCTCGACGTGCCTTGCCCGTTTGGGCGTCGCGGCCATGCCGCCGAAGGCGATGCGGATCGCGCCGACCCGGCCCTCGGCGTCGAGCTCCATGTAGAAGGCGCCGCAGAGTGCGGAAATGTCCTCGTCCCGCCGCTTGGAGACCTTGTAGACGGCGAAGAAGGATCCGTCGGCCGGGCGCGGCACCACGACCTTCTCGATGAACTCGCCGGCCATGCGGTCCTGCCGGCCGTAGGCGAGGAAGAAGTCCTCGAGCGGGAGCTTGCGCCTGCCGCTGTGGGAGCGCAGCGTCAGTTCGGCGCCGAGCGCGATCAGCGGAGGCGGCATGTCGCCGATGGGTGACCCGTTGGCGATATTGCCGCCGATCGTGCCCATGTTGCGGACCTGTCCGCCGCCGATCCGGTCGATCAGCCGTGCCATCTGCGGCAGTTCCTCGGAAAGCACGTCGAGCGCCTGGGTATAGGTGACGCCGGCGCCGATGGTGACGCCGTCGTCGTCGGCGCCGATCGACTGCAGTTCCGTCAGGTGGTTGATGAAGACGACGGGATCGAGACGGCGCATCTGCTTCGTCACCCAGAGGCCGACATCCGTGGAGCCGGCCACGATGGTCGCCTTCGGCTCGTCGGCGATGAAATCGGCAAAGGCGGTGAGATCGGCCGGGACGACGCTCCGCGCGCCGTCCTTTTCCACCACGATCGTCTCGGGATGGGCGCGGATGTCCCACAGGCGCGCGGCGATCTCTATCCGGTCCCGCTCGAGCGGGTCGAAGAGCGTGCTCGGCCGGCTGGCGGAGACCTGTTCTGCGGCCCGGACGATCGGCTCATAGCCGGTGCAGCGACAGAGGTTGCCCTGCAGCGCGCTTTCGATCTCGGCGCGCGACGGCTGCTCGTTCGACAGCCACAATCCATAGAGCGACATGACGAAGCCCGGCGTGCAGAAGCCGCATTGGGAGCCGTGCTGGTCGACCATGGCCTGCTGCACCGGATGCAGCGCCCCGTCCTTCGCGGCGAGGTGCTCGACGGTCACCACATGCGTGCCGTGCAGGGAGCCGAGAAGGCGGATGCAGGCATTCACGGTCTCGTAATGCAGCGTGCCTTCGACCAGCCGCCCGACCAGGACAGTGCAGGCGCCGCAATCGCCTTCCGCGCAGCCTTCCTTGGTCCCCGTCAGCCGGCGTTGGAGCCGCAGGTAGTCGAGGAGCGTATCCGTCGGCGCGAAATCGCCGAGCGTCACGTCTTCGCCGTTGAGGATGAAGAGGATCGAAGATGTCATGCCGTTTGTTCTCTTTATTGGGCGGTCCAGCCGCCATCGATCGAAATATGCGTGCCGGTGATCTGGCGCGCCGCGTCGCTTGCGAGAAAGACGGCGGTGGCCGCGACCTCCTCGATCGACACGAACTCCTTGGTCGCCTGAAGCCTCAGCATCACGTCGGTCTTCACCGCATCCTCCGAGATGCCGCGCTCGCGCGCCGTGTCGGGGATCTGCTTCTCGACCAGCGGCGTCAGCACGTAGCCGGGGCAGATCGCGTTGACGGTGATGGCGAATTCGGCAAGTTCGAGCGCGGCCGACTTCGTCAGCCCGAGGATGCCGTGCTTGGCCGCCACATAGGCGGACTTGAAGGGCGAGGCGACGAGCGCGTGGGCGGAGGCGATGTTGATGATGCGGCCCTTGCCCTTTTCCTTCATCAGCGGGATCGCCGCACGCATGGTGTGGAAGGAGCTCGTCAGGTTGATGGCGATGATCTGGTCCCACTTCTCCGTCGGGAATTCCTCGATCTTCGCGACGTGCTGGACGCCGGCATTGTTGACGAGCACGTCCACCGATCCGAACGTCTCCTTCGCCGTGCCGATCAGGTCGGCGATCTCGTCCGGCTTCGTCATGTCGGCCGGATGGTAGATCACCCGCCCGCCGCCGAGCACTTCCATCTCCCGCCGCGCCGCCTCGATCTCGTCGGGCCGGCCGAAGCCGTTGATGACGACGTGACAGCCCTCCCTTGCGAAGGCCCGCGCTATGCCGAGGCCGATTCCGCTTGTGGAGCCGGTGACGACGACGGTTCTGGACATGCATGGTCTCCCGTTTCGGGGTGTTCTCGTGCACCCGCTGATTTGCGGATGTTATGCGCAAATGGTCGCCGCTGGCAATGATCAGGGACGGGGTCCGGTCGGTTGCATTCGCGAGGCCGGGTGATACTCTGCGGTCGGGAGAAGGACATGGCCGAGACATCGCAGCCCCCGAAATGTCGCCCCTTTGGCCGATCCGCCGCGAGCGGGCTGGCCGTAAGCCTCGCCGTGCTCGCCGCCGGCGCGCTGCCCGACCCGGCCATCGCCGCCGAACCCGTCTCGCTTGCCGTCGCCGGCTTCGATTTCGTCGATACGTCCGGCGAGGCGAGGGACCAGTCGGCGGACCACGACCGGCGGCTTGCAGCGCTGGAGCGGACGATCTCCGGGGAGCTGTCGGCGGTTCCCGAGGTGAAGGCGGTTGCGATGGACTGCGTCGGCGCGTGCTCGGTCAGGAAGGCGGGCGTCGAGGCGCTTTCGGGCCGCGCCGTCGAGGCGGGCGCGACCCATCTCCTCATCGGTGAGGTCCGCAAGATGAGCACCCTGGTCGGCGGCGTGAAGTTCGCGGTCATCGATCTTGCCACCAACAGGGCGACCTGCGACCGCTTCCTCAGCTATCGCGGCGATACCGACGAGGCCTGGTCGCGCGCCGCCGCCTTTACGGTGCAGGTCGTGGTCCGCGACTGCCTTCCCTGACACCTGGTCATCGTCCCTCGCGGGTACAGGCATCACCGGCGCGCGGCGCCGATGATGATATGGCGCGTGGTGGGCGGAGGATCAGAAATCCTGCCACTTCGGAGCGCTCGCGGAGGCGGTGGCCGCCATTCCGCGGCCGATCCTCTGCGTCATCCGGTGCACGGGCGAGGCGGGGAGGTCGCGGTCGTCACGGCTCGCCCTTGGGGAGGCCGTGGCTGGTTCGCCCGCATCGACGCGGAACTCCGCGAGCAGTTGGAACAGCGCATGGGCCTCGCCGGCGAGGCTGTGGCTTGCGGCATTCGACTGCTCCACCATCGCGGCATTCTGCTGCGTGCCCTGGTCCATCGTGTTGACCGCGACGTTGATCTCGCGAAGGCCGACGGCCTGTTCGCGCGAACCCTCGACGATCGCCACGACGTTGACGTTGATCTCCTTGACCTGCTCGACGATCCGGGAGAGCGCTTCGCCCGTCTCGCCGACGAGGCCGACGCCTGTCTTCACCTGTTCGCCCGACTGGTTGATCAGCGCCTTGATCTCCTTGGCGGCGGTGGCGGAACGCTGGGCAAGCTCGCGAACCTCCTGCGCCACGACGGCAAAGCCCTTTCCGGCCTCCCCGGCGCGGGCCGCCTCCACCCCGGCGTTCAATGCCAGAAGGTTGGTCTGGAAGGCGATGTCGTCGATGACGCCGATGATACTGGTGATCTCGCGGGAGGATTTCTCGATGGCGCCCATCGCCTCGATCGCCTTGCCGACGATCTCGCCGGAGCGTTCGGCATTCAGGCGCGCATCGACCACGAGCCGGCCCGCCTCGTCGGCGCGGTGGCTGGAATCGTTGACGGTCTGGGTGATCTCTTCCAGCGCGGCGGCGGTCTCCTCGACGGAGGCAGCCTGCTGCTCGGTCCGGCGCGACAGGTCGTCGGCGGCCGATTTCATCTCGCCGGAGCCCGAGGCGATCGCCCTGGCGTTCTCGCGTATGCTGCGCATCGCCTCGCGAAGGCGCGATGCCGTCTGGTTGAAATCGACGCGAAGCTGCTCCAGCGACGGGATGAAGGCGGTCGGGATGTCGCAGCAGAGATCGCCCGAGGCGAGCGACTGGAGGCCCTTGCCGAGAACCGCGACGTTTTCCACCCGGCCGGTGACGTCGGTCGCGAACTTCACGACCTTGAAGACCTTGCCGTCCGGCCCGAGGATCGGGTTGTAGGAGGCCTGGATGTGGATCGGGTTGCCGGCGCGGCCGTAGCGGGTGAACTCGTCGGAGAAGAACTCGCCGTTGCGAAGCCGCTCCCAGAAACGGGCATAGTCCTCGGTGCGGGCATAGGCCGGGTCGCCGAACAGGGCGTGATGCCGTCCGACGATTTCGGAGAGCTGGTAGCCGAGCGTCTTCAGGAAGTTCTCGTTGGCCGTCAGGATCTTGCCGTCGGGCGTGAACTCGATGACGGCCTGGGCGCGCGAGAGGGCGGCGAGCTTGCCGGCGTCCTCGGTGCTCTTCAGCTTGCTTTCGGTGATGTCGGTCGCGAACTTGACGACCTTGTAGGGCCTGCCGCGGCGGAAGACCGGGTTGTAGGAGGCCTCGATCCAGACCTCGCGCCCGCCCTTGCCGATGCGCCGGTACTGGCGCCGGTCGAAATGACCCTGGGCGAGGCGGTCCCAGAGCGCCTTGTAGTCGGGACTTGCGACGTCGGCCGGATCGACGAAGATCCGGTGGTGCTGGCCGACGACCTCGTGAAGCTCGTAGCCGAGCGTCTTCAGGAAGTTCTCGTTGGCGGTCAGGATCCTGCCGGTGAGGTCGAATTCGATGATCGCCTGCGAGCGGCTCATCGCATCAAGCACGGCGCGCGCGTCGCTGGTCTTCATGAAGGGCATTCCCATATGCGTGTCTCCTCTGCGCGCCGTCTCGCGGCCGCGCGTTATCGCCGCTGCCGCGTCCGCGGCAGGCATCGTGATTGCTGCAAAAGAAGCGTTCCGGCGGCCCGTGAGGCGGCGGCACGCGGAGAATGACCGGCTGGGGTCCGGCCTCGGGCCGGCAGGCGTCGCCCGCTTCTCCGATCGGGGCCCTCGCTCGGCACTGCAGGATCTAGGGGTTTTTCATTGACGGTTGATGAACCAAGTTTTCGCTGGGGGACGGGACATGCTGTGGAAACCTCGCCTGCATCGGCGAGGGCTTTTATCGCTGGTTACGGCGACTGGCCGCAGCTGGATCACACGACGATCAGCCAAGGTTAACAATGGTTTACGATCGAAAATCCGTGGTCCGGCATGCGCGGCATCAGGTGGTGCGGCGGCCCGTCAGTTCAAGTATCCGGCGAATCATATTTTTCGCCGCAGCTCGCGCCGCCGCGGCGACCCTCCACGATGCACCTCAGCCCTTGCCGGCGAGGAACTCGACCGTCACCGCATGCAGCGGCTTGCCGTTGTCGCGGAAGGCCAGGATGTTGCCGATCGTCGTCTCGGCGATCGCGTCGAGGGCCTCGCGGGTGAAGAAGGCCTGGTGGCCGGTGATCAGCACGTTGGGGAAGGTCAGGAGGCGCGCGAAGACGTCGTCGCGAAGCACCTCGTTGGACAGGTCCTCGAAGAAGAGGTCGGCCTCCTCCTCGTAGACGTCGAGGCCGAGGCTGCCGATGATGCCGTCCTTGAGGCCGGCAATGGCCGCATGGGCGTCGATCACCGCGCCGCGGCTGGTGTTGATCAGCATGACGCCGGGCTTGAGGAGGGGCAGCGTGTCGGCGTTGATCATGTGCCGCGTCTCGGGGGTAAGCGGGCAGTTGAGGCTGAGGATGTCGGAACGGCGGAAGAGTTCCTCGCGCCCGACATAGGTCATGCCGAGCGCCTCGCATGCCGGGTTCGGCACGACGTCGTGGCCGAGAAGCCTGCAGCCGAATCCGGCGGCGATCCTGGCGAGCACGGCGCCGATCTTGCCGGTGCCGACGATGCCCATGGTCTTGCCGTCGAGGTCGAAGCCGAGCAGGCCCTCGAGGGCGAAATTGCCTTCCCGGACGCGGTTGTAGGCGCGGTGTATCTTGCGGTTGAGCGACAGGATGAGCGCCATCGTGTATTCGGCGACGGCGTGCGGGGAATAGGCCGGCACGCGGGCGACCGTCAGCCCGAGTTCCTCGGCCGCCCCGATGTCGACATTGTTGAAGCCGGCGCTGCGCAGCGCGACCAGCCGGACGCCGAGTTCCGCCAGCCGCTCCAGGACCGGTCGCGACAGGTCGTCGTTGACGAAGGCGCAGATCGCCGGCGAGCCTTCCGCCAGCGCCGCCGTCTCCCGCGAGAGCCGCGATTCCGAATAGCGCCACTCGATGCCGCGTGCGAGGCCTCGGTCGAGGAACTGCCGGTCATAGGGCTTGGTGCTGAAGACGGTAACTTTCATGGTCCCTCGCTCTGTTTTCCGGAACGATGCCATGCCGCTCGCCGCCAGTCCATTGGCAGCAAGCGGCCTGGTGGCCGCCGGGGAAAGCGGCCAAGGGAAGGGCGTCAGCCGCCCGGACGGACTGCCGCGCCGGGTTCGGTTGCGGGAACCTCGGTCTGCGGCGGCGAGGTTTCCCCGCTGCCCGGTGCCGGAGGGGTTGCAGGCGGCGTCGTCCCCGGACCGGCCGGCGGCGTCGTTGCGGGTGCGGTCGGAGAGGGCGTCGTCGCCGTGCCGGTCCCGGCAGGCGCCGTCCCCTGAAGCGGCTGGTCGGTCGCGACCGGCTGCGGGATCGTGCTTCCGTCCGCCGGCGCCACGCGCCAGACGGTATTGCCGGAATCGTCGGCCACGAGCAGCGCGCCGGTGCCGTCGATGCCGACGCCGACGGGGCGGCCGCGGGCATTGTCGCCGTCGAGGAAGCCGGTCACCACGTCCTGCGCCATGCCGGAGGGCTTGCCGTTCTGGAAGGGCACGTAGACGACCTTGTAGCCGTTGAAGGCATTGCGGTTCCAGCTGCCGTGCTCGCCGATGAAGGCGCCGTTGGCATAGGGTTCGGGCATGGCCGATCCGTTGGAGAACGTCAGCCCCAGCGCCGCGACGTGGCTCGACAGCGCATAGTCCGGCTTGATCGCCTTCTCGACGAGGTCAGGCCGCGGCGGGTGGACGCGCTCATCGACATGGTTGCCGAAATAGCTCCACGGCCAGCCGTAGAAGCCGTTCTCCTGCACGGAAGTCATGTAGTCCGGCACGAGGTTCGGGCCGAGTTCGTCGCGCTCGTTGATGACGGCCCAGAGTTCGCCCGTCTCGGGGTGGAAGGTCAGTCCGTTCGGGTTGCGCAGGCCCGAGGCGAAGACGCGTGCGGCGCCGGTCTCGCGATCGACCTGCCAGATCGCCGCGCGGCCCTTCTCGGCTTCCAGCCCCCGTTCGCCGGCATTGGAGTTGGAGCCGACGGAGGCGTAGAGGAAGCGCCCGTCGGGGCTGAGCGCCAGGTCCTTCGTCCAGTGGTGGTTGATCGGGCCGCCGGGGAGCGGCGCCAGCACTTCCGGTTCGGCGCTGATGACCGTCTCGCCGAGCCGGTAGGGGTAGGCGAGGATGGCGTCGGCGGCGGCGACATAGAGCGTGTCGTCGGCCCAGGCGATGCCGAAGGGCGAGTTGAGCTTGGTCAGGAGATCATGGCGCTCGTCCACCTCGCCATCGCGGTTCGTGTCGCGCAGCAGGGTGACGAGGTTGCTCTCCTTCTGGGCGCCGCCGCCTCCGCCGCGCGCCATCGACATGATGAAGTCGCGCACGAAGTCCTTCGGACGTTCGGTGGGCTTGCCCGCAGGCGCCTTGCCCTGCACGACCAGCACGTCGCCGTTCGGCAGGGTGTGGACGGTGCGCGGATTGGCGAGGTCTGTGGCATAGGCCGAGATGGTCAGGCCTTCGGGCACGGTGGGCGTCTCGCCCTCCTGCCAGCCGACCACTTCTGCGACCTTGAGGTCGGGCAGGAGTTCCGTCACCGGCTCCGGCAGGACCGGATCGGGACCGATCTGCTGGGTGACGTCGAAATTGCCGTCGTCGCTGCAGCCTGCAAGGGCGAGTGCAAGGGCCGAGACGCCGGCGAGGATGGAAAGTCGGGCAGGGCGGATCATCGTTCGATACTCCAGATCACGCGGGACCGGCGGCGGGCCGCAAGCAGGACGGTCACCACGGCGAGCACCACGGTCACCGCGGACAGGATGAGGCCGTTCGGCACGACGGCCGTCCAGCCGTCGGCTGCATGGACGAAGCTGTTGAGGATCGCGACCGCGAGCATGAGGATGTAAGCGATCGCCGCCGCCCAACCGGGACCCCAGATGCGGGTCGACCGGCGCAGCATGTCGATCAGGCCGGCGACGAGGCCGATCGCCCCGAAGACGAGGCCGGCGAAGATCAGCCAGGAGGAGAAATGGCTCCACATCAGGAACGACGTCCGCCAGTAGGCGATGTCGGTCACCAGCGCCAGCGTGAAGCAGACGAAGGGGAAGGGCACGAAGAAGGTCCGCAGCGGAAACCCGGCCCTCCCCGTGGTGGTGGTGGTCGTGTAGGTCGTGGTCATCTCGGCGCCTTGGTGAGAATGGGTCGGACACCTCCTTTACGGCTGAGCCCCGATTTTGTTCCCGCAGCAGGCGCCCGGATTGTTCCCGGGCCCGTTCCCGGCATTGTTTCAAGCTGGGACCCTCCCGCAACTTAACCGCTGTCGGAGCGACCCGGACTCGTGCTAGAGCGGCCGGGAGGGTCTTGGGAAGTTCTTCCCTTCACGGCCTTGTGGCGACAGATCGAATGGCCTGAACTTGAACGCGACCCTTTTTCGTTCTGTCCTCAATATCGCCGCGCTCTGCGGCCTCTACGTCTCCGCCGCCATGTTCGTGCCGGCGATGGCGGATCTCTATGTCGGCCATCCCGACTGGCAGGTCTTTGCGGTTTCCGGGCTGATCTGCGGCGGCTTCTTCACGCTTGCCGCCGTCGCCACCAACGGCCCGCCGCCGGTCTTCACCCGCCGCTTCGGCTTCCTCCTCGTCAATGTGATGTGGATCGTCTTCACCATCGTCGGGGCGATCCCGTTCTACCTGTCCAACCACCAACTGACTCTGGCGCAGTCGGTGTTCGAATCGGTCTCCGGCATCACCACCACGGGCGGAACGGTCTTCGTCGGCCTCGACAACATGCCGCCCGGCCTGCTCCTCTGGCGTTCGCTGATCGTCTGGCTGGGGGGCATCGGCATCGTCGGGCTCGGGCTCTTCGTCCTGCCGGACCTGCGCGTCGGCGGGCTGTCCTTCTTCAAGCTGGAATCCTCCGACACGTCGGAAAAGCCGTTCTCGCGGCTTGCGAGCTTCACGCGCGCGCTGATGGCGATCTATATCGGCATCACGCTCGCCTGCACGATCGCCTATGCCTGGGCCGGGATGAGCCTCTTCGACGCCGTCAACCATGCCTTCTCGACGATCGCGACCGGCGGCTATTCCACCCACGACGCCTCCTTCGGCCATTTCGAGGGCGTATCCGTCCTGTGGGTCGGCACCTTCTTCATGACGATCAGCAGCCTGCCGTTTTCGGTGATGATCCTGCTTGCCGTCCGCAAGCGGATCTCGGTGCTGCGCGACCCGCAAATCCTCGCATTCCTCGGCTATCTCGTGGCGATGTCGGCGGCGGTCGGCATCTATCACCACATGACGAGCGACGTGACGCTCGGCATGGCGCTGACGCATTCCTTCTTCAACATCAGCTCGCTTCTCTCGACCACCGGCTTTGCGAGCCAGGACTATACGCTGTGGGGACCCTTCGCGATCGTCATGGCCTTCTTCGCCACCTTCATGGGCGGCTGCACGGGATCGACGGCGGGCGGCATCAAGGCCTACCGCTTCGTCGTCCTCTACGGCGTCGTCAGGGCGGGGCTGCAACGCCTCGTCTATCCGAGTTCCATCGCCTCCGTCCGCTACGGCCGGCAGACGGTCGAGCCAGACGTGCAGCGGGGGATATTCCTGTTCATCGCCCTCTACCTGGCGCTTTGGGTCTTCGGCAGCCTCGCTCTTTCGGCGCTCGGCTACGACCTGATGACGGCGATGTCGGGATCGATCACCTCGCTCTCCAATGTCGGACCCGGGCTCGGTACGATCATCGGCCCGGCGGGCAACTTCTCGACCATCAACGACCCGGCCCTCTACGTGATGGCGGCGCTCATGCTGCTCGGCCGCCTGGAAGTGCTGACGGTGCTGGTCCTGCTGATGCCGACCTTCTGGCGCGATTGAGGCGCAAGATCCGCCGGCGGTTGACAGGCCTTTCTTGCATCTGCTCAAACCGTCACCAAAGGATGCGAGGAGCCGAGGGGGGAACCGATGGCGGGATATGTGCTGGCGATCGACCAGGGGACGACATCGACGCGCGCGATCGTCTTCGACGGAAACATGCAGGTCGCCGGCGTCGGGCAGAAGGAGTTCACGCAGATCTTCCCGAAATCCGGCTGGGTGGAGCACGACCCGGAGGAAATCTGGAGTTCCGTCGTGCTGACCATCCGCCAGGCGATCCGCAAGGCGGGCATCCGCGCCTCCGACATTGCCGCGATCGGCATCACCAACCAGCGCGAGACCGCGGTCGTCTGGGAAAGGGAGACCGGCCAGCCGATCTACAACGCCATCGTCTGGCAGGACAGGCGCACCGCGGCCGAGTGCGACAGGATGGAGGCCGAGGGACTGGAGCCGCTCTTCACGGAAAAGACCGGCCTTTTGCTAGACCCCTATTTTTCCGGCACCAAGGTTTCCTGGCTTCTCTCGAATGTCGAGGGCGCGCGGGCGCGCGCGGAAAACGGCGACCTGTGCTTCGGGACGATCGACGCCTATCTCGTCTGGCGGCTGACCGGCGGGACGAGCTTCGTCACCGACGCCACCAATGCCTCGCGCACGCTCCTCTTCAACATCGCCGAGAACCGCTGGGACGCCGAGCTCCTCGATATCCTCGGCATTCCCGCGGCGATGTTGCCGGAAGTGAAGGACTGCGCTGATGATTTCGGGGTGACCGACGAACGGCTGTTCGGCGCGGCGATCCCGATCCTCGGCGTGGCCGGCGACCAGCAGGCGGCGACGATCGGCCAGGCCTGTTTCGAGCCCGGCATGATCAAGTCGACCTATGGCACCGGCTGCTTTGCGGTGCTGAACACCGGCGCGGAAATGGTGCCGTCGAAGAACCGCCTGCTGACCACCATCGCCTACCGCCTCGGCGGGCGCACGACCTATGCGCTGGAGGGCTCGATCTTCATCGCGGGTGCGGCCGTGCAATGGCTGCGTGACGGGCTCGGCATCATCCGACGGGCCGAGCAGACGGGGCAGCTGGCCGACAGCGCCGATCCGGAGCAGGGCGTCTATCTCGTCCCCGCCTTCACCGGGCTCGGCGCGCCGCACTGGGATCCGGAGGCGCGCGGGGCGCTCTTCGGGCTGACGCGGAATACCGGCCCGGCGGAACTGTCGCGCGCGGCGCTGGAGGCGGTCTGCTACCAGACACGCGACCTGCTCGACGCCATGCACAAGGACTGGCAGAAGAACGGGCGGCAGACGGTGCTGCGCGTCGACGGCGGCATGGTGGCCTCGGACTGGACGATGCAGCGGCTCGCAGACCTTCTCGACGCTCCCGTCGACCGGCCGACGATCCTGGAGACGACGGCTCTCGGCGCCGCCTGGCTTGCCGGTTCGAGGGCGGGCGTCTGGCCGGGGCAGGACGAATTCGCCCACCGCTGGGCCCGCGAGCGCCGCTTCGAGCCGAAGATGGACGAGGAGGTCAGGGCCGGGAAGATCCGTGGCTGGAAGGATGCCGTCCGGCGGACGCTGACGGCCGGCTGACGGAGAGAGTGACGGAGAGAGTGACGGAGAGGGCGCGGACGGGGGAAGCTCCGGGCGCGCTCGGTCAGTCGAACCGCTCGCCCGGATAGACGCCCCAGAGCGACGACTGCTCGACATAGCCGTCGAGGCCGTTGGCCGGCAGCCTCGCCTCGCACCAGCGGCCATCGCAGCCGCGGATCTCCATCAGCACCTTCGGCGACAGCTGCGCGGTGACGCCGCTGCCGGCGGACGGCGCGCGCCGGAGCGGGATCGGCTCGTCGAGCCACGGGCCGACGATCGCCGTCCGGTCGCCGGAAAGCAGTGCGCCGGACATCCAGCCGCTGACGCCCTCGTAGTCGCGGACGCGGCGCCAGTTGCCGTATTCCTCGGTGATTTCGAGCGGCAGGCCCCGCTGGGTATAGATCCACTTGGTGGCGTAGTCGGTCGAGGGGCCGATGCGCATGCGCGCCTGCGACGCCTTGAGGGACACGAAGCGCGGGACGGAGAGGCCGGTCTCGCGGCCGTTGCGGAAGCCCGAACCCTCCTCCTCGTCGGCGGCGATGGCCGGCGCGGGCAAGGCGAGGCCGGCAAGCACGGCGACGACGGCGAGGAGGCCGGCTCTGCAGCGCCGGGCAAGGGTCATGTCATTCATGCGCGGGAAATCGCTCCCGGCGCGGGTATCGGCACCGTCAGTTGCATTTGCGCACTTCGTTCAGCGCCGCGGTGACGCCCTTCAGGGAATAGGCATAGCTGGTATTGGTGCCGCGCCGCGAGGTCGCCTCGACCACCAGTTCGCGGCCGGCGCGCATGGCGTCGACCATCTCGGGCTCGCGCGACTGGTTCTTCACCCAGGCGGCGTTGTCCTTCGGCGCCATGGTGAAGCTCTTGTCATCCACCCTGACCCGCACCTCGGAGGCGGGGTTGAGGTCATAGCCCATGATCGCCTGCGGGGCGTAGGTCGAGCCCTGCGGCGCCACCAGCACGAAATTGTCGCCGTGGTTGACATTGCCGGGCTGCGCCGTCACCGGCACGGAGAGCGCGTAGCAGTTCTTCTGGCCGTTCTCGGTGTAGGAATAGACGCCCCAGGCATCGAACTGCTTGATCCT
Source organism: Pseudorhizobium sp. NPDC055634 (assembly GCF_053618655.1). Classification (NCBI taxonomy): domain Bacteria; kingdom Pseudomonadati; phylum Pseudomonadota; class Alphaproteobacteria; order Hyphomicrobiales; family Rhizobiaceae; genus Pseudorhizobium; species Pseudorhizobium sp. NPDC055634. Next base: position 117,765 of record NZ_JBSHHW010000010.1, on the reverse strand, counting down.
GGTGGGCTGTGCGCTGGCGACCGCGGCCGATCCCAGCATGAGCGAAAGAGCAAAGCAGCACGTCCGGGTGAACATCTTGCCTCCATCTGTTTCTGTGCGTGGATTTCGGCCCGCATGTGATCGCCGGGCCGTCTCTGATGCGGGTCTAATACAGGCGGGGAGGAATTACCGGGAAGTTAAAACGCGGTCCAAAATGCCGCATCCGCCGCTCACAAACGGGTGAGGAGGGCGGTCGACCGGGCCGGGATACTGCCTCCGGCCCGGGAACTTTGCAGTAAGAAGCCTAGCGGACGGGCTCGTTCATCGCCCACATGACGCCGAAGGGATCACGCAGTTGGCCGTAGCGATCGCCCCAGAACATCACCTGAAGCTCGGTCACCACCTCCATGCCGGCGTCGACGGCGCGTTTCCACCAGGCGTCGATCCCTTCGACCGGCAGAGTGACGGTGAAAGCCTGCGGCTTTTCGTGCGGATAGCCGTAGTCGGGATAGGCGTCCGACAGCATCAGCGAGCCGCCGTTGATATAGAGGTGGACATGCATGGTCCGGCCCTGATCGTCCGGCGGGTGGGCGGCCGCAAGCTCGGCGCCCAGCGCAAGCCCGTAGAATTCCGCCGCCTTCATCGCCCCGTCCACCTGCAGATAGGGGACGATGCCGCCCCTGACCGGTGCGGTCTCCTGCCGTGCGCCATTCGCCTCGACGGTCGTATCCATGTCCTTGCTCCTCCTGTTTGACGCCCGCCTCGGCGGGAATGTCTCAAGGACGGGCGCGGCAGGGCCGGGCAGACAGGCGGGCGGAAAAATTCCGGCCCGCCTGCAGGATGCCGTTGGTCGGGGGTGCCGTTCAGGGCTTGGCGGGGATGGTCAGGCCGCGGGCGACGGCGGGGCGGGCGAGGGCGCGCTCCAGCCAGCGCGGGACGTGCTTCAGTTCGCCGTAGTTCACCAGGTCGCCGGCGCCGTAGAAGCCGATCAGGTTGCGGACCCAGCCGATCATGGCGATGTCGGCGATCGTATAGTCCTCGCCCATCACCCAGTTGCGGCCCTCGAGCCGCGTTTCGAGGACGCGGATGAGGCGGCTGCTTTCCTTGACGTAGCGGTCGCGCGGGCGCTTGTCCTCGTATTCCCGGCCGGCAAACTTGTGGAAGAAGCCGAGCTGGCCGAACATCGGGCCCATGCCGCCCATCTGCCACATGACCCACTGGATCGTCTCGTAGCGACCGGCGGCGTCGGCGGGCAGGAAACGGCCGGTCTTCTCGGCGAGGTAGATCAGAATCGCGCCGCTCTCGAAAAGCGCCAGGGGCTCTCCTCCCGGGCCATCCGGATCGATGATGGCGGGTATCTTGCCGTTCGGGTTGAGCGACAGATATTCGGGCTCCCAGCTCTCGTCCTTGCCGATGTCGATGTAATGCGGCTCGTAGGCGAGGCCCGTCTCCTCCAGCATGATCGACACCTTCACGCCGTTCGGCGTCGGCGCCGAATAGAGCTGCAGGATGTCGGGGTTCTGCGGCGGCCAGCGGCGCGTGACCGGGAAGGAGGAGAGATCGGCCATTGAGTCCTCGTTTTTTTCTGATGCGGGAAACTATAGTGTGCCGGAAAGATCGCACCGGACGGTGTATATTCAAGCGTTCCGCGGGTTTCCTCAAGGTTTTCCCAAACTTTCCCTGAGATTTCCGCCAGGTTTCCGATGCGTTTTGTCGGCTGCGGCGCTAGTTCTTCGTCTTCACAGGGAGAAGGAGCAAGCGATGCTGTATGCGATCCTCTGCTATGCGGACGAGGAGACGGTTTTTGCCTGGTCGAAGGAGGAGGAGGCGGCCGTGATGGGCCGGCTCAAGGCCGTCCAGGAACCGCTGGCGGTTGCCGGCAAGCTCGGTCCGACCGGGCGGCTGATGCCGACCACGGCGGCGACCACCGTCCGCAAGGGCCGGGAGGGGCCGCTGGTCGTCGACGGACCGTTCGCGGAAACCAAGGAAGTGCTCCTCGGCTTCTACACGGTGGACGTCGAAAGCCTCGACGAGGCGATCGCCTTCGCCAAGGCGCTTTCCGCCGCCAATCCCGGCTCGACCTCCTATGAGATCCGCCCATTCTACGTCTTCGAGCCCGGGAGTTCGCCCGGATGAAGGATCTCGCCTGGATCGACCTTGCGCTGACGGCGGCCCGGCCGCAGGCCATGGGCGCGCTCCTGCGCTATTTCCGTGACCTCGACACGGCGGAAGAGGCGTTCCAGGAGGCCTGCCTGAGGGCGATCCGCACCTGGCCGGACAAGGGGCCGCCGCGCGACCCGACCGCATGGCTGATCTTCGTCGGCAGGAACAGCGGCGTCGACCAGATCCGCAAGGCGGCGCGCACCACCGAGCTTCCGGACGAGAAGGTTCTCTCGGACCTGTCCGACGCCGAGGCCGACATGGCCGAGCGGCTCGACAGTTCGCACTACCGCGACGACATCCTGCGGCTGATGTTCATCTGCTGTCATCCGGACCTGCCGGCGACGCAGCAGATCGCGCTGGCGCTGAGGATCGTCTCGGGCATCAGCGTGATGCGGATCGCGCGCGCCTTCCTGGTTTCCGAAAGCGCCATGGAACAGCGGATCACCCGGGCGAAGGCGCGGGTGGCGAAGGCCGGGCTGCCGTTCGAGGCGCCGAACGCGGCCGAGCGTGCCGAGCGGCTGACCCCGGTCATGGCAATGATCTACCTCGTCTTCAACGAGGGCTATTCGGCCGGCACGGGCAATCCGGACGTTGCCTCGCTCTGCGAGGAGGCGATCCGGCTGTCGCGGCTGCTGCTGCGCATCTTCCCGGCCGAGCCGGAGATCATGGGCCTGACGGCGCTGATGCTGCTGCAGCATTCGCGGCGGGGCGCCCGCCACGACGGCGAGGGGCAGGTGATCCTGCTGGAGGACCAGGACCGGTCGCTCTGGGACCGCCAGCAGATCGAGGAGGCGCTCGCCATCCTCGACAAGGCGATCCGCCACCGCAAGCCGGGACCCTACCAGGTGCAGGCGGCGATCGCGGCCATGCATGCGCGTGCCGAACGCGCCGAGGAGACCGACTGGCGGGAGATCGAGCTCCTCTACCAGCTCCTGGAAAAGCTAAACCCGTCGCCGGTCGTCTCGCTCAACCGGGTCGTCGCCTTCTCCAAGGTCCGCGGGCCGGCGGAGGCGCTGGCCATGCTGGAGCCGCTGGCGGACGTGCTCGACGGCTATTTCTACCTTCACGGCGTGCGCGGCGCGCTTCTCGCGCAGACGGGCCGCACCGGCGAGGCGCGGGAGGCCTTCGGTCGGGCGATCGCGCTTGCCCATTCGCCGGCCGAGGCGGCGCATGTGCGCCAGGAACTGGACAAGCTCTGCGAAGAGCCCGCGACCTCCTGACTTTTTGTCGCCACCCGATGTCGGGATCGCCCGCCTTCGACCGTCCTTGGAGCATCATCTGGTTGACGTGAGGGATTGACGATGGACATGACCAAGAAGACACCCGGCCACGAACTTGTCCTGGTGCGCGAATTCGATGCGCCGCGCGAGAAGATCTACAAGGCCTGGACGACGCCGGAACTGCTGAAGGTGTGGTTCTGCCCGGAGCCGTGGAAGGTGACCGGGGCCGACCTCGACCTTCGGGCCGGCGGACGCTGCAATATCGTCATGGAAGGGCCGGACGGCGAGGTGATCCCGAACCAGGGCGTCTACCTCGAACTGGTCGAGAACGAGAAGCTCGTGATGACCGACGCCTTTACCGAAGGCTGGGTGCCGACGGACAAGCCGTTCATGGTGGGCGTCGTGCTTCTCGAGGAACTGCCGGGCGGCCGCACCCGCTACACGGCAAAGGCGCTGCACTGGACCGAAGAGGACAAGAAGGCCCACGAGGAGATGGGCTTCCACGAAGGCTGGGGCAAGGCCGCCGACCAACTGGCTGCACTGCTTGCGCGGATGTAGGTCCGCAAGTCCTAATAAGGACGATCTTTCGGGGAGATGGGGCGAGGCCCTCTCTTCCCGATTCATCTTGCCGGCGCTCTTTCTTCTCCCGTGGTGCCGGCCTCCCTGTCCGTGCCGCCCGCTCGACTTCGGCCGGGTCCACGGCGAGACCGTCGAACGCATCGTTCGACGGATTGGCATTTGCCGATCTCGCCCGGCATCTCTATGTCCGTTACGAGGATTTTGATCGGACATCGCCCATGGAACTCGGACTGTACACTTTCGCCGACATCGACCCCGCTGCCGCCGACAAAGGGGCGGCAGGTGCCGCGCGCCTGAAGAACCTCCTGGAGGAGATCGAGCTTGCCGACCAGGTGGGGCTCGACGTCTTCGGGCTGGGCGAGCATCACCGTCCGGACTATGCGGTCTCCTCGCCTTCTACCGTGCTGGCGGCGGCAGCCGTGAAGACGAAGAACATCCGGCTCACCAGCGCAGTCTCGGTGCTTTCCTCGGACGATCCGGTCCGGGTGTTCCAGCAGTTCGCGACGGTGGACCTTCTGTCGAACGGCCGGGCGGAGATCATGGCGGGGCGCGGCTCCTTCATCGAATCCTTCCCGCTCTTCGGCTATGACCTCGGCGACTACGACCAGCTGTTCGCCGAAAAACTCGATCTCCTGATGGCGATCCGCGACGAGGAAGTGGTGACCTGGGCGGAAGGGCGGCTGCGTCCCCCGATCAACGGCCGCGGCGTCTACCCGCGCCCGCTCCAGGAGAGGCTGCCGCTGTGGATCGCCGTCGGCGGCACGCCGGAATCCGTCGCACGGGCCGGGGCTCTCGGCCTGCCGATGGCGCTTGCCATCATCGGCGGCGAATATCCGCGCTTTGCGCCGCTCTTCCAGCTCTACCGCGAGGCGGCGCGGCGGGCGGGCAACGACCCGGCGACCCTGAAGACCAGCATCAACGTCCACGGCTTCGTCGCCGACACGACCGAGCTTGCGGCGGACCAGTTCTACGGCCCGCAGGCGGCGGTGATGGACCGGATCGGCCGCGAGCGCGGCTGGGGCCCCACCAACCGGGCGCATTACGACCATGCGCGCGGGCTGACCGGCAATCTCTTCGTCGGCGATCCGGAACTGGTGGCGGAGAAGATCGTTGCGGCCCACAAGGTGTTCGGCAACGACCGGTTCCTGCTGCAGATGGCGATCGGACTGATGCCGCATGACCAGATCATGCGCGGCATCGAACTCTACGGCACGAAAGTCGCCCCGCTCGTCAGAAAAGCGTTGACCGGCACGGCGGATGGCGCGAAACCGGCCGCCTGAACGTCCGGATGGATAAATGATCGTTACCACTGAAGACGAGCTGGCCAAGCTCAAGGATGTCGGCCGCATCTGCGCGGTCGCCATCGAGACCATGGCGAAGGCTCTCGAACCCGGCATCACCACCGCGGAACTCGATGTCATCGGCCGCAAGGTGCTGGAGGAAAACGGCGCGCAGTCGGCGCCGGAATTCTGCTACCAGTTTCCCGGCGCGACCTGCATCAGCGTCAACGAGGAAGTGGCGCACGGCATTCCCGGCGCCCGGGTGATCGCCGCCGGCGACCTCGTCAATATCGACGTCTCCGCCGTCAAGGACGGCTTCTTCGGCGATGCCGGCGCCTCCTATGCAGTGCCGCCGGTGACGCGGCAGGTGGAGAAGCTCTGCCGCGACGGGCGTCGGGCGCTCTGGACGGGGCTGCAGCAGGTGAAGACCGGCCGGCCGCTCGCCGGCATCGGCAATGCCATCGGGGCGTTCGCGAAGAAGAACCGCTATACGCTGATCCAGAACCTTTCCAGCCACGGCATCGGGCTGACGTTGCACGACGAGCCCAAGGAAGTGCCGACCTGGCCGGACCCGACCGAGACGCGGGTGATCGAGGAAGGGCTGGTCTTCACCATCGAGCCGTTCCTGTCGCTCGGCGCCGACTGGGCGGAAGACGGCGACAACGGCGATCAGTGGACGCTCTACAGCGAGCCGCGGGCGCTGACGGTCCAGTACGAGCATACGGTGGTGGCGACCCGCAACGGGCCGATCATCCTGACGCTCGCCGGCTGAGCCCCGGAACCTCCGGGGCGCGCCGACCGCGCGGGCTTTCGACCCGCAGGCGTGGTGCGGGCGCCGGCCGGGCAGGCTCAATCATTGAACCCGCACGACCCCAATGCGTGACCGCACCACTTCGAGCCGTTGGCTCCGGCCGGGCATCATGCCAGGCCCTCGCCGGCGACGTCATGTCGCCTCCGACTCGATTGCCCGACTGTAAGCCACAAACGCGGCCAAGGGTCAGCCGCGGGCGACGCGACGGATGCGCGCGGTGAAGAATGCCTGAAGAGGCCGGCGCCGATGTCGCGTTCCGGCACGGGCCTGTGGCGGAACGGGACAGGCCGGGCTCTCGAACGGTGCCGCCGTCCTGTGGACAAGGACGGAGACGGGCAGATGGACGTCCGCGAATCGCGTTTTGCGATCCGCGATCGCTTGTCAGCGACCGAAGTGGTCGATCACCTCGGCGAGCGGAAGATGACCATGGCAGGCGCCGGTGCCGGTGGCTTCGCGACCCTCCTCGAGGGCCATCGCGTAGACGACGGCCGGATCCTCTTCCAGCCGTTGCCGGAGCGCGGAAAGCCTCGGCCAGCGCTCGCGATCGGCAACCCGGTGGATATCCAGCCACCGTGCGACCCCGACCAGAACGGCGTCCGCGAGCGTCGGATGGCTCCCGGCCAGGAAGGGTGTCTCGCCGATCATCGCCTCCAGCCTGTCGTGCCGCTCGATGACCGCCTCGCGGCCGAAGCGTTCGAGCGCTGCCCGGTAGGCGGGATCGGGATCGGCCATTTCGATCGCGGTCCAGAGCGGGGAAAAGGCGCCGGTGAAGCCGGTATTCACATAGGCCATCAGTTGGTGCATGCGGTCTGCCTGCGAAGATTGTGGGTCGAAGCTGATGCGCCGCCTCGTGTCGCGTGCCTCAAGCCAGGCGGCAATCGCCATCGTCTCGGTGAGAGGGCGGCCGGCATCGGTGACGAGCACGGGCGTCTCGTGGCGCGCATTGATGCGGGCATAGGAGGGATCTCGCATCTCGCCGAGCATGTCCACGCGGCAGAGCCGGTAGGGGCTGCCCAGCCATTCGAGCGCGGCGACGAGGCCCATCGAGCTTCCCGCCGGGAAGCCATAGAGGAGGATCGGTTCCATCGTGTCTTGTTCTCCGTGATTTCTCGTGATCACGCTGCGCAGCGATCTGGAAGCTACCCCGATTGCGGCATATGTAAATTACGCACATTCCTGTAACCACGGAGAACGTTTCGTGAAGGACCTTGTCTCCCGCTGCCCGATCGAGGAGGTCATGCAGGTCCTTGGTGGCCGGTGGCCGACCCTCCTGATCTACTACCTGAAGGACGGCACGAAACGGTTCAGCGACCTGCGGCGCGACAACCCGACCGTCTCCCACCGCATCCTGACCCTTGAGCTGCGAAAACTGGAGAAGGCAGGCATCGTGCGGCGGACCAGCCACGAAGGCTATCCGCTGCGGGTGGAATACGACCTGACGCCCGCCGGCCTGCGGCTGGTGCCGCTGATCGACGCCATCGGAGACTGGTGGGAGGCCCTGCATCCGGCGGGCGGGCAGAAGGACGATGACCGCTCCGTCGCGTGAGCCGCCCGGCAAGATGGGCGATCCATCGGCCGGGCCGATGCAACCGATGAGCATTTGTGGTTTGTCGCGCCGCCAGACGGGTGCGATAAGCGGAGCATGCCTCCCGCGTCCCGCCGTCCCGTGCATCCTTTGCCCCCGACCTCGCCCCCGACCCCGACCCAGGGCTCGCCCTTCCTGATCGGTCTTGCCGGAGGTGCGGCCATGGCGGCGTCGATGGGCTTCGGGCGCTTCGTCTATACGCCGATCCTGCCGGGAATGATGGAGGGCGCATCGCTTTCCGCCGCCGATGCCGGGCTGATCGCCGGCGCCAACTTCGCCGGCTACCTCGTCGGTGCTATCGTCGCCGCCTTCGGCTGGGCCGCCGGGCGGGAGAGGGCGGTCGCGATCCTCGGCCTCCTCTCCACGGTGGTTCTGCTCGCGGCGATGGCGGCGGTCGACGGTGTGGCCGCCTTTTCGCTCGTCCGCTTCCTCGCCGGACTGGCGAGCGCGCTTGCCATGGTCTTCACCTCGTCGATCGTGCTTGCCCATTCCGCCCGCGGCGAAGCGGTGCAGATACTGCATTTCGGGGGAGTGGGCTTCGGTATCGCGGTCTCCTCGGCGCTGGTCTTCGCCTTCGACCTCGCCGCAGGCGGTGCCGCCGGGGGAGCGGCCGGCTGGCGCGCCGAGTGGATCGGCAGTTCGGCAGGTGCCGCGATCCTCGTCGTCATCGCGCTCCGCTTCCTGCCGCGCCCGACCGGCAGTTCGGCAGCGTTGGGAGAGCCGGAACTCGCCTGGCACCGGCCGCTGGTGCTGGTGACGCTTTCCTACGGCCTGTTCGGCTTCGGCTACGTGATCACCGCGACCTTCCTGGTGACGATGGCGCGCGCGGCCGGCGCCGGCGCGGCGGTGGAGTTTGCGGCATGGTTGACGACGGGCATTGCCGCCGCCCTGTCGCTCGTGGTCTGGCGGGGCGTCGTGCGGCGCTTCGACATCGTTGCCGCCTATGGCGCCTGCGTCGCCATCCAGGCGTTCGGCGTGCTCGTCTCGGTTCTCCTGCCGCCGGCCGCCGGCGCGCTGGTGGGCGGCCTCTTCCTCGGGCTGAGCTTCATGGCGGTGACGGCCTACGGGCTGCAGATCGGACGCCGGCTGGCGCCCGAGAGCCCGCGAAGGGCGCTGGCGCTGATGACCGCGGCCTTCGGCACGGGGCAGATCATCGGGCCGCTCGTGGCCGGCTGGATTGCCGAGACGAGCGGATCGTTCACGCTTCCGACGGTGCTTGCGGCGGGCGTGCTCACGCTCTCCGCCCTCCTCGTCGTGCCGCTCCTCAGGGCGGGCCGGACGGCGCGCTGACCGGGCGGGATCAACGGAGGGGATCGGGCGTTGATTACAATTGGGTAAGGGATGACCGGCGGCATTGCTGGTTACAAACTTCTGCCCTAGTTTGCGCCAACCCAGCAGCCCCAGACGGGCGAAATCCAGCCAAGCGAGCCTGCCCCCGTGTTCAAGTCATTCTTTCCGCAACCGAAGCTCTTCTTTCCTTCCGCGCTGATATGGGCAGGGATATGCATACTCCTCTGGTATGGAGGCGCGCGGGAGTTCGGCGCCATCATAGGGCTGCCGCCGCTGGGTCCCGACGAGCAGCCGACGGTCGGCGTCTCGGTCTTCTGGTCGGCGCCGTTCCTGTGGTTCTATCTCTATTATGCGGCGGCATCCGCGCTGTTCGTTGCCTTCTGGTTCGTGTTCAGCCCCCATCGCTGGCAGATGTGGTCGGTGCTCGGCAGCGCCATCATCATCTTCGCCACCTATTTCTCGGTGCAGGTGAGCGTCGCCATCAATGCGTGGTACGGCCCTTACTACGATCTCATCCAGCAGGCGCTCGCCCGGACGGCGCCGGTCACGGCGGATCAACTCTATCTCGGGATGCTCGGATTTGCCGGCATCGCCTTCGTGTCGATCACGGTCGGGGTCCTGAACCTCTTCTTCGTCAGCCACTATATCTTCCGGTGGCGCACGGCGATGAACGAGTACTACATGTCCCACTGGCCGAAGCTGCGCCACATCGAGGGCGCCTCGCAGCGTGTCCAGGAAGACACGATGCGGTTTTCCTCGACGGTCGAGGGGCTCGGCGTCGGCTTCGTGCGGGCCATCATGACCCTGATCGCCTTCCTGCCGGTGCTCTTCACCTTCTCCCAGACGATCACGGAACTGCCGATCATCGGCGAGATCCCGCATGCGCTGGTGTGGGCGGCGGTCGTCTGGTCGCTGTTCGGCACCGGTTTCCTGGCTCTCGTCGGGATCAAGCTGCCGGGGCTCGAATTCCGCAACCAGCGGGTGGAGGCGGCCTATCGAAAGGAACTGGTCTACGGCGAGGACCATGAGGACCGGGCCGAGCCGATCACGGTCGCGGAACTGTTCGACAACGTCCGGAAGAACTATTTCCGGCTCTATTTCCACTACCTCTATTTCAACATCGCGCGCATCTTCTACCTGCAGGCGGACAACATCTACGGCACGCTGGTGCTGATCCCGTCGATCGTCGCCGGAAAGGTGACGCTCGGGCTGATGAACCAGGTCCTCAACGTCTTCGAGCAGGTGCGCAGTTCCTTCCAGTACCTGATCAATTCGTGGACGACGATCGTCGAGCTGATGTCGATCTACAAGCGCCTGCGCGCCTTCGAGGCGGCGATCGACGACGAGCCTCTGCCGGTGATCGACCAGCACTACCTGGAGCGGGAGGCCGCCGGCGGCGAACTGGAGGCGGACCGGCCCTACTGACGGGATGAGCGCAGCACTTCTGCCCGCGCCGGGGAAATCCGGGCGGTGAGACGGGGAGAGGGCAGGCGGTGGCATCATGGGGTTGGTGTTTCAGGCGTTCCGCCTGCCCCGGCCCTGGTTCTGTCGGAAATCGTCCCTGCAATTCCGGCAGTGCCTCGGGCATCACCGGTGCCGAGTCTCGACCCAAGCGGGTGACCGGTTCGCGACCCGGCATCCCCTTCCGATGACGCAGCCATTATCGCAGCATTGACGCCCGCGGGGATGAACGGCAAGGCGGACGGGCGTCATGTCATTGAAAGTGCAGGGGCGAAAATTTCCGGAGCGGGAAAATCATCCCCGCTTCGGTCAGGGGCCCGAGCCCTCGGCCTCGCCGCGCAACTGGAGTTCGCGGATCGCCTCCGCATAGGTGACGCAGCCGACGTCGGCCCGGGTGCAGACCTCGGCGACGAGGCGCTCCATGGCGCGCCAGTAGGCGCCGCCGTTCATCTCTACGAAATGCAGGCCGATCTGGAGCGGGATGCGGTCGCCCTCGTACTGGCGGTCGAAGGCGGCGCGGAAGGCGGCATAGGCGCGTTCCTCGAATTCCGCCGAGCGACTCCTGTTCTCGACGCCGGCGGAATGGCGGATGAAGAGATTGTAGTCCATGGCGATGATCGGCCGGCTCTTCGGGCCCTCGGGAATGAGCGGCAGGCCGAAGGCGAGGACGCCTTGCCGTTCCGTCGGCATGAGAGGCCCCTTGGTGACGGTGCTCGCGTCATAGACGAAGCCGTGGCCGCGCTCGGCCGCAAACAGGCTGTCGGGGGCGGAGAGATAGGGCGCGCGGAAGCCCGTCATGCCGGCGACGAACTCCTTCCAGCCTTCCGGTTCCTCTGCCGCCGCGCCGTTGTCGGACCAGGCGTCGGCGAGGATGCGGCGGAAGCTCTTCATCTCGGCCTCCCAGTCGGAGACCGACCAGTCGGCGCCGTCGAAATGGCCGCAGGTATGGCTGGCGATCTCGTGGCCTTCGGCATGCGCCTCCCAGACATGGGCGAGACGCCGGCGTGCCTCCGCGCGGGTCTGGGCGAAGCCGATGTTCGAGCGTCCGGCCTTGTGGTGGGGCCCCTTGTAGCGGGCGGCGTCCTCGCGGGCGATCACCAGCGAACAGGAGAGGAAGTAGGTGAAGCGGACGTCGGAAGTGCGGGCGAAATCGCGGCTGCGCTGCCAGAGTCCGTTGTCGCCGCCGCCGTCGAAGGAGACGAGCAGGAGCTGGCGGGGCCGGTTCTCCTCGCCGGCGTTCGAAAGGGTGGAAAGGCCGACGAAAAGGACGAGGCAGGCGAAAAATCGATAAAGCATGGAGACCGCACTGGAAGGAAGGAATGCCCTTGTGTGGCGCGAATGCGGCGAAGCTTGGGAGAGGCTGGCAGGTTGTCGCTTTTGCGGTTAATTCGACGAAAGCGATTCATAGCAAAGGGGACGCCTCATGCTCCTGCTCGTCATCAGCCTCATCCTGTTCCTCGGCATCCACCTGACACGGGTGATCGCGCCGGGCTTCCGCGCCTCGGTCATCGCCGCCCGGGGCGAGCGTGCCTGGACACTCGGCTATACTGTCGCCAGCATCGCGACCCTCGTCCTGGTGATCTACGCCTTCGGCGAGGCGCGGCAGGAAACCGGCGTCCTCTACACGCCGCCGGTCTGGATGGCGCATCTAGCCTCCCTCCTCATGCTCGTCGCGATGATCTGTCTCGTGGCGAGCCTTCTGCCGCCCGGCCATATCGCTGCGAAGACCAAGCACCCGATGGTGCTGTCGGTGAAGATCTGGGCTTTCGCGCACCTGCTCGCCAATGGCGAGACCGCCTCGGTCATCCTGTTTTCGGCCTTTCTCGCCTGGGGCGTGGTGCTGAGGATCGCGCTGAAGCGGCGGGAACGGCGCGGCGAACTGGTGCGCCGGCCGTTCGTATCGGCGCGCTACGACGCGCTCGCGGTGGGGATCGGCGCGGTGGTCTACCTGCTCTTCATCTGGCGGTTGCATGTCTGGCTGATCGGCGTCCAGCCGCTGCCGATCTAGGAATCGCCGCCACACCCCTTACATCAAGCGGAAAATGCGCTAGAAGGCGCCTTTCCGCATGATGGACGAAGATGGGCCCTGCGGGGCCGGAGACTTTGATGGCGCACGACAACGACAGCTTTATCCGCGAGGTGAACGAGGAACTGCGATCCGACCAGTTCAGGATCGCCTGGGGCCGCTACGGCAGGATCGCCATCGGCGTGGCCGTCGTCATCGTGCTGGCGACCGCCGGCTATCGCGGCTACGAATACTGGCAGCACCACAATGCCTCGGAATCGGGCGACCGCTTCCTCGCGGCGCTGAACCTCGCCTCCGAGGGCAAGCATGACGAGGCGCTGGCGGCCTTCCAGTCGCTCGAGCAGGACGGCACCGGCGAATATCCCGTGCTGGCGCAGATGCGCGCGGCGGCCGTGCTTGCCGAGAAGGGCGATACGGCCGGCGCCGTCAAGGCGTTCCAGGACGTCGCTGCCCGCGGCTCCGCGCCGGACGCGCTGCGCGACGTCGCACGGCTGCGCGCCGCCTGGCTGATGATCGACACCGGCACCTATGAAGAGGTTTCCGCCCAGGCGGAAGTGCTGACCGGCGGCACCCACGCGCTGCGCAATTCCGCCCGCGAGGCGCTCGGACTGGCCGCCTACAAGGCGGACGACATGGTTCGGGCCAAGGAGTGGTTCCAGGCGATCGCCAACGATGCGACGGCGCCGCGCAACATCGCCAACCGGGCCCAGATCATGCTCGACAACATCGCCGCATCCGGCAAGGCGCCCTAAGTTCCCGCACGAGGGAAGGGCTGAAGGAAAATACGCATGAGCTTCACCGTCGCGATCGTCGGACGCCCGAATGTCGGCAAGTCCACGCTGTTCAACCGGCTGGTGGGCAAGAAACTCGCCCTGGTGGACGATACGCCCGGCGTGACGCGCGACCGCCGTCCGGGCGACGCCAAGCTCATCGACCTCAGGTTCACCATCATCGACACGGCGGGGCTCGAGGAGACCGGGCCCGACACGCTGGAGGGCCGGATGCGGGCCCAGACCGAAATGGCGATCGCCGAGGCGGACCTGACGCTCTTTGTGGTCGATGCCAAGATGGGCCTGACGCCGCTCGACAAGACGTTCGGGGAACTGCTGCGGCGCAGCGGCAAGCCGGTGGTGCTGGTCGCCAACAAGTCGGAGGCGCGCGGTTCGGACGGCGGCTTCTACGACGCCTTCACGCTCGGGCTCGGCGAGCCGGTGCCGATCTCGGCCGAACACGGCCAGGGGATGATCGACCTGCGCGACGCGATCGTCGAGGCGATCGGCGAGGAGCGAGCCTTCGGCGACGAGGACGACGAGGCGGTGACCAATGTCACCGTCGCGGCTTCCGACGTCGAGGGCGACGAGGACGAGGATGCCGTGCCGGCCTATGACGAGACGAAGCCGCTCCGGGTGGCGATCGTCGGCCGTCCCAACGCCGGCAAGTCGACGCTCATCAACCGCTTCCTGGGCGAAGACCGGCTCCTGACCGGGCCGGAAGCCGGGATCACCCGCGACAGCATTTCGGTCGAGTGGGACTGGCGCGGCCGCACCATCAAGATGTTCGACACGGCCGGCATGCGCCGCAAGGCGCGCGTGCAGGAGAAGCTCGAAAAGCTTTCCGTCGCCGACGCGCTGCGGGCGATCCGGTTCGCCGAGACGGTGGTCATCGTCTTCGACGCGACCATCCCCTTCGAGAAGCAGGACCTGCAGATCGTCGATCTCGTGCTGCGCGAGGGGCGCGCCGCCGTGCTCGCCTTCAACAAGTGGGACCTCGTCGAGGACACGCAGGCCGTGCTGGCGGACCTTCGCGAAAAGACCGAGCGGCTCCTGCCGCAGGCGCGCGGCATCCGCGCCGTGCCGATCTCCGGCCAGACGGGCTACGGTCTCGACAAGCTGATGCAGAACATCATCGACACCGACCGGATCTGGAATACGCGCATCTCGACGGCGAAGCTCAATCGCTGGCTCGAGGGTGTCCAGGTGCAGCATCCGCCGCCGGCGGTTTCCGGCCGTCGCCTCAAGCTCAAGTACATGACGCAGGTGAAGGCGCGCCCGCCGGCCTTCATGATCTCCTGCACGCGGCCCGACGCCGTGCCGGAACACTACCTCCGCTACCTCACGAACGGCCTGCGCGCCGATTTCCATATGCCGGGCGTGCCGATCCGAATCCATCTCAAGGCTTCGGAGAACCCGTTCGAATCCAGAAAGAAGCGCCGCTAGCGGGACATCCGTTCAGGCGCCCGAGGGGCCGATGCGGGCAGAGCGGCGAGCAAGCGCCGCCCGCCCGACATTGTCCAGGAACTGGCGGGTGGCGGCCTCCCAGGTGAAGGTCCGCGCCAGCGCGCGGGCGTTCTCCCGCGGGCATTCCAGCGCCGCGAGACAGGCTTCGCGAAGATCCTCGCGGAGAACGCCGGCCCTGCTTCCCTCCTCTATGATGTCCACCGGACCGGTCACCGGATAGGCGGCGACGGGAACGCCCGATGCCAGCGCCTCCAGGATGGTGTTGCCGAAGGTATCGGTCCTAGACGGGAAGACGAAGACGTCGGTCTGCGCATAGGCTTCGGCAAGCTCGGTGCCGGTCAGCATGCCGGTGAAGAGCACGTCCGGATAGCGCCGCTGCAACTCGGCGCGTGAAGGCCCGTCCCCGACGACCACTTTCGAGCCGGGCAGGTCGAGGCCGAGAAAAGCCGGCAGGTTCTTTTCCGGCGAGACCCGGCCGACGGTGAGGAAGATCGGCCGCGACAGGCCGAAGGGCCTGTTCGACATCAGCCGCGGATGGAACATGCCCTGGTCGATCCCCCGGCTCCAGCGCCGCTGGTTGCGGATGCCGAGACCAGCAAGCTCACGCTCCAGGCTCGCGGTCGCGACCATGCAGACGCTGCCGGCATTGTGGAACCAGCGCACGAAGGCCTGGACGCAGCGGATCGGAACGGGAAAGCGCGCCGCAACATATTCCGGAAACCGCGTGTGGTAGCTCGTCGAGAAGGAGATGCCGTTCTCCAGGCACCAGCGCCGTGCCAGGAGCCCGAGCGGACCTTCCGTGGCGATATGGACCGCATGGGGCGCCGAGGCCTCGATCTCGCGGGCGACCTGGCGGTAGGTCGCGACCGACAGGCGGATCTCCGGATAGGTGGGGCAGGGGATGTTGCGGAAGGTCTGCGGCGTGACCATGGTGACGTGAAGGCCCATGCGCCCCAGATGCAGCCGGGTATTCTGGAGCGAGCGGACGACGCCGTTCACCTGCGGATGCCAGGCATCGGTGACGATCGTGATCCTGTCCATGTCGGCCCCCATGGCGACGAGATGGCGACGGGACGGTGCGGGTGGCGGCGACCTATGCCGACTCAGCCGCAGCGGGGCGTCATGGACTGAATGGTTGCCGCGGGATTGTAACAGGGGGATGTCAGGGGCGAAGGGCGGGGAAGGAAGGATTGCCGGGAAGGCCGCGCGCGGCGATCTTCCCGGCCGATGGCGGGATCAGCAGTTGGCGGGCTTTTCGGCGTTCTGGGTACCGGCGGTGGTCGCCGTACCCGTGCCGGCCTCGTTGTCCGGCGCGCAGTTCGTCGTACCGGCGGCGTTGTCGCTGCCGCTGCCGACACCGGCTCCGCTGCCGCTGCCCGACCCGGTGTCGGTGCTTTTGCCGGCATCGGAGGTGGAGCCGGAGCCGGTGCCTGAGCTGGAACCGCTCTGGCCGCCGGCGCTGCCGGAACTGTCGCCGCTGCCGCTGGTCTGGGCCATGGCGCCGGTGGCGAGGCCGATGGAAAGGACCGCGACGGTCAAGAGCTTGCTGTTCATGAGATTTCCTCCGTTGGGGTCGGCGGATGCCGATTTTCGCGGAGATAGAACCCGGGCGGCGGCAATATGTTTCCGCGCGCCCGGAGGGTATCAGCCCGGCAGGAGCGCGGGGCTGATCAAAGCGCCGTGATGGCCGATTACGACGGAGGCGACTGCCGCGCCGTATGCGGCGGCCTCTTCCGGCGAGGCGCCGCGCACGAGGCCGGACAGGAAGCCGCCGTTGAAGCTGTCGCCGGCGCTCGTGGTGTCGACGACCTGCGGCGCCGTGACGGCGGGCACGTGGGTGGCGGGGCCGCCGAAGCTCAGCGTCGCGCCGTGTTCGCCGTTCTTGACGACGACGCCCTCGACGCCGAGGCCGTGATAGCGGGCGATGGTATCCTCCACCGAGGCGTCGCCGAAGTGGGCGGTCTCGTCGTCGAAGCTCGGCAGCACGAGATTGGCGGCGCGGGCGCCGTCGCTGATCGTCCTCAGCATGGTCTCGCGGTCGGACCAGAGCCGCGGGCGGATGTTGGGATCGAAGGCGACGCGCTTGCCGGCGGCCCTGGCGCGGCGAAGCTCCGCGAGCAGCGTGTCGTTGGCCTCGGGCGTCAGGATGCCGAGCGTGATGCCGGAGAAGTAGACGATGTCGGCGGCCTCGATGCAGCGGCGCAGGTGGTCGGCGTCATCGGCAAGCCGGCGGGCGGCTGCGGTATCGCGCCAGTAGCTGAAGGTGCGTTCGCCGTTCCGGAGCGTGATCAGGTAGAGGCCGGGGGTGCGGCCGGGGATGCGGCGGATCGCTTCGGTGCCGATCCCGGCGCTCTTCATGAAGGAGAGCATTTCCGACGACATCGGATCGTCGCCGAGGGCCGTGAAGTAATCGACGTTCCATTCGGCGGGCAGGCAGGCGCGGGCATACCAGGCGGCGTTGAAGGTGTCGCCCGCAAAGCCGCGGCGCAGCAGGCCTTCGCCCGCCTGCGACAGTTCGACCATGCATTCCCCGATCGATAACAGACGTCCCGCCACGCGCGTTCTCTCCCCTCAGTTGTGAGGTCCCCGCAATATTCCGAACTTCCGGCCAAGGCAAGCTGGCGGGCCCGCACTCAGGTACGCGTTGCGGCGAGGGGTTTGTCTTTTTGCACCATGGCTCTAGGTTGCGTTCGCGGATCAGGATCAGGAGGTTGACGATGGCAAGAGGCGCAAACCGGGTAAACGATGCCGACTGGTGGCGCGGCGCCGTGATCTACCAGGTCTATCCGCGCTCTTTCCAGGATACCAACGGCGACGGGATCGGCGACCTTGCGGGCATTACCGAGCGCCTTGCCTACATAGCCTCGCTCGGCGTCGACGCGATCTGGCTGTCGCCCTTCTTCACCTCGCCGATGGCCGACATGGGCTATGACGTCTCCAACTACTGCGACGTCGACCCGATGTTCGGCACGCTCGAAGACTTCGACAGGATGATGACGGAGGCGCACCGGCTGGGGCTGAAGGTGATCATCGACCAGGTGATCAGCCACACGTCCGACAAGCACCCGTGGTTCATCGAAAGCCGCGCAAGCCGCACCAACGGCCGAGCCGACTGGTATGTCTGGGCCGATCCCAAGCCGGACGGGACGGCGCCGAACAACTGGCTGTCGATCTTCGGCGGCCCGGGCTGGGAATGGGACGGGGTGCGCAAGCAATACTACATGCACAATTTCCTGAGCGCGCAGCCGGACCTCAACTTCCACAATCCGCAGGTGCAGCAGGCGGTGCTCGACGCCGTCCGCTTCTGGCTGGAACGCGGGGTGGACGGGTTCCGGCTCGACACGGTGAACTATTATTTCCATGACCAGCGGCTGCGCGACAACCCGCCGATCGTCTACGACGCGGAGACGGCCGGGCTGGAATCGGACACCAATCCCTATTCGATGCAGAACCACCTCTACGACAAGAGCCAGCCGGAGAACATCGAGTTCCTGAAGCGGCTGAGGGCGCTGATCGACAGCTATCCGGACCGCACGACCGTGGGCGAGGTGGGCGACGGGCCGCGTTCGCTGACGACGCTTGCGATCTATACCAGCGGCAAGGACAAGCTGCACATGTGCTACACGTTCGACCTTCTGGGGCCGGCGTTTTCCGCCCGCTTCATCCGCCGCGTGGTCTCGACCTTCCAGGATACGGTGGCGAACGGCTGGGTATGCTGGGCCTTTTCCAACCACGACGTCGTGCGGCACGTGACGCGGTTCGCCGAGACGCCGGAGGAGCGCGAGCGGGTGGCCAAGCTTGCGATCAGCGTCCTTTCGACGCTGCGTGGCTCGATCTGCCTCTACCAGGGCGAGGAACTGGGGCTGACGGAGGCGGAGCTTACCTTCGAGGACCTGAGGGACCCCTACGGCATCCGCTTCTGGCCGGCCTTCAAGGGACGCGACGGGTGCCGGACGCCGATGCCCTGGGAGGTCCAGAAGCCGCATGCCGGATTTACCGAGGCCGGACGTTCGTGGCTGCCGCTGCCGCCTGAGCATGTCTCCGCCTCGGTCGACGTGCAGGAACTCGACCAGGAATCGGTGCTGCACCACTACCGGCAGACGCTCGCCTTCCGAAAGGCGCACCCGCCGCTCTTCGACGGCGAGATGACGTTCGTCGACACCCACAATCTCGACCTTCTTGCCTTCATCCGGGAAAAGGACGGGGAGCGGCTGCTCTTCGTGTTCAACCTGACCCGCGAGGCGCAGGATTTCCCGCTTTCGCCGGCGATGCGCAACTGCCTGCCGATCGCCCTGCCGGGGTTTGCCCCGGAGGTGGAGGCGGGCGTCGTGAAGCTGGCGGCGCTCGACGCCTTTTGCGGGAGAATCTGACGGCGCGCCCCCGACAAGGCGGCGGCGTCCGCCGCCATGGCCGTCACCGCCAGCAAGCTTGACCTTTCAAAGGAGGAGACTGCCGTGCCGATCGTCAGAGTCGAAATCGCCAAGGGCATTGCAAGCGCCGACCAGAAGCGGGCGGTCATCCGGCGGATGACCGAGGTCCTGGTCGAGGAGCTGGGCCGCAATCCGGAATATATCTTCGTCGTGATCGACGAAGTGGAGACCGACAACTGGGGCCGCAAGGGACTGTCGCTCACCGACCTCTGGCAGCAGCGGCAGACCGAGACGCCCTAGGCGGGAACACGCCCGCGCAGGTGACGCCGGAAGTGGCCGGTTTCGCGGGCCTTCCGCCCTTGCCTTCGCGCCGTCATGCACCAGATATCTCCGCACCCGTCAGGGAGGCTGGCGGGGCTCTCTCCTCAGAGTGGCGTGTGTCGTCAGTCGCAGACCAGCAGGAGAACACCCATGGAAATCTTCAGGGCCGAGAGCCGGCATTCCGTTTCGGGACCGGCTGACTGGTTTACCGGGACCGTCCAGGTAGAGACCCTCTTCAATCCCGCCTTTCCCGACCGCGTCCAGGGCGCGAGCGTGACCTTCCAGCCGGGGGCACGCACCGCCTGGCACACGCACCCGCTCGGCCAGACGATCGTGGTGACGGCGGGATCTGGTCGCGTGCAGCGCTGGGGAGGGCCGGTCGAGGAGGTCGGTCCGGGCGATGTCGTCTTCTTCGCGCCGGGTGAAAAGCACTGGCACGGGGCCGGGCCGGACGCGGCCATGACCCATATCGCGATACAGGAGGTCGAGAACCGCAAGGTCGTCGACTGGATGGAAAAGGTGTCGGACGAAGAATACGGCGCCTGAATGTCTCAACCGGGAAGGAGGCATGACATGATCAAGGACAAGGTCGTGGTGATCACCGGCGCGTCGTCGGGGATCGGCGAGGCGACGGCGAAGCTTCTTGCAAGCAAGGGGGCGAAGGTCGTCCTCGGGGCGCGACGGGAGGACCGGCTGAAGGAGATCGCGGACGAGATCACGAAAGCGGGCGGAGAGGCGGCCTACCAGGAGCTGGACGTCACCAGGCCGGAAGAGAACGCCGCGATCGTGAAGCTTGCGAAGGAGCGCTTCGGGCGGATAGACGTCATCTTCCTCAACGCCGGGCTGATGCCGAGTTCCCTGCTGTCATCGCTCAAGACCGATGACTGGGACCGGATGGTGGACGTCAACATCAAGGGCGTGCTGCACGGCGTGGCGGCCGTGCTTCCCTCGTTCATCGAGCAGAAATCGGGCCACGTGATCGCGACGTCCTCCGTCGCGGGACTGAAGTTCTACGCCTCCAACGCCGTCTACGGCGGGACGAAATGGTTCGTGCGGAACTTCATGGAGGTGCTGCGCATGGAATCGGCCATGGAGGGCACGAACATACGCACCGCGACGCTTTATCCCGCGGCGATCAACACCGAGCTTCTCTCCACGATCAGCGAAGCGACCACCGCCAAGTCGATGCAGAACCTTTATAACCGCTACGGCATCTCGCCCGACCGGATCGCCGAGGTGGTGGCCTTCGCGATCGACGCGCCGGAGGACACGACGATCAGCGAATTCACGGTCGGCCCGGCCGCGCAGCCCTGGTAGGGGCGCGGGCGCAGGTCAGGAGGCCACGGCGAGTTCGCGTGCGGCCGTCTCTCCCGCGAGCCGGGCGACGGCAAGGAGCCGATCGAGGCCGAGCCCGTTGCGGGCCATCGCCGAAAGGCCGGCCGTCGTCGTGCAGACGAAGTCGGCCACGCGCTCCGCGTCTTCCGGAAATTCAACGGCGACATAGGCGCGGATCATTTCGCCGGCCGCTTCAT
Source organism: Pseudorhizobium sp. NPDC055634 (assembly GCF_053618655.1). Lineage (NCBI taxonomy): Bacteria > Pseudomonadati > Pseudomonadota > Alphaproteobacteria > Hyphomicrobiales > Rhizobiaceae > Pseudorhizobium > Pseudorhizobium sp. NPDC055634. The sequence continues at coordinate 96,911 of NZ_JBSHHW010000010.1, read as the reverse complement.
GGACGGCGCGGGCGGCATGGCGCGCCTCCTCGTCGTTGCAGCGGGTGCCCTCGATGACGAGGCAGCCGGCCGCCGTCGGATCGGCCGCATAGCGGCGGGCGGCATCTTCCAGCACGGCGGCAACGCCTTCGGCCACCGGGCGGCCGGGCTTCAGGATATCGGCGAGCGGAATTGCATCGGTCACCGCATAGCGGTCGAGGACCCGCCGGTAGAGGCCCATCTTGCTGCCGAAGGCGGCGTAGAAGCTCGGCGGGTTTATCCCCAGCGCGGAAGTGATCTCGGCCACGCCGACGGCATCGTAGCCGCGTGCATGGAAGAGATGCTTGGCCGTGCCGACGGCCGCTTCCGGATCGAAGCAGCGGGGGCGGCCACGGGTGCGCGTATTTTTTGTAGTATCCACTATATAAAGCCTTGACCAAACGGCGACGGGTTATTTATGTATCGCCCATTACTTTAATTTCAAGGAAATACACATGTCTGATTTTCAAGGTAAATCCATTCTCGTCATCGGCGGCAGCCGCGGTATCGGGGCGTCCATCGTCAAGCGGTTCGCGGACGAGGGCGCCAAGGTCGCCTTTACCTACGGCGCATCCCGCGAAGCGGCCGAGGAACTGGCGAAGGAAACCGGCAGCACGGCGATCCAGGCCGACAGCGCCGACCGCGACGTCGTCATCAGGAGCGTGCGGGAGAGGGGCCCCCTCGACATCCTGATCGTCAATTCGGGCATCGGCGTCTTCGGCGACGCGCTGGAGCAGGACCCGGATGCTATCGACCGCCTCTTCCAGATCAACCTCAAGACCCCCTACCACGCATCGGTGGAAGCGGCGCGGCAGATGCCGGAAGGCGGCCGGATCATCGTCATCGGCTCGGTCAACGGCGACCGGATGCCGGTGCCGGGCATGGCGTCCTACGCGGTGAGCAAGTCGGCGCTGCAGGGTCTTGCGCGCGGTCTGGCACGCGACCTCGGCCCCCGCGGCATCACGATCAACGTCGTGCAGCCCGGTCCGATCGACACGGACGCAAATCCCGCCGACGGACCGATGAAGGACCTGCTCCACAGCTTCATGGCGATCAAGCGCCACGGGCGGCCGGAGGAAGTCGCGGGCATGGTGGCGTGGCTCGCCGGGCCGGAAGCGGGCTTCGTGACCGGGGCGATGCACACGATCGACGGCGCGTTCGGCGCCTGATCCGAAGCGTGCGCCGGGAGCTGGCGATCTCTGCCGCTCCCGGCGTGCAGGGATAAAGGCCCGGTGGGGGCCGAAGCCGGCCGGTGGGTTGGCCGGACGTCAGGAGGGAATGAGCCGGTCGTATTCTTCTCTGAGGCGGAGCCAGCCTTCCCAGAACGGGCCTGGCTGTTCGCCTCTCGCGCGCGCAGCCAGGATATCGAGATGCATGTGCCAGCCGGCCCCGACCATGAGCATGTTGCTGCGGTCGGAAATGCGGCGATGGGTGAGCGTCAGGAGCACATCCGCGCCTGCCTGCTGGAGCTCGAAGGAAACCTCGCCGTGCGGGGGCCATGAAAAGACAAGCCGGTGCGGAGGCTCGAAGGCGATGATCTCGCTCCGCATGCGCTGTTCCTCGGGAAAGCCGTCCGGCCGGCCCGATGGCGACGTCGAAAGCTCGTCATTGCGCCAGACGAGTTCGAAAGTGCCGCCGGGCTCGCCCGGCATAACGCCCGCGGCGAGCCACTGGCGTCGCAGGTCGCTGTCGGTCAGATAACCCCAGACCCGCTCGATCGGGCCGGGCAGGCGGCGCTGGATCGTCAGCGTCAGTGGTTCGGTCACCCTGCCGTACGGGTCAAACGCAGACATGTCGTTCATCGGTCTTCTCCAGTTCCGGTTTCGGTTGCGGGTGTGTCGGATGCGGGTGGTTCCTTCGGGCGTTCTCCGGCGGGGCTCCGGTCGTCCTCTTGAAGGAGGCGATCGAGGGTATCCAGGCGGTTCGTCCAGAAGTGCTCGTAGAAGGACAGCCATTCGTGCGCGGTCGCCAGCGGGCCGGGCTCGAGGCGGCAGACATGGGTGCGGCCCCGGATTTCGCGGCGGATCAGCCCGGCGCCTTCGAGGACCTTGATGTGCTTGGAGGCGGCCGCCAGCGACATGCGGTGCGGCTCGGCCAGCTGGCCGACGCTGCGTTCCCCGCTCGCGAGCTCCTGCAGCATCCGGCGACGGGTGGCGTCGCTCAGAGCGTGGAAGACGGTATCGATCCGGGGTGCGTATAATTCAACCATGTGGTTGAATGTCGCAGCAATCGGATCGAATGTCAACCGATCGGTTGAATGTCGTCAGATCAGTTCGAAGCGGTCGACGTCGACCATGCCCCGGTCGGAAATCTTCAGGTGCGGGATCACCGGCAGGGGAAGGAAGGCGACCTGGAGGAAGGGTTCCTCCAGCGTGGTGCCGAGTGCGTAGGCGGCCTTGCGCAGGTCGTGCAGGGTATCGCGCACCACCTCGTAGGGCTCGAGGCTCATCAGGCCGGCGACCGGAAGCGCGATCTCGCCCGCGATCCGTCCGTCCTCGACCACGACGAAGCCGCCGTTGATCTCGCCGAGGCGATTGGCGGCCAGCGCCATGTCGTCCTCCGAGACGCCGACGACGCAGATATTGTGGCTGTCGTGGCCGACGGTGGAGGCGATGGCGCCCTTCTTCAACCCGAACCCCTGGACGAAGCCGTTGGCATGGTTGCCGTTCTTGCCATGGCGCTCGATGACGGCGACCTTGATGATGTCGCGGTCGAGATCGACGCCGGTCTGGTTGCCGGCGGCCGGCAGGCGATAGCGGCGGTGTTCGGTGATGATCTTCCCGGGGATGACGCCGATGACCGGCGTTTCGCCCTCGCTGACGGGCACGCCGAAATGCATGGCCTGGACGGGGCGGGCCCTGACGCTGTCGAGGCCGACCGGCGCCACGGGCCGGCGGGTCGCGAAAAGGTCGTCGGTGACGCGGCGGCCGGCGGCGAAGACCATCGCGGCCCGGCAGTCTTCCAGCGTATCGACGACCACGAGATCGGCCCGCCAGCCGGGGGCGACGAGGCCGCGGTCGCGCAGTCCGAACGCCTTGGCGGCGGAGATGGAGGCTGCGCGATAGACGGCGAGCGGCTCGACGCCGTTTTCGATCGCCGTACGGATCATGTAGTCGAGATGGCCCTGTTCGGCGATGTCGAGCGGGTTGCGGTCGTCGGTGCAGAGCGCCAGGAAGGGCGACAGACGCTCGGTGAGGAGCGGCAACAGCGCCTCGAGGTCCTTGGAGACGGAGCCTTCGCGAACGAGGATGTGCATGCCCTTGCGGATCTTTTCCAGCGCCTCCTCGGCCGAGGTGCATTCGTGGTCGGTGCGGATGCCGGCGGAGAGGTAGCCGTTGAGGTCGTTGCCGCGCAGGAGCGGCGCGTGGCCGTCGATGTGGTCGCCCCAGAAGGCGTCGAGCTTGGCGAGGCAGACGGGATCCTTGTGGAGGACGCCGGGGAAGTTCATGAACTCCGCGAGGCCGATCACCTTCGGATGGTCGCGGAAGGGCAGGAGCTTCTCGATCGGCAGGTCGGCGCCGGCCGTTTCCAGATGGGTGGCGGGCACGCAGGAGGAAAGCTGGACGCGGATGTCCATGATCGTCTGCTCGGCCGAATCGAGGAAGAAGCGGATGCCTTCCTCGCCGAGCACGTTGGCGATCTCGTGCGGATCGCAGATCGCGGTGGTGACGCCATAGGGCAGAACGCAGCGGTCGAACTCGTGCGGGGTGACGAGCGAGCTTTCGATATGAAGGTGCGTATCGATGAAGCCGGGGACGACGATGCGGCCGGAGATGTCGATCTCGGTCCTGCCGGAATAGCTGCCGCAGGTACCGACGATGCGCTCCCCGCAGAGCGCGATGTCGGAGGCGACGAGCTCGCCGGTGACGAGGTCGAAGAAGCGCCCGCCCTTCAGCACGATGTCGGCCGGCTCGCGGCCGGTTCCCTGGTCGATCAGCCTTTCGAGGCGCTGGTTCATCCTGCTTCTCCGCAATCCGTTTTCTTCCGGAGGTTTTAAGGGCTGAGGCGCGCGGGGGAAAGTCCGCTTGGCGCGGCGGACGGCAAATGGTGCTGGAAGCGGGCGGGCGGATCGACTATGGGTCACGCCATGAGCAAATCGTGGAAAAAGCCCGTCGTGATCTCGATCGGCGAACCGCCCGCAGAAACGGCGATCGACACCGTGCAGGCCGCATCCTGGGCGATGATCGAGGACTGGCCGCTGGACGACGGGCCGGCGCTCGACCGCGCGCTTCTCGTCTGCGCCGGGGTGATCGAGGGCAAGCGCAAGGCCGACGACGCCCGGGCGGCCTTCGTGGCGGCGGCGACCGAGGCGGGTATCCTCGTGCAGGGCTGAGCCCGGGGTACGCGCATCGCTTCTCCCTCAGACACCTGAAAACTCCCGCCGCCGGCTCGACAGTCCGGTCGTCCTCCCTATCTTGGACAGGATGAAGAAAGCGATCGTTACCGGCGGGGCCGGCCTTATCGGTGCTGGAATTTGCGGCTCGCTGACGCAGGCGGGCTACGAGGTGGCGTCCTTCGACGTCGAGCCCGGGCCGGACGGCGTGCGGCACGTCTATTGCGACGTCTCCGACGAGACCTCGGTCGCCGGCGCGTTCGGGGAACTCGGCTGGGATGCGCTCGACCTTCTCGTCAACAATGCCGGGATCGCCTCGCCGAGCAATGCCACGATTTCCGACCTGACGCTTGCCGAATGGCGGCGGGTGACCGACAGCCACCTGACCGGCGCCTTCCTGATGACCCGCTCGGCCGTTCCGATGATGGGAGCGGGTGCATCCATCGTCAACATGGCCTCGACCCGCGCCTTCATGTCCGAGCCGCAGACGGAGGCCTATGCCGCGTCGAAGGGCGGGCTGGTGGCGCTCACCCATGCGCTCGCCATCAGCCTCGGCCCGAAGATCCGCGTCAACGCGATCGCGCCGGGCTGGATTTCAGGCGAGGACGAGCTGCGGCCGGTCGATCACGAGCAGCATCCCGTCGGCCGCGTGGGGCGCCCGCAGGACATTGCCGATGCCGTGATCTATCTCGCCTCTGCCGGCTTCGTGACCGGCCAGGTTCTGGTGGTGGACGGCGGCATGACGCGCAGGATGATCTATTCCGAGTGAGCCGGCCCGCGCTCCATCCGGGCGGACTGAAACCGTCGGGCCGTCTCCGCGGGAAGGCTTCGGCCAACGAAAAAAGCGGCCGTTGCGGGCCGCTTTCTCCTTGTCTCGTGGGCGCGGCTTACTCGGCCGGGACGATCTTGCCGTCTTCCCACTTGAAGAGCGAGAAGCTCTGCGAGGTGAGGTCGCCGGTGTCGCCGTAGGTGACTTCGCCGATGGCGGTCTGGATCGGCTGGCCGTCCTTGAGCGCGGCGGCGACCGCTTCGGTATCCTCGGCCGTGCCGGCCTTCTCGATGCCCGCCTTGATCACCTCGACGGCGGCATAGGCGTTCAGCGTGAAGGCTTCCGCCGGGATGTTCTTGGCGGCGAGCGCGTCGGCGGCAGCCTTGGAATCCGGGTTCTTGGTGGCGTCCGTGGCATTGGTGAAGACGGTGCCTGCGGCCTCGTCGGTCGCGATGGTCCAGTATTCGCTGTTGGACAGGCCATCGCCGCCGATGATCAGGGCGTCGACGCCCGCATCGGCGAGCTGGCGGGCGAGGAGGCCTGCTTCCGGATGGTAGCCGCCGAAATAGATGACCTCGACGCCATCCTGCTTCATGCGGGTGGTAAGGGCGCTGAAGTCCTTGTCGCCCGGCGTCAGGGCGTCGTTGAAGACTTCCGTCACGCCGCCGGCATTGAGGGTCGCCTTGAAGGCGTCGGCAAGGCCCTTGCCGTACTGACCCTTGTCGTTGACGATGGCGATCTTCTTGTCCTTCAGGTTGTCCAGCACGTAGCGGGCGGCGACTTCGGCCTGCTGGTCGTCACGGCCGCAGGTGCGCAGCACGTTGGCGAGGCCGCGGGCGGTCAGGTCCGGCGCGGTGGCCGTCGGGGTGACCATCAGGATGCCGTTCTCGGCAAGGACGTCGGAGGCCGGGATGGCGACGCCCGAGGTAACGGGGCCGACCACGAAGCGCACGCCTTCACCGACCAGCTGGTTGGCGGCGGAGACGCCCTGCTTGGGCTCGCCCGCATCGTCGGCGACCTTCAGGACGAGCTGTTCGCCGTTGATGCCGCCGGCCTTGTTGATCTCCTCGATCGCCACTTCGGCGCCGTTCTTGACCTGCTCGCCATAGGCGGCGACCGGGCCGGTGAGGGGAGCGATCAGTCCGATGAGGATTTCCGCATGGGCGAGGGGGGCAAAGGCCAGCGACGCGAGCATGGTCGCGCCAGCGAGAAATTTCCGGTTCATCTTCATACTCCTTGGTTGGGCGGTCCGCCCGACAGACGACTAACTGTCCCGCAGCGCGTCGATCTTGCGGTCGTGCCGGGACGCCGCGGGTGCCTGCTCGCGGCGCCATCTCCGGCTGCCCGGCGAGCTTGCGCCCTTGGTAGGACTTCCGGGCGGGCTTCGCAAGGATATTGCCGAAAATGCAGGCGATTGCGACGCGATCTGCCGAAGATTTGAGCGTGGAGACGCATTTCTTTCGGCAGAGGGGGCGTTTCCGCCGCCTAGTCCTCGCGGGAGAGAGACTGGAGCAGGGTCCGGACCTGTCGGTTGAAGGCCGCAAGCTCCGCCTTTGACATTCCCGACCGGGCCACCAGGGTTTCGCCCAGACAGCGGGCCTCGCCGATCAGCTTGCGCCCGGCGTCCGTCAGGAAGACATGCACCTGGCGCTCGTCGGTCTTGCTGCGCTCGCGCCTGACGAGCCCGGTCTGCTCCAGGCGCTTGACCGGCGGGGTGATCGTGCTCGACTCCAGCGCAAGCCGCTCGGCAATGGTGCCGATCGTCAGGCCGTCCTCCTCGACGAGAGTGCTGAGAACAAGGTATTGTGGATACGTTATACCCATGGCGTCGAGCATCGGCTTGTAGAGCCGGTTTACGGCGATGTGGGCGGAATAGAGTGAAAAGCAGAGCTGGTCGCTCAGCGGATGGATCGCGGTATCGTTCATTTCATCATCTCTTTCCCCCGGAATTCGGGGGTCTCAATGCCTTATAGCATAAAAATGATATCGCGATAAAGAAATTACTGGACAATGCCCCATGACTTTATTACAAGATGTTTATCGCGATAACAAATAGCGCGATATTTACCGACTGGACGCGTCGTCCTGCCGGTATGAAATGAGATCAGGCCCACGGCGGCTCGCGAAAAGCCCCGGAGCGGAAACCCTTTTGAAAGGACAGGACATGAGCAGCAATTTTTTCAAGACCAATGACGGCACGCAGATCTTCTACAAGGACTGGGGCCCGAAGGATGCCCAGCCCGTCGTCTTCCATCACGGATGGCCGCTGAGCTCGGACGACTGGGATGCGCAGATGCTCTTCTTCCTCGGCAAGGGATACCGGGTGATCGCCCATGACCGCCGCGGCCACGGGCGTTCCAGCCAGACCGATACCGGCAACGAGATGGACACCTATGCCGCCGACGTCGCGGCGCTGGTCGCCCACCTCGACCTCCGGAACGCGCTTCATGTCGGCCATTCGACGGGGGGCGGCGAAGTCGCCCGCTACGTGGCCAGGTACCGCAGGGATGGCCGTGTCGCCAAGGCGGTTCTCGTCGGCGCCGTCCCGCCGATCATGGTCAAGACGGAAAACTATCCGGGCGGACTGCCGCTGGAAGTCTTCGACGGCTTCCGCCAGTCGCTGACCGCAGACCGGGCGCAGTTCTTCCTGGACGTCGCATCCGGGCCCTTCTTCGGCTTCAACCGCGAGGGAGCGAAGGTTTCCGAGGGTGCGATCCGCAACTGGTGGCGGCAGGGCATGATGGGCGGCACCAAGGCCCATTACGACTGCATCAAGGCCTTCTCCGAGACCGACTTCACCGAGGACCTGAAGGCGATCGACGTTCCGGTTCTCGTCATGCATGGCGATGACGACCAGATCGTGCCGATCGAAAACTCGGCGCACCTGGCCATCAAGCTCCTGAAGAACGGGACGCTCAAGGTCTATGAAGGACTGCCGCACGGCATGGCGACGACGCATCCGGATATCATCAACGCGGACCTCCTGGCCTTCTTCCGGGCCTGATATCTTGCCAGATCAAGGAAAAGGCGGCTCCGGCCGCCTTTTTCTGTTTTATGGACGAGGCTTTTTCGGCGGGTCAGCCCGCCGGTTTCGCCTGTCCGCTGTCGAACCGTTCGTCGACCGGCACGCCAAGCGCGGTCGCCAGGGCATTGGTCCGGCTTGCAAGCGCAATGACCGCGAGCAGTTCCGCATGCATTTCCGGCGTCATGCCCTTCGACCTTGCGGAGGCCGTATGCGAGTGGACGCAGTAACCGCAGCCGTGAGCCGTGGAGACTGCGATATAGATGAGTTCCTTGACCAGCGGATCCAGCGCGCCCGGCGCCATGACCGAGCGGACGCTTCCCCAGACGGACCGGAGCTGGACCGGATCATGGGCCAGCGCACGCCAGAAATTGTTGACGTAGTCGGTGCCGCGAGCCTCGCGGATCTCGTCGTAGACGGCGAGCGCCTCGGCGCCCGCCTCCTCGTCATTCAAAAGGGGAACGACCGCCATGGGTGGCCCTCCTCAGACGAGCGCCAGGACCCGAGCGGGGCCGCCGGTGCCGCCGCGATGCTTCGGCGCGCCGACGACGATGGTCGCGCCGGTGACTGGCAGTTCCTCGAGGTTGGCAAGCGCCTCGATGCCGTAGCGGCCGGCCGGCAGCCAGGAATTGTGGACGGCGAAATCGGCGGAATTTCCGGGATCGAGCGAAAGCGAATCGACGCCGATCGCCACGACGTCGAGCGTCTGCAGGAGGTCGGTCGCCGACTTGCCGAAGCCCGGGAAGGCGAAGTTGCCGTTCGCGTCGTTGCGGAAGGAGGCGTCACCGGTCTTCTTGCCCCAGCCGGAGCGCAGGGCGACGACCGCACCGGCGGGGATTTCCCCGTTGGCGCTGACAAAGGCTTCGATATCGGCGGCCTCGAGCGTGGTATTGGGCTCCTCCCTGGCGCGGTCGGTAATGTCGACGATGACGAGCGGCGCCACGAGGTTTGCGGGCTCGAGCTCGTCGACGCTCGTGCCGTCGACGCTGAAATGGAGCGGCGCGTCGATATGGGTCCCCGTGTGCTCGAAAATGGTCAGCTTGTGCAGCTGGTAGCCGTTCTGGGCGAACTCGACGGCCCATTCGTACTCGATCCCCGGCTTGCCGTCGAAGGTCGGGAAACTGGAATCATAGGTATGGGTGAGGTCGACGACCCTGGCCGCCGGCTGGGCGAGGACCGCGCGCGGGGCGCTCGTCGCGACCACGGCGGCTGCCCCGGCGAAGGCGGCTCCCTTGAAGAGCGACCGGCGCGACAGCATGTTCCGCTTCACATTCTCGATGACGCAGTGATTGCACATTGGAATTCCCCTTGTCTGGTGGAGTTCAGGCACCCGGAGAGTAACCGAGAACCGGCCGCGGGCAAGGGCGCAGATCCGCCGGCGGACCTGCGTTTCGGGGAACAGAATGTCGAGGGATCGTCCCGACGCGAAAAGAGGCCCCTGAGGGCCCCCGTCGCAAAGCACGTCCGCCGCCATCCCGCCCGCATGCGGGGAGGCGGCGGGACTGCTCAGATGTTGGTCTTGAGGATCTCGCGGAGCTTGCCGAAGATCTCGTCGATATGGTGCTTCTCGGCGATCAGCGGCGGAGACATGGCGATGATGTCGCCGGTCGTGCGGATCAGCAGGCCGTCCTCGTAGGCCTTCAGGAAGGCGGAGAAGGCGCGCTTGGTGGGCTCGCCGGCGATCGGATCCAGCTCGATCGCACCGATCATGCCGATATTGCGGATGTCGATGACGTTCGGCAGGTCCTTCAGCGAGTGCAGGCCGTCCTCCCAGTAGGGCGCCATGTCGCGGGCGCGGTCGAACAGGCCTTCCTCCTTGTAGGTCTCCAGCGTGGCGAGGCCGGCGGCTGCGGCGATCGGGTTGCCGGAATAGGTATAGCCGTGGAAGAACTCGATCATGTGCTCCGGCCCGGTCATGAAGGCATCGTGGATCTCGGAGCTGACGAGGACGGCGCCCATCGGGATGACGCCGTTGGTGAGGCCCTTGGCGGTGGTCATGATGTCGGGCGTGACGCCGTAATATTGCGCGGCAAACGGCGTTCCCATGCGGCCGAAGCCGGTGATGACCTCGTCGAAGATCAACAGGATGCCGTGCTTGGTGCAGATGTCGCGGAGCTTCTGGAGGTAGCCCTTCGGCGGGATGAGTACGCCGGTGGAGCCGGCCACCGGCTCGACGATGACGGCGGCGATGGTCGAGGCGTCATGCAGGGTGACGATGCGCTCGAGTTCGGTGGCGATGTCGCCGCCATGCTCGGGCTCGCCGCGGGTGAAGGCGTTCTTGCCGGGGAAATGGGTGTGCGGCATGTGGTCGACGCCGGTGAGCAGCGTGCCGAACATCTTGCGGTTGGCGACGATACCGCCCACCGAGATGCCGCCGAAATTGACGCCGTGATAGCCGCGCTCGCGACCGATCAGGCGGAAGCGCGAGCCGTTGCCCTTCACGCGGTGATAGGCGAGCGCGACCTTCAGCGCCGTCTCCACCGATTCCGAGCCGGAATTGGTATAGAGGACGTGGTCAAGGCCTTCCGGGGCGATGTCGACGAGGCGGTTGGCGAGTTCGAACGCCTTCGGATGGCCGAGCTGGAAGGCGGGAGCGTAATCCAGTTCGCCTGCCTGTTCGCGGATCGCCTCGGTGATCTTCGGCCGGCAGTGGCCGGCATTCACGCACCAGAGGCCGGCGGTCGCGTCGAGGACCTGGCGGCCGTCATGCGTCGTATAGTGCATATCCTTTGCACCGACGAAGAGGCGCGGTTCCTTCTTGAACTGGCGGTTGGCCGTAAACGGCATCCAGAACGCCCGAAGGTCGTTGGGCGTGGTGTTGAGGCGGTTGGACATGAGATGCTCCCCGTCCGGCCGAGGCCGGCTTTTTTGACTACACGGTCAAACTATCAGGGGCCCTTGTGTCGTCAAGCGCAGCCGTGCGCCGTGGCGGGACGGTTGGCCGACGACGGGGAAACCGCAGCACCCCCAGCGCCGCAATTTCCCCATGTCAGCGCTGTCATCAGGCCGCGGCGAATTTCGCCTGAACCGGCTGACAGTAGATCTGGTCGAGGGATTCGAGGATCGTCAGTACTGCCGGAGAAGAGCAGGAATAGTAGATCGTCTGGGCGTCGCGGCGCGTCTTGACGAGCTTCTGCGCACGCAGCTTAGACAGGTGTTGCGAGAGAGCCGACTGGCTCAGTCCGACGCGAACCGCAAGTGCGCCGACCGCGACTTCTCCCTTTACCAAACAGCAAAGGATCAGAAGGCGCTTCGGGTTTGCCATGGCAGAAAGCAAACCGGCCGCGGCAAGCGAATGCTCGGAAAGTGGTAGAGTATCCATAAGTCTTTATTTCCCCCTCGAAGCGGGAACGCTTCAAAAATGCCCCTGAAATGGAAAGCCAAAGAATAACAATCCAAAACGAACCTTGTATATCCCTAAATTTCGGGTCGGGAACCCCCTCGCGGCCCGGATTCTGCAATTGTTGAAATCGTTGTAAACGCGGCTTCCGGCGAGGAAATCGGCGCCTGGAACTCGTATCTGACCTGAAAGTCCCCGAGACCAGGTCGAAACCGGCGGGGTCGGCCCCGGCAAAGCGCCATTTGGCCGATTTTGGCGCAGAAATGCGTTCTGCAACCTTTGCGGCAATTTCCGGAAGATCGCGCAGTTCTGCCTGCAGGGCGCGCCAGGCGGGGGCGTCGATCGGGCCGGCGGTGACGAGATCGCCGCCGGGAAGGGCATAGGCCCGGCCGAAGCCGCCGTTCAGCGAAGCCGTCTGCGGCTCCAGCCGGAAGAACCGGAAATCGGGGAAGTCGATATAGAGAGACGCCTTGGGATGGCGGTCGAGGAAGCGTTCACGCAGGCGTTCGTGGACCTCGTCGCCGCGCGCGACGGACACGGCACGGCACTGGAGCGTGATGCGCGGATGGGCCAGCGGGTCGCCCTTGCCGGGCTCTCCCGCAAGCAGCGAGCAGCGGTCGTCAGCAAGGAGGCCCTTGGTATGGGCCGAGAGTGCCGAGGCGAGGATGACCGGCGTTCCGTCCAGATCGGTCGCGGCCAGCGCCCGGCTGGCGGAAGGGAAGCCGGTTTGCGGATCGATGACCGCGAGCGCCATGTGGCGGGCGCCGCGGACGAGGGTGCGGGCGAGGCGGCGCGCCTCGTCGTCCGTCTCGCGCAGCACTGCCGGCTTGTCGGCCTTGTCCGTCATGGCGCTCCGTTCCCGAGCGGATCGCGATTCCTGTCCCTGTCCCTGTCCCGGTGCCGGGTCAGGCCGTGTATGACGTCGTCGGTCGAGATGGTGCCGATCACCGCGCCGTTCTCAATGACGCCGATCGTGCCCGGCTGGCGGGCAAGCGCATCGAGGATATCCACGAGTGGAGTGTCGCGCGTGGCGGTGGCGGTCACGCCGCTGCCGGACCGGTCGCGGGTCACCCCCGGTCGCATCACGTCGCCGGCCGAGAGCATGGCGATCGGGTTCATGTTCTGGACGAAATCGGCGACGTAGCGGTTGGCGGGATCGCGGACGATTTCCTGCGGCGTGCCGCACTGGATGATGCGGCCGCCATCCATGATGGCGATGCGGTTGCCGATGCGGAACGCCTCGTCGAGGTCGTGGCTGACGAAGAGGATCGTCTTCTTAAGCCGCCGCTGGAACTCCAGGAGCTCGTCCTGCAGGCGGGTGCGGATCAAGGGGTCTAGGGCGGAGAAGGGCTCGTCCATCAGCAGGATCGGTGCGCCGGTGGCAAAGGCGCGGGCGAGGCCGACGCGCTGCTGCATGCCGCCGGAAAGCTCGGCGACCCTTCGGTCGGCCCACTGGTTGAGGTTGACCAGTTCGAGCTGTTCGGCGACGCGCCGGCGGCGTTCGGCCTCAGGGACGCCCGCCAGCTCCAGCCCGAAGCCGACATTCTCCTCGACCGTGCGCCAGGGCAGGAGGCCGAACTGCTGGAAGACCATCGAGACGGTATGGGTCCTGAGCCTCCGGAGCGTCCTGGCATTCGCCTTGTAGGGGGCGATCGGCCCTTCGGCGGTCATGACGTGCACCTCGCCGCGGGCCACGGGGGCAAGCCCGTTGACGGCGCGCAGGAGGGTCGACTTGCCCGAGCCGGAAAGGCCCATGAGGACGAGGATCTCGCCCTCCTTCACCGACAGCGAGGCATCCGCCACGCCGACGACGATGCCCGTGCTCTCGCTGATCTCGTCGCGGCTCTTGCCCTGGTCGAGCAGGTGGAGGACGCTCCGCGGCTTTTCACCGAAGACGATGTCGATATTGCGGAAGACGACGGCTTCGCTCACGTGGCGTCTCCCGAAGCGGGACGGAACATCCGGTCGAGGATGATCGCCAGGATGACGATGCAGAGGCCCGCCTCGAAGCCGCGGGCGATGTTGACGGTATTGAGGGCACGCACGACGGGAACGCCGAGGCCGTTCGCGCCCACGAGGGCGGCGATCACCACCATGGAGAGCGACAGCATGATGGTCTGCGTGAGGCCGGCCATGATCTGCGGCATGGCATAGGGCAGTTCCACCTTGCGCAGCACCTGGCCGGGGGTGGCGCCGAAGGCCACCGCCGCTTCGGTGAGGGCGGCGGGCGTCGAGACGATGCCGAGCCGCGTCAGGCGGATGGGGGCGGGGATCGCGAAGATCACCGTCGCGATGAGGCCGGGCACCATGCCGAGCCCGAAGAGGATGAGCGCCGGGATCAGGTAGACGAAGGTCGGGATCGTCTGCATCAGGTCGAGGACCGGGCGCATGGCCTGGTAGATCCACTCACGGCGGGCGGCCGCGATGCCGAGCGGCACGCCGACCAGCATGCTGACCGTGGTCGCGGCGACGACCAGAGCCAGCGTCTCGGTCGTCTCCTTCCAGTAGCCCTGGTTGATGATGAGCAGCAGGCCGAGGGCGGTGAAGAGGGCGACACCGATCGAGCGCCGGAACCACCAGGAGAGCCCTGTCATCACCGCCACGATCACCAGCGGATGGGGGGACTGGAGCACGAAGAGCAGCCCGTCGATGGCACTTGCGAGGACGGACGAAAGCCAGTCGAAGAACCATGCGCCATTGTCGGTGAGCCAGTCGACGAACTGTTTCGCCCAGGCGCCAAGCCGCAACTGACCGTCGTCGTCCGCGAGCCATTCGGGAAGCCAGGTCACGCGATGCTTGCCTCTTTCCGTAAGTGTTGCGCGAGAAAGGAAAACGGGCCGCCGGAGCGACCCGAAAACGGTTTCAGAGGCCGAGCTTGTCCTTCACGGCAGCCAGGGCGTCACCGCCGTCGCGGGTCGTGACGCCGGCAAGCCAGGGCTCGACCGCGGCACCATTGGCCTTGAGCCACTTGGTGGCCGCATCCTCCGGATCGTCGCCGTCGTTGAGGATGGAGCCCATGATCTCGTTTTCCATCGGCAGCGAGAACTTCAGGTTCTTGATGAAGGTGCCGACATTGGGGCATTCCTCGGTATAGCCGGCGCGGACATTCGTGTAGACCTCGGCGCCGCCGAAGTTCGGCCCGAAGACGTCGTCGCCGCCCGACAGGTAAGTGAGGGCGAAATTGGCGTTCATCGGGTGCGGCTCCCAGCCGAGGAAGACCACCGGCTCGCCGGCCTTTTCGGCGCGCGCCACCTGCGCCAGCATGCCCTGTTCGGAGGATTCGACGACCTCGAAGCCCTTCAGGTCGAACTTGCCGTTCTCGACCATGTCGAGGATGAGGCGGTTGCCGTCATTGCCGGGCTCGATGCCGTAGATCTTGCCGCCGAGCGCATCCTTGTGGGTGGCGATATCCTTGAAGTCCTTGATGCCGAGCTCGGCGCCCTTGGCATTGGTGGCAAGCGTGTACTTGGCGCCCGTGAGGTTCGGACCGAAGGATTCCACCGACTTGTCGTCGATATAGGGCCGCACGTCGGCTTCCTGGGTCGGCATCCAGTTGCCGAGATAGATGTCGATGTCCTTGTTCTTCAGCGAGCTGTAGGTGACCGGAACCGACAGGACCTTGATGTCGGCGTCGTATCCGAGCGCCTCGAGCAGGACTGCCGCCGTGGCCGTCGTCGCCGTGATGTCGGTCCAGCCGACGTCGGAGAAGCGGACGGTCCCGCAGGATTCCGGTTCCGCCGCATGTGCGGCGCCGCCAAGGGCCAGCAGTGACACGGTTCCGGCAAGCAGGATCTTCTTCGGATGGTTCATGGTTGGCGCTCCCTGTCGTTGTTGCCGGTCATTTATCAATATATGCGAAGTCGAGGCAAGCTGGCGCGCCGGCGTGGAGGGCCAGTTCGGCGCGATCATCCGCATCAAGGCGCCCCGATCCCTGCTGTTTTCTGTGGTTTCAGCATTCTGTGGACTTTTCCCGGAAGCCGATGAGGAGGAGAAGGGCGAGCATGGCAAAGCTCTACTTTCACTATGCGTCGATGAACGCCGGCAAGTCCACGCTGCTCCTGCAGGCCTCCTACAATTACCAGGAGCGGGGCATGCGCACGCTCATCCTCACCGCCGCGCTGGACAGCCGGGCCGGGGTGGGGCGCGTCGCCTCCCGCATCGGGCTCGGGGCCGACGCCATTCCCTTCAACGGGGCGGACGACCTTTTCGGTCTGGTCGGCCGGATGCACGGCGAGGAGGCGGTCGCCTGCGTCTTCATCGACGAGGCGCAGTTCCTGGCGCCCGAACAGGTCTGGCAGCTGGCGCGGGTCTGCGACCGGCTGGGCATCCCGGTGATGGCCTACGGCTTGCGGACGGATTTCCAGGGCAAGCTCTTTCCGGGATCGCAGGAACTGCTGGCGATCGCCGACGAGCTGCGCGAGGTCCGCACGATCTGCTTTTGCGGTCGCAAGGCGACGATGGTGGCGCGGCTCGACGCCGACGGGCAGGTGGTGCGCGAGGGCGCCCAGGTGGATGTCGGCGGCAACGAGAAATACGTCTCCTTCTGCCGGCGGCACTGGGAGGACAAGATCCGCTGCGACAATGCGGCTTGATCTTCGTCAAAGATAGCGGTGCCGGATCGCCCTATGACGTCTCCCGTGCCTCCCATGGCTCGCATCAGGAGATTGAAATGTTCAAGACCGCAAAGACCGCCTTCGCTCTGGCCGCCGGCCTCGCCGTATTCACCTTTCCGGCATTCGGCGCAGAGATCGAAGTGAAGATGCTCAACAAGGGCACCGATGGTCAGGCAATGGTATTCGAACCGGCCGCCATCAAGGCCGCGCCGGGAGACACGATCCGCTTCGTGCCGACCGACAAGGGCCATGACGCCGCCGCCATGAAGGGCATGGTTCCGGAAGGCGCCGAGGTGTTCAAGGGCAAGATGAACCAGGAATTCACCGTCACGCTCGACAAGGAAGGCGCCTATGTCGTCAAGTGCACCCCGCATCTCGGCATGGGCATGGTCGCCGTGGTCGTCGTCGGCGAGGGCACGCCTGCAAACCTCGACGCCGTGAAGACCGGCAAGCTGCCGAAGAAGGCGCGCGAGCGGGTTGACGCCGCGCTGACCGAACTCGGCCTCTGACACGAGCCGCCGCTTTACATCGGGCCACCATGGTATAAGTCCGTGGTGGCCTTTTTTATAGACTGGCGGTGGACGGAATGGGCAGGGCGGATCGCGACCGCAACGAACTGGAAGCACTCCAGGACGCGCTGGCGGAACTGGACGGCATGATCGCAGAGGCGGCACGGGCCGTTTCGGCGGCGGCCCGGGACAAGGCCGTCGCTGCCTCGGGCGACGCCTGGACGGGCGCGGCCGGGAGGCTGGCTGAGGCCTGGTCACCGGCGGCTTCGCGTTTCGCCGCCAGGCTTAACGGCCTTTCGACGCGGATCGACGCGGCGATGGCGCCGCTGGAGGACAAGCCGCAGCCTTCGCTCCGCGAGCGGGTCCGGCTTTCCCTCGGCTCGGCGCTCTTCCGGTTGACGGCCGCAAAATCCCCGCTCGACCCGCTGGCCGCCGTGCTCGTCGAACTCGACGGGCTGCAATCGGTCCTGTCCGCCTACCGGCAGCAGCTTCTCGCGGCGCGGCATTCGGTCGAGGCCGACCTCATCGAACTCGGCGGCCACCGGCCCCTGCTGGTTGAAAGGCTGGCGGAGCGCGCGCTTGCCGAGGGAGAACCGACGGCGGCGCTGGCGGTCGCGGTGGAAGCGAACCTGCAGGAGATCCAGCACCTGACGGTGGAACTCAACCGCCAGGTCAGCGACGCCAACATCCTCATCAACAAGCTGGCGATCGAAGCGGAGCGGGCGATCCTCCTCAGGGACGTGCTCTCGCCCGACAATCCCGAACTCCTCGTCCGGCAGGAATGGCCGGACCTGCCGCATCTTGCACCGCTGACGGGACTTCGCGAGAGCGGCATGCTTTCGAGCATCGAGATCGACCGGCGACGGTCGAAGATCGACGCGCGGTTCCTGGAACGGTTTGACATGAACATGAACCCGCAGGACGGCGCCGGCTACCGGCGTTCCGCGGGCCCGGAGGTACACCATGCTTGACCCTATCCTGCGTTTCTTCCGGCGGGTCTTTTCCGCGATCGGCCGTGGCATCGGCCTGCTGGTCGCCTGGCTGGTCTGGCCGTTCAGGGCCGGGCGCGGCTGGTATTCGGGCCGCAGCTGGATCATCAAGGGGCCGCTTCTCGCGCTCGTTGTCCTCTTCGTCGGGCTCTACGGCTATTTCTTCTGGCAGACGCAGGTCTGGCGCGGCTTCGACCCGGACTTCGTGGAGAAGTACAGGTTCTCAGAGCGCACCGTGCCGGCGGGGCAGCAGATCCCGGCCGCGACGGCGCCGGCAGACGGGGCCGCGACCGGCCAGGCGCAATGCCAGCCGTCGGCCATCGTCGAGGTGGTCGCCGACCTGACGGATGCCAACGTCAACCAGAACGCATGGATTTCCTCCATGCTGCTTTACCGGCTCGGCCTGTTCGGGATCGACTGGGATCATACGCCGTTCCTGGACAACAAGGCGTCCTTCCAGCGCGGGGTCAACCAGGCGGTGCGCCGGACCGCGGTCGAACTCGTGGATTCGCTTGCCCGCGTGCGCGGCACGTCAGGCATCAACAACGACCTGCAGGATGCCCGCAACAACCTGCAGTTCGACGAATATTCCTGGTATTTCGGCCTCAGCCCGTTCGGCCCCAAGACGCCGACGCCGAGCTACTACCGGGAGGCGATCGAGAGCTTCGGCAAGTTCAACACCGACCTTGCCGCCTGCCGCTCCACCTTCGACAGCCGCGCCGACAACCTGGTGCAGTTCATCGACCGCATCGCCAACGACCTCGGCAGCACGTCGGCGATCCTGCGCGAGCGTTCCGAGAACTACAATGCCGGCTGGCTCGACACGCGGGCCGACGACCGCTTCTGGTTCGCCTATGGCCAGCTCTACGGCTATTACGCCATCCTGACGGCGGCGGGGGTCGACTTCTCTCAGGTGATCCGCGAGCGCAATCTCGGACCGCTCTGGAACGAGACGCTCGCGCAGTTCCGCTCGGCGCTGCGCATCCAGCCGGCGATCATCTCCAACGGCCGCGAGGACGGCTGGATCATGCCGACGCATCTGGCGACGATGGGCTTCTACATCCTGAGGGTGCGTTCCAACCTGATCGAAGTGCGATCCGTCCTCGACCGCTAGGGCGGCTCGAGGGGCCAGGGGCTCGAGGGGCTCAGGGGCTCAGGGGATCAGGCCAAGGCGGATCGCCTTGGCGACGAGCTGTGTGCGGTTGACGCAGTCGAGCTTCTTGATGGCGTTCGTCAGATGGGCGTTGATCGTGTGGTCGGACAGCGACAGGATGCGGGCGATCTCGACCGACGTCTTGCCCTGCGCCGTCCAGCGCACGACTTCGAGCTCCCGCATCGAGAGCGGGCGGGAGACCACGACCCGTTCGGTACGCCGGATCCTGTCGAACACCTCGAAGGCATGAAGCGCGATTACGGCGAACTCGTTGATCTCCGACTGGCGAAGGGGCGGGCGCTCGCCGTCGAGCCGCAGCAGGAAGCGGGCGCCGTCCAGCGTGTGGAGAGGCATCACCAGGGTCGTCAGCAGTCTGAAGCGACGCATCAGCCGGGTGATCGAGACGGGCACGTTTCCATCGCGCTCCAGGCTTTCCAGCGTCAGGGCGCGGGGCAGCATCGTGTCCAGCATCATCGGCGTAACCGGGCACTGGACGAGGAGACGCTTGCGATCGAACTCGCGCACGAAGCTTTCCGGCAGGGTGCTCTGGATGATCAGCGGCGACAGGTATTCGTCGTCGTCCTTCGGCTTCGACATCAGGGTGACGTGGGCGAAAGCGAAGGCCTCGGCGGCACCCTCCAGCGCGGTCAGGACTTCCGAGCGGGTGCTTGCAGCGTCCAACGTGCTGCTGAGCGCCGCCTGTCTCCCCATTGTCGCTGAGGGCACTGCCAAGATCCGTCCGGTTGGTTCCAATGCCGCTGACATTCCAGGGCGACCCTTCAACCCGTTTGACGAGAGTATCGTCGGATATCTTCTAATTAATCGATATGCCGGGCCGTGACAATCGAACTTTGGTCACGGAATACCGTGGACATCACGGTGGCGGCCTTCTCCATAAAACATGATAATGAAAATCCACTTTTTTATGTTGACTCCAGCAATCATGTTTTTTAGATGGCGGAGACACGGCAGAAACTGCCGCCCGCCAATGTGATCATCAGACCCGGACCGATCGAGGGCGGCGTGCCTGTGCGCGCCGGCGACGACGCGCGTCCGGCAGAAAGGGACAGGATGAGTATCCGCGCCACCAGAAGCCTCCTGCTGACATGCACCGCGATCGTGGTGCTCTCCACACTTCCCGTTGCCGCCCAGGACGCTTCGACGGACGGGACCGCGCTCGAGACGATCGTCCTGAAGGGCAAGCGCCTTAAGAACGGCGACATCGCCAACACGCCGCTCGCCACGGAGACGACCGAAGAGGAGATCGAGAAGAAGCAGGTGCAGAGCATCGAGGATCTCGGGCGAAGCCTGGAGCCCGGCGTCAACTTCAGCCGCGGCACGACCAACTCCCTCAACATCCGCGGGCTCGAAGGCAGCCGCGTGGCGACCCTCATCGACGGCGTGCCTCTCACCTACCTGCAGGATACCGCACGCAGCACCGCGGGCGGCGCGGAGAGTTTCGACTTCTTTGCCCTGACCTCCGTCGATGTGGTGCGCGGGGCGGATTCCAGCGGGATCGGCGACGGCGGCCTCGGCGGCGCCCTGTTGCTGCGCACGCTCGAGCCGGGAGACCTGATCGGCGAAGGCCGCAGCTGGGGCGGGAAGGTCGGGACCGGCTACGACACGACGGACGAAAGCTGGTACGGCGGCGCAGCCGTCGCCAAGCGGGTGGAAAACACGTCGGTCCTTCTTCTCGGAAGCTACAAGAAGGGGCACGAGCGCGACAACAAGGGCCATGTCGGCGGCTATGGCCCCACCCGTACCAAGGCCAATCCGGCCGATTACGACCAGTACAACCTGCTCTTCAAGCTGCGCCAGGACACCGGCCTCGGGCACGTCTTCGGACTGACGGCGGAGCGCTTCCGGTTCGACAAGGACACCGACCTCCGGCGCGACCAGACGCCGAGGGGCAACTACCGGCCGGGCGACCATTCTGTCGGCCAGCTGAACGAACGCGATCGCGTTTCGCTCGACTACTTCTACGAGGCGGAAGGCGACGGTCTGATCGACGCGGCGGAAGCCAAGCTCTACTGGCAGAAGCAGTTGCGCCAGGACAGTCAGGATTCGATCCGCTGGACGAGCGTGCCAGGCACGTACAAGCGCTGGAACGACATCGAGGAAAGCGGGGTCGGCTTCAACGGATTCTTCGACAGCGGCTTCCAGACGGGGAACGTCGGCCACGTGCTGACCTTCGGACGGACCTCTTCATCTCGCAGGCCGAGCAGTATTCCTCGGGGGTCGATTCATGCCCCGCTGCTCCTCCCTATACCGGCGTCTTCGGCGCCTGCGGCAACCTGCACACCAACCAGGCCGACATGCCTGACGTCGACAGCCGCCGGGCGAGCTTCTTCGTGAAGGACCGGATGAGCTTCGGCGACAGCGGCTTCTCGCTGACGCCGGCGCTGCGCTACGACTGGTTCGACCATGACCCGAAGGAGACGCCGGCCTATCTCAACAACGCGATGAGGCCGACGACGCCGCCCGGTTCCAGCGGCGACGCATGGTCTCCGAAGCTGCTTGCCGAATACGAGCTTTCCGACAACTTCACGCTGTTCGGGCAATGGGCGATGGGGTTCCGTTCGCCGACCGCGAGCGAACTCTACATGACGTTCGGTGCGCCCGGCACCTATCTTCGGACCGGCAATCCCGACCTGGAGCCGGAAACCAGCAACGGATTCGACATCGGCGCCCGCTTCGGGGACGACGACTTCGGCGGCAGCCTGACCTTCTTCCATACCCGCTACAAGAACTTCATCGAGAACCGGGACCTGACGGCGGCAGAGCAGATCGCCCGAGGGATCGATCCGAGCGCCGGCTATTCCTTCGTCCAGACGCCGGTCAACGTCGCGCGTGCCGAAATCTACGGGATAGAGCTTGCCGCCCACAAGCGGTTCGACAACGGGTTCAACATGCGTGCGGGCCTCGCCTATGCGCGGGGCACCAACCTCGAGACAGACAAGCTGCTGGCATCGGTTCCGCCGCTCAAGGCGATCGTCGGGCTTGGCTACGAGACCGAGGCATGGGGCGTGGACTTGCTGTGGACCGGCGTCGAAGGCGTCGACGACCAATCCGCAGCCAGCTTCAAGGCACCGGGCTACGGGATATTCGACCTGACCGGCTGGTGGGAGCCCGAGCAGGTGAAGGGCCTTCGCATCCAGGCGGGCGTCTTCAACGTCTTCGACGCGACCTATTACGATGCGCTGAACACCAAGGACTACACGACCATCACCGCGGCCAACAAGGAGTTCTATTCCGAACCCGGCCGGACGTTCCGGATCTCGCTGACGCAGCGGTTCTGAGCATTCCGCAAGCGAGCCGAAAAGGGGCGGTGCACCGTGCACCGCCCCTTTTCGTTTGCGGCCCCGTCAGGCCTTGCGGACCGAAAGCTGGACGGAGCCGCGGTTGTTCTCGTAGGCGTGCCAGACGTCGTTGGCGTAGCAATAGAGATAGCCGGAGCCCTTGGGCGTGAAGGTTATCCCGGTGCCGATCTTGAAGACCTCGTGCGGCAGGCGGTCGATCTTCTGGTCTTCGTCCGTGCGGGGTGGCGGCACGTCGTTGGCGACGAGGCCGACAAGGCAGAACCATTCCATGTCTTCCTCGCGCCGGGTCCACCAGAAATCGACCTGCTTGTTGCCGGTTATCTTCTTCCAGGCGGTTTCAAGGCCGCCCCAGACGGAGGAAGCGATGTGGGCGACCTCGGCCGCCTGCATCTTTCCGTCCTTGGTACCGCCCGGACCGCATTTGATGGAGGTGCCGTCCATCCATTCCCCGGTCGCCTGCAACCGGTACTCGGTGCCTTTTTCCAGGTAGATGCCGGTATTGTTCCAGTGCTGGCGGGCGAAGATGTCGACCGTGGCCGGCAGCAGGGTGCGGGGCCAGTAGCGCCCCTGCAAGAGAGGCGGATTTCCGTGCCGGTCCGCCGCGGACGCATGGACATCATGCGCCGGCTCGCCGGTGACGAGCGGGGTTGCGCGGGGCCTTGTCTTCAGCGCCTTGAAAAACCCCGTGACCGAATCGTGCAGCAGTCCGCGCGGATCGGGCTTCAGCTGGTTGATGGCGCGGGAGTTGAAGTAGAGCCCCTCGGCCTCCGCCTCCTGCATCATCCAGTAGAGCGCGCCGTCGGAGAGCCCGGCCTGGCCGTAGCCGCCGCCGACATCGCCATGGACGCCGGGAAACCAGACCTGCTTCAACGTGCCCTTCCAGCCCTTGGGCTCGATCGAGAGCGTCGGCAGGAAGCTCTGCCGGATCTCGTCCAGCGCGACGGCGTGGCGCGCATGACGGACGATCGGGCCGAGCGTGGTATTGTGGAACCGGTGGTTCTCCGGGTTGTCGAGCAGGTTGAGCAGCGCCATGTCATCGGGGATGCCGAGCGCGCCGACCGTATCCCAGACGCCGATGAAGTGGATGGGCGTGCGGCCGCCGGGTTGCTTGCCGGCCTCGGCATTGTGGAAGGGATGTTCTGCCGTTGCCTGGATGCGGTCCGGCTTTTCTTCCCGGTAGGCGTCGAAGATTGTCTCGACCATGTCCCAGGTCTCGCCGGGCTTGCCCTTGAACCTTTCGAGGTCGAGAAGGCCGCACATGGAGATCATGCCGCCGAGGCTTCGAACCGTGTATGCGCCGCGGCTGAAGCCGAAGAGCCAGATCCGGTCGCCCTCCCGGTAGGTGCGGGCCAGCCAGTGGTAGGCGCTCATGATGTTGAGGTCGAGGCCCTTGCCGGTGCTCCCGCCGAGCGCGCGGTTGAGCCGGGTGCCATCCGTGCCGACGCCCGGATGGTAGTAGAATGTCTGCCGCTGCCCGTCGGCATCGACAGGGGCCAGCGCATTGTAGAGCTTGACGACGTTGGTGGGGCTCGGAAGCCCGTCTTCCATCGCATCGGGTGTATTCCAGGTGCCGTCGCAGCAAACGATGATGTTCATCGATCCCCCTCGATTTCGCTTGAGGCCGCAATGGCAGACTAGTCGCATCCGGGAATAAAGATCAAGAAGAAAACACCATAAAGTAGAAATGTTGATTGCGATGCAACCCTTATGGCCGCTTGAAAGCGTCGCGGCTCTGTGGCCATGTCGGCGGCAAGGAACGTGACGGAGATCCGGACATTGGCAATGCAATCTGACATCGAGATCGCGCGGGTGGCGCGCAAGAAGCCGATCATGGAGATCGGCGCAGCGCTCGGCATAGCGCCCGGGCACCTGGCCCCTTACGGCCACGGCAAGGCGAAGGTTTCCGCGGGCTTCATCCATTCGCTGGCCGACAGGCCGGACGGCCGGCTGATCCTCGTGACCGCGATCAACCCGACACCGGCGGGGGAGGGCAAGACGACGACCACGGTCGGCCTCGTCGACGGGCTGAACCGGATCGGCCGTCGCGCGGTCGTCTGCGTCCGCGAGCCGTCGCTCGGCCCTTCCTTCGGGATGAAGGGGGGCGCGGCCGGCGGAGGCTATGCACAGGTGATCCCCATGGAGGACATCAACCTCCACTTCACCGGCGACTTCCATGCGATCACCTCGGCGCACAACCTGCTGGCGGCGATGATCGACAACCACGTCTACTGGGGAAACGCGCTGGACATCGACGTGCGGCGCATCACCTGGCGGCGGGCGATGGACATGAACGACCGGTCGCTGCGCCAGATGGTGGGCGCGCTCGGCGGCGTTACGAACGGCTTCCCGCGTGAATGCGGCTTCGACATCACGGTCGCCTCCGAGGTGATGGCGATCCTCTGCCTGGCGGAGGATTTCGCCGACCTTGAACGCCGGCTCGGATCGATCATCATCGGCTACCGCCGCGACAAGACGCCGGTCTTCGCCCGCGACCTGAAGGCCGACGGCGCCATGGCCGTGCTGCTCAAGGACGCCATGCAGCCGAACCTGGTGCAGACGCTGGAGAACAACCCGGCCTTCGTGCATGGCGGGCCCTTCGCCAACATCGCCCATGGCTGCAATTCGGTGATCGCCACGAGGACGGCGCTGAAGCTCGCCGACTATGTGGTGACCGAAGCGGGCTTCGGCGCCGATCTCGGCGCGGAGAAGTTCTTCGACATCAAGTGCCGCAAGGCGGGGCTCGCGCCCGACGCGGCGGTGATCGTTGCCACCGTGCGGGCGCTGAAGATGAACGGCGGCGTGAAGAAGGAGGATCTCGGCGCCGAGGACGTCGCCGCGCTGACCCGTGGCTGCGCCAATCTCGGCCGCCACATCGCCAATGTGCGGCGCTTCGGCGTGCCGGTCGTGGTGGCGATCAACCATTTCACCTCCGACACCGAAGCTGAGATCGCAGCACTCCAGGATTATGCCGGCCGGCACGGGGTGGACGCCATCGTCTGCCGCCACTGGGCGGAAGGGTCGGCCGGGATCGAGGAGCTTTCGGAACGGGTGGCGGAGCTTGCCGACAGCGGCCAGGCGGATTTCCGGCCGCTCTACCCGGACGACATGCCGCTGATGGAGAAGATCGAGACGGTGGCCGCGAAGATCTACCATGCCGGCGAGGTGACCGCCGACAAGGCGGTGCGCGACCAGCTGAAGGCCTGGGAGGAGGCGGGCTACGGCGATCTGCCCGTCTGCATGGCGAAGACGCAATATTCCTTCTCCACCGATCCCAACCTGCGCGGCGCGCCGGAAGGCCATGTCGTGCCCGTCCGCGAGGTGAGGCTTGCCGCCGGAGCCGGCTATGTCGTCGCCATCACCGGCGAGATCATGACCATGCCCGGCCTGCCGCGCTCCCCCGCCGCCGAACGCATTTTCCTCAATCCTGACGGGCACATAGAGGGACTGTTCTGAGACGGCGATTCAGGGAGTTCACGTGGTGATTCAAGGGGGCGGGAGCTTGGGGTGCTTCGCTTTGAGGCTGCCCCTCACCCCAAAAGCGTGCCCTCACCTAATGCTTGCCCCTCACCCTAGCCCTCTCCCCGCAGGCGGGGAGAGGGGACGCGGGCGACGGAGCGTTGCGCCGAGGCGGAAGGGGCGCGACGAGGGTCCTTCTCCCCGCAAGCGGGGAGAAGGTGCCGGCAGGCGGACGAGGGGCGGGATGATGGCGCGATGGAAGGGGCGGGGCGGTCTTCGCATTGGAGCTGCCACTCATTCTGGCGGCGTCAGAGCTACCGGCTGATGTCGATTTTGGCGCAAAGCGGGAATCACTTCCGCTTGCGGCCCGAAGCAGTCATTCCCTTATTACCATGCTCGGTCTGCGAACCACGCTCTGTTCAGCCGCTATAGTTTAACCCTAGTTGGATATTTTCCTGAAGATGTTCATAACTTCCGTTATCGATCATGGGAAACGGAGAGCGTCATGACCTCGAAAATAGTTTCAATACTTCGCCCAGTCTGTGTCGCAGCTACCATAGCCCTAGCAATAGTGTTGATCCTGTGCTTCTGGGGCTGGGAAATTGTTGCGTGGGAAACCTTCTGGAAGCTCTTTTTTTCATACGTTACGCTCGTCGTTGGCTCCACGTTGATTTGCTACATCGACGATCCGTCACGTATCACAGGCCGTCGCGATTAGTCGACCATGGGCGGAACCACCTAATTCGATGACCGCAATTGGCGCAAAGTAGTCATGACGCCTCTCGGCCCAAAGCGGACAGCTGAAGTCCGCCGACGGCCCCATCGATCATGATCAGGTAGGAACCTCCGAAAGCCTCTTTGGCGCATTGAAATGAATGGCAATCGCAATCCCGATGAAGGCCAGCGCGGCTATGACCCCGATGAGCGCGGTCAGCCAAATCGAACAAGTGATGCCTATGCCCGCGAAGGACACAGACATGGCGAGTGGCGCGACGGCGGAGGTCATCTGCTTTGCCGACGTTACCCAGCCGATGCGGCTCCCGTAGCCCTCCTTTCCGAACAGCTCTAGCGGGAGGGTGCCGCTGAAGATGCTGATCAGCCGGAGCCGAGGCCGAAGAAGATGGCAAACACGGCTGCACCGGAGATGGATGGTGTCGTCATCAGCAGGACTGCGAGGCCAAGCGGGATCAGCGATGCTGCAATGATTGCGAGCCACCTCTGCGGCAAGTCACGGCCGAAGACGAGGTTGATCAGGCGGCTCGCGACCTGCGAGGGCCCGAAGAGGAGCGCGACGACGAGCCCTGCGGCTCCCATGCCCAGCGCCTGTGTCAGCGGAACCATGTGTACCAGGATGGCCGACAGCATATATCCCCAATGGCGAAGCCGAACAGCATCAGCAGGAAGAGGCGGTTTCTGTACTCCCGGTTGTAGGCATCCCTCGAAAGGATAGCCATTAACAGTTTGCTTGAAACAGTCATTTGTAAAGCTCCGTAGAAAAAGTACTGGGAGTCAAATATTGAATATCAGGATCAGTCGCATTCTCGCGAAGACGGGGTGGATGTGGAATTAAAGTTGGACGCTTACGCCCTAAAGCTGCGAGCCACCCCAGCACTCCCTCGACCACGGCATTTGTCACCGGTTCGTCCGTGATCGAGATGTTGACTGCATTCAGCAGATAGCCGGGGCCGAAGCTGGCCGACATATTGCCGGGATCGACCCGGCGCACCGAGGCCGGCTCGTTGATGTCGTCGAACGTGACCAGGAGCGGATAGTGCTCAGGCGCAAGCTCACGCGAGCCGCGCATCTCCTCGAGCCGATCATAAACCGCGATGACTTCTGCTTTCGTCCGAGGCTGCTCTTCTTTCGGAATGAAAGTCTCGCGCGCGGTCTCGTGACTGTAATTCGTCAATAGCGCGAACAGATAGCGACCGTTGCCGAGATCGACCGTCACCGCCTCTCCGGACAGGCTGCTGCTGCCCGCACCCCTGAAATCACCGAGGCCCCACCAGCTTGGCGTGTCGTAAACACTTACACTGACCACCGAGCTACCGGACTTCATGCCTTCCGGCGTCATCACCGAGACCGTCAGCTTTTGATTCCAGTGCCAATCGTGAAAGCCGAACATGTCGCACCCAGGAAGAACGGCCACGGCCACGAAAGAGATCGCTATGGGCAGATGCCTTGGACTACGCCCCATGGAAACGCTCCGGCAAAGATATCCTTCCGGCCATGGCCTGCAGCAGCCCCCCCAGCGCTGCCGAACGGCGGGCTGTGGCTATCTGGCCTTGAAGTTCGGGTTTAGTAAGTGCGAGTCGGGCGCTGGCCCGGTTTACCGCAGGGCCCCAGCCTCCCGACGGCTCGACCAAAGGTAAGTTGGCGTCCAAAAACCTCACCACCGCCATCAGAGAAACTCGCATCGGGCAACCTCCCAAAGTGCCAGGTCAGTTTACTTGTTTTCCTGATTTTTGCGGCGGCCGCAATGTCCGGTGTTGGCGCGACGCCGAAGTCGCCTAGCGGCCCATTGCAGTCAACTGACAGTCAACTAGAATGCGCCCTCCAGTTCATGGGGTGTGTATCATGCGTCTTCTCCTTTCCTTGATTGCCATCGGAACCCTCGCAACACCAAGCTACGGGGAGGAGTCCGCCAAGCTTAGTCCGAACAGCAGCGAGCACTTATTCCAATGCGGCGCTGCCTTCGCAATCATGGCGAAGGTCTCTCAGGAAGCTGGACAGGCGGATCGCTCGGCCGGATATGAGGCAAAGTTCGAGAAGCTTGCAGCACAGGCTGAGGATTTGTTCGACCAGTCAAACCGTTCCAAGAGCGACGCGAAAGCTTACATGCAGAAACACGTCGATGATCTGATCGCCGTTTCTGCTAAGGACGCCAAGCTTGTGATCAACTTCTCTCGGGTCTGCGACCAGCGCTTCCCCATCTGATGTCTGCTGTTGGCGCTTTGTAGACAAGGCGGCAGTCGGCCCTATGACGCCATTGCCCGGATGGCTTCGACATATCCGATCACCTCCGAACGGCTCTTCAGAAGCGCCTTGGTTCCTCCGTAGGCATCAAACATCTTTTTATGCGACGCATAGCTGGTGGAAGAGTTTTTGCGCCAGTGATACTCGCGCACCCAGTCGATCAGTTCTCGGAAATTTTCCTCACTGCCTCCCCCTTGGATGCCCCTAGCCGTGATATTGGCCACGCAGTCCTCTTCGGGCAAATCGATCCAGATCAAACTTGTGGCCCTATGAAGAACAGCGTTGGCGAGCCAGCCATATACGCCCTCCATGAGCCAGCTCTCAGCCTTTCCGGCTTCGAGGACTTCACTGAAAACTAGTTCATTATCTCGCGCGATGCCGTATTGGCCAGGTATCCAGCGGATGTCGTCCAGATGGATGGCGGGGCGACTGAGGATGTCGCTGATCTCTCGCGCTAACCATGTCTTGCCCGTACCACCATTGCCGAAGATGAGTATCCGCTGGAGATGTTCCATCCGCATGTCTTCCTCTCAGAGGACCTACCCTTGAGAACAGAGCACAAGAGGTCAATGACCGTAAATGGCGCATTTGAGCCATGACGCTTGTCGGCGGAGGCGGACCATTGCGTTCAACCTATTCATCGCCTGTATAGAGCTTGGGGATTTTTCCGGAGCGAGATGAACCAGATGCTGATCAGGAGTGGAACGCGAAGTGACTTTGCGGGGCTTCAAAATGTAGAAGTGGCCGCTTTTGAAACCCTTCGAGAGGCTGGCGCAGTGAGCGGCCTCCCAACAGCTAGTAGTGACGAGGAGTTGCAGCGATTCCTCGATGAAGACCTGCTCTATGTAGCCTGCGACGTAGATGGTGCTGCAATCGCCTATTCCGGGGGGTATGTTGTAGACGGCTTACTCTACATCGCTGAGGTGGATGTTTTACCCGCTTGGCAACGAAGAGGTCTTGGGCGAAGCCTTGTTACCACCATGATCGATGCTGCTCGTCGTAAACGAGTTGCAGGCGCAATGCTGACCACGGATCGCCTCGCGCCATTCAACGCCCCGTTCTATAAGAGGCTGGGCTTTCAGGTCGTGGAAGGTGATGCCGTCCATCCGCACCTGAGGAGCAACCTCGACCGACAGGTTGCGAATGGGCTTGATCCTTCACGTCGAGTAGCGATGGTTCTGCTCTTCTAGGGTCGGGCGAGACGTCCGGTATTGGCGCGAAGCGGCCATAACAGCTTTCAACCGATCGCAAATGGGTGTTGCCAAGGATGAATATCCCCTGGGGGTGCCATCTGCACATGTCCAGGACGGCCATAGCTCTCGGAAAGCACAAACGCCGGCGCGCTCAGCCGACGCAAACCCGGCCTCCATTGCTCCCGTCAGCGGCAGTAGCGGTACCCGCTGTCGCGCTCCAGGACGTCGAGGTGGAGGTGGTCCTGGTGGGCGGCGTCGCTGCCGGGGGAGAGGACGGTGGTGAAGTGGAGGCAGGCGCCGGCGGTGGCTGTGCGCTGGAAGGCGCCCTCGAGCGTGCCGTCCTGGGCGCGCGGCTTCATGGTGATCTCCGAGCCGTCGTCGAGACGGAAGGCGGCGATGTCGATGGCGTTGCCGCGGGCGTGTTCGGAAATCTTGCCTTCCGAGGCGCCGTTGCGCAGCCGGCAGGCATAGGTGGAGCCGGTCGAAAGGCCCGCGATGCTGCGGCCCGGCATGGCGATCCGCAGCGCCGGGGTGACGGTATCCTTCAGCCAGCGGGCGAGCGAGCGGGCGGTTTCGCAGCGCATCTGCGCGCCGCCCGCATCGACGCCCGGCAGTACTTCGGCGACCTCCAGCGGCCGGTCGATGCCGCAGCCTTCGCCCTCGTCGATGCGGGCGGCGGCCTTGAACTTCGTGCCGAGTGCGGCGAGGTCGGCAAGGCAGGTCTTCAACGCTTCGGCGTCCTCGCTGGCGACCGGGGGCGCAGGCGGCGGGGGAGGTGTCGCGGGCTGCTTTTCCTCCTCGCTCTCCCCGGGGCTTTGCCCCGACCTATCCTCCCCGGGGCTTTGCCCCGACCTGTTCCCCGTGGGGCCTTGCCCCTCCTCGCTCTCTCCGTGGCCTTCACCCGGTTTGTTCTCCGCGGGACCTTGCCCGGGCTTGTTCTCCCCTTCCGGTTTTGCAGGCTCGGCCTTGCCGGGCGTTGCCTCCTGGCCGGCTTCTGGAGCGGGGGTGGGCGGAGTGTCGGCGGGATCGTCCGCACCGGTCGAGGGGCGTGGCCCGTCCTCCGGCCGGGGCTCGGGCGTCGGGACCGGGGGCGAGGCCTCTCCGGGTGTATCTTCGGAGGTTTCGTCCGGTGTCTCGGCAGGTTTAGGGGCTGGTTTCGCGACCGGTTGGGCCTCGTCTTCCTCGACGGCTGGCTTCGGTGCCGGCACGGGGCCGCTGCGGGGAAGGGCGGCGGCGGTCAGGACCGGCAGGGCCATCAGGAGGACGAGAGTGACACGCTGCATGGGGCGAACTCCGTGGATCGGCCATAGCCAACGCGCAAAACCGTCTTTGGTCGCATCGAAGAACAATCCGCTTGCGGAGGAGGCGGCGCCGCGTTATCTGTTTGGCCATGATCAATTCGATGAACATCGGTAACTGGTGGTGGGCACGCTGACGCGGCCTTGACCAGTCATGTCCATCGACAGGACCCCAAAGCCGCCCGAGACCCGAGGCGGCTTTTTTGTTGTCCGCTTCGGTTCCCGGCGGAGGGAAACGGAGAGCAGAAATGGTGACGATCATCCGGGACGACGGTTCGGAGACATACGAGACCAGGGGCGGCATCGCCGTTACCCGCGCGCGGCGGCCGACGTCCTATGCGGATGCGGTGTCCGGCTATGTGGACAGGCTGGACGAGCGCCGCGGCGCGGTCTTCTCCTCCAACTACGAGTATCCGGGCCGCTATACCCGCTGGGACACGGCGATCGTCGATCCGCCGCTCGGGATTTCCGCGCATGGCCGCAAGGTCTGGATCGAGGCCTATAACGAGCGCGGCGAGGTGCTGCTCTCCTTCGTCGCCGACAGGCTGGCGGGCGTCCCGGACCTGACGCTCGGCGAGAGGACGGCGCGCCGGCTCGACCTTGCGGTCAACGAGCCGACCCGCGCCTTCACCGAGGAGGAGCGCTCGAAGGTGCCGACGGTGTTCACCGTGCTGCGGGCGGTGGTGGACCTCTTCTATTCCGAGGCGGATTCGGCGATCGGCCTGTTCGGGGCCTTCGGCTACGACCTTGCCTTCCAGTTCGACGCGATCAAGCTCTCCATGCAGCGGCCGGAAGACCAGCGCGACATGGTTCTGTTCCTGCCGGACGAGATCCTCGTCGTCGATCACCATGCGGCAAAGGCCTGGATCGACCGCTACGACTTCGCGAAGGACGGGATGACGACCGCCGGCAGGTCCGGCGAGATTGCGCCCGAACCGTTCCAGCGCACGACCGTCACGCCGCCGAAGGGCGACCACCAGCCGGGGGAATATGCCGAGCTCGTGGTGAAGGCGAAGGAGAGCTTCCGGCGCGGCGACCTGTTCGAGGTGGTGCCGGGGCAGAAGTTCATGGAGCGCTGCGATTCAAAGCCGTCGGAGATTTCCAACCGCCTGAAGGCGATCAATCCGTCGCCCTATTCCTTCTTCATCAACCTCGGCCACCAGGAATACCTGATCGGTGCGTCTCCGGAAATGTTCGTGCGCGTCTCGGGACGGCGGATCGAGACCTGCCCGATCTCCGGCACGATCCGGCGCGGTGAGGACGCGATCGCCGACAGCGAGCAGATCCTCAAGCTCCTCAATTCCAAGAAGGACGAGTCGGAACTGACCATGTGCTCCGACGTCGACCGCAACGACAAGTCGAGGGTCTGCGAGCCCGGTTCCGTCAAGGTGATCGGCCGCCGCCAGATCGAGATGTATTCGCGGCTGATCCATACGGTCGACCATATCGAGGGGCGGCTGCGCGAGGACATGGATGCCTTCGACGGCTTCCTCTCCCATGCCTGGGCGGTCACCGTGACCGGGGCGCCGAAGCTCTGGGCGATGCGCTTCATCGAGAACCACGAGAAGAGCCCGCGCGCCTGGTATGGCGGGGCGATCGGCATGGTCGGCTTCAACGGCGACATGAACACGGGCCTGACGCTCAGGACGATCCGCATCAAGGACGGCATTGCCGAGGTGCGGGCAGGGGCGACGCTCCTGAACGACAGCGACCCGCACGAGGAGGAAGCCGAGACCGAACTGAAGGCATCGGCGATGATTTCGGCGATCCGTGATGCGCGCGCCGGCAATTCCGGCAAGGTGGCCCGCGACGTCGCCAAGGTGGGCAAGGGGGTGAGGATCCTTCTCGTCGACCACGAGGACAGTTTCGTCCACACACTCGCCAACTATTTCCGCCAGACCGGTGCGGAGGTCTCGACGGTGCGCACGCCGGTGCCGGAGGAAATCTTCGACCGGATCGACCCTGACCTCGTCGTGCTTTCGCCCGGACCCGGCAATCCCAGGGATTTCGACTGCAAGGCGACCATCCGGACGGCGCGCGCGAAGGGGCTGCCGATCTTCGGCGTCTGCCTCGGGCTGCAGGCGCTGGCGGAAGCCTATGGCGGGGAACTGCGCCACCTCGCCGTGCCGATGCACGGCAAGCCGTCGCGCATAAGGGTTCTGGAGCCGGGCGTCGTCTTCTCCGGGCTTTCGCACGAGGTCACCGTCGGCCGCTACCATTCGATCTTCGCCGATCCGAGGACGCTGCATCCGGACTTCACCATCACGGCGGAGAGCGAGGACGGGACGATCATGGGCATCGAGCACGTGAAGGAGCCGATCGCGGCGGTGCAGTTCCATCCGGAATCGATCATGACGCTCGGCCAGGACGCCGGCATGCGGATGATCGAGAACGTCGTGGCGCATCTTGCCCGCAGGCGCGAGGTCCAGGCGGCATAGGCCGCCGGCAACCTTTTGCGATGTTTCCGGTTTGGGAGATGGAACGCATCTCTCGAACCGGGAAAGACACATGAGCAGAAATCTGTTGATCGGAATTGTCGTCGTCCTCGTCCTCCTCGTGATGGGGCTGACGATGATCCCAGAGGCCGGCGACAACACGACCCCGCCGCCGGCGGTGGGGGATCGGCAACAGAACCCGGCCGCGCCGGCGGATTGAATAGACATCCGCGACGTCTCGTAAGATGATACCGGCAAAGGGCCTTTCGCCTGATATCGTGTGGCGAGTTGTTTCCTTCCAGTGACACCGGACGACGTCGGTCTCGTCCCGGCACCTGACGCGAGCAGAAGATTAAAATGGGTTCCAGTGAACTGCCTCCCGTCCATCCGGGGGAAATCCTTCGCGACCTCTATCTCGAACCGGTCGGCATGAGCCCCTACGCGCTTGCCAAGAAGCTGCACGTGCCGCGGACCCGTATCGAGAGGATCGTTGCGGAGAAGACCGGGGTGACGCCGGACACGGCCTTGCGCCTTGCCAAGTTCTTCAGGACCACACCCGAGTTCTGGATGAACCTCCAGAGCGGTTTCGACCTGAAGCGGGAAGGGGAGGCGCTCAAGCGCGAGCTGGAGGAGATCGAGGCTTTCGAAGCCGCGGCCTGAGAAGCGCAGGAGTGGAAACCGGCGCGGATGCTTTGACAATTCCGCCGACTTGAGCGATACGCCCACCATCGAAACCGTCCGGGTCCCGCCCGGGCGGTTTTGCCGTTCAGGGGCCGGGCTCCTGCAATTCGTTCGCATCCGCATGGGGATTTGAGGTGACCGCGAGAACCGATCCGATCGTCGAGAGACTGGCCTTCTGGAGCATTCCGCTCGCCTTCGGGGTGATGGGGCTGAAGCTCGCCGCCTGGTGGGTGACGGGGTCGGTGGCGCTGCTTTC
The DNA here is from genome assembly GCF_053618655.1 of Pseudorhizobium sp. NPDC055634. Lineage (NCBI taxonomy): Bacteria > Pseudomonadati > Pseudomonadota > Alphaproteobacteria > Hyphomicrobiales > Rhizobiaceae > Pseudorhizobium > Pseudorhizobium sp. NPDC055634. The sequence continues at coordinate 62,550 of NZ_JBSHHW010000010.1, read as the reverse complement.
CGACGGGCTGGAATCGACCGTCAACGTGGTCGCCGCCTTCATCGCCTATTTCCTGATCCGCTACGCCGCGAGGCCGGCGGACGAGGACCACCAGTTCGGCCACCACAAGGCGGAATATATCTCCGCGGTGGTGGAAGGGGTGCTGATCGTCGTCGCCGCGCTCCTGATCGTGCGGGAGGCGTGGGGCCAGCTTTATTCCCCGACCCTTCTCGACGCGCCGGTGCTGGGACTTTCGATCAATGCCGTCGCAGGCGTGATCAACCTCGTCTGGGCCCGGGCGCTGATCCGGGTCGGCCGCCGGCATGCCTCGCCGGCCCTTGCCGCGGACGGCCACCACATCATGTCAGACGTGATCACGTCGGCGGGGGTCATCGTCGGCCTGGTGCTGGCGGTCTGGACGGGCTACGCTATCCTCGACCCGCTTCTCGCCATCGTCGTGGCGGTCAACATCCTCTACCAGGGCTACAAGGTCATCTCCCATTCGCTGGGCGGCCTGATGGACCGCGCCGTGACGCCGGAAGAGGAGACTGCGATCCGCGAGGCAATCCAGTCGAACGCGGCCGGTTCGCTCGGCGTCCACGACCTGAGGACGCGGCGTGCGGGAGCGGCCGCCTTCATCGATTTCCACCTCGTCGTGCCGGCAGACATGCCGGTCGCCGAGGCCCACGACATCTGCGACCGCCTGGAGGATGCCATCAAGGCGGTCATTCCCGGCGCCAGTCTCGCCATCCACGTCGAACCCGAGGGCGAGCGCGCCCACGGCATCAAGGTCAAGGTAGAAGGAACCCATCGATGAGCATGACCGATACTTCGAGCCTGTCGCAACTCGGCCGGCCGGTCGATACACCCGACAGCCCCGAAGCGGCCGTCCTCGAGAAGGTGCCGAACGGCAATAGCGGAACGGATTACGTGGTGCGCTTCACAGCGCCGGAGTTCACCTCGCTCTGCCCGATGACCGGCCAGCCGGACTTCGCCCATATCGTCATCGACTACATCCCGGACCGGCACCTGGTGGAATCGAAGTCGCTGAAGCTCTTCCTGCAATCCTTCCGCAACCACGGGGCGTTCCACGAGGACTGCTCGATCTATATCGCCAGACGGCTGGTGGAACTGCTGGAGCCTCGCTGGCTGAGGATCGGCGCCTACTGGTATCCGCGCGGGGGAATTCCGATCGACGTCTTCTGGCAGACGGGCGAGGCGCCGAAGAACGTCTGGTTGCCCGACCAGGGCGTGCCGACCTATCGCGGCCGGGGGTGACCGGCGGCAACTTCCTACCTGAAAAAAAAGGGCACCTCACCGGGTGCCCTTTTCGCTGTCCTATGCTCAGCCGAGGGCGAGCGAGAGCCCGGCAAGCGCGGTGAGACCGCCGGCGACGCGCGCCGCCCAGGGGGCGAGGCGGCCGATGGCGAGGCCGGCGCCGATGCCCGCGGCGTGGAGAAGGGCGGTTGCCAGCATGAAGCCGAGGCCGAACCGGAGCGCGCCGGCGGCACCCAGTTCCCCGCCATGGGCATGGCCGTGGAAGAAGGCGAAGACGCCGACGACGGCCGCGGAGAGCGCGACCGGCATGCGGACCGCCATGGCGACGAGAAGGCCGAGCGCAATGACGGAGGCGAGGATCACCGGCTCCACGAAGGGCAGCGGAAAGGCTGCCACGGCCGCGGCGAAGCCCAGAACCATGGTCGCGACGAAGGCCGCCGGGATGGCGAAGAGCGCGCGGCGTTCTCCGCTCGCCGTCGCGACCTGGCTTGCCCAGAGGCCGACCGCCACCATGGCAAGCACATGGTCCGTTCCGAAGAGCGGATGCGAGACACCGGCCATGAAGGAGCCGTGCTCGGCGGGATCGAGATGGGCAAGGGCGGGAGCGGCGGCGGCGAGCGAAACGGTCGCGGCGATGGAAACACGTCTGAACATTATTGGACCCCTCTGGAAGACGCCACGCGCCCCGGCGGGCGCGAAGCAGCAATTTCGGCCGTCACGATAGGACAGGCCGAAGGGCGCTGTCCATCGTCGAACGGGGCCGGGCGCACGCTATACCTACGTCATTCACCTTAGTCGGTTTCGCGCATTGTTTTAGCGGCACGAACGCATTATGTCCGTGAAGACAAATCCCGTACTGGAGATGCTGATGAACGACGAAAACGACGACGACAAGGTCAAGGAATTGCCGCTCGGCAAGGAAACGGAAGCGAACCTCTTCAAGTCGCGTTCGATCTTCATCTACGGCCCGATCAACCAGGAACTGGCGCAGAAGGTGTGCACGCAGCTCGTGGCGCTCGCCGCCGCCAGCGACGAAGACATCCGCATCTACGTCAACTCGCCCGGCGGCCACGTGGAATCGGGTGATTCCATCCACGACATGATCAAGTTCATCAAGCCGAAGGTCTGGATGATCGGCACGGGCTGGGTCGCTTCCGCCGGCGCGCTGATCTATGTCGCGGCTCCGAAGGAACGGCGCATCTGCCTGCCGAACACCCGCTTCCTGCTCCATCAACCGTCGGGCGGCACGCGCGGCATGGCTTCCGACATCGAGATCCAGGCACGTGAAATCATCAAGATGAACGAGCGGCTGATCAAGATCTTCGCCAAGGCCACCGGCCAGAGCGAGGAGAAGATCGCCAAGGACATCGACCGCGACTACTGGCTGTCGGCCGAAGAGGGCGTGGCATACGGGCTCGCGTCCCGCGTCGTCGTGAACCAGTCCGAGATCGGCTGAACATTCCGCATTATCACGCAAAGCCCGCCGACGAATTCGGCGGGTTTTTTTGTCGCCGGGGCTGGTGATATCCCGCGAGCGAACGGCTGCCTCCCCGCGCCGGTATGGCGTCTTCCTTTTGGCCGTACCGTTTTTGGCATCGGTTGATCTTGCCATCTGGCGGTTCGCCATGTTCGATGGTGCCTCCCTTCGGCGAGTCCCGCACCATGCTCAAGGAATTTTCGATTCCGGCCCTGATGATGGGCCTGCTCACAGCCTTTGTCGGCTTCATCAGTTCATTTGCGGTCATCGTGCAGGGGCTCCAGGCCATGGCCGCGGACGCGCCGGAAGTGGCCTCGGCGCTGCTGGCGCTGTGCTTTGCGCAGGCGGTCCTTGCGATCTTCTTCTCGATCCGCCACCGGATGCCGATCATGATGGCGTGGTCGACGCCGGGCGGGGCGCTGCTGGCGACCACCGGCGCCATCGAGGGGGGCTTTCCTGCGGCAGTCGGGGCGTTCGTGATCTGCGGGGTGCTGATCACGCTGACGGGACTTCTGCGTCCGCTCGGGCGGGCGATCCGGGCGATTCCACCGGCCCTTGCGAATGCGATGCTGGCCGGCATCCTGCTCGGTCTCTGTCTTGCTCCCGTCAAGGCGATCGCGTTCGACGCGGCACTCGGCCTGCCGATCGTCCTCACATGGATCGTGGTCGTTTCCAGGTGGCGGCTCTGGGCGGTGCCGGCGGCGCTCGGCATGCTGGTCCTGGTCCTGATCGTCGGGGTCGACCTGCCGCCCGATGCCGTGGCGCAGATCGGCGGGGCGATCCGTCCCGACCTCACCTTCGTGGCACCGGTGTTTACCTGGCACGGCTTCGTTTCGGTGGCCGTGCCGCTGTTCATCGTGACCATGGCCTCCCAGAACATCCCCGGCATCGCGATCCTCAGGGCCCATGGTTATGAACCCCCGCCCGGACCGCTGTTTGCCGCAACGGGGATCTTTTCGGCGGTCTGCGCCTTCTTTGGCAGCCTGCCCGTCAACATGGCAGCGATCACCGCCGCGATGTGCGCCAGCGAGGATGCCCATCCGGATCCGGCTCGCCGCTACTGGGCGGCGGTCGTTGGCGGCGGGGCCTATATCGGCCTCGGCCTGATTGCCGGTGGAGTGATCGCCTTCGTCTCGCTCGCCCCGCCAATCCTCCTGCAGGCGGTTGCCGGCCTGGGGCTCATCAGCGCGTTCGCCAGTTCGGCCTTCGCCGCCTATCGGGACCCCGAAAGCCGGGAAGCCGCGGCCATCACCTTCCTGGTCACGTCCTCCGGCCTGTCATTCGGCGGCATATCAGGGGCCTTCTGGGGGCTCATCGCAGGCGGGCTGATGATGGGGCTGCAACAGATGGTGGCGCGCCGGGACGAGCCGGACTCGTAAAGCTGACCGCCGCGCGCTATCTTTGGGCATGGAGTTTGAGTTCGATCCTGAAAAAAGCGCCATCAACCAGGAAAAGCACGGGATTAATTTCGGCGAAGCCCAGGCTTTGTGGCTGGATCGGTTCTCGATTGCGTTGCCGGCACGGGACAAGGATGAACCACGGATGATGGTCATAGGCAGGATCGCGGACAAGCACTGGTCGGCGATCGTCGCTCGCCGAAACGGGCGCATCAGGATTATCTCGGTGCGCCGGTCCCGCAAGCAGGAGGTGGACCTCTATGAAAGCCAAAGATCTCGATGAACTCTTCGACAAGGGCGAAGAAGACGTGCTGCAGTATTTTGATGTGGCGCAGGTGCGCCGCGTCAACAGCGACCGCGAGCTGGTCGAACTGGATCTGACGGAAGAACGGCTTGCAGCTCTCGACGCCGAAGCCGCCCGATTGAAGATCAGCCGCGACCGGCTGATCTCCCAGTGGATACGCGAGAGGCTGGAGAAAGCGTCCACTGCCGCCGAATAACGGGCTTGCACCGGTTTCCGTCTACGGTTATCACTTCACCCATGACCATGACAGGCGCGATCATGTCCAGCCGTTTTGCCGCCCGCTGCACCGCAGCCGGGGCGACGGTTCTCGCGCCTCTCTCGCTTCTTAGCCTCGACCTTACGCGCGGTTGCCGGGTCCGTTGAGGAGCGCCCGGCGGCCGAAAAGCCATTGCCGGCGCAAGAGCTCCTCTCACACACCTCCAAGATGACACCAGGAAGACCCGAGAGGGTCCGCGCCTCCAGCGGCAGACGAGACCGCGGCGCGTGAAGCGAGAAGAGACGACGACCATGGATGCGAAGACCCCCATTTCACCCAAGGGCATGCCCGACGCGGCGATGAAGTACCGCCCGTACCCGCAGATCGACATGTCGGACCGCAGCTGGCCGGCAAAATCGATCACCAAGGCACCGATCTGGTGTTCCGTCGACCTTCGCGACGGCAACCAGTCGCTGGTCAACCCAATGGGCCATGACCGCAAGGCGCGCATGTTCAAGCTGCTGCTCGACATGGGCTTCAAGGAGATCGAGATCGGCTTTCCGTCCGCCTCGCAGACGGATTTCGACTTCGCCCGCTGGTGCGTCGAGGAAGGCAACGTGCCGGAGGACGTCTCCCTGCAGGTGCTGGTCCAGTGCCGGCCGGAGCTGATCACGCGGACGTTCGAGGCTCTCGAAGGCGCGCACCGGCCGATCATCCACTTCTACAATTCCACCTCCGAGCTGCAGCGTCGCGTCGTGTTCGGCAAGGACGTGGCGGGCATCCGCCAGATCGCCGTCGATGCGGCGAAGATGATCACCGACATGGCCGCCAAGGCCGGCGGCGGCTACCGGTTCGAGTATTCGCCCGAAAGCTTCACCGGCACCGAACTGGAGGTGGCGCTGGAGATCTGCAACGCCGTCATCGCCGAGATCAAGCCGACGGCCGAGAACAAGCTGATCCTCAACCTGCCGTCGACCGTCGAGATGTCGACGCCCAACATCTATGCCGACCAGATCGAATGGATGTGCCGCAATATCGACAACCGCGAGAACGTCATCGTGTCGCTGCATCCGCACAACGACCGCGGTACCGGCATCGCGGCGACGGAACTCGGCCTGATGGCGGGTGCCGACCGCGTCGAGGGGACGCTGTTCGGCAATGGCGAGCGCACCGGCAATGTCGACATCGTCACGCTGGCGCTCAACATGTACACGCAAGGCGTCGATCCGCAGCTGGACTGCACCGACATCGAGCGGATCAAGGCCGTCTACGAATACTCCAACGAGATGACCATTCCCGAGCGGCATCCCTATGTGGGCGAACTCGTCTATACGGCCTTCTCCGGCTCGCACCAGGACGCGATCAACAAGGGCATGAAGGCGATCCGCAAGGCCAATTCGCCGATCTGGGAAGTGCCCTACCTGCCGATCGACCCGCAGGATGTCGGCCGCTCCTACGAGGCGATCATCCGCATCAACTCGCAGTCCGGCAAGGGTGGCATCGCCTATATCCTGCAGGAGGACTACGGCCTGAACCTGCCGCGCAACCTGCAGGTGGAGTTCCGCGAGGACATCCAGCGCATCACCGACGAAGAGGGCGTGGAGCTTCCCTCCCGGCGCATCTACGACCGGTTCATCGAACGCTACGTGGAACAGCCCGACGCCCGGCTGAAATTCGTCGATCACCACACCTATCCGGCCGGCACCGACCACAGGGGCGTGCGGATCGTGGCGGCGGAGATCACCGACCGTGGCGAGACGAAGAGGATCGAAGGCACGGGAACGGGTCCGATCGACGGGTTCATCAACGCGCTCTCCACCTACCTGGGCATCGAGCTCACCGTGAACGACTATTCCGAGCACTCGCTGCAGCAGGGCTCGAACGCGTCGGCTATCGCCTATGTCGAGGTCCAGCATCCGGGCGGAAAGCTCTACGGCGCCGGCATCAACAAGAACATCGTCGCCGCTTCGCTCGAGGCGATCGTCTCGGCCGCCAACCGGGTGTTGGAAGAGCGGACGGCGAAGGGCTGACCGGCGTGCTTCACGGCGAAGTCCGGGGCGGGACGGCGGCGGGCATGCTTCCGCTGGTCCTGCTTCACGGCTTCGGCGGAAGTGCCGCGGCCTGGCGTCCGCTGGCTGCGGAGATGGCAGGGGAGAGGCGGGTTATCGCCCTCGACCTGCCCGGCCATGGCGGCTCGCTCGGGACGCGCGCCGGGGGCGCGGGCTCCATGGCGAAGGCCGTGGCATCCAGCCTCCAGGGGCAGGGGATCGACCGCTTCCACGTGGCGGGCCATTCCATGGGCGGCGCGGTGGCCGCACTCCTTGCCCTCAGGCAACCGGAGCGCGTTTCAAGCCTGACGCTTCTGGCGCCGGGCGGTTTCGGAACGGCGATCAACGGGCCCGCGCTGTATCGCTATGCGTCGGCGGATGACCGGGAAACCATGGCGGATGCGCTCCGGGCCATGTGCGGCCCAGGTCACGTGGTGAGCGAAGACGTCATTTCGGGCCTGCTGGAAGCCCGGGCACCTGCCGGGGCGGCCCAGGAGCTCCTCGCCATCCTCGACGTCATCCTGACCGATCCCGGCTCACGGGTGCAGGGTGTCCTGCCGGTCGAGGAATTGGGAGGGCTTCCCATGCCGGTTGCGGTCCTCTGGGGCGAGGCCGATCCCGTTTTGCCGGTCTCGCAGGCCGATGGCCTTCCGCCGAACGTCGAGGTGCGGCGATTGCAGGGGGCGGGGCATATGCTGATCGAGGAGCGGCCGCGGGAAGTGGCCGACGCCATTCTCGCCACGATGGCGCGGGCCAGTTGAACGGGCGTCAGATCAGGCCGGCTGCCTTGGCTGCGATTTCGTCGAGCGAGGCCGCGGAGGAGGGCCCGACCACGACATAGGTCGCCGTGGCGCTTTTCCACGATACCAGCGCGATATTGTCCCGGATCAGTTCGGAGAAGCCGTCCTCGTTGGGACGGTTCTTGCGGAAGAGGAGAGAGATCACCTCGCTGTCGGCGGACGTGTAGACCAGTTGCCCGACCGGCATTCCGCCGGCCACGAGCATGCGCGCGCCGATGAAGGTCAGGCCGTTTTCCGTGAGGTCGGGAATGCGGAAGTTCACGCCGGTATTGCCGAGCAGCCATTCGATGATGGCGGCGGGTTCTGACGCAGGCAGTTCGGCCAGCCGTCCCTCCATGCGCGAAAAGGTCCGGTAGTGGGCGACGACATCGTCCAGCCACGGATCGCCGGCATCGGCAATCAGCGGCGAAGGCGGTGCGGCGGGCTTGAGGGCGGCCATGTAGCCGAGCCCTCCGCCGATGACGAAGGTCAGGAGACAGGCCGCCGCGACGCGCGGGATGGTGAGCGCGACTTCCCAGCGCGGGGAGGGAATCCGGACCGCCTTGCGGGTCTGCGGTCCCGACCTGATGCGGCGAACGAGGTCGAGCGGTACCGGCTCCTTCAGGATGTCGTCAAAGATTTCGCGGCCGCGGAGATTTCCGAACGTCATCGTTTCGCGCGTCTCGTGCAGGTGGGCTTTCTTCAGTTCGACAATATCGTCGCCCGGATCGGCGATCTCGCCGTCGAGCTGGCGGCTGACGGCCAGGCGGAACGCACGGGTATCCCTCGACATCTTCACGCGCGACGCTCCTTCACGTCCGGGGCGAGGGTCGCAAAATAGAGGCGCGCCTCGCAGAGCCGCGACGCCACGTCCTCGACCGAGAGATCCAGGATGGAGGCTGCCTCGGCATATGACAGTCCTTCGACCTCGACGAGGAGGAAGCTTGCCGCAAGGCCCTCGGGGGCGCCCAGCACGAGCGACTGGCATGCCGATGGCTCGGAGGGCCGGCGTTCGGCCGGACCGCCGGCAGCATGTGCTGCGGCCAGCATGCGCATGGAGGCAAACAGATGGAGATCGAGCCGCTGCGCGCCGTCCGGCAGTTCCCCCGTCCGCAGCTTCGAGCAGGCGCCCAGCACCAGATCGTCGGCGCCGGCAAGGTCGGAGGCCAATGTCAGTGCGAAGCGCCGGAGGCGCGGGAGAAGGGAGACGAGTTCTCGTCTCGGATCAGCGTATGCGGATGGTTGCGCCATGCGACAGGGACAGCCTTGGGTTAGGTATGCGACGCGGTTAGGGGGAATTTATGAATCGAATGTGGCGATTCGACAACTTTCGCGCCTAAATCATCCGGGCGACCTGCGCCACCGCCAGGGGGCGGACGGATTCGCCGTAGAAGCGGTGGCTCTGGTCGAGCGCGATGGCGTCGCCGGTCTCGTTCAGCCCGTAGCGGTCGCAGACGAGGTTCCAGGCTCCCGGTTCGCCCGAAAGCGTGAAGAGATTGTAGGCCGCCGGGGGCTTGTGGCCGCCGGGCCCCTGCGAGGCGGAGGCGATGCCGACGACCGGCACCTGGCCTTTCGGGGTCCTCAGCCAGTAGACGGTGTTGAGGTGGGTATGGCCATGCAGCACGAGTTCGGCTCCGCCGGTCGAGATTGCGGCGGCAAAACGGCGGATGCCGATCATCCGCTTGTGGGAGGGGGCAGCCCCCCGGATCGGCGGATGGTGGATGAGGACGACCCGGAAGAGACCCTCGTCGCCGGCCTTCTTCAGGAGGTTCACGGTCTCGCGGGCCTGGCGGGGGCTGAAATAGCCCGATGCCGAGAAGGGCGGGGTTGCGACGGATGTCGAGCAGCCGATGATGGCGACCGGGCCGCGGCGGCGGATGGTCGGGAAGACCTTGGTCTCATCGTCCCAGCTGCGCGTCCCCTCGTCGCCGATGATATAGGGGTACCAGGCCTTGACGGCGCGATCGTGCGCGCCGCGCACATAGGCGTCGTGGTTTCCCGGCACCACCGTCGTATCGGCAGGATCGCCGATCATCTCGAGCCATTCGGCGGCCAGCCGGATTTCGATGCCGGTCGCGAGGTTGACGAGGTCGCCGGTGATCGCGAGATGGTCCGGTTCGCGGGTGCGCAGGTCGCTCAGCAGCAGATCGAGCGTATTGACGAAAAGGTGCTTGCGCCGGTTCCGGTGCCAGTTCACAAAACCGGTTATGCGTTTCGAGAACAGCTCACGCAGCGTGAGTTGCGGAAGCGGACCGAGATGGATGTCGGAGATATGGGCAAACTTGAACATGTCGCAGACATAACGCATGAGCGGCCAATTCGTTATCCCTTTTCTCCATACACGAGGGCGTGAGATGTCAGGGCAGGGGATCCCGGAACTGAGCGGCCTGAAGAGCCGTGTGGTTGTCTGGCTTTTCCACAACGTCTTCTTCCTCAGGAGGGGCATGACGCTCGGCGTGCGCGCCGCCTGCTTCGACCGGGACGGACGCATCTTCCTCGTGCGCCATACCTATGTTCCGGGATGGTACCTGCCGGGCGGCGGGGTCGAGCGGCACGAGACGGCGATGCAGGCCCTGGAAAAGGAACTCCGCGAGGAGGGAAACCTGATGATGACGGCGCCGCCGGTGCTCTTCCACGTCTACTATAACCGGGGGGTCAGCAAGCGCGACCATGTCCTGTTCTACCGGGTGGAGGTCGAGCAGACGGCGCCCAGGAAGCCGGACCGCGAGATCGCCGAAAGCGGCTTCTTTGCCCTCGACAACCTGCCGGAGAACGTCACGTCCGCCACCCTTCGGCGCGTCCGGGAAGTGGCGGGGCAGGAGCCGCCATCCGACATCTGGTAGATCAGGCGGCCGAAGCCCCGAGGCCAGCCCGCCCGTGGGGAGCATCGAGGTCGAGGACCGGACCGAGCGGCACGATGCCAGTCGGATTGATCGTCTTGTGGCTGCGGTAGTAGTGGCCCTTGATATGATCGAAGTGCACCGTCTCGGCGACGCCCGGCACCTGGTAGAGATCGCGAAGATAGCCGTCGAGATTGGGGTAGTCGGCGATGCGGCGGATATTGCACTTGAAGTGCCCGACATAGACGGCGTCGAAGCGGACGAGCGTCGTGAAGAGCCGCCAGTCCGCCTCGGTGATCCTGTCGCCGAGGAGGTAGCGGCTGGTCGCGAGGCGCCTGTCCAGCATGTCGAGCGTCTCGAACAGGCGGACGACGCTTTCCTCATAGGCGTCCTGAGTGGTCGCAAAGCCCGCCTTGTAGACGCCGTTGTTTACGGTGTCGTAGACGATGGCATTAAGGTCATCGATCTCCCGGCGCAGGTGCTCCGGGTAGAAATCGTCGGTCGAGCCGGTCAGGTCGTCGAAGGCGCTGTTGAACATGCGGATGATCTCGGCGCTCTCGTTGGAGACGATCGTTTCCCGCTCCCTGTCCCAAAGCACCGGAACGGTGACCCGGCCCGAGTAGTGCGGATCGGCCCTGAGATAGACCTGATAGAGGAAATCCGAATCGAACAGGGCGTCGCCGGTCGAGCCGCTGCCGCGCTTGAACTCCCAGCCGTTCTCCAGCATCACATAGTCGACGACGGAGACCGAGATGAGGTCCTCGAGCCGCTTCAACTTGCGGAAGATCAGCGTGCGGTGGGCCCAGGGACAGGCGTAGGAAACGTAGAGGTGGTAGCGCCCGGGCTCTGCCTTGAAGCCTCCGTCGCCGCTCGGGCCGGGCGCGCCGTCCCGGGTGATCCAGTTGCGGAACCGGGAGCGCGAGCGCTTGAAACGTCCCTTCGTGGATTTCGTGTCGTACCAGACGTCCTGCCATTCACCGTCGACCAGCCTGCCCATGGAATTCTCCTCTTACCCAGGACATAATTGCGCCAGCCGGCACGAATTGCGAGAGCCGGACGATGAACAGTGCGTTTTTGCCTTGGCGGGGAAATTATTTGCTGCTATTGCGCTTGCCACAATTCAGGGACCCTCCATGACCGAAGCACGGGCACTGCGACGACGCTGATCCTCCGACGTGACGCTCCACGAGCGCCGCCGCCGATCACTCGTTTCCTGCATCCCAAGGCTTCCGGTTCACCATGGCTCCGCAACTCTCGCCCAAGCACGATCTTGTCTACCTCACCGAGGACGCTTCGCATGACGACGTCATCGAGCTGATCAACGCCGAGGCGTTCGGGCCCGGGCGCCATGCGCGTGCGGCAGCCCGAATCCGCGAGCAGGGCCCCCATGACAGGTCGCTCTCCTTTGTCTGCGCCGACGACGGGGAGACGATCGCATCGGTGCGGATGACGCCCGTGACCGCGGGCTCGGTGAAGGGCCATCTTCTCGGGCCGCTTGCCGTGCGCCCCTCCCACAAGAACAGGGGGATCGGCCGCGAACTGGTGCGGATCGCCATCGAGGCTGCGCGCCGCGCCGGCTCCGAAGGCGTGATCCTGGTGGGCGATCCTCCCTATTACATGCCGCTCGGTTTCGAGAAGGTCGCCTATGGCGCGCTCGCCTTTCCGGGCCCGGTCGATCCGGCACGGGTGCTCATCGTGCCGATGGGTCCCGATGCCCATGAGCGCCTCAAGGGAACAATTTGCTGGCGGGACCAGACCACATCCTCTATGGGGGCTTGAGACCGCGGGATATCCGGCGCGTTCGTCGACACAGGGGATGGTGGCATGACGACAGTGACCATAGACGAGGCGCTCGACCGCGCCGGTGCAGGGACCTACCAGAAGCGACTGATCGGAATATTCGGCCTGGTCTGGACAGCCGACGCCATGCAGGTGCTGGCGGTCGGCTTCACGGCGGCCTCGATCGCCGCGACCTTCGGGCTCACGGTTCCCCAGGCGCTCCAGACCGGAACGCTGTTCTTTCTCGGCATGCTGGTCGGAGCGATCGGGTTCGGCAGGCTTGCCGACCGGATCGGCCGGCGGAACGTGCTGATCATCACCGTTCTCGCCGATGCCGTCTTCGGCACGCTCTCCATCTTCGCGCCGGACTTCACCATCCTGCTTCTCCTTCGCTTCCTGACGGGGGTGGCCGTCGGCGGCACGCTGCCCGTCGACTACGCGATGATGGCGGAGTTCCTGCCGGCGCGAAACCGCGGGAGGTGGCTCGTGCTGCTGGAGGGCTTCTGGGCGCTCGGCACCCTGATCGTCGCGCTCGCGGCCTGGGTGACGAGCCTTATCGGCGTCGAGGATGCCTGGCGCTACATCTTCGCGGTGACGGCGCTTCCGGCGCTGATCGGCTTCGGCCTGCGCTTCCTGGTGCCCGAATCGCCGCTCTACCTGATGCGGACAGGACGAGCCGACGAGGCGAAGTCGATCATCGACCAGATCCTGGTGACGAACGGCAAGCAGACGCTGCCGGCGAGCCAGCAGCTCGCCCAGCCGGCGCCGGTGCGTGAGGTGAAGATCTTTTCCGGCGAACTTCGCCGGCGCAGCATCCTGATCCTCGCCGTGTGGTTCCTGGTGTCGATTTCCTATTACGGGGTCTTCGTGTGGATGCCCCCGAAACTGGCGGGGGAGGGCTTCGGATTTGTCCGCGGCTACGGCTTCCTCGTGCTGATCGCGCTCGCCCAGCTTCCCGGCTATGCGCTGGCGGCCTACGGGGTCGAGAAGTGGGGACGGCGGCCGACGCTCGTCGGCTTCTGCCTGCTCTCGGCGGCGGGATGCTTCCTCTTCGTCGTGGCGAGCGGCAGCATCGTGGTCGGGGCGTCGCTGCTGATCATGAGCTTCGCGCTGCTCGGCACATGGGGCGCCCTCTACGCGTTCACGCCGGAACTCTTTCCGACGGCGTCGCGGGCGACGGGCATGGGAGCGGCCGGCGCGATGGCCCGTTTCGGCGGACTGATCGCGCCCTCGGCGATGGCCTTCGTGGTGGCGCAGAGCTTCGGGCTGGCAATCGCCGTCTTCGCGGGCCTGCTGGTGATCGCGGCTGTCGCGGCCTACATGATCGATGCGGAAACCCGCGAGCTTTCGCTCGCCTGACGCCGTTCAGAGACGCTTCTTGAGCCAGGTGACGGAATGGCCTCCGCCGAGGCCGTCCAGCCGGCCGATCGGCTCGTAGCCCTGCTTCAGGTAGAAGGACAGGGCCGAAGGGTTCATGGTGTCGAGATAGGCGCCGACGCAGCTGCGGTCGCGGGCCTCGTCCTCTGCCATCGCAAGCAGTCTCTTCGCCACTCCCCGGCCGCGAAGGTATTCGGGAATGAACAGCAGCTGCACATAGAGCCAGCCACGCCCGGTTCTGCCGAGAAGCCCGCCTTCCGGCTCGCCCGCCTCGTCGCGCAGGATGATGGCGAGATCCCTGCGGTCCATCGGCCCGAAATTCTCGATATTGTAGGCCTGCAGGCGGTCGAGGATCGCCTGTTCCTCCTCGGGCGTGAAGTGGTCGGTAATCGTCAGTTCGGGCAACATGGGACAGCCGATCGGTTCGGGAGGCGTGCGCAATAGCAGCCGCGACCGCGTGGCGGAAGCCCGAAAGGGCGATATCGCTAGCGGCCTTCGCGCCACCACATGGCGGCGATGGCGAAGAGCAGGATCGACAGTCCGCCGAAGCCTGCAAACAGCGGGATCGTGTTGATGCCGCGCAGCACCGTCTCGTCGGTGAGGCGGATGACCATGCGGTTGCGATCCTGCACGCGAACCGCGCCGCGCACCGGAAGGATGTCCGGCACGGACAGGCTTTCTCCATCGGAGACGCGCGTCACGAGGCCCCTGGTCTTCTCGGCATAGGGGGCAAGGGTCTCCTCCGTCGAGATCATCGCCTTGAACTCGGGCGCATCGACGGTGCCGACGTGGACGAGGGCGGAGATGTCGCCGTTCCTCACCTCGAACAGGCCCGTTTCCTCCATCCGTCGTTCGAACCGGTAGAGACCGGGGCCGGTCTCGGTGAGGGGGACGGTTTCGCTGCGGCCGGAGGGGTAGGTGATCGTCGCGGGACCCGGGTCGTCGCCGATCGTCTGCCGGGTCACTTCCAGGCTGCGTCCGATCGCGCGCGCGGTAAGCGCCTCCTCCTCGAGGTCCGGTTCCTTCATCAGCCAGTGGGCGATGCGGCGATAGAGCGAGGCGTGCGGGCCGCCGCCTTCGAAGCCGCGGGCCCAGAGCCAGCCGTGGTCGGAGAGGAGCATGGCCACGCGGCCCTCCGCCTCGCGGTTGAGGACGAGAAGCGGCCGGCCCTGGTCGGCGAGCATGACCGTTTCTCCCTGGGGCGCAGCCACATCGATCGACCGGAACCAGCGGCCCCACGCGGGCGGCTCGTCGCCGGAGCCGTCGAGGCCGCGGGTCACCGGGTGCTTCTGGCCCTCTTCGGACAGGCGAGGATAGAAGCCGGCATTGTGGATGTTTCCGGTCGGTTCGGCCGGGAGGACCTGTGAGAGCGGGGTGGCCGCGATGGAACTCTCGCCGGCATGCTCGGGGCCGGCGGCGATCAGGAGCGCGCCGCCGTTCTGCACATATTGGGCGATGTAGTCGTAGTAGAGGATCGGCAGCACATTGCGGTGCGTGTAGCGGTCGAAGATGATGAGGTCGAAGTCCTCGATCTTCTCGACGAAGAGTTCACGCGTGGGGAAAGCAATCAGCGACAACTCGTTGATCGGTGTGCCATCCTGCTTTTCCGGCGGCCGCAGGATGGTGAAGTGAACGAGATCGACGGCGGTGTCGGATTTCAGGAGGTTCCGCCAGGCGCGCTCGCCCGCATGCGGCTCTCCGGAGACCAGGAGCACGCGCAGGTTCTGGCGAATGCCGTCGATCAGATGGACGGCCCGGTTGTTGACCGCTGTCACTTCGCCGGGGACTTCGGCGACCGAGAATTCCATGACATTGGTGCCGCCGCGCGGGACGGTGAAGGATAACGGAATGTCGGCGCCCGGTGCTCCCTGGAGCGTGGCGATCTCCTCGCCGTTCATCCGCACCGTGACATCGGCCGGAGCGCCGGTGCCGCGGCCATCGTCGAAGACCCGGAGGGTCATTTCCTGCTCTTCGCCGACAATGCCGAAACGGGGCGCGCGCGTCACGGCCACCCGACGGTCGAATTCGTCGGGGTGACCGGTGATCAGCCCGTGCAGCGGCGCATCCATTCCCAGTTGCTGGTCGCCCTCGGGGAGGTCGTGGATCTGTCCATCGGTGAGGAATACGGCGCCGCCGAGACGGGCGGGGGGAACGTCGGACGTCGCCGATGCGAGGGCGGAGAAGAGGCGCGTCGACGGCGTCTCGGTGTCCGGGTCGTCGGAGACGTCGACGATCCGCGTCTCGATGCGCGGAAAGCGGGCGAAGCGTTCCTGCAGGACGGCGAGCGCCGCATCGGTCTGATCGTGCCGGGCGGGCATGGCCTGGCTCTGCGACCGGTCGACGACGATCGGGACGACGGTCGAAAGCTGTTCGCGGTCTTCCTGCATCAAGATGGGATTGGCCAGCGCCATGAGCAGTGCCGCAAGCGCCACGGCGCGCAGGCTTGCGCCGCGAATGCCGCGCCACAGGCTGAGCACCGACAGGAGGACGGCGACGACGGCGAGTGCCGCGAGGACCGGCCAGGGGAAGAATGGTGCAAATCCGATGTTCACGATGCCACTCCTACTGGCCCAGCCGTTCCAGGAGGTCCGGGACGTGGACCTGGTCGGACTTGTAGTTGCCGGTCAGCATGTACATCATGATGTTGACGCCTGCCCGGTAGGCATATTCGCGCTGCATGCCGTCCGCAGGGACGGTCGGGAGCACGGAATTGCCCTGCATGTCGACCGCCCAGGCGCCGGCGAAATCGTTGGCGGTGATCAGCAGCGGCGTCACGCCGTCGCCCGTGGACGACAGTTCGCTGTTGGTCTGGGCCGCCTCCTGGCGTGCCTCCACCCAGAGCGGGCTGCCGGAATAGCGGCCGGGAAAGTCGTTCAGCAGGTAGAAGGCGCGGGCCAGCACATGGTCTTCGGGCGTCGGCTCCAGCGGCGGGATGTCGATATTGGCGAGGATCGCCTGTAGGCGCTCGCCGTTCGGCGTGGTCGCGCCGTAGCTGTCGAGGCCGGAGAACTGGTCGCGCGTATCGAAGAGGACCGTTCCGCCGTTGCGCATATAGGCATCGATCCGCGATATGGCGGCCGGGGAGGGCATGGGCGCATTGGCGGAAACCGGCCAGTAGATGATCGGGTAGAAGGAGAGTTCGTCGGTGGCGATGTCGAGACCCACCGGCTCCCCAGGTTCCAGGGTGGTGCGATAGGTGAGGAACTGGGTAAGCCCTTCCAGTCCCTGTTCCGACAGGCGGTCCACCTCTGCTTCGCCGGTCACGACATAGGCGAGATGCGTCGTGTCGAGGCGTTGCATCACGAGGTCATCGCCGGGCCTTGCATCCTGCGCGTGTCCGGCCTCGGGCGCGGAGAGGAGCCAGAGTGCTGCCAGAGCCGCAACGGCGGGAGCAGCCCGGCGCGAGAAGCGCGGCAGGCGGGAAAACGCGCCGTTGATGAAGAGGACCGCGAGGCTGTCCAGAAGGATCAGGGCAAAGGCGATGGCGAAGAGGAGCGGCCGCAGCGAGGTCGCTTCCTCGCCGATCAGCGTTTCCCGGACCACCGGTCGGCCCGAGAGCACGGGATCGAACGGGGAAAGCTCGGTGCCGGCGGCCAGCAGGTTGACGGCGGTGAACCCGTCCTCGCTGCCGTAGAGACCCGGCGGATGGTCGAAGCTCGCGACCGGGACCTCGCCCGTCGCGACGGAGATCGGCTTGGCGGTGCCCGTCTCGCTCGACAGGATGCCGTCGGCGCCGAGGAGCCGGTAGGGGGGAAGGCTGACCCCGGCTTCGGTTCCGCCGGTCGTCGTCGCGCCGCCGGCCCGCGCCATCTGCACGAGGCGGCGCAGCATTTCCACGAAGTTTCCGGAGAGCGGCAGGTTCGACCACGTGGCCTCGGCGCTCGTGTGGAAGAGGACGATGCGGCCTGCCTCCTGGTCCCGGGTGGTCACCAGCGGCGTCCCGTCGGCGAGGCTCGCCCAGGTGCGCTCGGCGAGGTCAGGCGAGGGTTCGGCCAGCACCTGTCGGCTGATCGTGATGTCGGAGGCGCGGGGCATTCCGGCGAAGGGGCCGAAGTCGGGGAAGTCGGCGAGCGGCTGGGGTTCCGACCAGGACAGGGCGCCGCCGAGCGTGCGTTCGCCCTGGCGCAGCATGACGGGCACCAGCGGATCGTCGGCGGGGGCGGCGGCCAGGCGGGGGCCGGCGAAACGGATCAGCGTCCCGCCGCGCGAGATCCACTCCATGATCGGGTCGTAGGTACCAGCCGGAAGGCGTCCGATATCGGCCATGATGATTGCCGAGGGATTGAGCGCGAGGACCTGCGGAATGGAGGTCGAAAGGTCGGCCGTGGCCGGCTCGATCAGGTCCGCATAGGGCTCCAGCGCCCGGCTAATATAATAGAGCGGCTGAAGCAGCGGCTGGAAATCGTCGCCGACCTCGCCCGACAGCAACGCGACCCGGCGGCGCTTGAAGCCGTCGTCGAGGAGATGGGCGGCACCCGCTGTGGCGATGCCGTCGATCCCGAGACGGGCAAAATCGTTGCGCAATTCGAACGGCGCCTCGATCTCGGCCGTGGCCGTCGCCGCACCCGATGCGAACCGCAGCGTTCCGGAGGCGAGCGGCCGGCCCTTGATGTCCAGGGCATTGATCGTAACGTCGCGGGGAGCGGGCACCGGCAGTCGCGTCGCGTTCACGGTCATGGCCGTGGCGCTGTTGATGGCCGAGGTCAGGGCGACGGCGCTTTCGCCCTCGCCCTCGATCAGCCGCAGTTCCGCGGGGGAAAGCGCGCCGAGCGCAGTGAGCGCAGCCTCGTCGACTTCGGTCGCGATCCCGTCGGAGATGAAGGCGAGCGTTCCGGGCGTCGTGCCGTTCAGCGCCTCGCCGATCGCGGCGGCCGCTCTCTCCCGGTCCGGGACGAGTGGTTTGGGTCGTGCGGCGGCAAGCTTCTCGCGCGCCGTCAGCGCAGTGCCGGGAACCGCATCATGGGTGGCATCGGCGGTGAAGGAGATCGAAACCGGGATGTCCTCGCGTTCGGCATCCTCGATCAGTCCCTCGGCCGTCTCGACGCGCCGTTCCCAGTCGGTCGAGGTGGACCAGCCATTGTCCATGACGAGGACAAGCGGGCCGTCGCCGCTCAGTGATCCGGTGCGGGGGTTGAGGACCGGATTGGCGATCGCCAGGATGAGGGCGGCAGCCAGCATCATGCGCAATAGCGTCAGCCACCACGGGCTCTTGGAGGGCGTTTCCTCCCGCTTGAGGACCCCGGCGAGGATGCGCAGCGGCGGGAAGACTTCCGCCTTCGGACGCGGCGGCGTCAGCCTGAGCAGCCACCAGATGAGCGGCAGCGCCAGGAGGCCGAGCAGGATCGCGGGACTGGCGAAGGCGAAGGCGCTCATGGGCGACCTCCGACCATGCCGCCCGCCGGCATGCCGGAGAGATGGCCGTGCACCGCCACCAGCGCCTCGGAGGCGAGATGGTCGGTGCGGTGGAAGGCGAAGCTCCAGCCCAGCCGCCGCAGGGCCTCGCCCATCAGTTCCCGGCGCAGGAGATAGGCCTGGCGGTAGTCGTCGCGGATCGTCTCGGCGCGGCCGGCCACGAGCTTTTCGCCCGTTTCGGGATCCCGGAATTCGGTGCGGCCCGCATAGGGGAAACTCTCCTCGGCGGGATCGGCGATCTCGACGACATGGCCGCGCAGGCCGCGCCGGGCAAGCGGCGAGAGCCGGGCCATGATCAGGTCCGGGTCATCGAGAAAGTCGCCGATCAGCACGAGGTCGCTGTGTCCGCGGACCATTGCCGTATCCGGCAGGCCGCTGGTCGGCGGCGCGTGCATGATGGCGGTGGCGAGCCGTTCGGCGGCGTTGCGGGCGGAGACGGGCTCCATGACGCCGGGGCAGCCGATCCGCTCGCCAGAGCGAGCGAGGATTTCCGCAAGCGCCAGCATGAGGACCAGGGCCCGGCTTTCCTTGGAGACCGTCCCGAAGGTCGACTTGTACATCATCGACGGGGAGAGGTCGCACCAGAGCCAGACCGTATGGGCGGCCTCCCACTCGCGGTCGCGGACATAGGTATGGTCGTCGCGGGCGGAGCGGCGCCAGTCGATGCGCGACAGGCTTTCGCCTTCCGAATAGGGCCGGAACTGCCAGAAATTCTCGCCGATCCCGCGCTTGCGGCGCCCGTGCCAGCCGGCGATGACCGTGTTGGCGATGCGTTTGGCCTCGACCATGCAGTCCGGCACGAGGGCCGCGCGCGCCCGGGCGCGCGACAGGACCTGGCTGCCGGAAGTCTGCTGGACGATCTCGCCGATGGGTGCCACGCGCGATCCCTTCTATGGCCGCAGGTTCAGCCGCGGGCCTGCCGCACGAGGCCGGCGACGACATCGCGGACGGACATGCCTTCGGCACGTGCCGCAAAGGTCAGCGCCATGCGATGCTGGAGGACGGGTTCGGCAAGCGCATAGACGTCATCGAGCGATGGCGCGAGGCGGCCCTGGTAGAGGGCGCGGGCGCGCGCGGTGAGCATCAGCGCCTGGCCGGCGCGGGGACCCGGTCCCCAGGCGACGTTCTTGTCGGTGGTGGCATTGCCATGGCCGGGGCGTGCCGAGCGCACGAGTTGCAGGATCGCGTCCACCACCTTGTCGCTCACCGGCATCTGGCGGATCAGCGACTGGATTTCCTGGAGGCGGGCGGAATCGATGACGCCGCGGGGACGGGCTTCGCCCGTGCCGGTGGTCTCCAGCAGGATCTGGCGCTCGGCGTCGAGCTCGGGATAGAGGACGTCCACCTGCAGGAGGAAACGGTCGAGCTGCGCTTCCGGCAGCGGGTAGGTGCCTTCCTGCTCCAGCGGGTTCTGCGTGGCGAGCACGTGGAAGGGCGAGGGCAGGTCATAGCGCTGCCCGGCGACGGTGATATGATATTCCTGCATGGACTGCAGAAGCGCCGACTGGGTGCGCGGCGAGGCGCGGTTGATCTCGTCGGCCATCAGCAGCTGCGCGAAGACCGGGCCCTTCACGAAGCGGAAGGAGCGGCGTCCGGTCTCGTCCTGGTCCATCACTTCGGAGCCGAGGATATCCGACGGCATCAGGTCGGGGGTGAACTGGATGCGGCTGGAATCGAGGCCGACAACGGCGCCGAGGGTGGTGACGAGCTTGGTCTTGGCGAGGCCCGGGACGCCGACCAGCAGGGCATGGCCGCCGGAGAGGAGGGCGAGCAGGGTGTTTTCCACCACGCGTTCCTGGCCGAAGATCACCTTGGCCACCTCGTCACGAACGGCGGCGATGTCGGCGAGCGCCTGTTCGGCGGCGGCGATCACGGCCTTTTCGTCGGCAATGGTCTCGGTGGAATTCATCAGACCCATATCGCTCTCCTTGAGGCCCTACAGGATATGCCCTGGCGGCGGACGAATCATTGCGCAGGGGCAACCAGTTCCTGTGGAACAACTTATTACCGCATAAACGGCTGACAAGAACGCCTCGAATGACTATCTCGTGACAGAGATTGCTTAGAGCGGAACCGGGACTGAAAAATGGCAGGCGAGACCATTCAGACAGCGAGTGACGCCGCCGGCCTGGCCGCCATGATCTCCCGCGCGGCCGACCAGAAGGCAGGCGGGAAGCCTGGCCTGCCGCCCGTCGAGCGGTGGAACCCGCCGTTCTGCGGCGACCTCGATATGGAAATCCGGGCCGACGGCACCTGGTTCTACATGGGAACCCCGATCGGCCGCCAGCCGCTGGTCAGGCTGTTCTCGACGGTACTGCGCAAGGACGAGGACGGCAGGACCTACCTGGTCACGCCGGTCGAGAAGGTGGGCATCCGCGTCGAGGATGCGCCGTTCCTGGCGGTCGAGATGAACGTATCCACGCGCGACGGCGAGCAGGTGCTGACGTTCCGGACCAATGTCGGAGACGTGGTGGAGGCCGGCGGCGAACACCCGCTGCGGTTCGTGATCGAGGGCGAGAACAGCGAGCTCAAGCCCTATCTCCTGGTGCGCGGACGGCTGGAGGCGCTCGTCTCCCGTCCCGTCATGTATGACCTCGTCGAACTCGGCGAAACGGTCGAGGCGGACGGAAGGGCGATGTTTGCGGTCCGCTCGGCGGGAGAGGTCTTTACGGTCATGCCCGCCTCGGAACTGGAAGCCCTTTCGCATGAGTGATGCACCGCTTTATTCGGCGGCCGGTTTCAGGGCGCGGGCGCTGAACCAGAACGGCGGGCCGGTCGAACAGGCCTGGCGCGACCACGGCGACCACCTGCTCAATCCCGACCTCCTGCCGCTGATCGAGGGCCTTCGCCTGAAGGATGCGGCGGTTCTCGTGCCGGTCGTCGACGACGGCGACGAGGCGAAGGTCATCTTCACCCAGCGGACCGCGACCCTTCGCAAGCATTCAGGCCAGGTCGCCTTTCCGGGCGGGGCGATCGATCCGGAAGATGCCTCGCCGGAGACGGCGGCGGTGCGGGAGGCGGAAGAGGAGATCGGCCTGTCGCCGGCCTTCGTGGAGCCCGTCGGGCGGCTGCCTGTCTATCTGGCGGCGACAGGGTTCCGGATCACTCCGGTGCTCTCGGTGGTGCGCCGCGGCTTCCATCTCAAGCTCAATCCGCAGGAGGTGGACGAGGTCTTCGAGGTGCCGCTGTCCTTCCTGATGGACCCGGAAAACCATCGCCGCGGCAGTCGCGTCTGGGATGGCCGCGAGCGGCATTTCTACGAACTGCCCTATGAGGGACACTACATCTGGGGCATTACCGCCAGCATTGTCCGCACGCTCTACGAAAGGCTCTACGCATGACATCGGTGGCAGGCGAGGCATGGTTCCGCGACCCGGGGCTGCGCCGTATCATGGATCTGCTGAACGCCGCCGACGGGGAGGCGCGCGTGGCGGGCGGCGCGGTGCGCAACGCCCTGATGGGCCTGCCGGTCGGCGACATCGACATCGCCACGACGCTTCGCCCCGAGGAGGTCGTCGAGCGCGCCAAAGCGGCGGGGATCAAGGCGGTGCCGACCGGGATCGACCACGGGACGGTGACGCTCGTGCTTGACGGGCAAGGCTTCGAGGTGACGACGCTTCGCCGCGACGTGGAGACGGACGGCCGCCATGCGCAGGTCGCCTACGGCACCGACTGGCAGGTGGACGCCGAGCGGCGCGACCTGACGGTCAATGCCCTTTATGCGGATGCGGCGGGCGAGGTGATCGACCTCGTCGGCGGCCTTGCGGATATCGAGACGCGCAACGTCCGCTTCATCGGCGACGCGGAGGCGAGGATCGCCGAGGACTATCTTCGCGTCCTGCGCTTCTTCCGCTTCTTCGCCTATTACGGCAAGGGCCGCCCGGATGCGGAGGGACTGCGCGCCTGCGCACGGGCGAAGGACAAGCTGGGAATGCTCTCGGCCGAACGGATCTGGAGCGAGACGAAGAAGCTTCTTGCCGCGCCCGATCCGTCGCGGGCGCTCCTGTGGATGCGCCAGACCGGCGTCTTGACGGCCATACTGCCGGAGACGGAGAAGTGGGGCATCGACGCCGTGCATGCGCTCGTCGCCGCCGAGCAGGCGATGTCATGGACGCCCGATCCAATCCTGCGTCTTGCGGCGATCGTTCCCGACGTGCCTGAACGGCTGGAGGCGATGGCAAGGCGCCTGCGCATGTCGAACGCGGAAGCCGCGCGGCTGCAGGCATGGGCAATGACGCCGCCTCTGCCGGACGAGGTAACCGATGTCGGCTTCGACCGGATACTCTATCGCCACGGCGTGGACGGGGTTCGCATGCGACTGAGGCTGGCACTCGCCAAGGCGCGCGCCTCGGCGCAGGAAAACCCTATCGCGATGCGCAAGAGCGCCCGGTTGAGCGTTCTCTCGGTGCGTTGCGACGCCTACAGGAGGCCGGTCTTTCCGCTCTCGGGGGCTGATGTCCTTGCCGCAGGTGTCCCCGCCGGCAAGCGTGTCGGCGAGGTCCTGGGCGCGCTGGAGGCGCTCTGGGTGGAGCGCAATTTTGCGCTCGACCGGGATGAACTTGCCGCCCGGTTGGAGCAGATGGTCAGCGAAAAGCGCTAGGGACGCGCCCGGGCTGCCTGCGCCTCGTCGCGAATACGGGCCTTGATGTTCTCGACCATGCTCTCGCGAATGATGTCCTCGCCGTGGGCGGTGCGCATGTGTTCAACCGTACGGCGGACGACTTCCGCGTCGCTATCGGCCCGGGTCTGCCAGGAGCATCCGGGAACGAGCGTTCCGCATTCGAACAGTCTCATTGCGTCCTCCTTTGCGATAACGGCGATCACCGTCGGGGTGCGCCGCCCGAACTAACCGGAGAGATCGGCTCGGGTTCCCGCGCCCTAGTCGCGAAGAGCCCAGGCGTGGAATACGGAGGCAGACTGCAGGGGAATGTTGCGCCGTCCGAACAGCTGTTCCCTTGCCGACGCGTCCCTCAGCCCCGTGCGCCCTGCCAGCTGGCGCCTTACCTGCTCGCGATAGTATTCCATCGGCAGGTCTGGGTCGCTGCGCGAACGAAGCTCCTCTGCGAGGTGCTCGATCAATTCGGCAGAATCCAGGAGACGCGCCCTTTCCGAACTCCTTTCGGACAGGGCCTGTTGCGGCACGGGCATGCTGTTTGACGCATTCATCGCGTTCCTCCTCCGGTGCAACCGAAGGCAAGACTAGCACCAATGAATTTGCCTGAACATGTCAAATGTTAGCAATCGGACATGTTCCATGGCCGCGCGAGATACCCGGTCGAAACCGCGCCCGGCGCGCCGGCCCTTAGGGCCAGCGGACGACGGGGGGCAGGGACGAGAGGATCGAATCGACGTTTCCGCCGGTCTTCAGGCCGAACAGCGTGCCGCGGTCGTAGAGCAGGTTGAACTCCACGTAGCGGCCGCGGCGGACCAGCTGTTCGTCGCGATCCTCTTCCGTCCACGGATCATTGAAATTCGCCTCGACGATCTTCGGGTAGACGAGGGCGAAGGCGCGCCCAACGTCGCGCACGAAGGAGAAGTCGGCTTCCCAGCCGCCCTGGTCCTCTCCCGAATGCAGCCAGTCGAAGAAGATCCCGCCGATGCCGCGCGGTTCGTTGCGGTGCTTGAGGAAGAAGTATTCGTCGCACCACTGCTTGTAGCGCTCGTAGTCGGCGACCGCTTCGTGGCGCCGGCAGGTGATCTCCATGGCGCGGTGGAAGAGCGCCGAATCCGGATCGGTCTGCGTCCGCCGCCGTTCGAGGACGGGTGTGAGGTCGGCGCCGCCGCCGAACCACTGGCTGGTGGTCACCACCATGCGGGTGTTCATGTGAACGGCCGGGACATTGGGATTGACCGGGTGGGCGATGAGGGAAATGCCGGAAGCCCAGAAGCTCGGGTCTTCCTCGGCACCCGGCATCTGGGCCCGAAAATCGGGCGAGAATTCGCCGTAGACGGTGGACGTATGGACGCCCACCTTCTCGAACACGCGCCCTTCCATCATCGACATGCGACCGCCGCCGCCCCGGCCTTCCTCGCGCTGCCAGTCCCTGGCGACGAAGCGTCCCGCCGGCTGGTCCGACAGAGGGCCCGCCAGCTTGTCTTCGAGCGCCTCGAAGGATGCGCAGATCGTGTCGCGCAGGCTCTCGAACCATTCGCGCGCGGCCGCCTTCTTCTCTTCGATGTCTTCCGGCAGACCCTTCGGCAATTCTGGCCGTTCCATAAGCTTATTCCTGCTCGACGATTCCATTTTCAGCTGCGTTCCTTAGCAGCAGCGGCTCCGCGCGGCCAATGTGCCAGTCAATTCACCGGGTATTTTCCGACTCGCAAAGGGCGAGACGCCGCATTATCTTTAGCCCAGAGAGGTATACCGCATGGCGAAGTTCACGCCGCCGCCGCTCGACGGCCTGAAGCGGAGAATCGACCGGCACCGGCAGGAAAAAGCCGGCCGCACGTCGATGTTCGTGCGCGAAACCTTCTGCATGTCCCGCGAGGAAGCCCGCCAGAAGGCGCGCGAATGGTTCGACGAATTCCCCAAGGCCGCCTACTGGACGGAAGTCGAAAGCTGGCGCCAGCTCGACGGCGACCGTATCGAGTTCACCATGCGCAGGCTGCCGAGCGCGGACTGATCACCAGCCTCAGCTTCCGGGCTCCGCCTGGCGCAGCCGGCTCTCCCGCAGGAGGCCGCCGTCGTCGAGGATCGGATGGGCGACGGAGACGATGTGGGCGTTGATGCGCTTCAGGTCGCGAAGGATGTCCAGATGAAGGGAGCTCGTCTGGAGGCTTTCCATCCGGCCGTCGCGGAGCCTCTCCAGATGGCGCTCCGCCGACAGTTTCTCGGCCTTGCGGACATCCACCTTCATCTCCATCAGGCGCAGGGCGAGGTTTGAATCGCCGGTCACGAAAATCGTCTGGGCGATCCGCAGGTTCTCGATGGTCAGGTCGAAGAGCGACTTCAGCTCCTGGTAGCCATCCTCGGAGAACTTGAGGCTGCTCGAGATCTTCTTGCGAACCTGTTCGCCGAGGCCCTTCTCGATGATGTCACCCGTATGCTCCAGGTTGATGACGTAGTCCATCACCGCGATGGAGCGGCGGAGGTTCTCGCCCTGAAGCCCGTCGCGGCCGAGCTTGGAGAGGTAGACCTTGACCTCCTGCTGCAGGCTGTCGACGCGTTTCTCCATCGCCTCGATCTCGGCAAGCGGCGCGAGGTCATTGTTGCGGAAGGCATTCTCGACACGGATCAGCATGCGTTCGATCAGGTCGCCGACGCGCAGCGCCTCCCGCGTCGCGTTGGCGAGTGCCACCACGGGGGTCGCGAGGGCCTGTGCATCGAGGAATTTCGGTCCGGTATCGGGATCTTCCGTCGACGGGATGAAGCGCTTCATCGTGTCGGAGATGAGGCCGGAGAAGGGCCAGGCGAGCAGCGCCAGAACGACGTTGAAGGCGAGATGCGCATCGACCGGCAACTTTTCGGGCGAAAGCGGCAGCGTCTCGAGAAGCTCCGCCGCGAAGGGGACAAGGGGCAGGGCGATGGCACAGCCGATAGCGCGGACGACGAGGTTGCCGGTGGTGATGCGGCGGGCGGAGGCCGGGCCGGAGAGAGTGGCCAGTACCGGCGGAATGGCGCCGCCGAGGTTGGCGCCGAGGATCAGGACGATGACGAGTTCCGTCGACAGCGCTCCCGTGGAGGCGAGCGAAAGAACGAGGACGACGGCGGCAAGGCTGGAAGAGGAGATGACCGCCAGGAAAGCGGTGAGGACCAGCGCGACCGGCCATGCCCCGTCGAGCAGGCGCACGAAGGCTGCCAGCGCCGGCGATTCCCGCATGGGTTCGGTGGCCATCGACAGGAGATGAAGCGAGAGCAGCATGAGGCCGATGCCGATCAGCGCCGTGCCGCCGCCCTTGCGGGCACCGGAGCCGCCCCGGGACATGATGACGCCAGCGAGGATCAGCAGCGGCGACAACCATTCTATCCCCGTCGCCACGATCCAGGCCGTGACGGCGGTGCCCACATTGGCGCCGAGCAGGACGATCTGCCCCATGCGCGGGCGAATGAGGTCGCGCTCGACGAAGGACGCGACGGTGAGGGCGGTCGCGGTCGAGCTCTGCAGCGCGACCGTGGCCACGAAGCCGGAAATGAAGGAGCGGAAGCCGCTCTGGGTGCCGGTGGCGAGACCGGTGCGCAGCCGCGTGCCGAATGCACGGGTGACGCCATCCTTCACCTGCGCGAGGCCGAAGAGCAGCAAGGCCACCGCGCCGAAGAGATTGATGATGACGATCGTCGATTCCATGCCGAATTCCGAAGTGCCCTTGGCGGACAAGGTAGTCCATTGCCGGCTAAAGAAAATATGCAGGACGACCGGTTAAGGAAGATGTTCCGGCGCAAGTTTTGCGCGAGGCCCGGTTTTCAGGCCCAGTCGGTCTGACGAAGCGCCTCTCCGGCGATCATGGCCGCCGACATGGCGACGTTGATCGACCGCTGGCCCTCGACCATCGGGATGAGGATGCGGGCGTCGGCGCTGTCGTGGACATGGTCGGGCACCCCGGCGCTCTCGCGGCCGAAGAGGAGCACGTCGTCGGGACGGAAGCCGAAGTCCACATAGGGCAGGGCGGCCTTGGTGGAGGCGAGGACGAGCCGTCGCCCGGAGGACTGCCGCCAGTCCTCGAACGCCTGCCAGTTGACGTGCCGGGTGAGCGAGGCGCTGGCGAGATAGTCCATCCCGGCCCGCTTGAGGTTGCGGTCGGAGATGTCGAAACCGGCCGGCTCGATGATGTGCACCTTCAGCCCGAGGCAGGCCGAGAGCCGCAGGATGGTTCCCGTATTGCCCGGAATATCAGGCTGGTAGAGGGCGATGTGAA
Source organism: Pseudorhizobium sp. NPDC055634 (assembly GCF_053618655.1). NCBI lineage: Bacteria > Pseudomonadati > Pseudomonadota > Alphaproteobacteria > Hyphomicrobiales > Rhizobiaceae > Pseudorhizobium > Pseudorhizobium sp. NPDC055634. The sequence continues at coordinate 34,831 of NZ_JBSHHW010000010.1, read as the reverse complement.
GGTCCGACATGATCTGCCCATAGGCGATCGCTCATCCGCAGTCAAAGTCGGACGCTGCGGTGGAGCGCTGCCGCGGGCCCGCGGAAGGCGGCAGTGATCGGTGGCGCGGTCGCTCGGGCGGGGCGATTGTCCCTTCCAAATTCCCGCAAACGGCGCTACAAGACCCCGTCTGCAACGCCAGCCCGAGGAGGGCCGCATGGATATTGCCGTGAATACCCGCCTTCTGCCACGGGCAATCCGCTTTCCGGCCTAGGCGTATCGCGGTCTTCCGCCTTCCTCTCCGCTCCTGATCTCCTCGCGGCCGTACGCGGCCTCGTTTTCCGTTCCGCCCGTTCCGCTTCCCGCGCAAAAGACGCCCGAAGCCCGGACCGGGCCTGTCGTTTCTGGAGAATGACGATGTTTTCGTGGTTCGAACGTCGCGTCGACCCCTATCCGCAGGACCCGCCCGGCCTTCCGCCGAAGGGTCTGTTCGCCTTCTGCTGGTACTATACGAAGCCGACGGCGCCCTGGCTCCTGGTGCTCGGGATCTGCTCGATGGTGATCGCCATCGCGGAAGTCTTCCTCTACCAGTTCCTCGGCAACATCATCGACTGGCTGTCGGACGCCGACCGCGCCACCTTCCTGGAGCAGGAGGGCGGTCGGCTCTTCTGGATGGGTTTCGTGCTGCTGGTGGTCCTGCCGCTCGCCGGCGCCCTGCACACGATGACGATGCACCAGGTTCTGGCGGGCAACTTCCCGATGATCGCCCGCTGGCAGATGCACCGCTTCCTGCTTCGCCACTCCATGACCTTCTTCGCCAACGAATTCGCCGGCCGCGTCTCGACCAAGGTCATGCAGACCTCGCTTGCGATCCGCGAGACGGTCATGAAGATCATCGACGTCTTCGTCTATGCGATCAGCTTCTTCGTCTCGATGCTGGCGCTGGTGATCGTCGTCGACTGGCGGCTGGTCGTGCCCCTCGTGCTGTGGTTCGTCTTCTACAGCCTCATCCTGTGGCATTTCATTCCGAAGCTCCGGAAGCTTTCCAGCGAGCAGGCCGACGCGCGCTCGCTGATGACGGGCCGCATCGTCGACAGCTACACGAATATCGGCACGGTGAAGCTCTTCTCCCATGCGGGGCGGGAGGAAACCTGTGCCCGCGAAGGCATGGACCAGTTCCTCGGCACCGTCCACCGGCAGATGCGGCAGATCTCGCTCCTCAACATCTGGGTCGACATCAACAATGCCGTGACGATCTTCGCGGTGGCGGCGGCAAGCATCGCCTTCTGGCTGACGGGCGAGGTGTCGGTCGGATCGGTCGCCGTCGCGGTCGGCCTTGCCATGCGCATCAACGGCATGTCGCAGTGGATCATGTGGGAAGTCTCGGCGCTCTTCGAGGCGGTTGGCACCGTCTATGACGGCATGTCGATGATGACGAAGCCGCACGAGGTGACGGACAAGCCGAACGCCCCGGAACTCCAGGCGAAGAAGGGCCATATCCGCTACGAGAACGTACGCTTCCACTACGGCAAGAAGAACGGCGTGATCGACAACCTTAACCTCGACATCGCGGCGGGCGAGAAGGTCGGCCTGGTGGGACGTTCCGGCGCCGGCAAGACGACGCTGATGAACCTGCTGCTGCGCTTCTACGACCTCGAGGCCGGCCGTATCACGATCGACGGCCAGGATATCTCGCAGGTCTCGCAGGAGAGCCTGCGCTCGATGATCGGCGTCGTGACGCAGGACACCTCGCTCCTGCACCGTTCGATCCGCGACAACATCGCCTACGGCAAGCCGGAGGCGACCGATGCCGAAATCATCGAGGCGGCAAAGCGGGCCAACGCCTGGGAGTTCATCCAGGGCCTGTCCGACATGCAGGGCAGGAGGGGACTGGACGCCCATGTCGGCGAACGCGGCGTCAAGCTCTCCGGCGGACAGCGGCAGCGCATCGCGATCGCCCGCGTCTTCCTGAAGGATGCGCCCATCCTGATCCTCGACGAGGCGACATCGGCGCTCGATTCGGAGGTCGAGGCGGCGATCCAGGAGAACCTCTTCGCGCTGATGCAGGGCAAGACGGTCATCGCGATCGCCCACCGACTTTCGACGCTAACGGAGATGGACCGGCTGATCGTGCTCGACAAGGGCCGCATCGTCGAGATGGGAACGCATCAGGAGCTTGCAGCCTCGGGCGGGATCTATGCCGATCTCTGGAGCCGCCAGTCGGGAGGCTTTCTTGCGGAGCAGGAAGCCGAGGAGGCGGCGGCGGAATAGAGGGCTCTCTCCCGCCCGCGACTTTTCCTGCCGGGCGGGGGAGACTATATGGCGGCCATGATCACCTCCATCCTCCGCTATTTCGAGAACTGGATCCGGCCCTTCGAACGCCGGGAGGAGCTTGCGCCACCCTCCGGGCTCGTGGGTTTCATCTGGTTCTACGTCCGCCAGGCCAAGCTGCCGTTCCTCGCCATGCTCGTGCTCGGCGGCGCGGCGGCCGGCGTCGAGGCGGCGATGTTCTGGTTCGTCGGGCGCATCGTCGACATCCTCGCCGGGGTCGAACGGTCGGGCGGCTGGTCCGGGCTGATGGCGGCGCACGGAGGCGAACTGCTGCTGATGGTGGCGGTCATCGGTCTCGCACGCTTCGTCATCGCGGCGCTGACGGCGCTCGTCGATCAGCAGATCATCACGCCAGGCTTCTACAACCTCGTCCGCTGGCAGTCCTATGTCCACGTGTCGCGGCAGTCGCTTTCGTTCTTCCAGAACGACTTTTCCGGCCGGATCGTCACCAAGGTATGGTCGGCGGGGCAGGCGACGGGCGACGTCCTGACGACGATGATGGAAAGCCTCTGGTTCGTGCTGATCTATTCGGTCTCGACACTGGTGCTGGTGGCGCAGCTGGACCTGAGGCTCGCCGCAGTCGTGCTCGCCTGGCTCGTCCTCTTCGGCTTCCTGGCGCGATATTTCATCCCGCGCATCCGGGAGAACGCGAAACTTTCGGCCGAGGCGGGATCGATGATCAGCGGGCGCATGGTCGATTCCTTTTCCAACATCCAGACGCTCCGCCTGTTCGGCAGCGACGAGGCCAACGACCGCTACATGCGTTCCGGCTTCGAGAGCTTCCAGGCGACGATCCTGCGCTTCACGCGGCTCCTGACCGGCGTTCGCGCCTCCATGGCGCTGCTGTCGAGCACGATGATCGTGATGACGGGGGCGCTCACCATCCACTTGTGGCTCGGCGGACTGATCAGTTCCGGAGCCGTGGCCTTCACCATGGCGCTGATCCTGCGCCTGAACTTCCTTCTCGGCCGGCTGATGACGCAGCTGAACGGGGTGATGCGCAATCTGGGGACCATCCAGAATTCTGCCGAACTCATCTCACAGCCGACCGGCCTCGTCGACAGGCCGGACGCCGGGACGCTGACCGTCCGCGCGCCGGAGATCCGCTTCGAGCATGTCGGCTTCCACTACGGCAACGGCAGGGGCGTCATCAACGACCTGTCGCTGACGGTCCGGCCGGGCGAGAAGCTCGGCATCGTCGGGCGGTCGGGAGCCGGAAAATCGACGCTGGTCAACCTGCTGCTGCGCTTCTACGAGGTCGACAAGGGCCGCATCCTGATCGATGGCCAGGATATCTCGCAGGTGACGCAGGAATCGCTGCGGGCGCAGATCGGCATGGTCACGCAGGATACGTCGCTGCTGCACCGGTCGATCCGCGACAATATCCTGTTCGGCAAGCCGGATGCGAGCGAGGAGCAGCTGCGCGAGGCCGCGCGACGCGCCGAGGCCGACGGCTTCATCGCCGATCTGGAGGACCAGCGCGGCCGCAAGGGATATGACGCGCATGTGGGCGAGCGGGGCGTCAAGCTTTCCGGCGGCCAGCGACAGCGCATCGCAATTGCCCGCGTCATGCTGAAGAACGCACCGATCCTGGTGCTCGACGAGGCGACCTCGGCGCTCGATTCCGAAGCGGAAGCCGCCATCCAGTCCAATCTCGAGCGGCTGATGCAGGGAAAGACCGTGCTCGCCATCGCCCATCGCCTTTCGACGATCGCCGCGCTCGACCGCCTGATCGTCATGGACGAGGGACGCATCGTCGAGCAGGGGACGCATGCCGAGCTCGTGGCGGCGAACGGCATCTATGCGGATCTGTGGGCGCGCCAGTCGGGCGGGTTCCTCGCCGCTGATGCGGCGCAGTAGAAGCCGTCAGCGGGCAAGCACGATTTCCGCCATCAGCCCGTAGTGGTTGGAGCCCATGGCGGACGGGAGCCGCTCCAGCGAGCGTATGCGGAGCGGTTCACGCACGTAGACATGGTCGATCGGGACGCCGAACCAGCCGGCCCAGGAGGGCCAGGTCGGCGGTTCGAAGGGCGCGGTGCGAAGCCCGTTCCAGCGCAGGAAGGTGCGGACGTTCGGCGCGATGCTCGACGCGTTGAAGTCGCCCGCGACGAGAAGCGGGCCCTCGATCCGCTGGAGGAGCCTTGCGGCATTGGTCAGCTCGAAGGTCTGGAAGTCGTCGAAATAGGGCTTGGTGGTATGGATGGCCGCCATGTGGATGGTCTGCCCGTGCCAGGAGATGTCCGAGAGGATCATCCGCTGTTCGAAAAGGCTGCTGAGCGAGTGGACGGAGGGCCGGCGGAGGGGAGTCTTGGAGAGCACCATGAGGTCGCAGGTGGTCGTCATCTCGCCGCAGCCGATGCGGTAGGGATAGACCCGCGACAGGGCGGCCAGTTCGCCGAGCAGCGGCTCGGCCTCGAGCACGTTCACCACGTCTGCTCCGGACGCCAGGATCATGTCGCGGATCGCGCCGGCATTCTCGTAATTATCCCACAGGACGTTGAAGGACATCAGCCTGAGCGGTGGCAGTCCGGCACTCTCGTCGAACGGACGCTGAACCATCTCGCCGGTCATCCACAGGGCATGGAGCCCGAGCGCGAGCGATGCCGCGAGCAGCAGGCCGCCATAGAGGCTGCGGTCGAGGAGGAGGGCGAGAAGGGTCGCCAGGGCGCAGAGGATCGCCAGGTGAAACTGCAGGCTGTGGACGGTCGCGAAAACCCAGGCGCCGCCGAGGTAGCGGGCGGCAATCGCCAAGAGCACGAGCGACACGATGACGCATATCGCCACCGACAGAAAATACCTCATCCTGCCCGTTCCCACTCTTGCTCCCGCCCTGCGGACCTAGCATGGCGATTGCTGCGCCGCAACGAGACCGCGCCATCCGGGCCAACGACGGGAGGCGGCGGCAGGGATGTCGGGAAAGTGGGCGAGGAGGGGTATCGCCGCACATGCAACAGGCCCGGAAAACCTGCGGAAAGGCCGCGACAAACTGGCTTCTATGCACTTGCCAAGACTGGACATAATTTGCGATCAGGCATAGAAGGCGCCGGATTGCCGGGGAATCTGTGTCCGAATTGTGACCAGATCCACATCCCTGGCTTGGGGGCATATGCGGGTTTTCGCGAAATGCGTGAGAAGGATGTTTGAGCCGTGAGCGAGCACGAGACACACAGCGAAACACTGGGCGAGCCCACTCGCCGTGATTTCCTTTACCTGACCACCGGGGTGGCGGGCGTCGTCGGCGCCGCAGCCGTGGCCTGGCCGTTCATTGATCAGATGCGGCCGGACGCTTCCACGCTGGCGCTCGCCTCGATTGAGGTCGACGTCTCGGCCGTCGAGCCGGGCATGTCGCTGACGGTCAAGTGGCGCGGCAAGCCGGTCTTCATCCGCAACCGTACCGAGCAGGAAATCGAAGCCGCGAATGCCGTGGCCCTCGAGGAACTGAAGGACCCGATTGCACGCAACGACAACCTTCCCGCCGACGCGCAGGCAACGGACATCGACCGTTCGGCCGGCGAGGGCAAGGAGAACTGGATCGTCATGATCGGCTCCTGCACCCACCTCGGCTGCGTCCCGCTGGGCCAGGCCGGCGATTTCGGTGGATGGTTCTGTCCTTGCCACGGTTCGCACTACGACACCGCAGGGCGCATCCGTAAGGGTCCCGCGCCGACCAACCTGCCGGTGCCGACTTTCACGTTTACGTCCGACACAGTGATCCAGATCGGGTGAGGGGTTCTTATTAATGAGCGGTCATTCCACATACCAGCCGTCTACCGGCATCGAGAAATGGATCGACTCGCGGCTTCCGCTGCCGCGCATGATCCATGACAGCTTCGTTTCATACCCGGTTCCCCGCAACCTGAACTATGCCTACACCTTCGGCGCCATGCTGTCGGTGATGCTCATCGTCCAGATCCTGACGGGCATCGTGCTGGCCATGCACTATGCCGCCGAAACGACCGTCGCCTTCAACTCGGTCGAGAAGATCATGCGCGACGTCAACCACGGTTGGCTGCTGCGCTACATGCACGCCAATGGCGCGTCCTTCTTCTTCATCGCCGTCTACCTGCACATCGCCCGCGGCCTCTACTACGGCTCGTACAAGGCTCCGCGCGAAATCCTCTGGATCCTCGGCGTGGTCATCTACCTGCTGATGATGGCAACAGGCTTCATGGGCTACGTCCTTCCCTGGGGGCAGATGTCCTTCTGGGGCGCGACCGTCATCACCGGCTTCTTCTCGGCCTTCCCGCTGGTGGGCGAATGGATCCAGCAGTTCCTGCTCGGCGGCTTCGCCGTCGACCAGCCGACGCTGAACCGCTTCTTCTCGCTGCACTACCTGCTGCCGTTCATGATCGCCGGCGTCGTCATCCTGCACATCTGGGCGCTGCACGTCACCGGCCAGACGAATCCGACCGGCGTCGAGGTGAAGACCAAGACGGACACCGTCCCCTTCACCCCCTACGCGACGCTGAAGGATGCGCTCGGCGTGTCGGTCTTCCTGATCGTCTACGCATGGTTCGTCTTCTACATGCCGAACTATCTCGGCCACCCGGACAACTACATTCCGGCGGATGCCCTGAAGACCCCGGCCCACATCGTTCCGGAATGGTACTACCTGCCGTTCTACGCGATGCTGCGCGCCATCACCTTCAACATCGGCCCGATCGACTCCAAGCTCGGCGGCGTGCTCGTCATGTTCGGCTCGATCATCGTGCTGTTCTTCCTGCCCTGGCTCGATACTTCCAAGGTTCGCTCGGCCGTCTATCGTCCGTGGTACAAGCTGTTCTTCTGGATCTTCGTCGCGGACTGCATTCTTCTCGGCTGGCTCGGCGCCATGCCCGCGGAAGGCATCTACGTCATCCTGTCGCAGCTCGGCACCCTGTACTACTTCGGCTTCTTCCTGGTGATCATGCCGCTGCTCGGCCTGTTCGAAACGCCGCGCCGCATTCCGAACTCCATCACGGAAGCGGTACTGGCGAAGCAGAACAAGTCCGACATGGAAAAGCTCGCCCCTGGCGAAGCGAGCGTTCGATAGCCGAGACCGATAGGGAAAAAACAGTCATGAAAAAGCTTGTTACAAGCATCCTTTCGCTGGCCTTCGTCGCAGGTCTCGGTTTCTCCGCCGTAGCGGCAGAGGGCGAGCACGCGGAAGGCGCAACTCCCCACTACCCGCTGGTCAAGCCGCGGGAAGTGGACTGGAGCTTCGCCGGTCCGTTCGGCCAGTACGACAAGGGACAGCTGCAGCGCGGCCTGAAGATCTACACGGAAGTCTGCGCCGCCTGCCACTCCATGTCGCTGGTATCCTTCCGTACGCTGGAAGACCTCGGCTACTCCGAAGAGCAGGTTAAGGCCTTCGCGGCCAACTACCAGGTCACCGACGGCCCCAACGACGATGGCGACATGTTCGAACGGACCGCGGTTCCGTCGGACTACTTCCCGCCGCCGTTCGCCAACCCGCAGGCTGCCGCCGCATCCAACAACGGCGCAGCCCCGCCGGACTTCTCGCTGATCGCCAAGGCGCGCGGCGTGACCCGCGGCTTCCCGCTGTTCGTCTCCGACATCTTCACCCAGTACCAGGAAGGCGGCGCGGACTACATCTACTCGCTGCTGACCGGTTACCAGGAACCGCCGGAAGGCGTGGAAGTGCCGGAAGGCACCTACTACAACCCGTACTTCATCGCGTCCGCCTCGCTTGCCATGGCGCCGCCGCTGTCGGACGGACAGGTCACCTACGACGACGGTTCGCCGGAAACGCTCGACCAGTACTCCAAGGACGTCTCGGCGTTCCTGATGTGGGCCGCCGAGCCGCATCTGGAAGACCGCAAGCGGACGGGCTTCATGGTCATGGTCTTCCTGGTGATCTTCACCGGCCTGATCTACCTGACGAAGAAGTCGGTCTACGCGAACAAGGAACACTGAGGGCCCGGCCCCGGCAATCCATCAAAGGCGGCCCTGGGGCCGCCTTTTTCTGTTGGGGGCGGCCCGATAAATCGCTAGGCTTCCTCCAGCCAAACCTTTCCAGCAAGCCCGGAACACCATGACAAAGCCCATAGACCTCGCCGCCTGCGTCCGCTCGATCGTGGACTATCCGAAACCGGGCGTGATCTTCCGAGACATCACGACCCTGCTCGGTGACGCGCGCGCCTTTCGCCAGACGGTGGACGAGCTCGTGCGGCCCTATGCGGGGCAGGGCGTCGACAAGATTGCCGGCATCGAGGCGCGCGGCTTCATCCTCGGCGGCGCGCTCGCCCACCAGCTCTCGGCCGGCTTCGTGCCGATCCGCAAGAAGGGCAAGCTGCCGCACGACACTGTACGGGTCTCCTACAGCCTGGAATACGGCACCGACGAGATGGAGATGCACGTGGATGCGGTGAAGCCGGGCGAGAAGGTGATCCTGACGGACGACCTGATCGCCACGGGCGGGACCGCGGAAGGCGCCGTGAAGCTGTTGCGCCAGCAGGGAGCGGAGATCGTCTCGGCCTGCTTCGTCATCGACCTGCCGGATCTCGGCGGACGCCGCAAGCTCGAGGCGCTCGGCGTCGAGGTGCGGACGCTGGTGGAGTTCGAGGGGCACTGACGCCCCCCGAAAGGATCAGAAGCTATTCGAACTCGAGCACGGTGCCGTCGTAGCGCATGACGACGTCGCCGTTCTGGTTGACGCCGTCATTGATCGTCAGGTTGAGCCACGTGCCCGGGCGTGACGCGAGCGGGCGGCTGCTCACCAGTTCGATCGAATAGGTGATGCTGTCGCCCGCATAGACGGGCGTCAGCCACTGCAGCTTCTTGAAGCCTGCCGAGGGGCCAAGCTTCGGAGGCGTGAGGCCCTCGGCCTCAAGCCTCGCCATCTCGGCGTCCCGGTAGGCGATATAGGTCTTCATCCAGCCGGCGCAGGTGTGCCAGCCGGACGCGCAGAGCCCGCCGAAGACGGAATGCCGGGCAGCCTCCGGATCGGTATGGAAGGGTTGCGGGTCGTACTTGCGGGCAAAGCGGACGATGTCCTCGGCTGCGAAGGTCATCGTGCCGGTGATCACCTTCCTGCCCGGCGGGCTGAGTTCGATCAGTCTCATTCCAGTCCTCCGAGCGGAGCGCGAAGGCGCATCATGATCGGGTTCTCGCCCCGCATCACGATCTCGCCGCGCTGGTTCTCCACGACGTGGAGGAAGGTGACGATGCCGATCCCGGGCCGGGAGCGGAGTTCACGGCTCGCGACCACCGTCGAGTGGCCGGAGAGCGTATCGCCGGCGAGGACGGGCTTCTTCCAGTCCATGAACTCGACGCCGGGCGAGCCTTCCGAGGACGAGCGCGACAGCCATCCGTCGTACATCATGCGCATGAACATGCTGCCGGTGTGCCAGCCTGAGGCCGAGAGCCCGCCCAGGACGCTCGCCTTGCCGGCTTCCTCGTCGAGATGCATGGGCTGGGGGTCGAACTCGGAGGCGAATTCGACGATCTCCTCGGCACTGACGATGCGTTCGGCCAGGGGCAAGACCCGGCCCTGGGTAAAGTCTTCGAAATGAAATTCTGGTTCCGGCATCCGGTTTCCTCTTGGCGATTGCGCAGGGCACAATGGCGGGGGCGGAGGCCAAGTTCAAGAAGCGCGGAGGGCCTTGGGGGAAGGCAGGCGCCGGCGAAGCGACGGCGCCTGCGGGATCTGCTCAGGTGTTGAAGCGGAAGTGGATCACGTCGCCGTCGTGGACGACGTATTCCTTGCCTTCGTCGCGGCCCTTGCCGGCTTCCTTGGCGCCCACTTCGCCCTTGTAGGCGATGTAGTCGTCATAGCTGATGGTGAAGGCACGGATGAAGCCGCGCTCGAAATCCGTATGGATGACGCCTGCAGCCTGCGGCGCCTTGGTACCGCGCACGATCGTCCAGGCGCGCGTTTCCTTGGGGCCGACGGTGAAGTAGGTGATCAGGTCGAGCAGGTGGTAACCGGCGCGAATGAGGCGGTCGAGGCCGGCCTCCTCGAGGCCGAGCGCCGACAGGAATTCCTTGGCCTCGTCTTCGGGAAGCTGGGCGACCTCGGCTTCGATGGCCGCGGAGATGATGACGCGTTCGGCGCCCTGTTCCTTGGCCATGGCGGCGACGGCTTCGGTGTAGGCATTGCCGGTGGCGGCGTCGGCCTCCGCGACGTTGCACACGTAAAGCACCGGGTGGGAGGTGAGGAGGTTGAGGCCCTTGAGGACCTCGATCTCTTCCGCGCTGAGGGTCTTGAGCAGGAGCCGGGCGGGCTTTCCGTCCTGCAGGAGCTTGATGACCGCTTCCATGACGGGAAGCTGGGCAAGCGATTCCTTGTCCTTGCCGGTAGCGCGCTTGCGGGTCTGCTCGACGCGGCGCTCCAGACTTTCGAGATCGGCGAGCATCAGCTCGGTCTCGATCGTCTCCGCGTCGCCGACGGGGTCGATGCGACCTTCGACGTGGGTGATGTCGGTATCCTCGAAGCAGCGCAGGACGTGGATGATTGCGTCGACTTCGCGGATGTTGGCGAGGAACTTGTTGCCGAGGCCTTCACCCTTCGAGGCGCCGCGGACAAGGCCGGCGATATCGACGAAGGAGATGCGGGTCGGGATGATTTCCTTCGACCCGGCGATGGCCGCGAGCTTCTGCATGCGCGGATCCGGCACGGCCACTTCCCCGGTGTTCGGCTCGATGGTGCAGAAGGGATAGTTGGCCGCCTGTGCGGCAGCCGTCTTGGTCAGAGCATTGAAGAGCGTCGACTTGCCGACATTCGGCAGGCCAACGATGCCGCACTTGAAACCCATCGGTAGATATACCTGTTGCTGGAGACGATCTTTGGGTTGGCTATGGGATAAACGGCCCGGGGGGTCAAGGGCCGAGACCGCCCGGCGGTTGAATGCCGCGGGCGCCGGTGCCATACTTCAAGGCGTTCATCCTATGTCACTGCGAGGTGCAGATGCCGACGAAGGACGACACGATTCTCCTGCCAAAGCCGAAGACGACGCCGAAGCTGGAGCGCCCGAAGCTCTACAAGGTCATCCTGGTCAACGACGACTACACGCCGCGCGAATTCGTGGTGATGGTCCTCAAGGCCGTCTTCCGCATGGGCGAGGAGACCGGCTACCGGGTGATGCTGACAGCTCACCGGATGGGGACGGCCGTGGTGGTCGTCTGCGCCAGGGACATTGCCGAGACGAAGGCGAAGGAAGCCGTCGATCTCGCCAAGGAGGCCGGCTTCCCGCTGATGTTCACGACGGAGCCCGAAGAGTGATCAGTGCGATGGCCGGTAGAGGTAATCGTCCGGCAGCCCGAGCCGACGGCAGGCCTGGACCGGCGGCGAGGATTTCAGGAGAAGCCGGTCCGCGGCGCTCGCGGCGAGCCGGACGGCGATCCGCTCCCGGCCCGACAGACGGTATGCGGCATCGATGCCGAGCCTTGCCGGGACCCAGGGCGGCAGGATTTCGACGGCCGCCTTCACCAGCGCGACCTGCATCGGGTTTGCGATGCGCGGCAGGGCATCGACACGCTTCATGATGTCGAGGAACTCGAAGACGATCAGGGAGGGGGTGATGCGATCGCGCATGCCCTCCAGCATCCGGTTCCAATCGGCCTCCGACGCGGGCGATCCGACGGCCCCGTAGAGGCGGGCGGCCGGTCCGGCTTCGCGGAAAAGGTCGTCGCGCTCGGCTTGCGTCAGCGGGCGCACGTAGCGGTGGTAGGCCTCCATGAAGCCGAAGCCCGCAGTCGCCTGCACCCAGTCGAGAAGGACCGGATCGTTGGCGTGATAGGCTTCGCCTTCCGCGGTGGTGCCGGTCACCCGGTCATGGGCGCGGACGACACCGCCGATCATCGCTTCGGCCCGGCTCCTGGCGCCGTAGACCGTCACCATGGCGGCGAGGCCGGTGCGCTGCAGGCGCTTCAGAGGTTCGGTGCGGAACGTGGTGTGATGCCAGACGCCGTCACGGACCTTCGGCTCGCCCAGTTCGAGCAGGACGGCCGCCACGCCTCCGATGAAGAGCGCGACCTGGTTCTTGAAGATCCGCCAGGAAACGGAATCGGCAGGCACGAGCGCAGGCTCGCCGGGGGGCGTCGCAAAGTCGAAGCGCGGGCCGGCATCGGCGAAGAAGCCCTGCACCACATTGTCCAGCCTGTCATGGACCGGCGCCGGAAGCGGAAGGACCGAGAAATCGAGCATTGAAGTCTCCTTTCGGAGAAAAAGCATGCCCGTCCGGATTGTTCCAGCTAGTCGCCCTTGGCCCCGAACATCTTCTTCAGCATGTCGGCCATCGGCCCGGTCGCCGGCACGGTGGTCTTCTGGTTTCTCGCCTGGTGGATGTGCGACTGCTGGGCCGGCTTCTTCGGGGCGGGGGAAGCATCAGCGCTGGCCGGCTTGGCGGGCTTGGCTGATGGGGAGGGCTTGTCGCCGACGGCCAGCGCGAGCTTGTTCAGGAACTGCGGGTCCTCGCCCTTCACCAGCATGGCGGCATTGTCCGCAATCGCGTCGAGAAGCGGCTCCAGCCAGGTGCGGTCGGACTTGGCGAAATCGCCGAGCACGTGGTTGTGCACGAGTTCCTTGGCGCCCGGATGGCCGATCCCGAGGCGCAGGCGGCGGTATTCGCGCCCGCAGTGGGCGTCGAGGGACTTGACGCCATTGTGCCCGCCATGGCCTCCGCCGGTCTTGAGGCGCGCCTTGCCGGGGAGAAGGTCCAGTTCGTCGTAGATGGCGAGGATATCGCCGGGCGCGAGCTTGTAGAAACGCATTGCCTCGCCCACGGCTTCGCCGGAGAGGTTCATGAAGGTCATCGGCTTCATCAGCAGGACCTTCTCGCCGGCCAGTTCGCCTTCGGAGATCTCCGCCTTGAACTTCTTCGACCAGGGCGCAAACCCGGGCAGACGCTGGATGGCGTCGACGGCCATGAAGCCGATATTGTGCCGGTTGCCGGAATATCTGGGGCCGGGATTGCCGAGGCCTGCGATGATCTTCATGTGCAATAAGCCCGTGTTCAGCGGTTGTCGCCTTCTCCACCCGAACGCGGCCGGAAGTCAACCGGTTTCCTCCCTTCGCGCCTTGCGGGGTGATCGCTGCGGAAAGCGGAAACAAAAAACCCGCCACGCGGGCGGGTTCTTCGTCGGAATGTGCCGAAGCTTATTCGGAAGCTTCGCCTTCTGCCTGTTCTTCCTCGACGCCGCCTGCCGGTGCGACGATGGTCGCGATCGTGAAGTCGCGGTCGGTGATGACCGGCTTGACGCCCTTCGGCAGGGTGACGTGCGAGATGTGAAGGCTGGCGCCGATCTTGTGGCCGGCAAGGTCAACCGTGATGAATTCCGGGATCGCATTGGCCGGGCAATTGAATTCGACCGTGTGGCGAACGACGTTCAGGACGCCGCCGATCTTGATGCCGGACTTTTCTTCGTTGATGAAGTGGACCGGCACTTCGACGGTGACCGCGGTGTCCTTGGACACGCGCAGGAAGTCGACGTGCATGGTGAAGTCGCGCACGGGATCCAGCTGGTAGTCCTTCGGCAGGACCTGGTACTTCTTGCCATCGACATTGATCGTCGCGATCGTGGTCATGAAACCACCGGCATGGATGCGCTTCGTGACTTCGTTGGTCGACAGTGCGATGGAAACGGGGGGCTGCTTGTCACCATAGATGACTGCAGGAATGAAACCGTTGCGGCGAAGTTCACGGGCGGACCCCTTACCTACCCGTTCGCGCGCCTCGGCCTTGAGCTCGTAAGTTTCCTGGCTCATGGCATGTCCTTTCGAGGTTATTTGGAGAGTCCGACAATGCACCTTGTGCATGGTAGAGACTGGGAGGACACCTCGCGATGCGCTCCATCCGCGTTGCCTCCAAGGGTGTCTACGCGGACGGGCGGGCTATAATACAAAGCCCGCCGGATGGCAAGCGAAGCGGCGCGAGGCCGGCATTCGTCATCTCTTTACCATCCGCGCGAACGGATAGGACACCAATGGGATGTTAGTGCCTCGTGATATTCCCCTTGGGCCAGTCACATGTCACGCATTCTCTCCTGCCTTTTCGTCGAACATGACCTCCGCTACGTGGCGGCGTCCGTCCTCGTGCTTGTCATGGGCGCGACGCTCACCATTCGCCTGTTTTCAAGGGTCATCCGCCGCCGGGGGCTGGAAAAGGGCGTGTGGCTCTTCCTCGCCGGCTTCATCGGCGGAGCAAGCACCTGGGCGACGCACTTCCTGGCCATGCTCGGATATACGACAGGCGGGATTGCCGGCTACGAGCCCGGCCTGACGCTCGTGTCGCTTGCGGTGTCGATCGGCAGCTTTACGCTCGGACTTGCAATATCGGCCTATGCGGGCCGGACCCTTCTGGTGGAGGCAGGCGGCGTGGTGCTCGGGCTCGGCATCGCCGCCATGCACTATCTCGGGATGGCGGCATACGAGGTCCAGGGCGCGATCACCTGGCGGTTCGACTACGTCGTGCTGTCGCTGGTCACCGGGGCGGTCTTCTGCGCGGTCGCGATGAACCGGGCCGCCCGCCCGGTCACGCGCTTCTGCCGCTACGGCTCGATCGCGGCGCTGATCCTGTGTGTCGCATCCATCCATTTCATCGGCATGGCGGCTATCGACCTTGTCCCGGACCAGGCTCTGCTGGTGCCGCGGTCCGTCATGTCTTCGGCCGTGCTGGGGCTCGGAGTGCTCAGCCTGATGATGGTGCTCCTGGCGCTCGCGGCGGCGAGCTACCTCATCGATGCAAGCACCATGCGCGAAGCGGTGGAACGCTACCGCCAGCTTTCTCTTCAGGATCCGCTGACCGGCCTTCCGAACCGGGCCGCCTTCCGGGAGGAACTCTCGAACGCGGCGATCCACGCGGCCGGGTCGGGAGCCGGGGTCGCTATCCTCTCCTTCGATCTCGACCGCTTCAAGGAGGTGAACGACGTGCACGGCCATCTCGCCGGAGATGCGGTGCTGCGTGCGATCGGCGACCGATTTGCGGCCGCGATCGGCGACGGCGAATTCGTCGCACGGATCGGCGGCGACGAATTCATCGCGCTGACCCGCCGTTATTATGTGCGTGCCGATGCCTCGCGGCTGGCGGCCCGGCTGATGGCCGAGATCGTCAAGCCGATCGAATGGAACGGCAACACCCTCAATGTCGGGACGAGCGTCGGGGTCGCGATACTGGACGACGAAGTCGCAGTGGACGACCTGCCGGCGCGCGCCGATGTCGCCATGTATCGAGCCAAGGAAACCGGCTCCAATTCCGTCTGCTTCTACGACGCCTCGATGGATCGTGCCGCGCGCGAGCGTAACGTCCTGGCGATGGACATGCGGGCCGGGCTGCGGAGGGGCGAGTTCCAGCTCTACTACCAGCGCCAGAACGACACGTTCACCGGCGCCGTGATCGGCTTCGAGGCGCTGCTTCGGTGGAACCATCCGGTGCGCGGCATCGTCTCTCCGGCCGAATTCATTCCGATTGCCGAAAGTAGCGGCTTCATCATTGAACTCGGCGAGTGGGTGCTACGGGAGGCCTGCCGGGAAGCTGCGAGCTGGCGAAATCCGCTACCGATCGCCGTCAACGTGGCAACGCAGCAGCTTGCCGACCACCGGTTCCCGGGGCTCGTGCAGGCCATCCTGCAGGAAACGGGTCTGGAGCCGGGGCGCCTCGAACTGGAAATCACCGAGACCGGGATCATCGCCGATCACCAGCGCGCCCTGCAGGCGATACGCCACCTGAAGAGCCTCGGGGTGAGGATCGCGATGGACGATTACGGGACCGGATACTCGTCGCTCTCGATGCTGCTGGCGTTTCCGTTCGACAAGATCAAGATCGACCGCCAGTTCGTCGACGGCGTGGCGACCAGCGCGCAGTCGGCGGCGATCGTGCGGTCGACGCTCATTCTCGCCTCGAGCCTCGAAATCCCGGTCCTGGCCGAGGGTGTGGAGACCGACGAACATGTCAACTTCCTGCGGGAGGAGGGCTGCGTGCAGGTCCAGGGCTATTTCTTCGGCAGGCCGGTGCCGCGCGCCGAGATCGACGAGATCGTCAACCCGCCGGCCGACCACGGGCCCGAACGGGTGAAGGTCGCCTGAGGCGACCCGCTTATCGGCGGGGCTCGCCGCCCGGCGGATAGGCCGTCTTCTGCTCGAAACGGAACTTGTGGCCGCACTGGCAGCGGACCATGTACTTGCTCGGGTCCTGGGACGGAAATTCCGCAGCAAAGCCAGCGGGCATCTCGTCGATCCGGAAGTCACGGTTGCCGGCGCGTCTCTCGTCGCTTTCGGAGACTTCCGCAAAACCGGTGTGGCCGCATTGCGAACATTCCAGCTTCCTCGAATACCGATCGCGCGCAGTCATGATTGCTCCTGGGGAAATTTCCGTCTTCGGCGGATACACCTAGAAGCTTTGCCGCCGGATGCAAACCGGAGCGATTGCCGCGCCCACAAAAGAAAGCGCCGGCTCCCTCAGGGAACCGGCGCTTCGGTCGTGACGTGATGCTCCGGATCAGGCAGCGCGGCGGTCGTGGTCGCCTGCGGCCGCGTTGCCGATGGAGAAGTGGCTGATCTGCTCGTTCAGCACTTCCGCCTCGTTGGCCAGGGAGTGGGCCGAGGCCGAGGTTTCCTCGACCATGGCGGCGTTCTGCTGGGTGACCTGATCGAGACCGCTAACGGCGGAATTGATCTCCGTCAGGCGGGCCGACTGTTCGCGGGACGAGCCGACGATCGCGCCGATGTGCTCGTTGATCGACTGGATGTTGCCCTGAATGTGCTCCAGGCTTTCTCCGGTCTTGAGCACGAGGGCGACGCCGTTCTCGACATCGGAGGCCGATGCGGTGATCAGGGCGCCGATGTCGCGCGCCGCGGTGGCGGACTTCTGCGCGAGTTCGCGGACTTCCTGGGCGACGACCGCGAAGCCCTTGCCGGCTTCACCGGCACGCGCCGCCTCGACGCCCGCGTTGAGCGCCAGCAGGTTCGTCTGGAAGGCGATCTGGTCGATGACGTCGATGATCTGACGGATCTTGGCGGAGGAGCTTTCGATGCGCTCCATGGCGTCGATCGCGTCACGCACGACGGTGGTGGAGGTGTGGGCACCCGTCAGGGTATCTGCCGCAACGCCGACCGCCGTTTCGCAACGGGCGAGCGCGCCGTTGACCGCACCGGTCATGTCGGCGAGCGCAGCGGCTGCTTCTTCCAGCGCCGCCGCCTGGCGTTCGGTCCGGCGCGACAGGTCGTCGGACGCCATCTTCAGTTCGCCGGAGCCGGCGCGGATCGTGGTGACGCTGCTGCCGATGGAGGCAATCGTCGCTTCGAGGCCGGCCAGCGAGTTGTTGAAGTCGTGGCGCAGGTGGTCCAGCGAGGGTGCGAAGGCCGTGGTGATGCGCTGGTCGAGCTTGCCGCGGGAGAGGGCGGCGAGACCGGTCGCGAGCGCGGAGACGGCTTCCTCGATTTCGCGGGCGCTCGCGGCCTTCTCGGCCTCACGCTGCTGACGCTCCTCGTCGATCTCCTCGTTCTTGCGGTGCGACTCTTCCTCCATGCGCTCCTTGTCGAGCGCGCCCTGCCGGAAGGTTTCCAGTGCGCGGGCCATTGTGCCCACCTCGTCGCCGCGGCCGACATAGCCGACGACGATCGACTTGTCGCCGGAGTTGAGGCGGTTCATCAGGGTGGCGAGTTCCGTCAGCGGACGGGTCAAGCGGGCCGAGATGTAGGTGCCGATGCCGCCCATGACCACGAGGACCGTGAGCGTGGCCAGGATGGCCCACCAGGCGAGGTCATTGGCCGATGCGAGCACGGCCGCCTCGTTCTGTGCCATGGCCAGCAGATGCTTTTCACCGAAGATGGAGACCGGCTGGTAGGCGAAGAAGAGCGGCTGGTCCGCGACCGTCGCGAAGGCCGATCCGGCCGACTGTGCGACAGCCGCCTCGATCAATTCCGCCGGGATGTCGTGCGGCTGGCCGCCGACGAAGGAACCGCTGCGGAAGCCGCCCTTGGCGTCGAGGAGGAGAGCCTCGTCGATCGACTTGCCGTATTCGTCCGGGGTCACGGCGCGGGTCAGTTGCTCGGCCGAGAGGCGGAAGATCACCGCGCCCTTGACGACGGTCTGTCCCCAGGAGGAGACAGCCAGCTGCTTGCCGATGAGAGCCGAGGACTTGCCGCCGTCGAACTCGTAGGGTGCGAAGGGTGAGTTGTGGACCTGATCGGGGGAGCCGGCATTGATGCGGGTAAGGATGTCGTTGATCGGCGCAACTGCGGAGGCCTGCTCGAGCAGTTCCTTGCCCTTGGTGACCGAGTAGACGATCTGGCCCTTGAGGTCGACGATATAGATGTCGCTGACGCCGGCGTTCTTCCAGCTGCTTGCGATCGTGCCGTGGATTGCGCTGTGGTGGATGGCGTAGAGGAGCTTCAGGCCGTTGCCTTCGTTCGCGGCGCGTTCGTCCGCCGAAAGGTCGAGCTTCTGATAGGCTTCCTTGATGGAGCTGCCCTCGCTCGGGATGACATTGGTCATCGTCTCGATGGCCTGGCCGATCGCGGTATTCTGGCCGAGGTCGTTGAGCGACTGGGAAATGCGCTCCTCGTAGGCGTCCAGTCCCTTCGACTGGTTGCCGGCGACGGATTCAAGGCGAAGCTGGCTTGCCTCGATGAGGCCGCCCTTGCCGACCTGATAGCTCAGGAGCCCGACGGAAAGGCAGGAAATGAACGTGGCCCCGACGACAAGGCCTGCAAACTTTGCCTTGATGGACCAAGACTTTCCTGCGCCGGCAGACTTCAATGACTGCGACATAACAATAATATCCCCCACACACGGTAAAATGGTGGGGAATCTTTGTCAGCAATTCGTTGCCGCAGTATTAATGTGGAACCGCGTTATACTGCCATTGCCGGCAGCATAGTTCAGTCGAAGAGACTGGAGACCGATTCCTCGGATGCCGTGCGGTTGATCGCCTCGCCGAGGAGGTTCGCCGTCGTGACGACGCGGATATTGTGGGCCGACTGGACGGCCGTCGTCGGCTGGATGGAGTCGGTGATCACGAGCTCGCGCAGCTTGGAGGAGGTGATGCGGGCAACCGCGCCTCCCGACAGGACGCCATGGGTGATGTAGGCGGTGACGCTGGTCGCGCCCTTGTTCAGAAGCGCCTCGGCGGCGTTGCAGAGCGTGCCGCCGGAATCGACGATGTCGTCCACCAGCAGGCAGTCCTTGCCGGCCACTTCACCGATCACGTTCATGACCTCGGACTCGCCGGCGCGCTCGCGGCGCTTGTCGACGATGGCAAGCGGACAATCGATCCGCTTGGCGAGCGAGCGTGCGCGCACGACGCCGCCGACGTCGGGAGAGACGACCATGACGTTGCGGACGTCGTAGTTTTCCTTGACGTCACGGGCGAGGATCGGAACCGCGAACAGGTTGTCGGTCGGGATGTCGAAGAAGCCCTGGATCTGCCCGGCATGCAGGTCGAGCGTCAGGACGCGGTCGGCACCGGCTTCGGTGATCAGGTTGGCGACGAGCTTGGCCGAGATCGGCGTGCGCGGGCCGGCCTTGCGGTCCTGCCGGGCGTAGCCGAAATAGGGAAGGACGGCCGTGATGCGCTTTGCCGAGGACCGACGGAAGGCGTCGATCATGATCAGCAGTTCCATCAGGTGGTCGTTGGCGGGAAACGACGTGGACTGGATGACGAAGACATCCTCACCGCGCACGTTTTCCTGTATCTCGACGAAAATTTCCTGGTCTGCGAAGCGTCTGACGCTGGCTTTTCCGACTGGTACATTGAGATAGCTGCATATCGCATCGGCAAGCTGCCGGTTCGAATTGCCTGCGAAAACCTTCATTTCGGTCCGCCCGTTCTGACGCTGGATGGGCGCCTTTTACCGCCGCATAAGGCGAATGCAAGAGCGTTTGGCCCCGGTCCCGCAATTTTATGAATAATCCATGAAATTCGTCATCCGGAACGCCCGTTCTTCCAGGCCAGATATTCGTTGATCGTCTTCGTGGCGATCGTCTCCATGGTGGCGGCGGGCACCGCCGTCCACGGGTCGCCGCGAGGGGTGGCGGCGATCCGTTCCTGGCCCTGGACACGGTGCAGCCGGCCGCCGCTGTTGTCGAGGATATCCCAGACATAGACCACGGTCACCGACTCGCCGTCGGCGAAGGCGGAGAAATAGCCCTTGAGGATGTGATCGGTGCTGCTGTCGCCCGAGGCGCGGATCGTCAGCCCGCCGGCGCGTGCCTGTGCGCCGAGCTGGCGCGAGAGCGGCGTCACCGCCTGCACGGGCGCACCGATGATGGGCAGGAAGCGGATGGAACCCTGCGCAGCGGTTGACTGCGACGCCTGCTGCGGCTGTGCCGGCGGGGAGGAGGCCGAGGGGGAGGACGGCGGGGAGGCAGGAGAGGCAGGCGGAGAGGCGGCAGGAGGCGGGGAGGGCGGGGCGGCGTTCCCGGACTGCAGCGCCTGTGCCTGCGCCTCCAGCGTGTTCTGCGGAGGATACTGTCGGTCCGGCTGGCCGCCCGCGGAGGACCAGCCGTCCTGCGGATCGGGCGCGCGGGCGAGCCGGTCGGCTTCGGCCTGCGTCACGGGCGAAGACGGCCGCAATCCGCCGCCGACATTGGCCGGCGGCGTCAGGGCGTCCGTCGTGCAGCCGGCGAACACTGCCGTGGCCGAAGCCACCGCCAGTCCCACTACCACTCTGCGCATGCCGCCTCCGTCGTCCAGCCCGTCCGCGGCAAGCCTAGTTGTTCGCTTTCGGAACTGTCAAATCAGCCTGTGGATGCATCACCGAATGATCAGGTCCAGGCCGTGGCGCGACAAGGGCTGCGGTGCCTCTTCGGTGGTCAGGTAGGTGTGGCCGAGGGTCATCGCCGCGCCGGTATCGGAATCCATGATGATCATGTGCGTGAAGAGCGTCATGTTCGGCAGGATCTCCTGCGGATTGCCGACATGGAACATCTGGTGCTCCATCCAGGACGGGGAGAAGCGGGCCCCGAGCGAATAGCCGCAGGCGTTGAGCCGGTGGCGCGTCAGGCTGCGCTCGTCGAGGATGCGCGCATGGACGTCGAAGACATCGCCGAACGTGTTGCCCGGGCGAAGCACGTCCTCGATCGCGGTGATCGCCTCGAGGCAGGCCTTGTAGAGTTCACGGTGGCGGGCGCTCGGCTCGCCGATCACGACGGTGCGCATCATCGCGGCGTGGTAGTGGGCGCTCACGCCCGCCCATTCGAGCGTGAGCTGGTCGCTCGCTGCAAGCGTCCGCCGTCCGGACTTGTAGCGGCAGAGGAGGGCATCCTCCCCCGAGCCGATGATGAATTCGTTGGCCGGATAGTCGCCGCCGCCGCTGAGAATGGCGCCCTGCATGGCGGCCAGGATGTCGGCTTCGCTGCCGCCGGCGCGGATGAGGGGCAGCGCCGCATCGAGCGCATCGTCGGCGAGTTCAGCCGCGCGCCTGGCATGGGCGACCTCGGCCGGGCTTTTGACCAGGCGAAGCCCGCTGACGATGTAGGAGGCGTCGATGATCTGCCCGAACGACGCCAGCTGGTTGTCCAGCAGGCGCGCTACCCGTCCCGTCATGCCATGCGTGTCGAACTCGACGCCGATGCGGGCGCCGAGCAGGTCGAAGTCGCTCAGAAGGTTCTTCAGGTCGAGCGTCGGGTCGGCGTTGACGCGGTCGACCCAGACGACGACGTTGTCGATGACCGAGGTATGGCGGGCCTGGCGCAGGTCAGCCGAGCGGGTCAGCAGCGCCATCGTGCCGTCCGCCTTGACCACGAGGGTCTGGAAGAAGCAGTAGCCGAACGTGTCGTAGCCGGTCAGCCAGTACATGCTTTCCTGGGCGAAGAGCAGCATGGCCTCCAGCTTCTCCTCGCGCATCCTCTCCAGAAAGCGCTCGAGCCGGGCGGCGTATTCGGTCCTTTCGAAATGCAGCGCCATCTTACTCCTCCGTGATTGCAATTGCAGAGATCTGCCGGCCGTAGTCCGGCTCGCCGCGATGGGTGGTGCGGCGATAGGAATAGAACCGCGCCTCGTCGGCATAGGTATCCAGCCCGAGCTGGTCGGCGCCAACACCGGCTTGCTGCAGGCGGTGCAGGGTAAGGGCCTGCAGGTCGAAATAGGAATGCCCGGGCTTTTCCGAGGGCGTGAAGAACCTCTCGTAGCCATCGTCGTACTGGAGGAAACGGTCGAGGAATTCAGGGCCGACCTCGTAGCTTTGCGCCGCAATCGACGGGCCGAGGCAGGCTCTGATCGAACCGCGGTCGGCGCCGAGGCTGACCATCGCCTCGATGGTATTCTCCAGGATGCCCTCCAGCGCACCCTTCCAGCCGGCATGGGCTGCGCCGATGACGCCGTTGTCGCCGTCGCAGAACAGGATCGGGCCGCAGTCCGCCGTCAGGACCCCGAGTATGACGCCGGGCGTCGAGGTCACGAGCGCGTCCGCCTTCGGCCGTTCTCCGGAATAGGCGGCGTCCACGACGACCACGTCCGGGGAGTGGACCTGATGCACGGTGGCAAGCCGCTCGAAGGGTAGTCCAAACCAGCCCGCCACCCGGCCGCGGTTTTCCCGTACCCGGTCCGCCTCGTCCGCGGAGCCAACGCCGACATTCAGCCCGGCATAGATCCCTTCCGAAACGCCTCCCTGCCGGGTGAAGTAGCCATGGCGCAGGCGGCTGCCGCAATTTTCGCTGAGGAACGGGCTTTCGATGGGCGTCGGCAAGGACTTTTCCGTCATGGGCAGGCGGTCTCTCTCAAGGTCTGGAGGGGGCTGAAGGCCAAGCGGCGGATGCACTGGATGTGCTGCTTCGTCGGCGGGGATGTTGGCGCGGCGGTGGCTTGGCTGTCAATCGTCATGTTTTACGCCGCGTCTTCAAGCGACATCTTCAACCCGCTTCACCCGGCTCATTCAGGCAACCGGGCGAAACGGCGCAAGATCCACGGCGGGAGACGAAACGGCGATGACCTTGAAGAGCTCGCCCATCTTGCCCGCGCCCTCGCCGGCGAGCCTGTCGACGGCGGCGGCGATGAGCTTGCCATCGGCCGCATCCTTGCCGCTGGCGAGTGCCGCGGCGCGCTCGGAAAGGCCGAGCCCGCGCAGGAAATCTCCCTGCCTCAAGCCGCCGTTGAGATGAACGCCGCTACCGATCGCGACCCGTGCAAGGTCCTCGAAATCGACGTGGCTCGTCAGATCGGCTTCGCCGGGATGGGCGAGCGGCGGGTCGTAGGCGTGGTTGCGAATGGCCTGCAGCGTATCGCCGAACCCGGTGACCATGTGGCCGTAGTCGATGATGAGGGCGGTGCCGCCCGTGGTCTTCAGCCGGTCGCACAAGGTCGACATCACCGCCTGGCGGGCAGGGGCGACCTCGAAGATCGTGCCGTCAGGCACCGACGCGACCGGCGAGGGGAGAAGGGCCGGGTCGAGCCCGCCGACGCCCAGCGAGAAGGACAGGTTGTCGTCCTCGTCGAGCGCGACGACCCGCTCCCGGAAGCCCGACGGGGTCTTGACGAACTGGCGGATCGGGATGGCGTCGAAGAGTTCGTTCGCCACGACCAGGACAGGGCCGGGGGGCACGTCCTTGAAATCCCCGTGCCAGGAAATCTTTCGCGAATGGCTTTCGAGCGTGACCCGCTGCACGCCGCGCAGCCGCTCGCTGGTCTCGACGAGATTGACGTTCATGGTCTCGGACAGGCCCGGAGCCAGGCGGTCGATGACGCGCAGCATGTCCGCCATCATCGTGCCTCTGCCCGGACCGATCTCCACCAGGCGGACGCCGTCGGGCGATCCGTGCTGCTGCCAGGCATGAACCATGA
This sequence comes from Pseudorhizobium sp. NPDC055634, assembly GCF_053618655.1. Lineage (NCBI taxonomy): Bacteria > Pseudomonadati > Pseudomonadota > Alphaproteobacteria > Hyphomicrobiales > Rhizobiaceae > Pseudorhizobium > Pseudorhizobium sp. NPDC055634. The sequence continues at coordinate 10,804 of NZ_JBSHHW010000010.1, read as the reverse complement.
AGATGCCGAGGATCTCGCCGAAGAGCTGGCTGATCTCGGGCGCGGTTATGAAGTCCCCCGCCGTGCCGAAGGGTTCGCGGGTGCGGTAGTAGCCATGCTCCGGATCAGCCAGGCACATGGCGAAGTAATCGCTCACGCTGATCGGCCCGGTGGTCCGGATCAGCCTGGCGATCTTGGCTGCGAGCGGTGTGCTCATGGTTCAGGAGGTCTCCGTTCAGGCAGCGCTCTTGCGGGCGCGCAGCATGAGCCAGAGCCCGAAAGCCACCATCGGCAGCGACAGCACCATTCCCATCGTCAGCCAGTCGAACGCGAGATAGCCGAGCTGCGGGTCCGGTTCACGGAAGAACTCCACGAAAATACGCGAGAGGCCGTAGCCGCAGAGGAAGGTCCCGGCGACGAAGCCCGGCCATTTCAGCGCCTTCAGCCGCAGGACAAGGAAGCCGAGAACCAGGAGGAGCAGCAGGCCTTCGAGGGCCGCCTCGTACAACTGGCTCGGATGACGGGAGAAAGGTCCGCCGGTCGGGAAGACCACCGCCCACGGGACGTCGCTGATGCGGCCCCACAGTTCGCCGTTGATGAAGTTGGCGATGCGGCCGAAGAGCAGTCCGAATGGAACGACCGTGGCGATGATGTCGAACATGCTGAGAACGGGGATGCCGTTGCGGCGGGCAAAGAGGATCATCGCAAGCGTGGCGCCAAGGAAGCCGCCGTGGAAGGACATGCCGCCGTTCCAGATCTCGAAGGCGCGCATCGGATTCTGCGAGATGGAGGCCATGTCGTAGAAGAGGATGTAGCCGATGCGACCGCCAAGGACGATGCCGACGGCGACCCAGAGCAGGAAATCGTCGAGATGGGCGGCGGTCATCGGAGCGCGGTCGTTCGGCCAAAGGGAGGCCTTGGCGACCAGGCGCCGGGCATAGAGCCATCCGCAGAGAATGCCGGCGACATAGGCCAGGCCGTACCAGTGTACCGCGACCGGTCCGATCGCGAAGGCAACCGGATCGATGTCCGGAAACGGCATGACGGCGAATGTGTTCAGGATTTCCAACAAGACGTGCCTTCCCAAGATGAGACAGGCCGGAACATGGCGACCGCCCTGACGGTGGTCAAGACCAATCTCCGGGCTCCCTTCCGGCTTGCAAGAGAACGCGCAAAACCCTACTTCACCAGCACGGCGCTGGCCGCAACCACGGGAGCTCATGACCATGTCCAACGGCACGAACCGAATCCTAGACGATTTCGCCAAGTTGATGACCGACGCGGCCGGTGCGGCGCAGGGCCTGCGGCGAGAGGCGGAAACCGCCTTCCAGTCCCAGGCGGAGCGCTTCCTCAACAGCATGGACGTGGTCAAGCGGGAGGAATTCGAGGCTGTGCGCGAAATGGCGGCGCGGGCGCGCGACGAGAACGAGGCGCTGAAGGCGCGCATCGAGGCTCTCGAGACAAAGCTTGCCGCCCAGGGATGATGCATTCGGCATGGCCGGGTGAGCATTCGAACATCGGAGGCCGCGGAATGCCGCGGCTGCTATATCGTTAAAAAACTAAGAATATTTCGATCCTGTGGACAGGTCGAAAAAAGGCAATCGGCAGAGTCGCTTATGACTCTCGGCTGAAGCCATGCAGCAACCGGCCCGGCGCTTCTCCACTCCTAATTCGCGCCCGGGGGCTGGCGGCCGGAGTCGGCAACTATACACTGATTTTACATGATGATTCGAAACGGCCCGTAAGCTCCGGGCAGGTTCGCGGCGCTATATCCATCGGGGTCGGGCGATCATCAGAAATGTTGTTTCCGGTGGTGCGTCCTGCGTCTCGCGTCCTTCACGAACGTCAGATCCACTCCGGTCGAAAAGGTGCTGCATGAGCCTCATGGAATTTGAATTCGGTCGCCAGTCCAATCCCGTCGACATGATCGAGGTCGTGGCCGCGTCGAATGACTGGACGTTCGAGCGCTCCGGCGAAGACGAAATCGCCATGACCGTCGAGGGCCACTGGGCGAACTATCATGTCTCCTTTTCCTGGATGGAAGAGTTCGAAGCTCTCCATCTTGCCTGCGCCTTCGACATCCGGATCCCGGACGTGAGGGTCAACGAGGTGATCCGCCTGCTGTCGCACGTCAACGGGCAGGTGCTGATGGGGCACTTCGACCTGTGGCGCCAGGAAGACGTCGTCATCTTCCGCCAGTCGCTGCTGCTTGCGGGCGGCGCCGAGCCGACGAGCCAGCAGGTGGAAGTGCTGCTGTCCAGCGCGCTCGACGCCTGCGAGAGCTACTTCCAGGCCTTCCAGTTTGTCGTATGGTCCGGGATGGACGCCAAGAGCGCGATGGAGGCCGTACTGTTCGAGACCGTGGGGGAGGCATGAACGGCATATCTCCGGCCGGCTCGATTGTTCTCGTCGGGGCCGGCAACATGGGCGGCGCCCTCATGGCGGGCTGGATCGATGCCGGCGTTCCCGGACAGGCGATCACCGTAATCGATCCGGCGCCGTCTCCCGAAATGCAGCAGCGGATCGCCGCTGCCGGGGCGCTTCATGCGATCTCGCCGCCGCAGGGCATTTCTCCCGAAATCGTCTTCCTGGCGGTCAAGCCGCAGGTGATGGACGCCGTGCTGCCCTCCCTGAAGGGGATCGTTTCCGCCGATACGGTGATCGTCTCGATTGCCGCGGGGAAGACGCTCGCCTCCATCCACGCGCATCTCGGGGAGGGCGCGATGGTGCGCGCCATGCCCAATACGCCCGCGATGATCGGCCGGGGAGTGACGGGCGCCTATGCCAACGCCCGGGTGAGCGCGGCTCAGCGGGCCCAGGTGGATGCATTGCTGAATGTCAGCGGGCCGGTGGAATGGGTGGCGAGCGAGCAGGATATAGACGCCGTCACGGCCGTATCCGGAAGCGGACCCGCCTACGTCTTCTATCTCGTCGAGTGCATGGCGGAGGCAGGCCGCAAAGCGGGCCTGCCGGCGGACCTCGCCATGCGTCTCGCACGGGAAACCGTCTCGGGAGCCGGTGAACTCTTGCACCGGTCTCCCGAGACCCCTTCGCGGCTTCGCCAGAACGTGACCTCTCCGGGGGGGACGACGGCGGCGGCGCTTTCGGTCCTCATGGCAGAGGATGGCATGCAGCCGCTGTTCGACAAGGCAATCGCAGCCGCGCGGCAGCGCGCGGAAGAACTGGGCACCTGAGGCGGCGAATGGCAGACGAAATTTCCTACGGCGACTTCGAGAAGGTCGATATCCGGGTCGGCACGATCGTGGAGGTCGCGCCCTTTCCCGAAGCGCGCAAGCCCGCATGGAAGCTGAAGATCGACTTCGGCGGCGAGGTCGGCATCAAGAAATCCTCGGCGCAGATCACCGTCCATTATGACGAGCAGGCGCTCGTCGGTCGCCAGGTGCTTGCGGTGGTCAACTTCCCGCCACGGCAGATCGGCCCGTTCCGTTCCGAAGTGCTGACCCTCGGGTTCGAGGACGAGGCCGGGGCGATCGTGCTTGCGGCCGTCGAGCGGCCGGTCCCGAACGGCCGAAAGCTGATGTAGCGCCACCCCGCCCTGTAGCCGGGCGGGCCGAAGGCGATTGTCCAATGATCAGGCGGGAATGCGGACGATGGCCCTCAGGCCGCCCTTCGGGCTGTCGGCCAGCGTGACGTTGCCGCCATGGGCATGGGCGATGTCGCGGACGATGGACAGTCCGAGGCCCGTGCCCGACTTGTCGATGTTGCGCGCCTCGTCCAGCCGGAAGAAGGGCTTGAACACGTCCTCGCGGGAGGCGGCGGGAATGCCCGGGCCGTTATCGTCGAAAATGAGCGTCAGCCAGCGGGCGGTGTGCCGTGCATCGACATGCAGCGTGTCGCTGTAGCGCTCGCTGTTGGCGGCGAGGTTGCTGACCAGGCGGCTGAAGGCGTTCGGCCGAACGACGATATCGTCGTCGCCCTCGATCTCGTAGGTCATCTTCTTGCCCTTCAGGCGGAAGTCCTCCTTGATCTTCTCCAGGAGTTCGCTCAGGCGCAGGTGGCCGACGTCCTCCTCGGCCTCGCCCTTGGCGAATGCGAGATAGCCTTCCAGCATGTTCTGCATGTCGTCGACATCCTGCGCCATGCCCTTCAGCTCGGGCTTGTCGCCGGCAAGCGCCAGCTGCAGCTTGAAGCGGGTGAGGATGGTTCGAAGGTCGTGGCTGACGCCCGAGAGCATGGCCGTCCGCTGCTCTATCTGCCGCTCGATGCGTTCGCGCATGAGAATGAACGCGGACCCTGCAAGGCGGATCTCGTCTGCACCGCGCGGGGTGAAGTCGGGTATCCGCTGGCCCTTGCCGAAGGCCTCGGCGGCGCGTGCGAGCATGAGGATCGGGCGGATCTGGCCGCGCAGGAAGAGGACGGAGATCGCGATGAGCCCGAGCGCCGTGCCGGCCATCCAGACCAGGAAGATATGGGTATTGGAGGCGTAGGTCTGGCTGCGGCGGGCGAATACGCGCAGGATCTCGTCATCCAGCTTGATGCGGATTTCGACAAGGTTGCTATCGCCGACCGTATCGATCCAGAACGGCCGCTGGATCCGGTCGCGGATCTGGTCCGCCAGGATGCCGTCGAGGATGGAGAAGAAGGGCTTGGGACGGGGAGGCGGCAGTTCTCCTCCCGGCTCGATCGCAACCGTCAGGTCCAGTTCGTTGGCGATGCGGGAGATGTTGCCCTGGCCGGCGCTGTCCGGATAGGTCTCGATCATGGTGATCAAGGCCGAGATGTCGCGCGTCACACCTTCCGACAGGCGTTCGGTGACCAGGCGCCAGTGGCGCTCCATGAAGACGGCCGCGACCACGGTCTGCAGCAGAAGCATCGGGATGATCACGATCATCACCGAGCGCGTATAGAGCCGCGTCGGGAGCAGCCGCTTCACCCGGCGCTTAAACCGACGCAGGCCGGGAACCTGGATATTGCGCAGGTCCCGCCGCAGGGTGCCGAACGCCGCCATGGCCCTGGTGAGCGCCTCCGCCATCCGGCTCGCTCAGTCGATGCTCAGGCGGTAGCCGATGCCTCGGACCGTCTGGAGATATATTGGGTTTGCGGGATCTTCCTCGATCTTGCGGCGCAGGCGGTTGATCTGCACGTCGATGGTCCGTTCGCCGACCTCGGCATCGTCGCCGATCAGTTCGTGGCGGGGAATGGTGTCTCCGGCGCGGAGCGCGAAGAGCAGCATGATCTCCTGTTCCCGGTCGGTAAGCCGGATATGCTCGGAGGCCTTGCGGAGTTCCTTGCGGACGATGGAAAAGGTGAAGGGGCCGAACATGATCTGCTCGATCTTCGGCGCGTCGGGCGTGGCGTTGCGCTTGAGGATATTGTTGATCCTCAGCACCAGTTCGCGGGGGTCGAAGGGTTTGGAGAGATAGTCGTCCGCGCCTGCCTCCAGTCCGGCGATCCGCGATTCCGCCTCGGCCTTCGCCGTCAGCAGGATGACGGGCGTCGTCCTGTCCTCGTAGAGCGACTGGGTCAGGGACAGGCCGGATTCTCCCGGCATCATGACGTCGAGGATAATGAGGTCGTACTGGAGCCCGTCGAGCTTGCGCCTTGCCTCGGCGGCGTCGCCCGCAACCGTGACGCGGAAACCCTGCTCCGCGAGATAGCGGCTCAGAAGATCGCGAATGCGGGTGTCGTCGTCGACGACGAGAAGGTGGGGGGCGTCATCGGAGAGAAGTACCGTCATCAATCCAGCTCGCTTTCAATAACCTGCAGACTGGGATCGCGCCCGCGCATCTTGCCAAGGAAGCTTATAACCGCATCGCGACCCTCGGGAGAGAGCGCGTTCATTGCATCGGTGATGCGGCGCGACTGTGGCTCGGAGAGGGCAAGTGCAAGTTCGCGCCCGGCAAGCGTCGGATAAAGCCGCCGCTGGCGCCGGTCCTTCGCACCTGCCATCTGCCGGATATAGCCCATCTCGATCAATTGCTTGAGCACGCGGGCAAGGCTCTGCTTGGTGATCTGGAGAATGTCGAGAAGGTCGGTGACCATCATGCCGGGATGGCGCGAGACGAAGTAGACGACGCGATGGTGGGCCCGCCCCATGCCGATCTTGGCAAGGATGGCATCGGGATCGGACACGAAATCGCGATAGGCAAAGAACAGAAGTTCAATGGTCTCGAAATCGATCTTCGCCTCGTCGACCGCCGGGAGTACCGGCCGTTCCTTCTTCACTGCTTTCGCTGCCGGTGCGCGCGACACCCTGTCCTTCCCGTCGCCTGCCGCAGCCATGGGCAGGACGCTCTTCTCTTTCACCATATACGTTCCGATAAAGCGCGAACCAACCGAACAATCAACTGCAATCGTGAGATGGCGGGGGCGAAAGGTTCGTTGAGAGCGACGGAACGGGGCGACGGCCTGGCGTCATCAATATGCGGGGCCGAGCGGAACCGAAACACGGGGATTGCCGTTGCCATGGTCATACGGATCGGAGAAACAAAATGACCCCCGAACTCACCCACGCGGAAGCCGAGGCTTCCGACAAAAACTCGCCCTCGAACTCGCTTCGACCGCTGCTGATCACTGTGTTCACGGCGAAGCTCGCCGTTTCGGTGCTGCTGCTGGCCACGGCATCCTTCGCGCCGCCGGTTTCGGCCGACGTCTCCTACATGCTGGCTGCGAACTAGCCGGACAAGCCTTGCCACGTTTGCCGTCCGCATTGTAGATCGGCCCGAGACACGGGAGTTTCTCATGGGCAGATTGCAGGCCGGCATTATCCCGGTGACACCTTTCCAGCAGAATTGCACCATCCTCTTCGATACCGATACGAAAGCCGGCGTGGTCGTGGACCCGGGCGGCGACGTCGACCGGATCAGCGAAACGATAGAAGCGAACAGGCTGGCCATCCGCGAGATCTGGCTGACGCATGGGCACATAGACCATGCGGGAGGTGCCGACGAACTGCGCGAGGCGCTCGGCGTCAAGGTGATCGGTCCCCATGAGGCCGACCGGCCGCTCCTGCAGGGGCTCGAAGCCCAGGCGCAGATGTTCGGCGTCCCGATGAAGGTTCGCAACCTCGAGCCCGACCGGTTTCTTGCGGAGGGCGAGCAGGTCTCGTTCGAAGGGCACGTGTTCGAGGTCTATCATTGCCCGGGGCATGCGCCCGGCCACGTGATCTTCTTCAACAGGGAGCAGCGCTTCGCGCATCTCGGCGACGTGCTCTTCAACGGCTCGATCGGAAGGACCGACCTGCCCGGCGGGGACCACGACACGCTGCTGCGCTCCATCCGGGACAAGGTCCTGCCGCTCGGCGACGACGTCGGCTTCCTCTGCGGCCACGGGCCCAGCGGCCGCATCGGAGACGAGCGGAGGACCAATCCGTTCCTGCAGGGGATTGAGGCAATAAAAAAACCCGGCATGACTGCCGGGCCTCAACTCGAATAGAAAGCCTTCAGGCTTAACCGGAGATCTGCAGGTTGACCGCCTTGGGCCCCTTGCCACGACGATCCGGTTCCGTGTCGAAGCTTACTTTCTGGTTCTCTGAGAGACCGGACAGGCCGGAAGCCTGTACGGCGGAGATATGAACAAAGATGTCGGCGCCACCATTGTCTGGCTTAATGAAGCCGAAGCCCTTGTCGGTATTGAAGAATTTTACAGTGCCAGTCTCGGCCATGCATCAGGTCCTTTACTTCCTGTCCGTGTTCAGCGGCGGACAGCATAACAGAAACGCCCCGAAGGGCGGGCGGCAGGCAGCTTTAAGAAAGGGTCCCTGTCGTTACCGCGGGTTTTCTGGCCGGTGTTTCTACTCCCGTCGCCCAGAAGTCCGCCCGAAGTTTTGACGCCTTCGGAGCGCATGTTTATAGGTCTTCCCATCGCTCGAAAATTGCCCGAACTTGCACAGAGTGCTGTGTTTCTCGGGAATTGGCAAGAAAAAGTTTCGCGTCGTCGGGCAGGGGCCGTAAGGCACTTTGTATACTTTCGACGAAGTTACTCGCGGGAAGTCGAATAACAGTACAGACCCGTGATTGTTCTGCCGCATCAATGGTAAGTCGGACAAATCCATCCTGCCGCGCCGCGGTCGACAAAAGTATTATACCGCTCAACCGACCGAAGTTTTGTCCGCCGGAGCCCTGGAGCCGCGCCGGGCGATTTCGGGTACGAGTTCGACCAGCAGCATGGCGGTGAAGATGATCGCGCATCCGACATAGCCGATCGGCGGCAGCATTTCGCCCAGCAGGAGTGCGGCGAGGAAGCTTCCGAACAGGGCTTCGCTGGAGAGGAAGATCGCCGCCTGGGGTGCGGTCGTGTAGCGCTGACCGATCACCTGCAGCACGAAGGCGAGGCCGGAGGAGATCAGCCCGACATAGAGGATTTCGGCAGCCGATGCCCGGATGACGTCCCAACTGATGCTTTCGGTCGGGATCGCGAAGGAGAGGGCGAGCACGGAGCACGTGGCGAACTGAACGAAGGACAGTGCCAGCGGCCGCCCGGTCGAGGTCACGAAAAGCCCCGCGAGAAGGATCTGGACGGCCCAGAAGAAGGCGCAGACGATCGTCAGGTAATCGCCCGGCGTCAGGTTCGTCAGCTGGCCGCCGCTCATCAGGAAGATGCCGGTGAGCGACATGGCCGCTGCCGGCCAGATGATCCAGTGCGGGTAGCGGCGCAGGACGAGGACCGAAATCAGCGGGACGAAGACGACGTATAGCCCGGTGAGGAAGCTGGAATTGGTGACGGTGGTGGTCAGAAGTCCGATCTGCTGGGTGATGGCGCCGCCGAAGAGGGCGAGGCCGACCAGCACGAACCCGAGCCAGTCCCGGCGGACCAGGCTGTTGTCCGCCTTGCGGCTCTCCAGGAAGGCGAAGGGCAGGACGGCCAGCGCGGCGATGGCGAAGCGCAGGCCGACGAACCAGAAGGGCTCGATCGTCTCCATTGCGGTGGACTGGGCAACAAAGCCTCCGCCCCAGATGGCGGCTGCTAGCAACAGGATGAGGTTCGCTTGGACGCGTGTCATGGATGCCTGGCTGGCTGGATTTGGGTGCGCCGGAGGGGCGGAGGCGATGCCTAGCAGCGGTGCTGCTCTGCATCAAGGGCAGGGACGGCGAAACTCAGCGCCGTTTGCGCTCGTTTTCGGCCTTCAGGGCAGCGCGGAAGCTGCGACGCGAGAGGACAAAGCCTCCGCCGGCCGTCAGCATGAAGCCGCCAATGACGACGGCGAGGGCTAGATGCTGGTCGGGAAAGAGGATGGCGGGCTGGAAGGCCAGCGCGGTGGGGGATTCGGCCGGCGTCCGGCTGTCGGCCATCGGGCTCTCCACCAGGACGAGCATCATGATGACGCAGGCCGCAAGCGCCGCGACGGCGATCGACAACGGCGAACGCAGGAGGGGAAATCTCCGGGACCGTTTCTTTTCGTCGATGAACATCGCTCGCCTCCAACGCATTCCGTTGCCAGGACAGGTGGCGATGGAAGAAGGGCGGATTTTGGGCACGGGCGGCTTTTCGGCCGGTCGGGGAGAATGCCCGTCGATGGTGCAGGCCGTCCGGCCTCGCTTTCGGCTTGAAACGCGTTCATACATTCGACATACAGCTTGCGGCGGTTCCGGCGCGCGGTTCCGCATTGTTCAACCGACCTGCAGGACCCGAAATCATGGCCTTTCTTGCCGACGCACTTTCCCGCGTAAAGCCATCCGCCACCATCGCCGTCTCCCAGAAGGCCCGCGAGTTGAAGGCCAAGGGCCGCGACGTCATCGGGCTGGGTGCAGGCGAGCCGGATTTCGACACGCCCGACAACGTCAAGGAGGCGGCGATCGACGCGATCAACCGGGGCGAGACGAAGTACACGCCGGTCTCCGGCATCCCGGAACTGCGCAAGGCCATTTCCGAGAAGTTCAAGCGCGAGAACGGCCTGGAATACAAGCCGGAACAGACGATCGTCGGAACGGGCGGAAAGCAGATTCTTTTCAACGCTTTCATGGCGACGCTTAATCCCGGCGATGAAGTGGTCATCCCCGCTCCCTACTGGGTTTCCTATCCGGAAATGGTGGCGCTCTGCGGCGGCACGCCGGTCTTCGTGACCACCAAGCAGGAAAACAATTTCAAGCTGACCGCCGAAGAACTCGAGCAGGTCATCACGCCGAAGACCAAGTGGTTCCTCTTCAACTCGCCATCGAACCCGTCGGGTGCCGCCTATAGCGCCGACGAACTGAAGGCGCTGACGGACGTGCTCCTGAAGCACCCGCATGTCTGGGTCCTGACCGACGACATGTACGAGCACCTGACCTTCGGCGACTTCAAGTTCGCCACCCCGGTCGAGGTGGAGCCGAAGCTCTACGACCGGACGCTGACGATGAACGGCGTCTCGAAGGCTTATGCCATGACCGGCTGGCGCATCGGCTATGCCGCAGGCCCGCTGGAACTCATCAAGGCGATGGACATGATCCAGGGCCAGCAGACCTCCGGCGCCTGCTCGATCGCGCAATGGGCAGCGGTCGAGGCACTCAACGGCCCGCAGGACTTCGTGGCGAAGAACAAGAAGATCTTCGAAGCCCGCCGCGACCTCGTCGTGTCGATGCTCAACCAGGCGACGGGCATCAAGTGCCCGACCCCGGAAGGCGCCTTCTACGTCTACCCGTCCTGCGCGGGGCTGATCGGCAAGACCGCTCCGTCCGGCAAGGTGATCGAGACCGACGAGGACTTCGTCTCCGAGCTTCTGGAAGCCGAAGGCGTCGCGGTTGTGCATGGTTCGGCCTTCGGCCTCGGCCCGAACTTCCGCATCTCCTACGCGACCTCCGAGGAAGAGCTCGAGGAGGCCTGCAAGCGCATCCAGCGCTTCTGCGCCGCCTGCCGCTAAGCTCGATACCCATTCAAGAAAAAAGGC
>NZ_JBSHHW010000009.1:0-199620 GCF_053618655.1 Pseudorhizobium sp. NPDC055634 | reverse complement strand
GCAGAGAACCTTGCAAACCATCGACAACCCGTTCGGCACGAGGTTGTCACCCATGTCTTAGGTACAAACCGTTACCTATGTATCCGGATCGGACATCCGGACGCATTGACACTCAGCGGCAGACTCGAACCCTCGGCTTTGGAGAGAAGCTGGGGTGCTCGCACGGAAAAAATGTGACACTCTGCAATGACGCGCCGGCTCCATCCTGGTTCGAGGAGGGCGGGCCCATATCAGGCTGATGCATCCGCTTCCAACCGCTCCATGTAGGACCGAATTGACTCCAATCATGGCCGCCAGAGAAGCAGTACCCTACTCAACGAACGGAGCTGGGAGTGCCACATGGCCATCAAGACTATCCTCTCGGTCATCGGGAGCGAGGGCGCCCACGAGGATCTTTCCGCTGCGATTGATGCCGCAACGGAGGTCGGCGCGTATCTTGTAGCGTTCGCGGCGGGAATTGCGGAGCCGCCGACCGTCGGCGATCATCCGTTCGGGATCGGCTGGATCGAACGTCGCGACGACGCATCCCGGCGGCTGGAGCAGATCAGAAGCGGTGTCGTTCAACAGTGTCAGTCCGCCGGACTGCCTTACCAGGTGGAAGTCGTCTTTTCCGAAAGAGCGTCCCTGGAGCACACTCTGTTCCGGAAGGCGCTCCACAGCGATCTCGCAATCATGGGAAGAGGTCGACCAGACCTCGCCAATCTCCGGCGGACGGTCGTGGACGCGGTGACTTTTCAGGCGGGCCGCCCCCTGCTGCTGGCATCCGACGACGGCGACGTCACATTGAAGCCGAAGCGTGTCCTCCTCGCATGGGACTTCAAGCCCGGAGCAGCTCACGCCGCGAGCGCGACCATGGACATGCTCGCCAATGCCGAGGCGGTCCACCTGGTCATCGTAGATTTGAACGCCCTGGATGGGGGAGCCGGAGAGGACGGGGGAGCCGATGCGGCCGCTTACCTCGCCCGTCATGGCGTCAATGTCGTCGTCGAGCGACTGTCGAGTGATGGACTGCCGGCAGAAACCGTCCTGTTGCAGCGCGCCTCCGAGATCGGCGCCGACCTGATGGTGATGGGAGCCTACGGACATTCGCGGATGCGTCAGCGGATATTCGGCGGCGTGACGGCGTCGATCCTGCAGGGAGCGAGCCTGCCCGTGCTGATGGCTCACTAGATCGATCGATGTCCCGTCGAAGGGATTTGCTGCAGTGATAGCCGAAGATCAAAGCCGCGTCGTGGGATTCCTGAGCGACCCGGGAACCTATGGGCTGTCCGAGCCTGTCGAGGTGATGCGCACGCACATTTCCGAGATCTTCCTTGCGGGCAACCGCGCCTACAAGCTGAAGCGCGCTGTCCGTCTGCCCTATGTCGATTTCTCCACCGTCGGGCTTCGTCACCGCGCCTGCCTGGAGGAAGTAACCCTCAACAGGATCACGGCGCCAACGCTCTATCTCGGCATCCGCAGGATTACGCAGGATGACGGCGGCGGACTTGCTTTCGACGGCACCGGCACGCATCTCGATACGGTGGTTGAAATGGTGCGGTTCCCGCAGGAGTGCCTGTTCGATCGCATGGCGCTCGATGGGAGGCTGACGCCCGAGCTGTTGAGCGAAACCGCGCGCGCTATCGCTCGCTTTCACAAGGCTGCGCCGGTCATATGCCGTGGCACCGGCTCACAGAATATGGCCGAGGTCTTCACCATCAACGAAGCCGGTTTCCGGACAAGCAGCGTCTTCTCGGCCGATGAGGTCGAAGCGATTACAGAACTGTTTCGGAAGCGGCTCAAGGACTGCGCGGAGGTTCTGGACACCCGAGCCGAGATGGGTCGCGTCCGGCGCTGCCACGGCGACCTCCACCTTCGCAACATCTGCCTTTTCGACCACGCACCCCGTCTTTTCGACGGCATAGACTTCAATTCCCGCATCGCCACGTCCGACGTTCTCTACGATCTTGCCTTTCTTCTGATGGACCTCTGGCACCGCGGCCTGCGAAGGTCCGCCAATCTGGTGGTCAATCGTTACCTGGACGAGACGCAGGATGATGGCGGGTTCGGATTGCTGCCATTCTTCATGGCGACACGCGCCGCCGTTCGTGCGCATGTCACCGCGACGCAAGCCTCCGAGGCAGCTGGCGAAGCTGCCGAAAGGCTGTCGGTCGAGGCACGTTCCTATTACGACCTTGCACTCGAGCTGCTGCGCCCCTCTCTGCCGTCACTTCTTGTCATCGGCGGACTGAGCGGCTCCGGCAAGACGACGGTTTCCGAATTCATCGCCTGCGATATAGGGATAGGCCCGGGGGCGCGGATCATCGAAAGCGACCGTGTACGAAAGAGGATGCATGGCGTGGCTCCCGAAGCGAGGTTGCCGGCAACCGCCTATCGACCGGAAGTCTCGGAGGCGGTGTATCATGAACTTGGACGGATCGCCGGCAGGATACTGGAGCAGGACGCTCCCGCACTGGTGGAGGCGGTCTTTCAGCGCGCCGACGATCGGACGGCGATCGAGGACGTCGCGAGGCTTGCGGGCGCTCCCTTCCGGGGAATCGGGCTGGAGGCCGATCCTTCGGTCCTTTGGGACAGGGTGAGCCGGCGGGCGGCCGGACCCTCCGATGCCGATACCAGCGTCCTTGCCCGACAGCTGGAAGGACCCCACGCCGACGCGGGCTGGCTGCATATTGACGCGTCCGGGTCAGTGGAAGTCGTTTCGGCAGCCATCCTGGCCGCAATCGGTAGCCGATAGCGCCTGGATGGCGAGCCATCGAAGCTCTCTGCTTGCGGGCAATTCTCCCCAACCGCTCCCCTTTGGGGTGCGACGAATCGCGCTGTCACCTGAAGCGTTTCTCCGCTCCTCCGGGTTAAATTCAATCGACATCCGGCAGTTTTTCGCTATGGCAATGTGCACTTGCTTACGTTGCATGCAGTGGATGGGGAAATAATGGTCAATGTAGATGAGAAACTGGAGCCGATCCTTCAGGAGGTCCTGCGCCGGAATGCCGGAGAATTGGAGTTTCATCAGGCGGTGCGAGAGGTTCTTGAGAGCCTTGGCCGGGTGATCGCCAAGCATCCGCGCTATCTCGAGAATGCGCTGATCGAGCGCATCTGCGAGCCGGAGCGCCAGATCATCTTCCGCGTGCCCTGGGTCGACGACGAGGGGCGGGTGCAGATCAACCGCGGCTTCCGGGTCCAGTTCAATTCGGCGCTGGGCCCCTACAAGGGCGGCATCCGCTTCCACCCCTCCGTCAATGTCGGCATCATCAAGTTCCTCGGCTTCGAGCAGACCTTCAAGAACGCATTGACCGGCATGCCGATCGGGGGCGGCAAGGGGGGATCGGACTTCAATCCCCGCGGCCGTTCGGATGGCGAGATCATGCGGTTCTGCCAGTCCTTCATGACCGAGCTTCACCGTCACATCGGCGAGTATACGGACGTACCCGCCGGCGATATCGGCGTCGGTGGACGCGAGATCGGCTACATGTTCGGCCAGTACAAGCGTCTGACCAACCGCTATGAGGCAGGCGTACTGACCGGCAAGGCCCTCTTCTACGGCGGTTCCCGCGCGCGGACGGAAGCGACCGGCTACGGCAATACCTATTTTGTCCAGTCCATGCTGGCGACGAAAGGTCATAGCTTCGACAGCAAGAAGGTCGTGGTCTCCGGTTCGGGCAACGTCGCGGTCTACACCGTCGAGAAGGTCCAGTCGTTCGGCGGCAAGGTGATCGCGATTTCCGACAGTTCCGGCTATGTGGTCGACGAGAACGGGATTGACCTCAAGCTTCTCAAGGAGATCAAGGAGGTTCGCCGCGCCCGGATTTCCGAGTACCTGCGGGCCAAGGGCGAAGGAAAGGGCGTCTACTTCGTGAGTGCCGATTCCGGCTCCATCTGGGATGTCGCCTGCGACGTGGCAATGCCGTCCGCGACCCAGAACGAGCTCACCGGCGCCGACGCGAAGACGCTGGTGAAGAACGGGCTTATAGCGCTTGGCGAGGGTGCGAACATGCCCTGCACTCCGGAAGCCATCCGCGTCTTCCAGGAAGCCGGTGTCCTCTTTGCGCCCGGCAAGGCCGCCAATGCCGGCGGTGTCGCAACGTCGGCGCTGGAAATGCAGCAGAACGCTTCGCGCGACAGCTGGAGCTTCGAGCAGACGGAAGCGCGCCTGGCGGTCATCATGAAGAACATCCACGACACATGCGCGGGCACCGCCGAGGAATACGGCGCCCCCGGCGACTATGTTCTCGGGGCCAATATTGCCGGTTTCGTCAAGGTGGCAAAGGCGATGGACGCTCTCGGCGTCATCTGAGGCAAGCACGCCCGGCATTTACTTGCCGGGCGTAACCTGTCGATTTGAGGACATCGGCATCGCCGGCGTTCCGAAGCCGCGACGTATTCCGTACCGACCCGAAGGGCGGTCACCCACCTCGGCTGAAGTCCCTAGCCTGTCGCAGCGCCTCCAGCACTTCCTGGTCGGTCAACTGCGGGAAGTGGCGGTAGTACATACCGACCGCACCGAAGTCGGATGGGGTTTCGAGGCATACTACCTCGTCGGCCTCGCGATGCATCACAGGGAGGATGTCCGGCGCCGAGACAGGGACGGCGACCACGATCCTCTCCGGCTGCCGCGCCCGCAGGCCCTTGATGGCCGCCCGCATGGTGGCACCCGTCGCAAGACCATCATCAATGACTATCGCCGTCTTGCCGCGGAGGTCGTACGAGTCATCGTCCATGAGATAGAGACGACGACGGCGCTGGATCTCCTCAAGCTCGCGCTGCAGGCATTCCCCGAATTGCTGCTCCGATATCCGCTGGCGCGAGATAACGTTTTCGTTCCGGACGACCGCCGGTGGATAACCGTCCATCACGGCTCCCATCGCCAACTCAGGGGAGGGGAGCCCGACCTTGCGCACCAACTCCAATTGCAGCGGCGCGCCGAGAACCCTTGCCGCTTCGAGAGCAACGGGGACGCCTCCCCGGGCAAGAGCGAAGAGGACGACGGGCGTACCGGCATAGGGGAGCAAGGCGGCCCCCAGCTGTCTGCCGGCGTCGTTTCGGTCAGTGAACACCGCGCTGCCCTCCCCACGGACGCGACGGTCGTGAACCGCCGCCCGTCTTTCCGTGTCAAAGATACTCGCGATCCACATCCTCGCAGGAGTATCCCAGGGTCGCCAGACCCTCGGCGAGATGATCCGCGAGCAGCGGGTCACCAAGCAGGTAGCTGGCCGTCCGGCGATTGTGGGCTTCGGCCGCCTGCGAACGGATGTCCGTCCAGTCAGCCACATCACCCTCATCGCGGCCGAGCCAGCAGATCGCGACGAGATCGATCTGCTCGTCGACCGACAGATCGTTGATCAGCGAGCGCAGTTCCTGCTCGACCGGATCGTCCGCGCTCTCCTCGAGAACGTCGATTTCCTCATCGTCGGTGGCGTTGGAGCCGGAGTCCGGATCCGCTTGCTCCTCCTTGACGTCGAATTCCCTCGCCTTGATGATCAGGAAACAGACTTTCTCGGCGGCGATTTCCAGTGGCACCGGGTCAGGATCGCTGCGGTGTTTCATGCCTCGTCTCCGATCTCGAACGGGTTGTCTGCCGCCCGAAATCCTATCCTGATCGCGGCCGGGATGCGTTGACGGCAATCAAGATGTGTCCCGTCTGCGATCGAAAGCCTTCGTCCTGCTGCGTGCAGGACCGGCGCCCCAAGATGCCCTGGAAGCTTTCAGCCGGAGCGCTACATCATTTCTCATGGGGATTGCAGCAAGGACGACAGTTCAGATCGGGGCGCGGGGGCCGGCCTCGAAACCCACAAAGGTGGGATCGGCGCGATACGTGCCATCTGGTTCACTCTCCGTCCGGAGCGGACGATGATCGCCGCGTTGAAATTTCTCCACATAGCCGCGATCGCGATCTGGGCGGGAGGCCTGGTCAGTCTCCCCGCACTTTATGTGCAGCGGGCACATGTACGGGACGACCATGCCCTCTACCAACTGCAAATGATCGTCCGCTTCAGCTATATCGCGGTCATCTCGCCCGCAGCCTTCATCGCCGTGGGAAGCGGCATCGCCCTGATCTTCGGGCAGCAGACATTCGCCGGATGGTTTTCGGTGAAGCTCTTCTTCGTCGCCGTGCTTGTCGTCCTTCACGTCCTGACCGGGCTCGTCATCATCCGGCTTTTCCGGGAGGGAGAGGTCTATCCGGTCTGGCGGTTCGTATTTGCCACGGCAGCGACCTGTGTGGTGGTGGTGATCATCCTCTTCGTCGTCCTGGCAAAACCGGTCTTCAGCGTTGAACTGGACGCGGACATCCTTCGACCGGGAGGGCTGCGGGAGCTCGTCCGGACGCTCAGTCCTTGGCCGTTACCATGAGCCCGATGCCATGATCGAAGATCAGCTTTCCGCCATGCCAGCCAGCCATGCCCGTCATGACCGCCGCCAATGCCGAAACGAGGATGCCGTGTGGCAGGACGTCCGCGCTGTCGGTGACGCGCAGGCCCCAGTTGAGGCCGGCAAGGGCGATCAGCATCATCGCCGCGATCGCATGGGCCCAACTTGCGACGCGCTCGCGTATCCCGGCGACCGACAGCAATTCCACGGTGCCGACGGCCCCGGCTGCCATCCCCGAAAAGAAGGCGCCACCGGTCGACCACATGCCGGCCCTGAGCCAGAAGGGATCTCCGGACCACCAGTACAGCAGGTCGATGGCGAGCGTAATGAAGACCAGGGCGATCGGAAAATGCACGCTCATCGCATGGAGAGGATGACCGGCGACGGCGACCGCGGAACTGACGTCCTTCTCCTCCAGCTTGGAGATCACCGGGTTGGCACTGTCTTCCGTCTCATCCATCCGCGTTCTCCTTTTGCGGCGTTAATCCGGCGGTCGTGCCGATGGTTCCGCTACCCGGTCTCGCTTGCCGCCATTGCCGGTCTGTCGGGGTGCACCGGGGATCTTTCTGCACTCGATCCTGCAGGACCGTCCGCCGCCTCCATCGCGCGGCTCTGGTGGGTGATGCTCGTCGCCTCGGCGATGCTTTTCTTGTTCGTGGTCGGTCTCTTCCTTGCGACGCTCTTCGTGCCGAACTTCGGAAGGCGCCTGTCCGTGCGGTCGTGGATCGCCGGTGGCGGGCTTGCCCTGCCGCTCCCCATTCTCTTCGCGCTCACCTTCTACGCCTTCTGGCAGGGTGAATACCTCCTGCGAGGCGGCGCAGAGCGTCCAGGGGACACCGTCAGGATCGAGGCGCAGGCAACGCGGTGGGCATGGGTATTTCGATATCCGGACAACTCGCAGGCAATGGCAACGGAAGATGTCCTTCACATCCCGGCCGGAGCAACCATCGAAATCGCGGTAACCAGCGACGATGTGATCCACAGTCTTTGGATACCGCGCCTGGGCGGCAAGATCGACGCCATCCCCGGCCACACGACATTTCTCCGCATACGGGCGGACCGCCCCGGACGCTTCGGCGGACAGTGCGCGGAATATTGCGGCGTCGGGCATGCCGGCATGCGGTTCGTCGTCGAGGCGCACGCGAAGGAAGACTACGCGGCAGCCATCATCCGGCAGGAGACAAAATGACGGAGAACAGACAGCCCGACCTTTCTCCCGTTGCCCTCCACAAGGCTCTCGATCGGATCTGGGGGACGCCGCCCGGATGGGCGCAACTCACGGCGGTCAACCACAATATAGTGGGCAAGCGCTTCATGCTCACGGCACTGATCTTCTTCGCTATCGGTGGCCTGCTGGCCATGCTGATCCGTACGCAGCTCGCCTCCTCCGAGAGCGCGTTCATGGATGCCGAGCAGTATGCGCAGGTCTTCACCATGCACGGCACGGTGATGATGTTTCTTTTCGCCATTCCCTTCTTCGAAGGTGGCGCGATGTATCTTCTGCCCAAGCTCCTGGGAACCAGGGACCTCGCCTTCCCCCGCATGTCCGCCTACGGCTACTGGTGTTACCTGTTCGGCGGTACGATGCTGATTGCGGCGCTTATCGGAGGGGTTGCGCCGGACAGCGGCTGGTTCATGTATACGCCGCTATCCTCGGGGACGTTTTCACCCGGCATCAACTCCGACGTCTGGCTGCTCGGCGTCACCTTCGTCGAGATCTCCGCCCTCTCGGCGGCGATCGAGCTCATCGTGTCGATCCTCAAGTTGCGCGCCCCCGGCATGTCGCTCGACAAGATGCCGATCCTCGCCTGGTATATGCTCGTTGTCGCAACGATGATGCTTGTGGGATTCCCGCCCCTCATCCTCGGATCCATTCTCCTCGAGCTTGAGCGGGCGTTCGGGCTGCCCTTCTTCGATCCCACGCGCGGCGGCGATCCGCTGCTCTGGCAACATCTGTTCTGGCTGTTCGGGCATCCGGAGGTCTACATCATCTTCCTGCCGGCCGCGGGCGCGATTTCCACCATCCTCCCCGTCTTCGCCGGCACTCCGCTTGCCGGTTACCGGATCATCATCGCGGCACTGGTCTCGATGGCCTTCCTCTCCTTCGGGCTTTGGGTCCATCATATGTATACCGTGGGAATTCCCCACGTGGCGCTTTCCTTCTTCTCTGCCGCAAGCGCGATGGTTGCCGTGCCGACCGCCATCCAGATCTTTGCCTGGCTTGCGACGATCAGCCATGGCCACCCGCGCTTTTCGGTGCCGATGCTGCACATCTTCGGCTTCTTCTTCGTGTTCGTGATCGGCGGTCTGACGGGCATCATGCTGGCCATGGTGCCCTTCGACTGGCAGGCCCATGACACCCATTTCGTAGTCGCCCACCTGCACTATGTGCTGGTCGGCGGCTTTGTCTTCCCCATGCTTGCCGCGGCCTACTACTGGCTGCCGCACATCAGCGGCCGGCAGCCCCTCCAGCATCTATCCCATGCAGCCTTCTGGATGGTGTTCATCGGCTTCAACGTGACCTTCTTCATGATGCACCTGACGGGCCTGCGCGGCATGCCCCGTCGGGTCTTCGAATACCCGCCGGAATCGGGCTGGGAGACCTTGAACTTCATCTCCTCGATGGGGAGTTTCGTGATGACGATGGGCTTTGCCCTCATCGCGCTGGATTTCATCCTGCTCTTCCGGTTCGGAACCCGCTATCGTCGCAATCCCTGGAAGGCGGGAACCCTGGAGTGGGCGATGCCGACACCACCGCCCTCCTATAACTTCGCATCCCTTCCCTCCATCGACCGCCGCGCAGACCTTCTCGACCCTGATCATCTGGGACCGCAACTGGCCGCCGGCGAGGGCTATCTCGGCATGCCGAGGGACGGACGCATGGAACTGCTGGCTGTCGACATCACCACAGGCCGTGCCGAGCATGTCGTCCGGCTGCCGCGTCAGACATTTCTGCCGTTCATGACGGCCCTTGCCACGGGGAGCTTCTTCCTGGCGCTCCTGTTCAAGTTCTACTGGATTGCACCCCTGTCGCTCGCTCTGGTCGCTGCCCTGTTCCTTCTTTGGACAGGCGACACGGCTGAGAGGGAAGACCTGGGCGATCTCGACGTTGGCCATGGTCTTGTCCTGCCCCCGCATATGCAGGTCTCGCGTCCCCCTTCATGGTGGGCGATGGCGCTCGCCCTTATCGCGGATGCGACCGCCTTCATCGCCCTCCTGTTCGGCGCACTGTTCCTCTGGATATCCGCTCCCGGCTGGCCGCCGGTGGAGATGCCGCGCTACCCCTCCTTCGTCGCTGTTCTTGCGGGCGTCGCCCTGACGATCAGCCTATGGACGGGGACTAGGGCGGTTCGGTCGGGACCCGATGCGGCAGGTCTGCTTGTGATGAACCTGCTTTGCCATCTCGTCGCCCTCACGCTGTTCGGCTGGCTCCTGCTGATCACATGGCCGCAGGTCCAGGCGCACGCCGCCGTGGCAAGCGTCTTCGTCGTCCTCGCCTTTGCGGCCCTGCACAGCGGCGTCGGCGTGCTTCTTTCTTCCTTTGGCCTTTTCCGCGTCAGGAACGGTTATGTTTCCTCCAGGAGGCTTGTCGATCTCCGCATCGGCCAATTGTGGCATGGCTACAGCGCCGCAGTCGGCGTGACCGCGCTGGCCTTTCCCATTCTGCTGGCCACACTTCTCGGAGGGTCATCCGAATGAGCACGTCCCCGCTCCTCTCGATCATGGCGGGCTTCGTGCTCTGGGCAACTCTGTTTGTGCTGCTCTACGGCGTCCAGGCCACGGGCTGTCATCTGGCCGGGAACGGTGCTTCGTCGCTGGCTTACACCCATTCGATGTTGCGATGGGCCCTGATGATCCTTGCCGCCTTCGGTACCGCCGCCGTGACGCTTCTGTGCTGGAACAAGCGGGCAGGGCGACGGGCTGCGGAAAAGCCCGACGAAACCACGGAATTCACCCGCGAGGTCTCGCGTTATGTCTGGCTTGGCGCCGCGGTGGCAACGCCATTCACTTTCTTCGGCGTCGCCTTCCTGACCCTTTGCGGAACGTGATCGGTAAGCCGTCATTTTCCGACGTCCCGCATTGCGGCGCTACTTTGGTAGCAGTTGCAATCTCGCCGCAACGCTGACTGGTATAGCAATAGAACAACTGACGGGCCGGACGCCTGCCGGCACGCGGGTCCCGTTGCGGAATGAATACGGTCGGTAGGAAAATCACCGCGGACGATCGACAACATCGCGAAGGTCGCAGGACGAATGACGCAGCCGGTGACGACAATCCGATCAGCAGAACCATCCTTCTCAGAACTGTTCACGCCAAAGCTCCTCACGGTCCTTCGGGAAGGCTACCGCCTTGAGCACCTCCGCGCCGACGCCCTGGCCGGCCTGACGGTCGCCATCGTCGCCCTGCCGCTTTCGATGGCGATTGCCATCGCGTCGGGCGCCTCGCCTGCGCAGGGCCTCTACACCGCGATCGTCGGGGGCTTCCTGGTATCCGCACTTGGAGGCAGCCGGTTCCAGATCGGCGGCCCGGCGGGTGCCTTCATCGTGCTGGTCGCGGCGACGGTGCAGGCGCACGGAATGGATGGGCTGATCCTGGCGACCTTCATCTCCGGCCTGATCCTCGCGCTGATCGGCCTCCTTCGCCTTGGCACCTATATCAAGTTCATCCCCTACCCGGTGACCGTGGGGTTCACGGCGGGGATAGCCATGGTCATTTTCGCAAGCCAGATCAAGGAACTACTCGGGCTCAGCCTTTCGGTCCCCGAACCGGGAGCCCTGCTGCAGAAACTTCCCGTTCTCTGGGAGAACCTGCCGACGGCAAGTCCGGCCACGATCGCCCTTTCAGCCTCCACCGTCATTGTCATCGTGGCACTGAAGCGGTGGCGACCGCACTGGCCGGGCCTCCTGATAGCGGTAGCCGGAACCACGGCCGCGGCAGCCTTCCTGTCGCTGCCGGTCAGCACGATCGGCAGCGCATTCGGAGGGATACCGGGCTCGCTGCCGGTCCCCGACCTTCCGGAGATCACGATCGAGAAGATCCTCGCCGTGCTGCCCTCGGCCTTTGCATTCGCCCTTCTAGGTTCCATCGAGTCCCTCCTGTCCGCGGTCGTGGCGGACGGCATGACGGGGCGGCGACACCGGTCCAACTGCGAACTCGTAGGCCAGGGCGTCGCGAATGTCGGCTCCGCTCTCTTCGGCGGCTTCTGCGTGACGGGCACGATCGCCCGCACCGCCACCAATGTTCGCTCAGGCGCTCATGGACCGGTCGCAGGAATGCTGCACGCGGTTTTCCTTCTGATGTTCATCCTGATTGCAGCGCCGCTGGCGAGCTATATCCCTTTGGCAAGCCTCGCAGGCGTGCTTGCGGTCGTGGCCTGGAATATGTTCGAGAAGCAGGCATTCTGGATTCTGATTACCGCGAGCAGGGGAGACGCGGCCGTTCTGCTTGTCACGTTCCTGCTGACCATCTTCCGTGACCTGACGGAAGCGATCGTCGCCGGCTTTGCCCTCGGTTCGGCGCTTTTCATCCACCGCATGTCGCAGACCACGGCGGTCCATGCCCATCCTCCGTTCGTCGCGGAAGACGAGGCCGATAGCGGCAAGGCGGCAGGGGTTGCCTATGACAAGGCGGTCGCGAGCGATCCGGACATCATGATCTATCGTATCTCTGGGGCCTTCTTCTTCGGCGCCGCAGCCTCGATCGGCGCTGTCCTCGATCGTATCTCCGATCGTCACCGTGCGCTGATCATCGATCTCGAAGCCGTCCCCTTCATCGATTCCACCGCAGCCAACACGATTGAGAATCTCGCTCACAAGGCTCACAGGAGAGGACTGACCATCATGCTGACAGGCACGACCGATGGGCTCCGTGAAGAACTGCGCGCGCAGGGGATCCGGCCCCCCATGGTTCGCTTCGAGGCGACCATCGAAAAGGCCCTCGCTGCCCTGGAGCGGGAAGCCATGGACGCCGGCAATAACCCCGTCCAGACCGCCTCTTCCTCCTGATCGCTTAGCCGACGGGAGCGCGCGGCCATTCCTGGGCATGGCGCAGGTCGAGCGGCTCCGGTCCGCGCTCCTTGGCATGGAGGCGATAGAATATCTTAAAGTTTATCGGGGAAATTGCAGATCAACTGCCGGATTCAGCCTATGCATTTATGGCCTACCCATCGCCCCCACCACACACCCCGCAAACGATCGGGGTGGACTTACTATGTCCCGGCCCTGCTGGCGATCACGACAGTACTGATCGGCTTCGCGCGCTCCGATTCCGACCGGCTCGCGCATCATCGCGAAAACCAGCGCGCAAAGGCATCGCAGCAACTGGCCGACACCGTCTCGAGACTTGAGACCAATGTCCGTGGCAACGTCAATCTCGTGCACGGCCTTGTTACCGCTGTCGCAGCCGATCCGCATATGAGCCAGCAGCGGTTCTCGACGATCGCGGAACGGATCTTCGCCGTCCCGTCCCAGCTTAGCAGCGTAGCGGGCGCGCCGGACTTCGTGATCCGCATGACCTACCCTGAGGATCTGAACAAGACGGCCATCGGCCTCGATTACATGGAGACGCCTTCTCAGCGCGACCCGGCGGCGGAGGCGGTCGCCCGTCGTACGGTCATGATCACCGGTCCTGTCGCGCTCGTGCAGGGTGGGCGAGGGCTGATCGCTCGCTATCCCGTGTTCTCGCTGAGCTCCAACCGCTTCTGGGGGGTCGTTTCCGCGGTTATCGACCTCGACCGGCTCTACCTGGACAGTAACCTCAATTCGCCATCACAGACGCTCGAAATCGCAATCTCGCGCCGCCCGGTACCGCAAGGCAGTGATGTCTTCTTCGGTCGGGCGGACCTGCTTTCGCAAGACCCGGTGACGGCCGCCATCGATCTCGGATACGACAGCTGGTATCTCGCGGCCGTTCCCAAAGGCGGCTGGACCCACGAGCCGGCCGATATGGCCAGGTTCCGAATGTTCGCGGCACTTGCCTCCTTCTTCGTGGTTGCACCGCTTGTCTGGGCTGGCCTCTTGATGCAGCAGCGAAACCGAAGCCACCTCCTGCTGAGGGAACGTGAAGAGCGCCTGGAAGTCTTGTCCCGCCGGCTGCAACTGGCGCTGGAGGCCTCCAGGATCGGCGTCTGGGAATACCACCCCGACACCGACAGCCTGCTGTGGGACTCCTATATGTGCGACCTCTATGGCCAGCCGCACGAAAACAACCGGGGATCGTTCCAGGATTGGGCGGACAAGATTCACCCCGATGACCTGGCCGAGGCCAAAGCCGCATTCCAAGGCTCCGTCGAACACCAGATCCCCTATCTGAAGGATTTCCGGATCGTCCTGCCTTCGGGAGAGATCCGGCACATTCGCGCGCATGGCGCGGTCGAGAACGCGGCGGATGGCACGAAGCGCGTGGTCGGCGCGAACTGGGATGTCACCGATGACGTCGCCATGCAGGTCGAGTTGCGGACGGCTCAGGCGAAGGCCGAGGAACAGAACCGGCAGCTGAGGACAACCCGCCGCATCCTCGAACATCAATCCCTGCACGACGCACTGACGGGCCTGCCCAACAGGCGGTTTCTCGACCAGTTCATGGTCACGGCTGATACGTCCGACCTTTCCCAGAAACTTGCTTTCATTCACATCGATCTGGACCACTTCAAGCATGTCAACGACACGCTGGGGCACGGTACGGGCGACGAGGTATTGAAGGTCGCGACCGGGCGCCTGCGCGAAATTATCGGACCGGAAGAGGTCATATCGCGAATTGGCGGCGACGAGTTCGTCGTTGTGACATGCGGCCCGGACCCGGCTCCTCGGGCGCAGGAGGTTGCCCTGGAGATCGTCTTGAGGCTGGCGCGCCCGATCGAAATCGAGGGCCAGGAAATCCGTATCGGCTGCAGCGCGGGCATCGCATGCCAGACCATGGCCGGCGAGACGCCGTCCCAGCTCTTGATGAACGCCGATATCGCTCTCTACGAGGCCAAGAAGAAGGGACGCAATCGCGTCGAGATTTTCTCGGACGACCTGCGGGCGGTCACGATCGAAACGAAGCGAACGGCGGACGAGTTGCTGAGAGCCCTCGAATGCGATGCGTTCATTCCCTTCTTCCAGCCGCAGTTCGACGCCCAGACGCTTGCGATCAACGGCGTCGAGGCCCTCGCCCGCTGGGACCATGCTACCAAGGGCATCTTGACCCCCGACAAGTTTCTCGAAGTCGCCGAAGCTCTTGGCCGGGTGGCCGAGATCGACAGGCTGATCCTTGAGAAATCGCTGTTCCAGATGACCCGCTGGCGCACCCAGGGCATCGATATTCCGAAGCTTTCGGTAAACATCTCCGCACAGCGGCTGAAAGATCCAACGCTTCTGGGTATGCTGGAGTCGCTGCCGATCGAGACCCACACGCTTGCCTTCGAACTGCTGGAATCGATTTCGTTCGAGGATCAGGAAGAAGACCTGAAGGCCGCCATACGCCAGCTCAAGGAGCGCGGCGTCCAGGTGGAAATCGACGATTTCGGCTCCGGACATGCGTCCATCGTGAGCTTGCTGGAACTTGCACCGCACCGCCTGAAGATCGACCGGAAGCTGGTCGCGCCGATCGACGTTTCCGAATCTCAGCGGCGACTGGTGGCCTCGATCATCGAGATCGGACGCTCGCTCGGAATCGGCATCGTTGCCGAGGGCGTCGAGACGATGACCCATGCGGAGATTCTGAGGGAACTGGGTTGCCAGACCTTGCAGGGCTACGCGTTCGCGCGCCCGATGTCGTCTGCCGATCTCATGACGTTCGCCAAGGAGTGGCAGCTGCGCCACCCGCCGGTCAGGAAGCCTGCGAACCTGCGAAGCGTATAAGCGAGTATCGCTCCGAGTAACCCGGTAGCGACGGACCGACGGGCCGGGTCGCGCCGGCGAATACCGCGCTCATCGAGAGGCGGCCGAAGACCGCTACTCCCGACGTGGTGATTTTATCCCATGGATTCGCTGGCGAAGCCCGCCTGCAGCTCAAGCTGGACCGCATTCATGAACGATTGCGCCTGATGCGATATTTCCGCTTCGCACGCGCCGACCTGGCGAAGGGCTGCCACAAATCGGGACATTTCGGTGCGCCAGAACTGGTTCGCTTTCTCACCGTGGAGGTCGCGAAGGGTCGCTGCGCATCGGCGGATGTCGGCTGCGCGGCGATGAGACGGGAATTGAAGGAGGGCCATGTCTACTCGTCAAACTGGAACGATTCGTACTGAGACACCAGCTTGGCGTGACTTCCTTCACAAAACCTAAACTCTGAGAGCCCGGATCAGCACGTTCTCGGACCCGGGAATCCGGCTGCATCGACTTTCATCAATCGCTCCGAACTCTGCCTGTTCGGTAACCAGTCGCTAACACTAAATTAATCACACCTTGCCAAATGTAACGGGAACCGCCTCGATGGCGCATAACAAAAAAAATCCGGCAGAGGCCTCATGCAAGACCACCGCACATCAACCGATCTCCAGGACAGACTGCAGTTCGTCGGTCTCGACGCCGCGCAGTTGCGCAGCCTCTCCGGCATCCAGCCGCTCATCAGCCGGGTACTGGGTGGCGCACTCGACACCTTCTATGAGAAGATCACCCGTCACCCGCATACGGCCCGGTTCTTCAAGGACAAGTCTCACGTCACGCATGCTAAGTCCCGGCAGGAAAAGCACTGGGGCCTGATCGCCTCCGGGAAGTACCGAGACGATTACGTCGATGGCGTGACGAGCGTGGGGAAGACCCACGCCCGCATCGGCCTGGAGCCCCGCTGGTATATCGGCGGCTATGCACTCATCCTCGAACAGATCATCAAGGCGGTCGTTCATGAGGAACTGAAGGGCTTCCTGCACGGTCGCAAGGCCGAGAAGCTGACGAACGACCTTGCGGCCGTCACCAAGGCTGCCCTGGTCGATATGGATTACGCGATCACCGTCTATCTCGATGCCCTGACGGAGGAGCGCAACAGACTGGAAGCTCAACGCCAGGCCACCAAGGCCGAACAGGATACCGCCCTCTCGGCGCTCGCCGCAGTTCTTTCGAAGCTCGCAGAAGGCGACCTCACCTCTGAGGTACGGGAACAGCTTGCTCCCAGCTTCGACCCCCTGAAGATGAATTTCAACGAGTCGGTAGCGGCCCTTGAGGCTGCCATGCAGGAGATCAACCGATCCGTCGAGGAGGTCCGCGCGGAGGTCGATGGCATAGCATCTGCCACCGACAACATGGCCAAGCGGACCGAACATCAGGCTTCCGCGCTCGAGGAGAGCGCAGCGGCGCTGGAACAGATCACCACGATCTCCGGCCAATCTGCCAAGCGGGTCCGGGAGGTCCAGGCCGTCGTCCAGGAATCGGAATCCGAGACGGTCAAGTCGGGCGAGATCGTCAGGGAGGCGATTGCCGCAATGGTCGATATCGAAAGCTCCTCGCAGAAGATGAACCAGATCATCGGCGTCATCGACGAAATCGCCTTCCAGACCAATTTGCTGGCACTCAATGCCGGGGTCGAGGCCGCGCGCGCCGGCGAACAGGGCAAGGGTTTTGCCGTCGTCGCCCAGGAAGTCCGCGAACTGGCCCAGCGTTCTGCGGCGGCGGCAAAGGAGATCAAGGAATTGATTGATCGCTCCTCCGCGGACGTGAAGCGCGGCGTCGATCTGGTCAACCTCACGGGAGAATCGCTGAGCTCCATCGGCAAGCGGGTGGGCTCGATCAACGAGAACATCGCGTCGCTGACGCAATCGGCGCAAGAACAGGCTTCCGGCATCGGGGAAATCAACTCGGCCGTGCGGAGCATGGATCAGATCACGCAGCAGAATGCCGCCTTGATGGAAGAGGCGAATGCGTCCGTGGAGAGCCTTTCGGCAATCAGCGGACGGTTGGCGGCGCTGGTCGGACGCTTCCGCATCACCGGAACGCCGAGGGACGCGTCTCGGCCCACGCGGGTAGGAAAGGCGGCCTGACGCATCCGCCGCCCCTCCGGAGGCGGGCGATAAGACGGGTGAAAAGATCAGGAAGCCTCTGGATGGAGGCTTCTTGTATTTTGGATACCGGATGCATAGAACAGCGCCAACTGACCAAGCAGCGTCGACAGGAAGGGCAGCCTTGTCCGCACCTTTTGTCCAACATCCCGATCTTTCCGGAAAGGGTGTCCTCGTAACCGGCGGCGGTTCGGGCATCGGCGCCGCCTTGACGGCCGGCTTTGCCGCCCAGGGCGCCAAGGTCGCATTCATCGACGTTGCCGAGGAACCGAGCCGGAAACTGGCGGATGACTTGTCCCGCCGCTCAGAGCATCCGGTCACTTTCGTCAGGGCCGATTTGAGACGCGTCGAGCAGGCACAAGAGGCGGTGCGGCAGGCAACCGCGCTGCTTGGCTCCATGTCCGTGCTCGTCAACAATGCGGGCTGGGACGACCGACAGGACGTGGAAGAGGTCACGGAAGCCTATTGGGACGAAAGCCAGGCCGTCAATCTGAAGCAGATGTTCTTCGTGACCCAGGCCGCGCTTCCCTCTCTCCGCCAGGAAAGCGGCGCTGCGATCATAAACTTCTCGTCGATCTCATACCTGCTCAACATGGGTGGCCTCCCCTCCTATGCGGCCGCCAAGGCGGGCATAATCGGACTGACGAAAAGTCTCGCGGGTCGCCTCGGGCCTCAGGGTATCCGGGTGAATGCGATCCTCCCCGGCATGATCGTCACCGAGCGCCAAAGGCGCCTCTGGCTGACGGAAGAGGGAATTTCCGAGACCGTCGGACGACAGTGCCTGAAGCGAGCCTTGACCGAAGCCGATCTTGTCGGCCCCTGCCTGTTTCTGGCCTCGTCGGCCTCGGCCGGTATGACGGCTCAAACCATGATTATTGACGGAGGATTGCTTTGACCCTGCCCGCCTATGCTGCAGTCGACTGGGGCACCAGCAGCTTCCGCCTCTGGGTGATGGACGCCGCCGGAAACGTGCTCGCCGAGCGTCGTAGCGGCGAAGGCATGACCTCCGCCGCGGGAACCGGCTTCGCCAACGTGCTCGATAACCACCTGCAGGCAGCCGGGGCACGGGCGGATTTGCCGGCGATCGTCTGCGGCATGGCAGGAGCCCGTCAGGGCTGGATCGAGGCCGGCTATGTCGACGTCCCGGCCCTTCTTCCCGCCGTCCTGTCCGGCGCCGTCAGGGCCCCGGTGGAAACCCGCAAGATCTTCATCCTGCCCGGGCTTGCGCAGCGGGATTCAGGCGCTCCCGACGTGATGCGCGGCGAGGAGACACAACTGCTTGGAGCGCTCGACGGAGCGGGCCAATCCGACGACCAGGCGGTCTGCATGCCCGGCACGCATTCCAAATGGGTGCGGGTGAGCGGCGAGACGGTGAAGGGCTTCTCTACCTACATGACCGGTGAGCTTTTCGACGTCGTCTCGAAGCATTCCGTGCTTTCGCATTCGCTCGCGGACGCAGAGCCCTTCGCCGGCGATCGACCCGCGTTCACCGAGGCGGTGCGGACCGCCTTCGAAGCGCCGCAGCGCCTTACCAACCTCCTCTTCACGGTCCGCTCCGGCATGCTGCTTGCCGGACTGGCTCCGACCGATTCCGCGGCCCGCCTGTCGGGGACGCTGATCGGGGCCGAGATCGCTGGCGGTCTTTCATCGTCCGGGTCGAGGCCCGCCTCGATCCGCCTCGTCGCTTCCGGGCGGCTCCGGGGCCTTTACGAGGGTGCCTTCTCGACCCTCTCGCTACCGTTCACCACAATCGATGCGGACGAGGCTGTCCGTACCGGGCTGTCTGCCGCAGCGCGTCAGATCCTGCCCATTCATCCGTAAAGGACACCCCGATGACGCGCATTCCCTTCCCTGACATGGCCTACCCGCTGGTCGCAATCCTGAGAGGTCTGAAGCCGGAGGAAGCAGAATCGGTCGTGGGCAGCCTTATCGAGGCCGGTTTCACGGCCATCGAAATTCCGCTGAACTCGCCCGATCCTTTCCGGTCGATCGAGATCGCCGCCAGGCTGGCGCCTGCAGGCTGCCTGATCGGCGCGGGCACGGTCCTGAAGGTTGAGGACGTGGCACGGCTTGAAGGTGCCGGCGGCAGGCTGATGGTCAGCCCGAATGTCGACCCTGCCGTGATCCAGGCCGCGGCAGCGCGGGGCATGGTGACACTCCCCGGGGTCTTTACCCCGACAGAAGCGCTCGCCGCCGCTGCCGCTGGAGCGACGGGCCTGAAATTCTTCCCCGCCAGCGTGCTCGGTCCTTCCGGTATTACCGCGATCAGGGCGGTCCTGCCGAAGGATCTGACCATCGCCGCGGTGGGCGGCGTCTCGGAGAAGAACTTCGCAGAATATGTTGAGGCCGGCATCACGGCCTTCGGTCTCGGCTCCAGTCTCTACAAGACGGGGATGAGTGCTGCTGAAGTTCTCGAGCGGGCACAGCGTACGATCGCCGCCTACGACGCCGCTCTGTCGAACTAAGCACGCCTCGCGTGAACAGGAAATCATCATGAAGATCACCAGGCTCGAAACGGTCCGCATCGAGGAACGCAGCAATCTCCTCTGGGTCCTCGTGCACACGGATGAGGGCATAACCGGCCTCGGCGAAACTTTTTTCGGCGCGGAGACGGTGGAAAGCTACCTGCACGAATACGTGGCACCACGCGTCCTCGGCCGTGACCCGCTGCAGATCGACCTGCTTGCCAGCGAACTAGTCGGTTATATCGGCTTTCGCTCTTCCGGCGCCGAGGTTCGCGGCAATTCGGCCTTCGACATCGCGCTGTGGGATATCTTCGGCAAGGCGACGAACCAGCCGATCGCCCAGTTGCTCGGCGGGTTCAGCCGCAAGGAAATACGCACCTACAACACCTGCGCCGGCACCGAGTACATAAAGAAGAGCACCGGCCAGACGACGGCGAACTACGGTCTTGCCGGCGGCACTGACTATGACGACCTCAACGGCTTCCTCCACCGAGCCGACGAACTGGCGGAATCACTTCTCGCCGACGGCATTACGGCGATGAAGATCTGGCCTTTCGATGCGGCGGCGGAGAAGACGCGCGGCCAGTATATTTCAATGCCCGACCTTAAGCTCGCCCTTGAGCCTTTCGAGAAGATCCGCAAGGCCGTCGGCGACAAGATCGACATCATGGTGGAATTCCACTCGATGTGGCAGCTTTTGCCGGCGATGCAGATCGCCAAGGCGCTCACCCCCTACCAGACCTTCTGGCATGAAGACCCGATCAAGATGGACAGCCTGTCCAGCCTGAAACGCTATGCGGACGTTTCGCCGGCACCGATTTCGGCCTCCGAAACCCTGGCGACCCGCTGGGGTTTTCGCGATTACCTGGAAACGGGAGCCGCAGGGATTGTCATGCTCGACATTTCCTGGTGCGGAGGCCTTTCGGAAGCCCGGAAAGTCGCATCCATGGCGGAAGCCTGGCACCTTCCCGTGGCGCCGCACGACTGTACCGGCCCGGTGGTTCTGTGCGCTTCGACCCACCTGTCGCTCAACGCGCCGAACGCACTCGTCCAGGAAAGCGTCCGCGCGTTCTACAAGACCTGGTACAGGGATCTGGTGACGGCCCTGCCGGAAGTGAAGAACGGCATGATCACGGTGCCGCCCGGCCCCGGCCTCGGCATGGAATTGCATCCGGAGCTCGACAAGGCCTTCACGGTCAGCCGTCGGTTCTCGGACGCGTCAACCATCTGACACATCATTTTTGGGAGGAATAATGACGAAGATCACTTCGGCTGCGGCCGGTATCGGAGTCTCGTCTGCAGCAGGGCCGTTGGTCATGTTGCTCGGAATGCTGCTGTTTGCGCTTAACGACGCGATGGGCAAATGGCTGGTGGCTTCCTACGGGCTGGGACAGGTCATCCTCATCCGCAGCGTGGCTGCGCTTCTCATTCTCTCGCCGCTGCTGTGGAAGGCGGGGCTTGCTCCCATCGTTGGCGCCGAACGAAAGGGCATGCAGCTTGCCCGCGTAATCTTCTCGACGGGGGAGGTATTCTGCTTCTACTACGCCGTCATGTATCTGCCGCTCGCCGACGTGATGACGTTCTGGCTCGCGGCCCCGATCTACGTCGCAGCACTTTCTCCGCTGCTGCTGGGCGAAAGCGTCGGCTGGCGCCGGTGGACGGCAATCGCCGTCGGCTTCATCGGCGTCATCATCGCGCTGGAGCCGTCGAGCGCCATGTTCAGCCTGCCGGCGATCATCTCCATCATCGGCAGCGCTGCCTTCGCTTTCATGATGATTTCCGGACGCTTCCTGCGTGGCACGCCCGACACGACCCTCGTGCTGTTCCAGACCGGGGCCGCGGGCATTGCGGGACTGATCTTCGCGCCGTTCGACTGGTCCCCGATCCAGTCCGCGACGGATGTCTTCCTGCTCTGCCTGCTGGGGGTCGTGGCGATGTCCGCACACATGCTCGTTAACCGCGCGCTCAAGATGTCCGATGCAGCTACCGTCGCCCCGCTGCAGTACACGCTCCTGCTCTACGCGGTCATCTTCGGCTGGATGTTCTTCGGCGACACGCCCCGCCTGACGATGATGATAGGTGCCGTGCTTATCATTGCGTCCGGTCTCTTCATCTTCATCCGGGAACAGATGGTGAAGAAGCGGTCGGAGGCGGAGCCCCTGGAGATCGCCTGATCTCCTTTCCAGTTGGCGCAGTTGTCGAGGCCGTCCCCATGGGGCGGCCTTTTTCTCTGCCCGCACGTAGAGCTGCCGATACCTGAGATGCTCCGCGCCAGCGGTGCCAATGCCCCTGTGCGGAATGAAAAAAGCCCACAGTCGCGAGGACTGTGGGCTTCGAAGAAAGGGCCGCCCGGAATGCGGCCTGTCAGGTCCGCTTAGTTGCGGATTTCCTGGAGCTTCGCCAGGATTCCGTCAACGACGTCGGCACCGATGGTTGCCTTGTGCTTTTCATAGACGACCATCGACTTCTCGCGGATGCGGGCCTGCTCTTCCGGCGAGAGCGTATTCACTTCCAGACCAGCTTCCTTGATCTTCTCCAGGGACTTCTTGTTGAGCTCCTGGATCACCTTGCGCTCTTCGTCGCGGCCAACCGTTGCGCATTCGCGCAGGGCTGCCTGCTCTTCAGGCGTGTAGGTGTCGAAGATTGCCTTCGAGAACAGGAAGAGGAACGGCGTGTAGGCGTGGTTCGTTTCGGTGATGTACTTCTGCACTTCGTAGAACTTCGAAGTGTCGATCGTCACGTAGGGGTTTTCCTGCGCGTCGATCGCCTTGGTTTCCAGCGCCGAGAAAACTTCGCCGAAGGACATCGGCGTCGCGTTCGCACCGAGGTTCTGGAAGGTGTCGAGGAAGATGTCATTCTGCATCACGCGGACCTTCAGGCCCTCGAAATCTTCCCACTTCGTTACCGGACGAACCGAGTTCGACAGGTTACGGAACCCGTTTTCCCAGTAACCGAGGTTCACGAGGCCGGCTTCTTCGAGCTTCTGGCTCATCATGTCGCCGAAATCGCCGTCGAGGACCTGATAGGCTTCCTCAGGGCTTGCGAAGAGGAAGGGCAGGTCGAACACGCCGAGAGCCGGGATGATGCCGACGAGGGGCGAGGACGAGGTTACAACGGCTTCCTGGACGCCGGAGCGCAGAGCCTGAGTTGCCTGGAGGTCACCACCGAGAGCGCCACCCCAGAAAGCAGTCAGCTTCAGCTTACCGCCGGACTTTTCGTCGAGGCAGGCCTGCATGGCCTTGATGCCGTTGCCAACCGGATGGTCTTCGTTGATGCCGTTCGAAACGCGGATATTACGTTCGTTGAACTCCGCGAAAGCCGGAGCTGCGGCCGAGAGACCGAAAGCGATGGCAGTCGTGGCAAGAAGCATTTTCCTCATAGTATCCTCCCTTGGATAAGTTGCTGAGGGTTGCGGATCAGTAGAGCCAACGTGCGGGCACGAGGACGATATCGGGGAACAGGACGAGCAGGAAAAGAACGGCGACCTGCGCGACCAGGAATGGCCACACGCCTACGGTTACCTTCCCAAGCGGCACTCGCCCGACGCCGCTTACGACGTTCAAGACCACCCCGACTGGCGGAGTGAGCAGGCCGATACAGGTATTCATGATGAACAGGACACCGAAATAAACGGGGTCGATGCCGGCCTGCTTGATGATCGGCATCAAGACAGGCGTCAGGATCAGGATGGTTGGCGTCAGGTCGAGCGCGGTGCCGACAACCAGGACGACCAGCATAATCACGAACATCAGCAGCATCGGTCGGTCGATGAGCGGCTCTATGAACCCGGTGATCTCCGAAGGAATGTTTGCAGCCGTGATAAGCCACGACGAGACCAGAGCGGCGCAGACCAGGAACATGATGACCGCAGTTGTCTTTGCGGCCTGCAGGATCACGCGCGGGAGTTCCGCGGGCGTCAACTCGCGATAGATCACCATTCCCACGAAGAGGGCATAGGCTGCAGCGACCACTGCTGCTTCGGTCGGGGTGACGACCCCCATCTTGATGCCACCAAGGATGATCACCGGCATGCCGAGTGCCCACAGGGCTCGGCCAGTCGCCCGAATTCGCTCCTTGGCGGGTGCCGGAGGCAGGGCCTGGACATTGTCTTTACGAACGACGATGAGCCAGGTGATCACGAGCGCTATGCCCATAAGAAGGCCGGGCACGATTCCCGCCATGAACAGCTGGGTGATGGATACGTTTGCCGCGACACCGAAGACGATAAAAGCCATCGAGGGCGGAATCACCGGAGCGATCACGCCACCCGCTGCAATAAGACCGGCCGAACGGGGGACGTTGTAGCCCGCCTTCGCCATCATCGGGATAAGGATCGCGGCGAGAGCTGCGGTATCGGCGGCAGCCGAACCGGAAATGCTGGCCATGATGACGGCCGCCATGATGGCCACGATGCCGAGGCCGCCACGGATATGGCCCACACAGGCAATCGCGAAGTCGATAATGCGCCGCGAAAGTCCGCCGGCATTCATCAGCTCACCTGCCAGGATGAAGAACGGGATCGCTAGCAGCGTGAAGGTATCCGCACCGGCGATCATGTTCTGGGCGATGATCTGGGTATTGAACATACCCATGTACCACATAAGCATGACGCCGCAGAACATCAGCGAGAAGGCAACAGGGACACCAATTGCCATTGCTCCGAGAAGCGAGACAATGAAAACGACAAGAGTCATTGAGAACGCTCCGCCAGATGCTCGATGGACATGTTCTCGCCAGCAAAGGCGGCAATTTCCTCTTCCGTCACACGGCCTGTCAGCAGGCGCACGAGACGTTCAAGGGCGATGAGGACAACACCGGCTCCGGTGAAGAAGCCAACGCCATACACCCAGATCATCGGAAGTTTCGTTACGGGTGCGACCATGCTCGCATTGATGGGAGCCTGCTTCCAGGTCCCCCAAAAGAAGATTGCCGAAACCGCGATGATGATGATGTTCGACAGGATCATGCAGATGATGCGCCCCTTGCGTCCGAACAGCATGACCAGGGTTTCCACCCCAACGTGCGAGTGCTCGCGAAACGCAACGACAGCGCCGATGAACGTCAGCCACACGAAGAAGTAGCGGGACAACTCGTCGGAAACGTTCAGTCCCGAATTGAATCCGTAGCGGAGCACAACGTTGAGGAACACCATGACCGCCATGCCGGAAAGCAGCAGGATCAACAGGAGTTCAAGGAATTTGTAGAAAAGATCGACCGCCCTTTGCATCGTGTCCCTCCCGTTTGGTTACAAGAGCCCACGCTGGGCCAGGTTCTTCATCAACGCACCCAGGCCGAAGCTCCACTTCGGGCACCGATCGCTGGTTTCGACCCAGTTTATAAGCCGACCGAGCCGCGGCGTCGAGATTTCGACGCGGTCACCGATTTCGTGAGTGAAACCGAGGCCTGCGCCGCGGCGATCCTTCACCGGAGCGAACATCGTGCCGAGGAAGAAGACGACGCCGTCCGGATACTGGTGATTGTCGTTCAACAACTGCGAGACCAGGTCTTCCGGGCTGCGGCTGATCGCAGCCATGGGGCTCAGGCCGGTCATGACGAAACCGTCAGCACCCTCGACGTTCAGCGCGATCTCCGCACCCTTCACGTCATCCAGGGTAAAGCTGTCATCGAACAGGCGGATGAACGGACCGAGCGCGCAGGACGCGTTGTTGTCCTTCGCCTTGCTGAGCAACAGTGCGGAACGCCCTTCGAAATCGCGCAGGTTGACATCGTTGCCGAGCGTCGCACCGACGATCCTGCCGGTCGAGGTAACCGCAAGGACAACTTCCGGCTCGGGATTGTTCCAGTCCGATTTCGGATGGATGCCGATGGTCGCCCCACAACCGACGGACGACATGGGCTGCGCCTTGGTGAAGATCTCGGCATCCGGACCGATGCCGACTTCCAGATACTGTGACCAGAGCCCGAGTTCCTGGAGCAACGTCTTGACCTCGGCGGCCTTGGCGGAGCCGGCAACGAGACCCTTCAGGTTGTCGCCCAGAACAGGCGCCAGTCGGCCGCGGATTTCCTGTGCACGGAGAGGATCGCCCTTGGCTTGTTCCTCGATCACGCGCTCCAGCATGCTGTCGGCAAAAGTAACGCCGGCAGCCTTTACCGCCTGCAGGTCGGTCGGGGCAAGCAGCTCGCCCGCCGACCCGTCCAGGAACTGGTCCAGCGTCCCGAGTGCCTTGAGATCCGTGGCGGCACGAAGCGTGCTGGCCAGCCCTTCTCGCTCAAGTAGTGCGGAGATCGTCGGCGCCAAAGACGTAAGATCGAGGATGCTGCCCGACCTGTGGAGAACGGGGCAGGGGCCACCGGCTTCCTTCGACCAGACGCGGCCAACGAGCAGGGCATCATCTGCGTCTTGCGGCAAGATAGATTGCGCGCGCAACATGGTCTCGATCTTCACCAAATTTCCTCCTTGGCGGGAAATGCGAAATCTCCCTGATTGTCAGGATGTCTGACAAGATCGGCGGTTTCTAGTATGACTTTTTCGCCCTGTCCAGTCACCCTGCCCCCTTGCGGGAAAAACTCGGTAAACCGGAGGGAAATGCTCAATCACTCGAGGGTGAGATCGAGCCGCCCGGCCGCCTTGACGAGATGCTGCCGCATGGCAGCGCGAGACCTCCCGGGATCTCCGCTGACAATGG
Organism: Pseudorhizobium sp. NPDC055634; assembly: GCF_053618655.1. Classification (NCBI taxonomy): domain Bacteria; kingdom Pseudomonadati; phylum Pseudomonadota; class Alphaproteobacteria; order Hyphomicrobiales; family Rhizobiaceae; genus Pseudorhizobium; species Pseudorhizobium sp. NPDC055634. Next base: position 173,173 of record NZ_JBSHHW010000009.1, on the reverse strand, counting down.
CATCCCGGATCGCCACATGCTCCGCGATGGTGACCTCGACAATCTCCTCGAGGACCGCTTTCGCACGTGCCGCGTTGATCGCCAGACTGATCCGCTCGGCAATGAATCCGATGAAGAGGGGGAAGTATTCATTCTGGGTTGCAGCGGCGAGGACCCGGTGGAAAGCGAGATCAGCCACGATCCCCTGCTCGGTCCATTTCTCCGCCCCGGTCATCTGCTCCAGCGTTTCATCGAGGCGCGCAATGTCCTCCTCCGTATGGTGGAGAGCAGCCAGCCCGGCCGCCTCGATCTCGAGCGGAATACGCAGCTGGTAGAGGTTCTTGAAAGCTTCGCGATCGTTGAGATCGCCCTGCTCGATCCTCAATGACTGCCGCTGGGCGAACTCCGTGGCAAAGGCACCGACACCCTGCCTCGTCTCCACCAGGCCCTCGTTCCGCAACTGGGCAATAGCCTCCCGCACGACCGACCGGCTGACGCCGAAAGTCTTGGCAAGGAGATGCTCGGTTGGAAGCTTGTCGCCGGGCGCGATGCGCCCCTCCAGGATTTCGCGTCCGATCTGACCGGCGATCCGCGCCGGCAGATGCTCACTTCGTCTGATCTGGTTAAAGTCGGCAACAGCCACGTCCGCCCTCCCTTGGCATCCTCCTAATTCTACGAGTCCGCGGGAAATTTCAATTGGCAGCCCGGATTCATGATCATTCCCGGGTCGATCGCCTGCCTCAGGGCGACCAGCAGGTTCCGCCGCACCGGGGAAAGCCGGGCTTCGAAGTCCGCGCGCTTCAGGCGACCGATGCCGTGCTCGGCGCTGATGCTGCCCTGATAGCGGTCGAGCACGGCATTGATCGCGCTCTTCGCCTTGTAGATCTGCTCGATCCGTTGTTCCGGAGTGGACTCCGGTGCCGGCAGGACGTTCAGGTGGACATTGCCGTCCCCGACATGGCCATAGGAGACGCAGGTCGATCCCTGCGCCGCTTCTCCGACGGCCTTTTCGGCTTCGACGACGAAATCCGCAAGTTGGGACAGCTTGACGGACACGTCGGTACGAAGGTGCATGCCGCGCTTGGCCTGCCCCTCGTTCATGCCTTCGCGGATCAGCCAAAGGTTGCGCGCCTGGGCCTGCGACGCAGCTATCGTTCCATCCAACACGATGCCTTCTTCCATCGCCGTCTCCAGGAAGCGACCCATCAGGTCTTCGATATCGACGAGCCCGGAACCGGAAATCTCCATCAGAACATAGGCGGGATAGTCGGCCGCGATCGGGATGGGCAGGTCGGGCATGACCTCCTTCGCCAGCGTGAAGGCAAGCGGCGGCATGAACTCGAAGGCCGACATCAGGTCACAGCAGTCACGGCGCGCCTGGCGGAAAAGCTTGATGGCATCGTCGAGCGAGGCAAGTCCGAGAAGCGCCGTCGCCACCTGGTCCGGATAGGGCGTAAGCTTCACGGCAACGGCCGTGATGATGCCCAGGGTGCCTTCGGCGCCGATGAACAACTGCTTCAGGTCGATCCCGCGATTATCCTTCCGAAGCGTCGACAATCCGTCGAGGATGCTGCCGTCCGGCAGGACCACTTCCAGACCGAAGATCAGCTCGCGCGTCATCCCGTATCGCAGCACGTTGATGCCGCCGGCATTGGTGGAGACGTTGCCGCCTATGCGGCAGGTGCCCTGGGCGCCCAGCGCCAACGGGAAGAACATGCCCTCTTCGGCCACGGCGTCCTTGAGTTCGGACAGGATGCAGCCTGCCTCGACCACCGCCGAAAAGTCGTCGGCATCGATCTGGCGTATCCTGTTCATTCGTTCCAGGCTCAGCACGACCTGGTTTGTATCGGGGTCCGGCGTCGCCCCGAGAACGAGACCGGTATTGCCGCCCTGCGGCACGATCGAAAGGCCAAGCTCGCGGCATGTCCTGACCGCCTGCGCGACCTGCTCGGTCGAGCGGGGCCGCAGCACGGCCACCGCATTGCTGGTCACATCGCCATGCCAATCGCGGCAGTAGGACAGCATCTCGTCGCTTTCGGTGAGGACAATGTCGCCTCCCAGCGAAATGCGCAGCTTTTCCCGCCACTCGGAAATATAAGCGGTTGCGTCCTTGGTCATGTGCCTCTCGTGCCTCTGCCTAGCCAGTGGGGAACAATCAGGGACCGACACCGGACTGGCATGGAAATAACAGTTTTCAAGGCGACCATATAAAGTTATCAGACAACCTTACAAGCTAGATTTTAGTGGCGTCCCTGGCCTCCGGACAGAGACGCTTCCCCAGGAGGAACGCATTCATGCACATTCTCATCATCGGCGCGGCCGGCATGGTCGGCCGTAAGCTCACGCAGCGGCTGGTCTCCGAAAAGGCACTCGGCGGCAAGCCGGTCGAAAGGCTGACGCTCGTAGATGTGGTGAAGCCCGAAGCGCCGGCCGGCTTCTCCGGCGTCGTGGATGCACTGGAGAGCGATCTGTCTGCGACCGGAGAAGCCGAAAAGCTGATTGTCGATCGCCCGGACGTCATCTTTCACCTGGCCGCCATCGTGTCCGGTGAAGCCGAACTCGACTTCGACAAGGGTTACCGCATCAACCTCGACGGAACCCGCTATCTCTTCGACGCGATCCGTCTGGCGCACAACGAGGACGGCTACAGGCCGCGTGTCGTCTTCACGTCCTCGATCGCCGTCGTGGGCGCACCTCTGCCCTTCCCGATCCCGGACGAGTTCCACCTTACGCCCCTGACGAGCTACGGCACCCAGAAGGCTATCTGCGAACTGCTGCTGTCCGATTACAGCCGTCGCGGTTTCTTCGACGGCATCGGCATTCGCCTGCCGACGATCTGCATCCGCCCCGGCAAGCCGAACAAGGCCGCCTCCGGCTTCTTCTCCAACATCCTGCGCGAGCCGCTGGTCGGGCAGGAAGCCGTTCTGCCCGTGTCCGAGCATGTCCGCCACTGGCACACGTCCCCGCGCTCCGCGGTCGGCTTCCTCATCCATGGCGCAACGATCGACCTCGACAAGGTCGGGCCGCGCCGGAACCTCTCCATGCCGGGCCTCAGCGCCACGGTGGGTGAACAGATCGAAGCGCTCCGCCGCGTTGCGGGCGACAAGGCGGTCGCCCTTATCCGCCGGGAGCCGGATGAGATGATCATGAAAATGGTCGCCGGCTGGGCGCCGGGCTTCGAGGCAAAGCGGGCGCGGGAACTCGGGTTCACCGCCGAAACGTCCTTCGACGAAATCATCCGCGCTCACATCGACGATGAACTGGGAGGCAAACTGCCATGACGGCGAAGAAGAGGATCGCATTTCTCGGAACGGGCCTCATGGGGGCGCCCATGGTCCGTTGCCTCCTGAAGGCAGGCTTCCCGGTCACCGTCTGGAACCGGGACGCCGCAAAGGCCGCGCCGCTCGTCGCCGACGGCGCGCGGCAGGCAAACTCCGCCGCCGAGGCCGCCGCGGGCGCCGACGTTGTCTTCGCCATGCTGACCAACGGCGCGGCCGTTGCCGAAGTGCTGTTCGAGAAGGGCGTGGCCGACGCCATGGGCAAGAGCGCGATCTTTGTGGATTGCAGCTCAATCGCCCCGCCGATTGCGAAGGAAAACGCCCGCCTGCTCGCCGAGCGGGGTATCCGAAGCCTCGACGCTCCGGTCTCGGGCGGGACCGCCGGCGCTGCCGCAGGCACCCTTGCCATCATGGCCGGAGGCGATGCCGCCGATGTCGCGGCACTCGGTGACGTCTTCTCAGCCCTCGGTCGCGTCACGCATGTCGGCCCGAGCGGCGCCGGTCAGATCTGCAAGCTCGCCAACCAGCAGATCGTCGCAGTGACCATCGGGGCAGTCGCCGAGGCGATGATCCTCGCCGAAGCGGGCGGCGCATCGCGTGCCGCCTTCCGGGACGCTATCCGCGGTGGCTTTGCGGAGAGCCGCATCCTCGAGCTTCACGGCCAGCGGATGGTCGGCCGCGATTTCGTCCCCGGCGGGGCATCCGCCAATCAGTTGAAGGACCTTGACGCGGTCATGGCGATGGCCGAAAGCCTGTCGCTGACCCTGCCGCTAACCCGCCAGGTTCGTCAGGAGTTTGCCGATTTCGTGGCCGAGGGCGGCGCGGACAAGGACCATAGCGGCCTCCTCCTGCATCTCGAAAAGCTCAACCGGAAAGACCAGGCATAAGCATGAGCGACAACAGCAACTCGAAGCGCCGCCTCCGGTCGCAGGACTGGTTCGACAATCCCGACCACATCGACATGACGGCCCTCTATCTGGAGCGCTTCATGAACTACGGGGTCACGCCCGAGGAACTGCGTTCAGGCAAGCCGGTGATCGGCATCGCCCAGAGCGGCAGCGATCTGACCCCCTGCAACCGCGTTCACGTCGAGCTGGTCAAGCGGGTACGGGACGGCATCCGCGATGCCGGCGGCATTCCTATCGAGTTTCCCACCCATCCGATCTTCGAAAACTGCAAGCGTCCGACCGCGGCGCTTGACCGCAATCTCGCCTATCTCAGCCTCGTCGAGGTGCTCTACGGCTACCCGCTCGACGGCGTAGTGCTGACCACGGGCTGTGACAAGACCACCCCGTCGGCGATCATGGCCGCCTCCACCGTCGACATCCCCGCCATCGTCCTCTCGGGCGGGCCCATGCTGGATGGCTGGCACGAAGGCGATCTCGTAGGCTCCGGGACCGTGATCTGGCGCATGCGCCGCAAGTTCGCCGCAGGCGAGATCGATCGCGAGGAGTTCCTTCAGGCGGCGCTCGATTCCGCCCCTTCCGTCGGCCACTGCAACACCATGGGCACGGCCTCGACGATGAATGCGCTGGCCGAGGCGCTCGGCATGTCGCTTACCGGATGCGGTGCCATCCCTGCTGCCTACCGCGAACGCGGCCAGATGGCTTATCGCACCGGTCGTCGGGCGGTCGAACTGGTCTGGGATGATCTCAAGCCCTCCGACATCCTGACGCGCGAATCCTTCCTCAACGCCATCCGCGTCAACTCGGCCATCGGCGGCTCCACCAATGCCCAGCCGCATCTGGCGGCCATGGCCAAGCATGCCGGTGTGGATCTCTATCCGGAGGACTGGCAGGTACACGGTTTCGACATTCCGCTGCTGGCCAATGTCCAGCCGGCCGGACAATTCCTTGGCGAACGCTACCACCGTGCAGGCGGGACGCCTGCCATCATGTGTGAGCTCTTGAAGGTCGGCAAGCTCGACGGTAACTGTCGCACGGTCACCGGCAAGTCTGTGGCCGAGAACCTGAAGGGCAGGGAAGCGACCGACCGCGACGTCATCTATCCGTATGAGCAGCCGCTGAAGGAAAAGGCCGGCTTCCTGGTGCTGAAGGGCAATCTGTTCGACTTCGCCATCATGAAGACCAGCGTCATCTCGCAGGGCTTCCGCGAGCGCTACCTGTCCGAGCCCGGCCGCGAAGGCGTGTTCGAGGGCAAGGCCGTCGTCTTCGACGGGTCGGAAGAGTATCACCATCGCATAAACGACCCTGCGCTCGGCATCGACGAGGACACGATCCTGGTCATTCGCGGCGCCGGCCCTCTCGGCTGGCCCGGTTCGGCGGAAGTGGTCAACATGCAGCCGCCGGATCACCTCCTGAAGAAGGGCATCATGAGCCTGCCGACGATCGGCGACGGGCGACAGTCCGGCACGGCCGACAGCCCCTCCATCCTCAATGCCTCGCCGGAAAGCGCCGCAGGCGGCGGCCTCGCCTGGCTTCGCACCGGAGACATCATCCGTATCGACCTCAACCAGGGACGTTGCGACATGCTGGTTGAGCCCGAGGAGATCGAGCGGCGCAAGGCAGACGGTATCCCGCCGGTTCCCGCCGACGCCACGCCGTGGCAGCGCATTTATCGCAAGTCGGTGACGCAGCTTTCGGACGGGGGCGTCCTCGAGGGCGCCGCCGAATTCCGGCAGATCGCCGCCAAGAGGCCGCCACGGCATAATCACTAGGCATCCTAAGTCCCGGCTCTCGGTCGGACAGGACTTCAGGCAGCTCCTGTTCTACCGACGCCGGGATTAGCCTCGGCCACCGCGGCCTTCTCCGCAGATCACCCGCTACGCCGGTGATATCTGCAGGGAAACCCTTTCTGCGCTGCATGGGAACGCGCTCACCCATCCATTCAGCGAAATCGCTCGGTCAGTCGGCACTTACGCGAAAGGGTTGGCTGGTATGCAATCTGCCGTTGGTGCTAGAGAACCGCGCTCATGCCGCCGTCGACATAGATGATCTGGCCGTTGACATAGGCCGACGCGTCCGATGCCAGGAAGACGGCCGCTCCCACCAGTTCCTCAGGCTTGCCCCATCGCCGTGAAGGGGTTCGGCTTTTGACCCAGCTATCGAATTCGGGATTGTCGATCAGCGCTTGGTTCATGTCCGTCAGCATGTAGCCGGGACCGATGGCATTGGCCTGGATGCCGTGCATCGCCCATTCCGCCGCCATCGCCTGGGTGAGCGTCTTGATGCCCCCCTTGGCGGCCGTGTAGGGCGCTACTGTAGCGCGCCCGAGCCCGCTCATCAGCGACCCGATGTTGATGACCTTCCCGCGCTTGCGTGGCAGCATCCGCTTGGCCGCTTCGCGCGACACCAGGAACGCGCTGGTCAGGTTCGTATCGATGACGCGCTGCCAGTTGGCGCTATCCAGTTCGACGATGGGTTTGCGATACTGGATGCCGGCATTGTTGACCAGGATGTCGACCGAGATGTTCTCCGCGTCGAACCGCTCGAAGGCGGCGACCACCGACACCTCGTCGGTCACGTCGAAAGCGGACGTCGTCACGTCGATGCCGCGCTCCCGCAGCTTTGCCGCGCTCTCCTCAAGCCGCTCCGCGTTGACGCCGTTCAGGATCAGGGATGCCCCGGCCTCGGCGAGACCGGTCGCGATGGCGAGACCCAGTCCGCGCGACGAGCCCGTCACGAGAGCGGTACGCCTTTGCAGGCTGAAGAGCGGATTGTCCAAGAGTGTGTCCCCCATGATGCGCATTCGTGCGGACAGCCATATGCCCGTGGTCAGGCATGTTGTCCAGCGATGCGGGGGGTCGGAAGGTAGCTGCGGCGCCGGTGTCCCCGGCGCCGCAGGCTTATCAGGCGGCCGTGCGGGCGAAGTCTTCGGTCGGCACTTCCGAGATGGTCTTCAGAACCTGCGAGGCGATCTGGTAGGGGCAACCCTGCGAGTTCGGACGACGATCCTCGAGATAGCCGCGATAGCCGTTGTTCACGAAGGAATGCGGAACGCGGATCGATGCGCCGCGGTCGGCGATGCCGTAGGAGAACTTGTTCCACGGCGCGGTCTCATGCTTGCCGGTCAGGCGCATGTGGTTGTCCGGACCATAGACGTCGATATGCTCCTTCCAGTTCCGGGCGAAGGCGGCCATCAGGGCCTCGAAGTATTCCTTGCCGCCGGTTTCGCGCATGTACTTCGTGGAGAAGTTGCAGTGCATGCCCGAGCCGTTCCAGTCGGTATCGCCGAGCGGCTTGCAGTGCCATTCGATGTCGACGCCGTACTTCTCGCACAGGCGAAGCAGCAGGTAGCGCGCAATCCAGATCTGGTCGGCAGCCTTCTTGGAGCCCTTGCCGAAGATCTGGAACTCCCACTGACCCTTGGCCACCTCGGCATTGATGCCTTCGTGGTTGATGCCGGCGGCGAGGCAGAGGTCCAGATGCTCCTCGACGATCTCGCGGGCGATGGAGCCGACGTTCTTGTAGCCGACGCCGGTGTAGTAGGGGCCCTGGGGAGCCGGGAACCCATTCTCCGGGAAACCAAGCGGGCGGCCATCCTCATAGAAGAAGTATTCCTGCTCGAAGCCGAACCATGCGTCCTCGTCGTCGAGGATCGTGGCGCGCGCGTTGGAAGCGTGCGGCGTCACACCGTCCGGCATCATGACTTCGCACATGACCAGAACGCCATTGGTGCGGGCCGGATCGGGATAGAGCGCGACCGGCTTCAGCACGCAATCCGAGCTGTGGCCTTCGGCCTGCATCGTCGAGGATCCGTCGAAGCCCCAAAGCGGCAGCTGCTCGAGCGTCGGAAACGCGTCGAACTCCTTGATCTGCGTCTTGCCGCGCAGGTTAGGAACGGGGGTGTAGCCATCAAGCCAAATGTACTCGAGCTTGTATTTCGTCATCGGAACTCTCTCTTCGTAGACCGCGATCAAACTGCCGTCCGGTTTGGCGCACAGCGCCTGCCGGCTGGTTGAGTAGGGAGAAGCACGTTCCGTGCCAGATTGCTTAATGACGCTTCGGAGCGCCTCTTTTGACCAACCGAGCCGGGCATTTTGGGAAATTTTCGGATCAGATCCCAAGGATTCCATCCATTTGGTCGGACATCCGCGCTGAAAGGAACGCGCAGGAGGGCCGCGCGTTGACCTGGATAGCTCAGCGCCTCAAGAAGGGCGGCGGAAAGGGCATCACGCGTCTAATCTGAGTGCAATTGCGCAAAAACTGTGCGATAGTGATGCCGCGTTCTTGGTGAGGAAACGACATGACCCCAGGTGTGGAGTTCGTATCTGCCCAGATAATAAAATTTCCGGTCGGCCCTGATCGCAGGGCGCGGAGTTCGGAAAAGACGGTCATGGAAAAGGTGCCGAAGCCTGCAACGGCAGCGCTTGATACGTGCTGGTACCACGACGAAGCTATCCGAGAGAGCAGGCCCTCTCCAGTTCGCGATTGACCTAACCACGTTCCGTCCGCCCGGGCCCCGGCACGCCGACCGCGGCTTCGCGCCGTCTTCTCAATCTCAAGCGATCCAGCAGCCCTGCCTTTTCGTAGCATTCTCGAAGGATGAATGCTGTCAGGAGGAATGTCGCTTATGGGGGTAGGGTCTCGAATTGCCTGGGTAACGGGTGCAAGCTCCGGTATCGGGCGGGCAGTCGCGCTGCGTCTTGCCGATGAGGGCTGGAAGGTGGCGGTGAGTGCCCGCAGCCAGGAGAAGCTCTCTCAGCTTGAGACCGAACGGCCCGGAGCCATCATCGCCTATCCGCTGGACGTAACCGATCGCGAGGCAGCCCTTTCCGTCGCGTCCCGCATCGAGGCATCCCATGGTCCGGTTGGGCTCGCCGTATTTTCAGCCGGAAGCTACAGGCGAGAGAGCGTCAGACGCTTCAATTCGCAGGATCTGGCGAAACTCGTGACGCTCAACGTCATCGGCACCGCGCACTGTCTGGAAGCCGTCATGCCGGCGATGCTGGAGCGCGGGTCCGGCAGGATCGCCGTCATGGCATCGGTCGCAGGCTATGTGGGGCTCCCCGGCGGCGCCTTTTATGGAGCCACCAAATCGGCACTCATCACCCTCTGCGAAGGCCTCTATCCGGAACTCAGGCGGTCCGGCGTGCATCTGAGCGTGATCAATCCCGGCTTCGTGGATACACCCTTGACCAAAAGGAACGATTTTCCGATGCCCTTCATGATCGATACGGAAGAGGCGACGAACGCGATACTGAGAGGGCTCTCCACCAACCGGTTCGAGATCATCTTTCCCTGGAAGATGGCGCTGGCGATCCGGTTGCTGCGTGCGCTGCCTCGGTCGCTGCTTTTCAGGATCACCGACCGCATGGTACGGGCCCCGGCCGGGGCGGCGCAGAACCGGACGTCAGGTGAAACTGGATGACATCCAGGCGCTGCGTCCTGAAGCCGACGGCGCAATAATGAAGGTAATAGTGCCACATCCTCTTGAACCGCTCGTCGAACCCGAGCCGCGCGATCCGGGGCCAGTTTCTCTGGAATGCCCTGTCCCACAACAGCAAGGTCTTCTCGTAGTCTCCGCCGAAGCGGTACTCATCTGCAACCGAAAGGCTTCCGCTTTCGGCCGCATGGCGAAATGCGCCAACCGACGGAAGCATGCCGCCCGGAAAGATATAGGTCTGGATGAAATCGGCATTCCGGCGATAATGCTCGAAACGCTCGTCCGCGATCGTGATGGTCTGGATCATCGCATCCCCACCCGGATGAAGCAGGCGACGTACGCGGTCGAAGAAGATCGGCCAGTTCGTTTCGCCGACGGCCTCGAACATCTCGATCGAGACGACCTTCGTGAACTGCCCGCGGCAATCGCGATAGTCTTCGAGACGGATATCCGCGCGATCGGCCATGCCGGCCTGCTCCAGCCTGCGCCGCGCATGATCCGCCTGCTCGGTCGATAGCGTCAGGCAGGTGACGCGGCACCCCGTCTCCCTTATCGCGACTTCGGCGAATCCGCCCCAGCCGCAGCCGATCTCCAGGACGTGATCCTCCGGGCCTATGCCGAGCGTCTCGATGATCCGCCGATACTTGGCCACTTGGGCCATTTCGAGCGGCTGCTCGGCATTTTCAAAGCAGGCCGCCGAATACGTCATCGTCTCGTCAAGCCAGGCCCGGTAGAAGTCGTTTCCGAGATCGTAGTGGAACGAGATGTTCCGCCGGCTGCCTGCACGGGAGTTGGCCCGGAGCCGGTGGCGCAAGCAGGCCATGAGCTTCCTGAGGCCACGACCGACAAGAAGCTGCCCCCACGCTTCGTCATTGGCGACGGCAAGTTCGAGCACCGCTCCGAGGTCCGGCGAATGCCACTCGCCCTCCATGTAGGCGCGGGCAAAGCCGAGGGACCCGCCCGTCAGCAGCCGCCGCACCGGCCGTGCATTGGCAAGCTCGATGATGGCGCTGGGCCCGGGCGCGACGCCCCGGTATGTCCGTTCTGCTCCGCCCGGAAAGCGAAGTGTAAGCTGACCGGCAACGATCCGCTCCGCCCACCGGCAAATCCCCGCCTGCCAGATGGGCTGGCGCAACACCCCACGAGGCGGCGCCACATGCTGGACGTCCGTCATCGCCCCTCCTCCTGCATGATCGTTCGGGTATGCGGGGCCAAACTCTTGATGTGCCGGTGAACCGGTACTCCTTTCAGCCAGAGCCGCAGCGCCTCCCAATGGATCGCCGCGGTAACCTTGAGCGTCATCAGGGGGAAACTGGCCACGGCACGGAAAAGGTTCGCATCGGAGAGCACACGTCGGGTGCTGGCAAAGGACGCGGACAGCAATGGACCGTCGCCATCCGTCTCCCTTATCGCGATCGCCACGCGTGAATCCGGCCGGCGGGTGGTGAAATGATAGGAGCAGTTCATGGGCAGGAATGGCGAGACGTAGAGCGCCTTCTCGCATGAATGCCGCACGACGCCTCGCGTCTCGCCGCCCACCTTGATCACATAGGTGTGCCGCTCATGGAAGGTGTTGCAGACCTCGTAGAGGATTGCCAGCAGGGTCCCGTCCCGCGCCTCGCAGAAATAGACAGTCAGCGGGTTGAAGACATAACCGAACAGGCGCGGATAGCACAGAACCCGAATCCTGACGTCGGGATGATCGACGCCGGCATCGGACAGCTGTGTCTCTACCCATTCCCTGAGCTTGCCCGGTTCGCCCGATCCGTGATCCTTGTCCCAGAAGCTGATCACGGCCCTGCGGTTGTGTCCGAACAGTCGAAGACGCCGATCGAGCGCCGGCAGTTCATCCGCGTCGATGAGAAGCGAGAACACTTTGTAGCGAAGCTTGTGTTCTTTCGGTCGATAGCGACGATGCACGACATCGCCGATGTAGAGTGCGGATCCTTCGGTCATTCGGCGGCCTCTAGCATCGCAGGCGCAAAAATCCTGCCGGACGGGTCCGAGAGCGTCCAAGGCCTCCGCGTGCCGGTCAACTGTTCCGCAACGGCAAGGCCTGCCTGCAGGCCGTCCTCGTGAAAGCCGCTGCCGAAATACGCGCCGCAGAACCAGATCCCCCGCCTTCCCTGGAGGTTCCAGAGCTGGCGCTGCGCCCGCATCGCCGGCTGGTCGAAGAGCGGATGCTTGTAGTCGAACGTCCGGATGACGTGTCCCGGATCGATGTCGCGGCACGGATTGAGCGTGACGAAGATCGGCTTGCTGGTGGAGAGGGTCTGCAGACGGTTCATCCAGTAGGTGACGCACAGCGGCCGCTCACCGCTGGACTGCCTCCCTCCGATATAGTTCCAGCTCGACCATACCTGTTTTCGCCTTGGCATGACCGCCCGGTCGCCATGAAGAACGGCCCGGTTGCGCGTGTAGCGGAAGCAGCCGAGAACTTCCTGCTCCCGCCGACCCGGATCCGCGATGACGGCAAGCGCATCGTCCGCATGCGTCGCCAGGATCACGTGATCGAAACGGTCCTCGTTGCCCGAGGCATCCTTGACGAGCACGCCGCGAGCCTCGCTCCGCACCTCCACGACCCTGCTGCCCAAACGCACCTCGCCCCGGAAATCTCCCATGAGGCGCCGGACATATTCGATGCTCCCGCCTCTGACCGTCCGCCATTGGGGCCGGTCCTTGAACTGCACCAGTCCGTGGTTGCAGAAGAAGCGCAGGAATGCCTTGAACGGATAGTCCCGCATGTCGTTGGCGGTCGTGGACCAGATGGCGGCGCCCATGGGCAGGAGGTGGTCGTCGATGAAGGCTTGCGAATATCCCTCCTGCCTCAGGAAATCGCCGAGGGTGAGATCGTCGAGCTCAGGTCGCTGCAGCATCTGCGGTGCGTCCCGGTAGAAGCGAACGACATCGGACATCATGCGCCAGAAACGGGGACGCGCTGCATTCCGTCGCTGGCCGAACAGCCCGCCGATCCCGGTCCCGGAATATTCGAAGGACCCGTCATCGAGAGAGGCGGCAAAGGACATGTTCGTCGCATCGGTCTGGACCCTCAGGTGCTCGAACAAGGCAACCAGGTTGGGGTAGTTGCGTTCATTGTAGACGATGAAACCGGTGTCGACAGGAACGTTTTCGCCGTCGACTTCGACTGCCACCGTGTTGGAGTGCCCTCCAATGCGATCTTCCGCCTCATAGAGGGTCACTTCGCAGGTCTTGCCGGCAAGCCAGGCGGCCGCCATGCCGCTGATCCCCGTTCCGATGACGGCGATGCGCGTCGTGCCCCCGTCGCCCGAAAATCCCTGTCTCATGCACTGCCCTCGATTCATCCATTTGATGGGGTTCTACGTGCCCCGAAGGTCGCTGGATCGGCTGACCATGGCTACCCGCAGGATTTTTTTGATCCATCATGCAATCGACAGCGTAATGGCCCGCATGAGCTTGAGCATTCCATTTGCACCGCAGGCGTGCCAGAACCAAGCATCCGCGACGCTCCGGCGGCGTGCAAGGCAAGGCGCAGCTATGACAAAGCCGAAGAACCCGGCAGGCGGGACAGATCAACCGACCCCGGCCCAACTCGCCACGCTGCTGGTAACGGTGGGGCGGGCGCGTGACGTTGCCGCGTTCGAGACGCTTTTCCGGTTCTACGCGCCGAAGATACGAGCCTTCATGGCACTCAAGACGAAGGACAGGCAGACGGCAGAAGAGCTGATGCAGGAAACGATGATGGCCGTCTGGTCGAAGTCGGGCCAGTTCGATCCGGCGAGAGGCACCGTATCGGCATGGGTGTTCACCGTGGCGCGAAACATCCGCATCGACGCCTACCGCCGCAAGCTGCCGATGTTCGATCCGCAAGATCCGGCCTTCGTTGCGGACGACGTCCCACCCGCCGACAAGGAAGTCGAACAGGCCCAACAGGCCGTCCTGCTCGGCCGGGCGCTTTCGACCCTTCCGAGCGAGCAGCAGGACGTGCTCAAGAAGGCGTTCTTCGAAGACATTCCGCACTCTGCCATTGCCCAGCAGATGAACCTGCCGCTCGGCACCGTGAAGTCGCGGATCCGGCTGGCCTTCGCAAAGCTCCGCGCGGCGCTGGAGGAACGGCCATGACGGTGCGCCACCATATCAGCGAGGAAATGCTCCTCGACTATGCCGCCGGTACGCTGTCGGAGGGCTGGGCCATCGCCATTGCTTCCCACCTTGCCCTTTGCCCCGCCTGCCGCAATCACCTTGCGGCAATGGAGGGCGCCGCCGGTGCTCTTCTGGAAAAGGTCACCCAGTCGGAGGGCGTCGATGATTCATGGGACATCTTCCGGGAGCGCCTGAAGGATTGCCATGTCGATCCGACGGACGCGGGCCGTGCCCATCAGACAAAAGCGGGAGGCCGGCCTGAGGCACCTAGTGCCGTTCTTCCGGAGCCGCTGCGATCCTACGTGGGCAGCGATGTCGGCGGGCTGAAATGGCGCGCGCTCGGTCGCGGCGCCTATCAGGTCCGCATCCAGACAGATGATCCTTCCACACAGGTGCGGCTGCTTCGAATTCCAGCGGGACGGCCGGTCCCCGAGCACACGCACCAGGGTCGCGAACTCACACTTGTTCTCTCGGGGAGCTTCCGCGACGGCGACCAGATCTTCCAGCGTGGCGATATGGAGGAGGCCGATGACGATCTTCTTCACACGCCGGTAGCGACGGAAGGCGAGGATTGTATCTGCCTTGCCGTGACGGAAGCGCCATTGAAGTTCACCAGCTGGATCATGCGGATGATCCAGCCCATCCTGAAAATCTGATGCAAGACTGGAAAAGGTAAGCCCGATGCCCGCGCCTGTCGTAGCCTATCTTGTCACCGCAATCGCGTTCTTCGCCGTAGACGCGATCTGGCTCGGTCGGGTGGCGACCACGCTATACCGCGGCTGGCTCGGCGACATGATGCTGGAACAACCCAATTTCACAGCCGCGGGCGCGTTCTATTTGGTCTATGTGGCCGGCATCGTCTACTTCGCGGTCATGCCGGCGCTCGCCGACGAAAGCTGGGTGCAGGCGGCCATTGCGGGCGCCGTGCTGGGGCTTGTGGCCTATGGCACCTATGACATGACCAATCTGGCGACGCTGAAGAACTGGTCGCTGGCGATGACCATCACCGACATGGCCTGGGGCACCGCCCTCACCTCCTTCGCCGCCACGGTGGGCTTCTTCGTAACGCAAAAGCTGGCCTGAGGGCACGTCAAAGCCTAACTTCAGGGCAGACGGTTTACATCGGGACACTCCGCTCTATTCTGCCAGCGAGTGATCGGCAGGGCCTTATCCGCGAAAGCCTATCGCCGGAGATCAAGCGGGAAGGAGTGTTCGCGTGCTGCAGCCCGAATCGGACATCGAAGGCTGCGCACGGGAGCCAATCCACATTCCCGGCGCCATCCAGCCGCATGGAGCATTGTTCGTCCTCCGCCCTTCCGACATGTCGCTCATCCAGGCCAGCGCGAATGCGGCAGCCGTGCTCGGCTCAGCGGTGTCGCTTGGCGAGAAGCCGGCCGGCCTCGGCGCCGAAGTGGAACTGCTCAGGCTCTGGTACGAAAGCGGAGAGCCCACGATCCAGATAACCGCACCCGAGCACGGCTTGATGCTGATGGCCCACCGGGCAGACCCGGTTATCGTCGTCGAGGCTGAACATGCCGAGGAGGCTATGGCCTCCGACATATTTCCGGGGCTGCGAAGCTTCGTGGACAGGCTTGCCGCGCAGTCCGACGCTGCCGGCTCCCTCGACGAGACCGTGCGTTTCGTTCACGAGCTCACCGGCTTCGACCGGGTCCTGGCCTATCGGTTCGACGACGACTGGAATGGTCACGTCGTGGCCGAGGCCGGCAACGGAAAACTTCCTTCCTATCTCGACCTGCGCTTTCCGGCGTCCGACATACCCGCTCAGGCAAGAGCCCTTTACGCCAGCAACCGGGTTAGGCTTATCCCGGATGTAAACTACACGCCGGCTCCACTCGAGCCCGCCTTCAATCCCGAGACCGGTCGTCCGCTCGACCTGAGCTTCGCGCAGCTGCGCAGTGTCTCGCCCATCCACCTCGAATACATGCGTAACATGGGCACCGCCGCCTCCATGTCGATCTCGATCATGATTGACGGGCAGTTATGGGGCCTTGTCTCCTGCCATAGTGCCAGGCCGCACAGGATAAGCGCGACGCTTCGGGACCTGTGCGACTTTGTCGTTCAGTCGCTGGCCATGCGGATTGCGGCCCAGGATCGCGCCGAGGGGGCGTCGCAGCGCGTCGATCTCGGCCAGATCACAGCGCGGCTCCTGGCCTCCATGACCGCGCGGGCCGATTGGGTTGAAGGATTGGCGGAGGCCAGCGACGATCTCATGGAACAGGTGAGCGCATCAGGCGCGGCAATCATCACCGATACCCGCTGCGTCCGGCTGGGCGAAACCCCTTCGGAGAAGCAGCTGCAGGCGATCGTACAGTGGCTGGAACGCAATGGAGATACCGAAGAAGTTTTCGCCACGACGTCGCTATGCGCCGGAATGCCTGACGCCGCCGAATTTGCGGACGCGGCGAGCGGTATTCTCGCTATCCGGCTGTCCAAGCTTTATCCCAGCTGGCTGATCTGGGTGAGGCCGGAAATCCGCCGGACCGTCACCTGGGGCGGCAATCCCCACAAGTACGTCAGCGAGAACGGACGCATCCATCCGCGCAAGTCGTTCGAGGCCTGGCAGGAACAAGTGCGAATGCATGCCCGGCCCTGGACGGCGTCGGAGATCGCGGCCGCACGCGACCTCCGCGCCGCAATCGTCGGGATCGTCCTGCGCCGCGCGGAAGAACTCGCCGAACTGACCAGCGAACTGCAACGGTCGAACAAGGAACTTGAGGCTTTCTCCTACTCCGTCTCCCATGACCTGCGGGCGCCCTTCCGCCATATCGTCGGCTTTGCGCAATTGCTGCGCGAACGCGAAGGAGAGATGGACGAAAAGTCCCGGCACTATCTCAGCAACATCTCGGATTCGGCACTTGCCGCGGGCCGGCTGGTGGACGACCTGCTGAACTTTTCCCATCTCGGCCGGACGGCGATCGTTCCCAAGAAGGTGGATATGAACAAGCTTGTTTCCGAGGTGATCAAGAGCGTGATGATCACGCAAGCGGAACGGAAAATCGAATGGCGGGTTTCATCGCTTCCGGTTGCCTGGGGCGATGCAACCCTGCTGCGGCAGGTCTGGTATAACCTGGTCGACAACGCGGTGAAGTACACCAGGGACCAGCATCCTGCCGAAATCTCGATCGCCGGATCTCTTGATGGAAACCAGGTCGTGTACCGCATTTCCGACAACGGCGTGGGGTTCGACATGGCATACGTCGGAAAACTGTTCGGCGTCTTCCAGAGGCTTCAGCGCGCGGAAGACTTCGAAGGGACGGGTATCGGGCTGGCACTGGCCCGGAGAATCATTGACCGTCACGGCGGCTCGATCACCGCAACAGGCGCAGTTGGCAGCGGAGCCGAATTCGTATTCGCGTTGCCGACACGGGAGAGAAAGGGAAGAGCGATTGCCTGAACTGAGACCGATCCTTCTCGTGGAAGACAGTCCGCGAGATCTTGAACTGACACTTGCGGCACTGGAGAAGTGCCAGCTCGCAAACGAAATCATCATCGCGCGCGATGGCGCAGAGGCGATCGACTATCTCTTCGCCACGGGCTCCCACGAGGGTCGGCCCGACGGAGATCCGACCGTTGTCCTTCTGGACCTCAAGCTGCCCAAGATCGACGGCCTCGAAGTGCTCGAGCGCGTAAAGGGCGACGAGAGGCTCCGCCACATCCCCATGGTCATGCTGACGTCCTCGCGGGAAGA
This sequence comes from Pseudorhizobium sp. NPDC055634, assembly GCF_053618655.1. Lineage (NCBI taxonomy): Bacteria > Pseudomonadati > Pseudomonadota > Alphaproteobacteria > Hyphomicrobiales > Rhizobiaceae > Pseudorhizobium > Pseudorhizobium sp. NPDC055634. The sequence goes on along the minus strand of NZ_JBSHHW010000009.1, from coordinate 155,740 downwards.
GCAGGACCTCGTGAAGAGCTATGAGCTCGGCGTCAACGCCTTCGTCGTCAAGCCCGTCGAGTTCAACGAGTTCTTCAAGGCCATCCAGGACCTCGGCGTCTTCTGGGCGCTCCTGAACGAACCGCCACCGGGATTCCGACGCAATGGACTTGCATAACCCACCCCGCCAGCCCCGTATCCTCGTTCTCGAGGACAGCCAACTCGATGCGGAACTGATCCGCGAGCATCTCGAGACGCTGAACCCGGTGCCGGAGATCCGGTATGCTCAAAATCGGAGAACCTACGAGGAAGCCCTCGACGAAGGAGACTACGACGTCATCCTCGCCGATTTCTCTCTCCCCGATTTCGACGGGATGAGTGCGCTCGAACTGGCCCGCGACGTTGCGCCCGAAGTGCCTTTCATCTTCGTGTCGGGCATCCTCGGCGAGGAGGTCGCAATCGAGTCCTTCAGGCAGGGGGCCACCGACTACGTCCTGAAGCAGCGCCTCATACGCCTGCCGCGGCCGTCGACCGCGCGCTTGCGGAAGCCCGCGAACGCAAAGAGCGTCGAAATGCCGAGCGACAGAAGGAATTGCTGGTCCGCGAACTCAGCCACCGCGTGAAGAACACCATGGCCATGGTCATGTCGCTCGTCCGGCGCACGGTGAAGACGAGTTCCTCCCTCGATGACTACGTCGATAACCTACTCGGCCGGCTGCGGGCACTCGCCGATGCGCACGCCCTCCTGTTCGAGACGAACTGGAACGAGGCGGAACTGCTGGAGGTCGTCCGGCGGACGCTTGCTCCTCAGGATCACGGTACCGAGCGCATCAGGATCGAAGCGGGGCCGTTGACGTTGCTGACGCCGAAGGCAGCCCTGGCGCTGAGCATGGTCCTGAATGAACTGGCCACGAACGCCGTCAAGCACGGGTCGCTCTCCAACGAGCGAGGCACCGTTGATATCTCCTGGCAGACGGATCAGGACGACCACTTGACCCTGCGCTGGCAGGAGAGGGACGGGCCCCCCGTCCACGTCCCGGAAGAGGCGGGCTTCGGCATGACGCTGGTCGAGAGGAGCGTGCGTTACGAACTGGACGGCGAAGTACGTCTCGAATACCCGGATACCGGGCTGCTTTGCGAAATCCGTATCCCTGTGGCAAGCCTTCAGGAATAGTGCGACGAGACGTCAACTGCTGGCGGCTCGCCGCTCCGCAAACGGCGGAAAATGCTCATCCATCAGCTTTGACAGCTTCTGCGGCCTCCAGGGCTTCGCGATCAGGGGAAGGCCGGCAAGCTTCGTCTTGAGTTCAGGAAGCTCCGCGTAGCCGCTGCAGACGATCAGCGGGATCTCAAGCTCCTGCAGCGCCTCGATCACGGGAAAGGAAAGCTCCCCGTTCAGATTGAGATCGAGGATCGCGCCGTCGATCGCGCTTTCCCGGATGGCAGCAAGCGCCTGCGGGATGCGCGCGAAGGGACCAATTACATCGTGGCCCTGCTCGACAAGGTAATCCTCGACGTCCATCGCGAGGAGAACATCGTCTTCCAGAACCAACACATTCATCGCCGCTTGCCTGTATTCAATGCTTTGCCGCTCCCGGCATCCGATACATGGCGAGCTATCTGTCCCCGCGAGCGCGCATTTCAATACTACTTTCGATCTATCTGCGGTTTCTCGCCCGCCATCCTCGTGCCGGCCTCCTGCGCGGTCAGCCACTCGTCCATGGACGCGATGACCCGGAGCCTGAGGCTCCGGCCTTTAGCGAGGGCGCGAACAAGGTCTTTTCCTTCTCCCGGGAAGCCGAGTTCGTCCATCAGGGCGCCGGGTGCCAGGCCACGCCGGATCATGATGGCCTCGATGCGCGTCACGGTGCTTGGCAAAAGGTAGCGGCCATTGGCGATCATGCGCCGCTCGCCGTCCGCGGGTGAACGCACGCTGTCCGCTTGAGCGGCGGCCAGCCCGGCCTCCGCAAGGAACTCGCCTCGCTCCTTTTCGGATGCTCTCCTCCACGCCTTGCGGAGCTTGTGCAAGGGCGACCGCATGGACCCGCGCCGGTCTTCCCCATCGCCGTTCTCACCGTCTGGCCTTTGTTTCTGCTTTTTCTTCGTCATGCTGCCTGCACCCAGGCCGGCGGGTGCCGGATCTTGATCTGCTTCAATGCCTAGTAACCGAGGATCGGCTATAGAGATAGGCGGCGAAGAGGCGGCGTCCGGCATGACGACAGAAGAACTGACCATTCATGACTCGACCGATGAAGCCCAGGCTCATGGGTTGTCCTTCTCAAAGCAGATCGCCTTCATGGCGGCCGCTCTCTGGCGAACTCCCTCCCGAAACCGCATCCTCGCACTCGCAGTCACGCTACTGGCGGTCATCCTTACGACCGTGTACGCCCAATACCGTCTGAATCAGTGGAACGTGCCTTTCTACAACGCGATCGAAAGGCGCGATCTGGATGCCTTCATTGTCCAGCTCGGCGTCTTTGCAGTCATTGGCAGCTCGCTTCTCCTGCTGAACGTCGTCCAGACCTATCTCAATCAGATCACCGCGCTCTACATGCGAGAGGGGCTGGCGCGTGATCTGGTGAACGAGTGGCTGAAGCCCCAGCGCGCCCTGAAGCTCCTCCATGTGCGGACAATGGGCGTCAACCCGGACCAGCGGCTCCACGAGGACGCCCGAAACCTCTCGGAACTGACCACCTCGCTCGCCATTGGGCTGGTCAGCGCGACCATCCTGCTGGTCAGCTTCATCGGCGTTCTCTGGTCGATATCGGAGACATTCAGCTTCAACTTCAACGGCGAGAAGATCACTATCCCGGGATATATGGTCTGGGCCGCACTCGCCTATGCGGGGCTGGCGTCGCTCCTGAGCAATATCGTCGGCAGACGTTTGCCGGATCTGAACGCCGAACGTTACGCCAAGGAGGCCGAACTCCGCTTCGCCCTGATGCGCACGAACGAGAACATTCGCGCGATCACGCTTGCCCGTGGAGAGGAAAGCGAACGGGGGCGGGTACAGAACAACATCACCGTGGTTCTTTACGTGATCCGCAAGCTGGCGCGCGGATATACGGATCTCACCTGGGTCTCCGCGGGTTTCGGATGGCTCTCCACTGTTGCCCCGATCCTGATCGCCGCCCCCGTCTATTTCGCGGGCAACCTCACGTTCGGCGGACTGATGATGGCCGTCGGCGCATTCAACCAGGTCTATGGCGCGTTGCGCTGGTATGTCGACAACTTCCGCCAGATCGCCGACTGGAAGGCGACGCTGATGCGGGTTTCGACCTTCCGCAAGGTACTGCTGTCCCTTGACAAAGATCCCGGAGGGGGAGGCCTGCGCTATCCGCGCACCGAGCAGGATCGACTGGTCATGCGGGGAGTGGAACTCTACACGTCGAAGCCCGGAACGGCCCACAACCAAGGACTGCGCCTGCCGAACGAAGAAACGATCCTTGCAGGCGAGCGCGTCATGACAAACGGAGATGTCGGTGCCAACCGACGATTGCTGTTCGAGGCGCTTACCGGCATCTGGCCATGGGGAAAGGGCGAGATCGCCCTGCCGACCGAGGGACGGGTCGTCTTCATGCCGCAGCAGGGCTACCTGCCGCATGCAAGCCTGCGCGATGTGATCGCGTTTCCCCTCGACCCGGGACAGATCGACGACGAGCGCTTCCACGACGTTCTTGAGCGGGTCGGTCTCTCCCCGCTGGTGGCGGCGCTTGACCTGACGGAGCGCTGGGATCGGAAATTGTCGGAGGAAGATCGGGCGCGCCTGCGGCTGGCAAATCTCCTGGTGATCGAGCCCCGCTGGCTCATCCTGGACGACTTCCTCGAAGGCCTGGAATCCGACGTGCAGCTGGAACTCGCCGCAATACTGGCGGAACTGAACGATACTGCAATCGTCTATATCGGGAGGTCCGAAGCGTTCGAACGCACGTTGAAGCCGCGCCTGATGCGCCTGAAGCCACTTGTCGAGGGCGAGGAACCCGCATCGCCTCACCTGCTCGCCTCTTCGTCCGCAGTTAGGGAAATTGAACGTCCCGAACCTTGAGCACAATCTCGAATCCGCCTTCGCACCTTGCAACCATCGGAGTGAACGCCTTGTCTTTCTGGTCCCGCCTCCTTCTGCCTCTCGTGATGTCCGCCCTATTGGTGTTTCCCGCCGCAGCCCAGCAACGGGACGGAGAGGGAGCTGGAATCTTCAGCCTCCTTCCGGCTGACTCCACGACCGAGCATGTGCTGTCCACGGGGGAAGCGCAGCTGAAATACAAGGCTACCGCCGGCACTCTTGACCTCTACGGGCAGGACGGGGCGCAGACGGCGAAGGTCTTCTATACCGCCTATGTCGCGGACAGCTCTTCCCCGCGCCCGCTGACCTTCGTGTTCAACGGGGGACCCGGTGCGGCCTCGGCATACCTCCATCTCGGACTTGCAGGTCCCAAGATCCTGGATTTCGGCCCGGCCGGCGATAACGGAACCTCGCCGAACCTCGTCGACAATCCCGACAGCTGGCTTCGTTTCACCGATCTCGTCTTCCTCGACCCGGTCGGAACGGGCTGGAGCCGCGCCGCCAGCAACGACATCGCCGGCAACTTCTACGGTGTCGACCGCGACGCCGACAGCATCGCCAAGCTCATCGCGCTCTATGTCCAGAAGAACGGCCGCCTCCAGTCTCCGAAATATCTGCTGGGCGAGAGCTACGGAGGTTTCCGGGCGGCCAAGGTCGCGACGGCCTTGAAGAACGATCAGGGCATACTGGTCTCCGGGATCATCCTGCTCTCGCCGTTGCTGGAAGGTCGCTTCCTGTTCAATTCCGGCAATGACCCGCTGAGCGCGGCTCTGCAGCTTCCTTCGCTCGCAGCCGCGGAGCTTCAACGACGGGGAGAATTCACGCGCGAGGCGCTGGCAGACGCGGAGCGGTTCGCGATGACGAATTATCTCGTCGCCCTCGCCGGCCCACCTCTCCCGGAAGACGCTGCCGTGCCCTTCTACCAGAAAATCTCCAGGCTCACGGGCATCCCGGAGGCTGCGATTGCCGCGAACCGCGGATTCCTCGCCGACATCTACAGCAAGTATTCGGCGGGCAACGGGCAGATCGTCAGCCGTTATGACGCAGGCTATTCAAGGCCCGATCCCTATCCCGAAGCCGTCTACGCACGCCACGACGACCCGATCCTCGACGGCTACACCCGCGCCTACGGCGGTGCCTTCGCGGCCTATGCCAAGGATCACCTCGGCTACGACAGCCCGATGACCTACGCGCTTCTCAACGAGGACGTGAACCGGCGCTGGGAATGGGGTGGCGAGCATGGACAGGGAGGGCGCGCAACCGCCTCCGTGGAGGATGACCTGCGCGACCTGCTTGCGGTCATCCCCGAATTCCGGGTTCTGGTGGCGCATGGCTACAGCGACGCGATCACGCCCTTTGGCATGAGCCGCTACGTCCTCAACCATCTCCCGCCCAAGCTTGCGGAAGGACGCACCGAATTGGTGCTCTATCATGGCGGGCACATGTTCTACACGGACGCCACCTCGAGAAAGCAATTCTTCGAGGATGTGAAAGCGTTCTACGAGGAAGGCGTGCCGAAGTAGGCTACTCCGGCACGCTGCTTAGGGCTGCCGCCCTCAGGCACGCTCCAGCGCCACGGAAATTCCCTGGCCCACGCCGACGCACATTGTCGCCAGCGCGCGCTTCGCATAGCGGATCTGGAGCTCGAGCGCCGCGGTGCCGGTGATCCGCGCGCCGGACATGCCGAGCGGGTGGCCGAGTGCGATTGCGCCCCCATTGGGGTTTACGCGGTCGGAATCCTCGGCGATCCCCAGTTCGCGAAGCACGGCAATGCCCTGCGACGCGAACGCCTCGTTCAGTTCGATGATGTCGAAGTCGCGCGGTGAAAGGCCAAGTCGGGCGCACAGCTTGAGGGTTGCCGGTGCGGGGCCGATCCCCATGATACGGGGCGGAACGCCGGCGGTGGCGCCGCCCAGGATCCGCGCGACAGGCACCAGTCCATGCTTGCGCGCCGCGGCTTCGGACGCAATGATCAGGGCGGCTGCTCCGTCATTCACGCCGGAAGCATTGCCGGCGGTCACCGTGCCGCCTTCCTTCTTGAAGGGCGTGCCGAGCTTGGCCAGCGCCTCGAGCGTGGTGGCACGCGGATGTTCGTCCCGCTCGACGACGACCGGCTCGCCCTTCCGCTGCGGGATGGTGACGGGGACGATCTCTTGGGCGAGACGGCCATTGGCCTGTGCTTCGGCGGCCCTCGCCTGCGAGCGAAGCGCGAACGCGTCCTGGTCCTGGCGGGACACCTTGTAGTCTTCGGCGACGTTCTCGCCCGTCTCCGGCATGGAATCGACGCCGTACTGCTTCTTCATCACCGGATTGACGAACCGCCATCCGATCGTCGTGTCGTAGATCTCGGCATTCCGCGAGAAGGCGGTCTCGGCCTTCGGCATGACGAAGGGCGCGCGGCTCATGCTCTCCACGCCCCCGGCGATCATCAGTTCCGCCTCGCCCGCCTTGATGGCCCGGGCAGCGGTAATCACCGCATCCATCCCCGAGCCGCAAAGCCGGTTCATCGTCGTCCCGCCGATCGAAACCGGCAGACCGGCAAGGAGAAGCGACATGCGGGCAACGTTGCGATTGTCTTCGCCCGCCTGGTTGGCGCAGCCGAAGATGACGTCGTCAACGGCTTCCCAGTCGACCTGTGCATTCCTTTCCATCAGCGCGCGCAGCGGAACGGCACCGAGATCGTCGGCCCTGACCGTGGAAAGAGCACCGCCGAACCGGCCGATCGGAGTGCGGATGTAGTCGCAGATAAAGGCTTCGGTCATGGATATCCTCACAAGGCGGGAACGACGAGATCGGCAACGGGTCCGTCGAGGTGAAGCGGCGCGCCGGTCATGGCCTGAAGCTCCTCGAACGACATGGCCGCAAGCTTTTCCCGCAGGACGAAGCGCCCCTCCGCAATGTCCACGACCGCATGGCTGGTGTAGACGCGCGTAATGCAGCCGACGCCGGTCAGTGGGAAGGTGCAACGGTCGACGAGCTTCGGCTCGCCTTTCTTTGTGACGTGCTCCGTGATGACGCAAACCTGCTTTGCGCCATGCACCAGATCCATCGCACCGCCGACGGCGGGGACACCCTTGGCGCCGACGCGCCAGTTGGCAAGATCGCCGTTCTGGGCAACCTGGTAGGCACCGAGGATGGCGACGTCCAGATGACCGCCCCGGACCATGGCAAAGCTGTCGGCATGATGGAAGAACGCGGCGCCGGGCTTCAGCGTCACGGCCTTCTTGCCGGCATTGATCAGGTCCCAGTCCTCTTCCCCCTCGGGCGGTGCCTCGCCGAAATCCAGGATGCCGTTTTCCGTATGGAAGATCGCCTGGCGGCCAGCGGGCTGATACCGGGCAACCATTTCCGGAAAACCGATCCCGAGATTGACATAGGCGCCGTCGGCGATGTCCTGCGCGGCTCTCCAGGCGATCTGTGCATTGGAGAGCTTGATGTCTTCACGTGTGTTGACGAGGATTTCGGCGGTCATGCGTAGGCCACTCCGGCTCGAATGAGATCTTCTTCCTGTTGGGGCTGGCTGACCTCGACGACACAATCGACGAATATCCCCGGCGTCACGACGACTTCCGGGTCGATGCCGCCCGGAGGGACGATCCTCGAGACCTGCGCGATCGTCTTCGCCGCCGCCATGCACATCAGCGGATTGAAGTTCCGGCCCGCCTTGTTGTAGGTCAGGTTGCCGTGGGTATCGCCCACCTCCCCCTTCACGAGCGCAAAATCTGCCTTCAGCCAGCGCTCCTGGACGTAGCGGCGACCATCGAATTCTGCGATCGGCTTGCCCTCGGCAAGCTCGGTCCCGAAGGCCGTAGGCGTATAGAAGGCTGGAATTCCCGCCCCGCCGGCGCGGATGCGCTCCGCAAGCGTGCCCTGCGGCACCAGTTCCAGTTCGATTTGACCCGCCAGGTACTTGTCGGTGAAGGCGCGCGGATCGCTGGATCGCGGAAAGGAACAGATCATCTTTCGCACCATCCCGGCATCGATCATCGCCGCTATGCCGATCCGACCGTTGCCCGCATTGTTGTTGATGACGGTAAGCCCCTTCGGCCCTTTGTCGATCAGCGCGTGGATAAGTTCGATAGGCGCTCCTGATCCGCCGAAGCCGCCGATCATGACGGTGGCGCCATCCCCGATCCCGGCTACGGCCTCGGCAAGATTTGCGATAGTCTTGTCCATGCGGTCCTTCCTGTCTCCAACGTTCCAAAGGAGTATCGGCCGGCAAACTAGACAGCAAGATTTTTGTGCGTTATTTGATATTTGTTCAATTATCGCACACTGAAAGGATGCCCGTGCAGGAAACCGACTTCCTTGGAGGCTTTGCCAAAGGCCTACGGGTCCTGGAGGCGTTTGCCGATGCAAGGCCCAGACTAACCATTTCGGACGTCGCAAAGCTGACCGGGCTGGACCGGGCGACGACCCGGCGCTGCCTGCTGACCCTGGCCCACCTCGGATACGCCGATTACGACGGGAAGTTCTTCGCGCTGACCCCGCGCGTGCTCCGCCTGGGGCACGCATACCTTTCTGCGACGCCCCTTCCGAGTATCGTTCAGCCCTACCTCGATCGGCTTTCCCGGGAAGTGTCGCAGAGCGCCTCCGTCAGCGTGCTGGACGGCAACGAGATCGTCTACATCGCCCGCGCTTCGCACCAGCGGGTGATGTCCATCAATCTCGTGCCCGGGAGCCGGCTGCCCGCCTACTGCGCATCCATGGGCAGGATCATGCTCGCGGCCCTGCCCCCGCAGGACGCTCTGGAAATTATCCAGAAAAGTGACCTCCGCTCCTTTACCGCGTCGACCCTGACCGATCCGCACGCCCTGATGGAGGAACTCGCTCACGTCCGGGAGAAGGGCTATGCCATCATCGACCAGGAACTGGAGATCGGCCTCTGCTCCATCGCGGTTCCCTTGCGCGACGAAGGGGGACACGTCGTTGCGGCGCTCAACATCGGCGCATCGGCCGCACAGATCCCCGCGTCCGAACTGGCCGATCACTTCCTCGCCCCGCTTCGGAAAACGGCCGACGCACTCGCACCGATGCTTCTTCAGGCGTCGCGATAAGACCGGAGACTTCACGCTTTGGTGACCTGGCGTGAGTTGCCGCCGACCTCCGGGAGGAGCTATTTCTCGATTCGTTTCTCCGCGAAACGTCCGCCCTCATCCCGGCTGCTGAAGCCGGTGTCTCCTGCCCTCCGGAAGCCTGCCTTGTTGAAGTTCACGCGCCGTTCACTGCTGATTGCAGCACCCCTGCTTGCTGCCGGATGCACGACCACCTCTCCTCGCCCGCAAACGATCAAGCCGCTGATTTCCGAAGAATATCTCGCGATGTACGGCGCGATCGAGGGAGAAGCCTTCCCGGTCGCGGCAACCGACCTGACCCGCGTCGACCCGCAATTCCTCCGGCGTGAGGTCGCCTACCCGACCGACCAGCCGCCCGGGACCATCGTGGTCGATACCGAGGCACGCTACCTCTACCTGGTAAGGGAAGGCGGGCGGGCGCTGCGCTACGGGATCGGCGTCGGCAAGGCAGGTCTCGAATTCGAGGGGCAGGCCGTGGTCCAGTACAAGCGGCAATGGCCACGCTGGACGCCGACGCAGGCCATGATCGCTCGCGAGCCCGAGCGCTACGGCCCTCTTGCCGCCGGCATGGAACCCGGCGTCATGAATCCGCTTGGCCCGCGGGCGCTTTACCTCTTCAAGGACGGCAAGGACACGCTCTACCGCATTCACGGCACCACCGAGGCCTGGACCATCGGCAAGGCGGTATCGAGCGGCTGCATCCGGCTCCTGAACCAGGACATCATCGACCTCTATCGACGGGTGCCCAACGGCTCTCGCGTGGTCGTGCTTCAGGGCGCGAATCCGGCTTCCCGGCAACTGCCTCAGGTCTGAGGGCCCGGCCCGCGGCGGAAAACGATCTCTGCTGCATGATGGCGAGCGAAACCCGGCAGACTGGAGCGATCCGCCTGGGTGAGCCTCATGAGCCACGCATTCGTGTCGCTAGGCTTCGCGCCCGAAGCTGCGGATATCGCCGACGAGCCTCTCCGCCAAGCGAAGCGAAGCGCCGGTACAGGCGATCATCGACGGAAGAATCATCCATTCCAGGGTCCACGCGGCCCCTGAGCGTTCCTGCTCGTGCACGAGGGCCTGGTGCAGTCCGCCGACCTGGCTTGCATTGTATCGCGCCAGCGTCACCAGCACTTCCGCGGCCACCGGGTTCTGCTTGTGCGCCATCGCCGACGACGCGCCTCCTCCGGCCAGCGATATTTCATTGCCTGCCTGCGCAAGGAGCGCGATATCCTGGCCGAACTTGCCGAGACTTCCCGTGAGAAGGGAGAGAAGACTTCCGAACCCGGCAATCCTGTCACGCTGGCTCTGCCACTGCGGCGCATCGGAAAGACCGAGTTCTTCCGCCATCGTACGCCGGACCGCTTCCGCCTTGTCTCCAAGCTTCTCCAGCGTCCCGGCGGCACCACCGAACTGGATCACGAGCCCCGTGGCCTCGAACCGCTTCATCTCGGCAGCGTGGCGATCGAGCGGCTCCCGCCAGGCGCGCACGCGATCTGCGACGGTAATGGGAATGGCGGCCTGCATGCGGGTATGCCCCATGAGCACATCTCTGCCGAATGTCTCCTCGACTTTTTCCATCGCCCCCCGCAAGGCGACGAGTCGCGAAAGAAGGATTTTGCAAACACCCTTCAGGCGGAGCACCAGGGCGGTGTCGATGACGTCCTGGCTGGTCGCCCCCATGTGAAGGTGCGGTCTCGCATCATCGCTGAGAGTTTCCCGCAGCTGCTTGACGAGCTCCGGCACCACCACGCCATCCCGGGCAATCCCCGCCCGCAGCCGGTCGAGATCGGGGCTGAACCGCTCGCAGCAGGCCTCGATCTCCGCAGCCGCAACGGCCGGGATCAGCCCCCACCGCGCTTCGGCTCGTGCGAGCGCGGATTCGAAGGCGAGCATGGCCTCGATCTCCGCCTCGAGCGAGAAGAACCCGGCCATCTCGTCGTCGCCGACAAGGGCAGAGAGATAGGGGTGATCGAATGCGGAAAAGGTCATCGGGCCCTCAGACGTCGAAGAATATCGTCTCTTGATCACCCTGGAGGTGGATGTCGAAGGTCACCGTATCGCCGTCTCGCTTGCCGATCAGGGTCGGAACGCGAACCCTGTGCTCGATGCGGGCGAGGATGGGATCCTGCGCGTTCGCCTCCTCCTCGTCGGAAAAGTACATCCGCGTGTTGAGGCCGATGTTGATGCCCCGCGCGACGATCCAGAAATTGACGTGAGGCGCCATCATCCGGCCGTCGCGAAACGGCACACGGCCCGGCTTGATCGTCTCGAAGACGAATTCGCCCGTATTCATGTCGCCCGGGCAGCGCGCCCAGCCGAAGAAATTGGGATCCGCCGTGCCGCGAGTCTCCGACGGGCTGTTGTAGAGGCCCTCCGCATCGGCCTGCCATATCTCGACGAGCGCGTCCCGCAGGGGCGTCCCGCTGCCATCAATCACGCGTCCGCGGATCGTGATCCGCTCGCCGCGCGTCTGGTCGTTGACAAGCGGCCCGGAGCCCAGGTCCGTGTCGAAGACACCGTGGATGCCGGAGAAGTTCGGGGTGCAGCCGATATGCACATAGGGGCCCGCGGTCTGCGACGCGGATTCCTTCAGATAGCCGAGCGACTGAACCATGTCAGTTCCCCTCCATGCGGTTTTCGAACAGGGTTGAGCGACGACCGCGAAGGACGATGTCGAACTTGTAGGCCCGCATGTCGTGAGGAATGGTCGCATTCATGTCCAGCGGCGCGATCAGGCGCTTGATTGCCTCCTCGTCCGGGATGGTCTTTACGATCGGACAAATCCAGATCAGCGGATCCCCTTCGAAATACATCTGGGTCACCAGCCGCTGGGCGAAGCCATGGCCGAAGACGGAGAAGTGGATGTGGGCCGGGCGCCAGTCGTTGACGCCGTTGGGCCAGGGATAGGGACCGGGCTTGATCGTCTTGAACCAGTAGAAGCCGTTCTCGTCGCTGATCGTCCGGCCGACCCCGCCGAAATTGGGGTCCAGGGGCGCCAGGTAGGTTTCCTTCTTGTGGCGATACCGGCCGCCGGCATTGGCCTGCCAGAATTCGACCAGCGCTCCCGCGACACCGATCCCGCGCTCGTCCAGCACCCGGCCGTGAACCAGGATGCGCTGGCCGATCGGCCCTTCGCCGGGCCTGGCGTAGTTCACGATCAGGTCGTTGTCGAACTCGTTGATGATGCTGTGTCCGAACACGGGGCCCGTGATTTCGCTTTTAGTGCCTTCCAGCGAAATCAGCGCCCGCTGCGGCGAACGAAGCACCGTCGTCTTGTACCACGGCGTGTAGGCCGGAGGCTGCATGTCCCGGTCGCGGGCAAAGAAAGGTGTCGTCTCAGGCGGTGCGTTCTTCATTGTCGTCTCCCCCGTCTTCGGTCTTGGCATCCATTTCGGCATAGACCGCCTTGGCGATCTTGAAGGCGTGATTCGCCGCGGGAACGCCCGCATAGACTGCCACATGCATGAGAGCCTCGCAGATGTCGTCCTTCGTCGCGCCTGTCCGCGCAGTGGCCCGAACGTGCATGGCCACTTCTTCGTGGTGCCCGAGAGCCGCCAGCAGCGCGATGGTCACCATCGAGCGCTCGCGCTTCGTCCATCCGGGACGCGACCAAAGCGTGCCCCATGCACCCTCGGTGATGAACTGCTGGAAAGGCCGGTCGAAGGGCGTTTCGCGAGCAAGTGCAGCGTCGACATGGGCGTCGCCCAGGACGGACCGCCTGGTTTCGAGACCCTGCCGATAGCGTTCCGTCTCGTCGAATGAAGCAGCCATCGTCTCAATCCTCGACATCGTTGAACAGAAAATTGCGGACGAGCGCCGCATAGGCCGCAGGCGCCTCGACGCAGGGTATGTGTGCCGCATCCTCGATGATGCTGAACTGTGCCCCGCTTATCAGGTCGGCCAGCGAGCGGACGAGAGCGGGCGACGTGGAGCCGTCGTCTTCACCGGCGATGCAGAGGACGGGAACCGCAATCCTCCGGGCGGCCTCCGTGAAGTCCGCGTCGCGGATCGCCGCGCAGGTGCCGGTGTATCCATCGACGGGCTGGCGAAGCAGCATGTTCCTAAAGCCCTGGTAGGCTGCATTGTCGGGGCCGCGAAACTCCGGCGTGAACCACTTGGACATGATGTCGTCCACCATGCTGCCAATCCCGCCGGCTTCCACCGCCGAGATCCGCTGGTTCCACATCTCCGGCGTGCCGATCTTGTGCGCGGTATTGGAAAGGATCATCGCGCGCACCAGGTCGGGGCGCTTCTCATAGGCGCGCTGCGCTATCAGGCCGCCGACCGAGAGGCCGCAGATGGATACGTCCGACAGTTCGAGATGCTCCAGCAAGCCGACGAGGTCGCCGACATGGTCGTCGATGCTGTAGGGCGGCGTTCCGAGATCGGAGAGCCCATGCCCCCGCTTGTCATAGGTGAGGATCGTGAAGTCTTCGGCGAGCTTCGGCACGACATGGTGCCAGATGCGCAAATCCGTGCCGAGGGAGTTTATGAATACAAGAACCGGCCTGCCGGCGTCCCCTGCCGTGACATCATAATGAACAGTGACGTCGTTTATGCGTACAAACTGCATTGTCTCTCCTCCGCAGATCACCATTGCAGCAATGCCTTGGTTAGGTAAAATGACATTATAGGCCGTTTTACTAACTCACAGGTTATATCAGGTGCTGGACTCCCGCATTAAGTTTCGCCACCTGCATACATTCCTCGAAGTTGCGCGCCAGAAAAGCGTGGTCAAGGCAGCGGCGACCCTGCACGTCAGCCAACCCGCGGTGACGAAGACGATCCGCGAACTGGAGGAGGCCCTGGGCGTCGCCGTCGTTGAGCGCGACGGCCGTGGTATCCGCATCACCCACTATGGTGAGATTTATCTCCGGTACGCGGGCGCCGCGATCACGGCCTTGCGCCAGGGCTTCGATGCCGTCTCGCACGAACTTTTCGATGCCGCCACGCCTGTTCGTATCGGCGCCCTGCCGACCGTTTCGACCCGGATAATGCCCCGCGCCATGTCTCTCTTCCTCGAGCAGAAGACCGCGGGCCGGATCAAGATCGTCACGGGCGAGAACGCGGTATTGCTGGAACAACTGCGGGTTGGCGATCTCGATCTCGTCGTGGGCCGTCTTGCCGCGCCGGAGAAAATGACGGGCTTCACGTTCGAGCACCTCTACTCCGAGCGCGTCGTCTTCGCCGTGCGCGCAGGACACCCCTTGCTGGACGGCAACTCCTCGATCCTCTCCGAACTGCCTAAATTTCCTCTCCTGATGCCGACCAGGGGTTCCATCATTCGCCCCTCGGTCGAGCAACTCCTCGTCGCGAACGGAGTTGGAAGCCTTCCTGTCCAGGTGGAGACCGTGTCCCATGCGTTCGGAAGAGCCTTCGTCCGGTCTAGTGACGCGGTCTGGATCATCTCCGAGGGCGTGGTCTCCGGGGACATGGCAGAGGGATTGCTGGTGGCGCTCCCTGTGGACACCAGCGAAACCAAGGGCCCCGTGGGGCTGACGATCAAGGCGGATCAGCCGCCGTCTCCCCCGCAATCGATCCTGATGCAAACCATCCGGCAGGCCGCCGCCGAGATTATGCCGCTTGCGTGACGAGGGGGCTACGGGGCCCCCGATTGGCCGAGGCGTGCCTTGCGCCGCAACAACATGCCGTAGAGATCCTTTGGCTCGTCCGGGTCTGCCAGCAGGTCCAGCTCCGTACAGTGGCGGCTCCCCTTCAGCTTGTCGTAGACGTAGCGCAGGGCGGAAAAATCCTCGACCGCAAAGCCCACGCTGTCGAAGAGTGTGATCTGGTCTTTCTGCTTGCGGCCCGCTTCCTCCCCGCAGATGACGCGCCATAGCTCGGTCACCGGATGATCCGGGTCGAGTTGCTGGATTTCGCCCTCGATATGGGTCTGCGGCGGATATTCGACGAATATCGTCGAGCGGAGCAGGATATCCCGATGCAGTTCCGTCTTCCCGGGGCAGTCCCCACCCACCGCATTGATGTGGACGCCCGTGCCGATCATGTTGTCCGTGAGGATCGTCGCGTTCTGCTTGTCCGCGGTTGCCGTCGTGACGATGTCGGCACCTTCGACCGCTTCCTCGGGCGATCCGCAGAGGGTGATGGAGAGGCCGAGATCCCCAAGGTTTTTCTGGCAACGCCGCATCGCGTCGGCATCGATGTCGAAGAGGCGCAGGCTGTCGATCCCGAGGAGCGCCCTGAAGGCCCGTGCCTGGAACTCGCTCTGTGCGCCGGTGCCGATCAGCGCCATGGTCCGCGCGTTTTCGGGTGCCAGGTAGCGAGCGGCAACCGCCGACATCGCCGCCGTCCTGAGCGCCGTCAGGATGGTCATTTCCGAAAGCAGCAGCGGATAGCCTGTCTCGACATCGGCGAGCACGCCGAACGCCGTCACGGTCTGGCGTCCGGAGCGCGTGTTCTTCGGGTGTCCGTTGACATACTTGAAACCGTAGAGCCTTTCATCGGCGGTCGGCATCAGTTCGATCACACCTTCTGCCGAATGCGAGGCGACACGCGGGGTCTTGTCGAAATGCGCCCACCGCCGGAAATCCTCCTCGATGTAGCGGGCCAGTTCGATCAGAAAGTCGTCGATGCCTGTCTCAAGCACGAGATCCATCATGTTCTCGACGCTGACGAACGGCACCAGGTTCAGGTCGGAGGTCGCCATCAGTAGCTCCTTGTGGGGCGGTCGAGCACCTGGCGGCCGAGAAGGCTCGCGGCGAGGTCAACCAGAAGGAGGGCGGTACGCCCCCGCTCATCGAGGAAGGGGTTGAGTTCGACGAGATCGAGACTGGTAACCAGTCCGCTGTCGTGCAGCATCTCCATGACGAGGTGGGCCTCCCGGAAAGTCGCGCCCCCCGGGACCGTCGTGCCCACCGCCGGCGCAACGGACGGCTCGAGGAAGTCGACGTCGAGACTGACATGAAGGCGACCGCCCGCAGCCGACACCCGTTCGAGGAAGGCCCTCAGCAGGACCGCGACGCCATGCTCGTCTATGGTCCGCATGTCGTGCACCGTTATGGCCGTCTCCTGCAACGCCGTCCGTTCGGCGGGGTCCACGCTGCGGATGCCGATCATGCAGACATTGGCGCTGTTGACCGGCGCAACGAGCGGAGGCAAGTAGCCGTCGAAACCCGGTCGCCCGGTGAAATATGCCACCGGCACGCCATGCAGGTTTCCGCTTTGGGTCGATTGCAGCGAGTGCAGGTCGGTATGCGCGTCGAGCCAGAGGACGAAGAGAGGCCTTCCATCCTCCGCCGAACGTCGCGACAGACCGGCCACGGTTCCCGCCGACAGGGCATGATCGCCGCCGAGGAAGATCGGCATGCCCTCGCCGCTTTCCCGATAGGCGACTTCGGCAAGCACCTCGGTCCAGGCAGCAATCTTGCCGAGGTTCCTGATGGCCGAATTGGGATGCGGCATCTCGGTCGCTGGTCCTGCATCGACGTTTCCGAGATCGCGAACGTCGTGACCGAGGCTCTCCAGCGTTTCCGCGAGACCCGCGACGCGAAGGGCGCTTGGTCCCATTTCACAACCAAGCTGCGAGGCACCGTCCTGCAGGGGAACGCCGATCAGTTTGCAAAGCATGTATGTCTCCTTTCGCCGGAAGGGAGCATGGCTGACTGGCAGAATGAACAGGTGGAATTGCCAAGAATGATGGCTGGATATAGCAATTTGGCAGATGCTGGAGGCCAAACTGGAATGCATTCCCTCGACGAGAAACTCATACGGCTTCTTCGGCACAATGCTCGCCGAAGCATTTCCGATCTTGCGATCGAACTGGGGACCTCGCGCGCCACGGTCCGGGCA
Organism: Pseudorhizobium sp. NPDC055634; assembly: GCF_053618655.1. Lineage (NCBI taxonomy): Bacteria > Pseudomonadati > Pseudomonadota > Alphaproteobacteria > Hyphomicrobiales > Rhizobiaceae > Pseudorhizobium > Pseudorhizobium sp. NPDC055634. The sequence goes on along the minus strand of NZ_JBSHHW010000009.1, from coordinate 138,823 downwards.
CGGATCGACAAGCTTGAACGGGCGGGCAGCATCATCGGATATACGGTCGTGCTGCCGGTCGATGTCGTCGGCTCTGCCGTTCGCGGCATCATGATGGTGGAGATCGAGGGCCGGGTTACGGATCGCGTCATCGCCGCGCTGCAGGCGTTCGCCGAAATCTCTGCGATCCACACCACCAACGGACGGTGGGACCTGATCGTGGAACTGGGTGCCGACACGCTTGCGGATTTCGACTCCGTCCTTCGCAAGATCAGGCTTGTGCCCGGGATCACGGCGAGCGAGACGAGCCTGCTGCTCGCGACGCCGCGGAGCACCCGGGCCAAGCTCTGATCAACGTCATCCCGGGGTAGAGGCAAGCTCGGGAAATGTCCGGGTCATTTCGTCCATGCTGCCGTACACGAACTCGTCCGCGTAAAGCGTCACGGCGATGTTGTCGGCCACGGTCAGCGTCTCCTCGAAATGAACCGCAACAGGCTCCCCTTCCTTCCGGCGCAAGACCGCCTCCTTGCGAAAGCCGTGCTTCAGCAGCCAGTCGCGGGGTGCAGTCAGGCTCAGGCCGACACGAATTGCCCCGTCATCCTCCTTCGTTGCCTTGATCTTGTAGGTGACCGGGGCGCGATCGCCCTCGATGTCGATCTCACCCGGATAGCTCGCCTGCGTGAGATGCTCCTGCATGCCTCTTCTCCCTTGTGTCCACAAAGGGGTCCAATCCCCGGAGGCGCGCTTTGTTCCGGCTGGCGCGACCGACGAAGGCCCCGCCATCCCTGCGTCACCGATCCAGTCTCGCCCGCTCCTCGGACCGGAACTGTGCCGGGGTTCGGCCGGTACGCTTTCGAAACCATCGCGAAAAATATCCCGGATCGGAAAAGCCGAGACTGCCGGCGATCTGCTTGACGCTGGTCGGCGTGAAGACGAGCGCCCGGCTCGCCTCATCCACCACGCGGGTCATGACGAGGTCATGGACGGTCTGTCCCGTGACCTCGCGAACCACGCGATTGAGATGCGTCACCGACAGGTGGAGATGGCGGGCATAGTCCTCCGCCGTCCATTGCTCGCGAAAATGCGTGGCAATGAGGTTGGTGAGCGCCTCCACCCGCGCCTGCTTCGCGTCCCGCACGTCTCTTTCGGGCCGGGTCGGACTTCCGCTCAACAGGATGGCGGTGGTGAGCAGCGCTTCCATGAGACTGCGTCGCTGGCCGCGGTTCGTGTCGAATTCCTCGGCGATCCTGCGAACCGTCGCATCCAGGTAGAACCTCTCCCCGTCGTCGATGAGCGTAACGCGGGGGCCGGAGGGCAAGCCTCCGCGGTCCTGCGGCGAGCGCGAGGTGATCGGCAGCCGGTCGGCGACGACCGTCACGACGAAGCCTTCTATGTCCCTTGAAAAGCGATATCCGTGGCTGACGCCCGGTGGCATGAGCACCACGCATGGAGGCGTGAGCATTATCCGCTCGCCGGCTATGTCCGCATCCCCGGACCCGGTCCGAATGTACAGGAACTGAAAGAAGCTCTCATGCCTGTGCGGCTTGATCTCCCAATGGTGCGCCCTGCTTCTCGCAGCGATCGTCTCGCAATGAACCCAGAAATCGGAGCCTGAATGGCGCTTCTCGCCGTAAAGCTCGTAAGTGGGAACGAACATGCTCTTCAAGTCGGCGCCTCCGGCAATGTTCGTTTTGTCCCATAGGTTGACGGGAATGTCCATTTCTCGGGAGTGCCCGGGACGCTAGCTTCCAGCCCTTGGATGACGGAGGACATCGTGCGCACACAGGTAGCCATTATCGGATCAGGTCCGTCCGGCCTTTTGCTCGGTCAGCTGCTCACCGACGCCGGCATCGACAATGTCATCCTCGAGCGGGTAAGCAGGGACTATGTGCTCGGTCGGGTCCGCGCCGGCGTTCTGGAAGAGGGCATGGTCGCCCTTCTGGACCAGGCGGGCGCCGGTGCCCGCATGCATCGCGAAGGCCTTCCTCATGACGGGATTTCCCTCGCATTCGATGGACGGGATCACCGGATCGACCTGCACGCCCTGACCGGCAAGCGCGTGATGGTCTACGGCCAGACCGAAGTCACCCACGACCTGATGGACAAGCGGGATGCGAGCGGCGCCGTTTCGGTCTATGAGGCCACGAACGTCACACCCTTCGACTTCGACGGCGAGCGCCCGTACGTGACCTATGAAAAGGATGGCGTCAGCCACCGGCTGGACTGCGATTTCATCGCCGGATGCGACGGCTTTCACGGAATCAGCCGGAAATCTGTGCCGCAATCGGCCCTTCAGACGTTTGAGAAGGTCTATCCCTTCGGCTGGCTGGGCATCCTCGCGGACGTCCCGCCTGTCAGCGAAGAACTGATCTATGCGAACCACCCCCGAGGCTTCGCGCTGTGCTCCATGCGCTCCCCGACCCGCAGCCGGTATTACATCCAATGCTCGCTCGACGAACGGCCGGAGGACTGGAGCGACGAACGCTTCTTCGACGAGCTGCGCGCGCGCCTGCCCGCCGTGCATGCGGAGGCGATGGTCACGGGCCCGTCCTTCGAGAAGTCCGTCGCCCCTCTGCGCTCATTCGTTGCCGAGCCGATGCGCTTCGGTCGATTGTTCCTCGTGGGGGATGCCGCCCATATCGTCCCTCCCACGGGCGCGAAGGGCCTCAACCTCGCGGCGAGCGACGTCCACTACCTCTTCGACGGCCTGCGGGAATACTATCTCGACGGCGCGCCGTCGGGCATCGATGCCTATTCGCTCCGGGCGCTGAAGCGGGTCTGGAAGGCCGAACGCTTCTCCTGGTCGATGACGATGATGCTACACCGCTTTCCCGGCACGGGAGGCTTCGAGCAACGCGTCCAGGAAGCCGAGCTGGACTATCTGGTTCATTCGACTGCCGCGTCGACGGCATTGGCTGAAAACTATGTGGGCCTGCCCTACTAAGCGGTCACGGATCGGCATAACCGACGGCACGCAGCCGCAGTTCTTGCCGTGACGGGTCCTGCAGGAGGAAGAGGCCACCGCTCGCCTTCGAGCGCGCAGGGACGTAATCGAGCGTGACCTCCGCCGTGTCGATGACCTGCTGTGCCTGAACGACCTCCCCGCGCACCAGCACACCCGCAGCGGTCGTCGTGCCCTGATTGAGGATATCGAACTCAAGGCGGAAGCCGCCTTCGACGGGGGCAACCCCCGTCACCGCCACGTCAAAACTCGGCGGCACATCCTCCTGCGTCATCGCCTCGACGGCGATCCAGACGATCATGCCGAGCACGAGAAGCAGGGAAACCAAGCCCGTCGCCCATTCGACCCAGTGGGCTTTGCTTGTTTCGAGGTGACGGTTCCTGACGCTTTTCGTCATCGAGACCCTATAGGATGAGCCGTGCGGCGGCGGCACCGACCGCGCCCGGGAAGCTGAGGACGATTGCAGACATCAGGGCTTGCGTGCCGGCGGTGTCGTCCAGCCGTCCGAATGTCCACAGAACATAGAAGCTGATGCCGAGCGCCACCATGTATCCCGGTAGCGTGAAGCGGATGAATGCATGGGAGCGTGGCGTATCCTCCGTCAGTTCATGCGTACCGCGGAAGGCTACGGCATAGACGAAACCGTGCATGATCAGGACGGATGCAACGATCATGGCAAGCGCGTGCCACGGGGTCATCTTGAAGGCGATCAGGATGACTTCCTCGGTCGGCGCCACGTTGAGGCTGAGAAACAGCGCACCGATGGCCATCATGAACAGTTCGCGCGCGTAGCTCGTGCTGAACTCGTGTTCCTCGTTGTCCTCCTGCCCACCGGCCTGCTCGTCGGCATCCCCGTCCTCCTCCCCGCCGAACTGGGACCGCCCGAGAAGGGCGCCGATACTGGCAGGCACCGCCTGGATGGCGATCTTGCCCAGTATTTCGTTCACCGGCATGTCAAGCTTGATACTTCCGAAGACAAGCAGGACGAGGGCGCTCATCACGATGCCGATCGCGTACGCGATCATCGCATCGCGGGAAGCCTCCCGCCACGTGGAGGTCTTCTCGAAGCCGATACGATGCGACAGAACGACGAGCAGCGGTATATTGATCAGGAGAAGCAGCAGCAGGCGGTATCGCTCGATGGTGAAGCCGAGAGCCCAGAGCTCCATCGTCATGAGCATCGGGATGCCGAAGATGAGTGCCCCGGCACCGCCGCGGCCGATCCCGACCAGGAACCGCTGCGTCAGGCGTCGATCCTGCCCCGCCTCTCCTTGCACCCTTGCTGCCAAATTCGCTGCTCCCCCAGGCTCCTCGCCGCGGTATCCGCAGCGGGTTATTCCACGACGACGTGGCGGACCCGCGTGCCGACGGATCGCGGCAACATAGCTAGAACGGCGCCGCCCGAGATCAAGCATTCCCGGGCTACTTTCGGATTGAGGAAGATGCGCGCTTGCTAGCGGTCGAAGAGGTTCTGCCACTGACGTTCGCCGATCAGGCAATCCGTCTGTTGATCGTTGATCCGAACAGGCGCCGGCTGTGGAGCACGGTTGCTGATTTCCAGGACCAGCTTGCGTCGGATAGCAGCCGTGAAATCCTCGATCCTATGGACCGGCAGGACGAAGGAACCGGGCCCGCCAATGACGCAGTCCGCATAGTATTCATCGAGGGGGACGGCGGTGGAGGGACGCAGCATGATTGCAAGCCCGTTTATGACGACGCCTGCCTCGACCGCCCTGTCCCGGACGAGGGCTACCGGCAGCCCGACATTGTTTGCCCCGTCACCCGAGACATCGATGACACGGCGCATTCCCGCATACCGGTTGGAGAGAAGGGTGGCCGTACCTTCCTCGATCGCTGCGGAAATCGACGTCCGCCTGCTGGTTATGATCGGACGTTCCTGGAGAAGTTCGGCGAATGCACGGGCGTCCTCCGGCGTTTCGATCACCGTCCAGTCGATGCGCGAGGCGGGATCGACGACGCCGGCCCATTCGAAGTAGCTGATCGCAATCCGCCCGAGCAGTCCGTCGCGAACGGCGTTGATGAAATCCGGGTGCCGGATCGCCGCGACATAGCCTTCGCGCTGTATGCGGACCTCCTCGAAATCCATGGAGCGGGAGACATCTACCGCCAGCAACAGTTCGACATCGACCTCCCCGCCGTCACCTTGGGCAACAGGCGGCCCGCCGACCGCGCCGGAGAGAGATAAAAGCATCGCAAGCGTGGCAAGCATGGCGGCTCCGATCCTGCGTTTAGCCGAAGAGTAACACAGGATGCCGGGGCCGCGACGCCGGCAGGACGGCAATCGTTCAAAAATGGGTGAGGACTTGCCCCGCGGATAACTACTTGCGGAGAATGACCCAGAGGGCGTGAACGATACCGGGGAGCCATCCGAACAGTGTCAGGAGGATGTTTAGCCAGAAATGCAGGCCGAGACCGACCTGGAGGAAAACCCCGAGCGGCGGCAGAAGGAAGGCGAGCAGAATGCGAATGATGTCCAAGGTCGGCTCCGGATTGCTGTTGAGCGCCTGCACAACGCAATCGACGGACCGAGGTTCATGTGAAATTCGGATCCGGCTGCTCGTCTTCCATCCTTCTGATCATTCCCTCAGAATCCAGGGCATCGGCCCCGTATCGATAGAGCGCCAGCACATCCTCCCGGCGGCACAGCTCGCTCCCTTCCCGCATCACCGTTGCGGCACCGGCGGCGATGCCGAACCGGAATGCGTCTCGGACAGGGTAGTCATGGATCAGCGCCCACAGCATACCGCCGACGAAACTGTCGCCCGCGCCGACCGTCGAGCCAACCCTCACCTGGAAGGAGGGGAGCTTGAGATAACCGTCCGCATTGACCAGCACGGCGCCCTCGCGCGCCAGGGACAAGGCGACATGCTGGACCGAGCCTCGCGCGACAAGATCCTGGCATGCGAGGACGGCCTCCTCGGCGCCCAGGCTGCGCCCGACGATATCCTCCAGCTCGTCGAGGCTGGGCTTGATCAGGTAAAGCCCGCCGGCGTCCAGCGCTGCCGCAAGCGCGGGGCCGGACGCATCCAGGATGATCCTGGTATTCCTGCCCGCCAGTTGGCGCACCATCGAGGCGTAAGAATCCTGGGGCATCCCGCGGGGGATGCCTCCACTCAACACTACGTAGTCCCAGCGCCCACCATCCAGGAAACGATAGACCTGTTCGGATTCCGCGGGGGAAACGATCGGGCCTTCTGGAACGAAGCGGAATTCGTCCCCGGTCTTCAGGTCCTTCACCATGAATGCGATCCGGGTCATGCCGGCGATCTCGATGGTATGGAGCTTCACCTGGAGGCTTCTCGCCGCCTCCAGGAATATCTTGCCGCTCGCGCCGCCCTCCAGGACCAGGAGGTCGCAGGTATCCCCCATTTCGGCAAGAACCCGTGCAACGTTCACGCCCCCGCCGCCGATGCTCTGGCTCTGGTTGCGCGTCCTGATCTTCTTGGTCGGGACCACTCTCGCTGCCTCGTTGGCGATGTCGAGCGACGGATTGAGCGCCACGCAGAGGATTGAGGTCATTGTCCCGGAGCCTTTCGTCGGTTCAGTCCAGTCGACGTCCGTAGAGGGTCGTGCTGGCCTAGCCATTTAGAATGCCACATGCCCGTCGCCAAGATGCCTCGCCCGTTCCATCCGCCTCGATGCGGAACGAACCGCCTCTCGCTCCGTTCAATGGCCACCACGCTTCGAACTACCAGACGCCCCCGATCGGGCGGAGTAATCAAGGGAGGGCTGAATGATAATCCGGTCCGGACGCTGCCTTTGCGGCGACGTCGCCTACACCGTGAAGGGGCCGCCGCTCCGGGTCGGTCTCTGTCACTGCGCCGACTGCCGGAAGGAGAGCGGTTCCAGCTTTGTCACCTTCGCGATCTGGCCTGCACATGCTTTCGAAAGCTCCGGAGATATCGGTCTCTTCCATGGACGGGGCTTCTGCCGGGCTTGCGGCTCCCGGATGTTCAACCCGGGAGAGGAAGAGGTGGAAATTCGCGTCGGATCTCTCGACATGGCGCCTACCGACCTTGAACCGACCTACGAGCTTTGGATCAAGCGCCGCGAGAACTGGCTCCCGCCCGTCCAGGATACCGAACAGTTCCTTGAGGACCGCGAATGATCGCCGGTGCGTCGCGTGCCCGGGAGATCGCGGAGGAGGCTCATGCCGGCGAGATGAAGCGGACCGGGGAGCCGATGATCGATCATGTGCGCCGGGTTGCCGCTTCCGTCTTCGGCGAGGATGCGGTGACCGTGGCCTGGTTGCACGACCTGCCTGAAAACGCACCCGAATGGACGGTCAACCGATTGCGAAGCGAGGGCTTTGCGCCCGCGGTCCTTGCCGCCGTTGACGCCCTGACCAGGCAAGGCGGGGAATCGTACGAAGAACTGGTCATGAGAGCCGGCGCAAATCCATTGGCGAAGGCCGTCAAGCTGGCGGATCTCCGCGACAACCTGGCGGTTACGGAGCGCACCGGAGGCGATGGCGAGAAATATCGCATCGGGCTTCGGCTCCTCGAAGAGTGACGGCAGATGGGCCGGCAGCCGGCATCGCCGCCTTGTCTGCGGCCGAACGAGACGAAGGGATGGACGACATGGAACTGCAATCGCGTGTGGCACTGGTAACCGGTGCCGGATCGGGCATCGGCCGGGCATCGGCGGTGACGCTTGCCGCCCATGGAGCAAAGGTCGCCCTGCTCGGACATACGCGCCGGGATCTGGAAGTGGCGGCCGCTGAAATCACCGCGAGGGGTGGGGAGGCGATCGTGCTGGAGGCGGATGTCGCCGACGAGGCGCAGATGAACGAGGCGGTCTCCCGCATGATCGAGGCATTCGGCCGGGTGGACATCGTCGTCGCCAATGCCGGCATCAACGGGGTATGGGCGCCCATCGACACACTGAAGCCCGAGGAATGGGACCAGACGATCGCGGTGAACCTGCGCGGCACATATCTGACGCTTCACACGACCGTGCCGGTCATGAAGGCCCATGGCGGCGGATCGATCATCATCGTTTCCTCCATCAACGGCAATCGGACGTTTAGTTCGCCGGGGGCCACCGCCTATTCCGCCACCAAGGCGGCACAGGTGGCCATGACGAAGCAGCTGGCACTGGAACTCGGAAGGCACAAGATCCGGATCAACGCGGTCTGCCCGGGGAAGATCTCCACGGAGATCGACGACAACACCAGCATCCGCGATGCCGACGAGACGGCCGTTCCAGTCGAGTGGCCCGAAGGCGACATACCGTTGACGGAGGGCGCGCCCGGCGCCGCCATGGACGTCGCCGATGTGATCCTCTTCCTCGCATCGCACAGGGCCCGGCATGTGACGGGCGTGCCGATCTACGTCGATGGCGGCCAGGGTCTCCTGCGGTAAGTGCGGCGCGCCGCATTCTCGATGATTGCCAACCCCGGGCGGGAAACGTTTCTTGATCGGCCTTGCGTTCAAACGACGGGAACCGCTCCGCTCATCTTGCGTTGGCGATCGTGATCCCGATATCGGAGCCGCGCATGACCGAGCTTGCCGCCAGGCCGCAAAACCTACCGATCCCCGAGCGAAAATGGTGGCATGCCGCAACTGTCTACCAGATCTATCCGCGCAGTTTCTGCGACAGCAACGGAGACGGGGTCGGCGACCTTCCCGGCATCATCAGCCGCCTCGACTACCTGCAGTCCCTCGGCGTTACGGTCCTCTGGCTTTCGCCGATCTACAAGTCGCCGATGGACGACAATGGCTACGACATCGCTGACTATCAGGCTATCGCACCCGAATTCGGTACTCTTGCAGACTTTGACAGGCTCGTCGCGGAGGCGCGCCAGCGGGGCATCGGGATCCTCCTCGATCTCGTGGTCAACCACACGTCCGAGGAGCACCCATGGTTCATCGATGCGCGCAGTTCGCGGGAAAACCGACTGCGCGACTACTACATCTGGCGGCCACCGGCGCCGGACGGCGGTCCGCCCAACGACCTGACGTCTTCCTTTGGAGGTTCCGCATGGACACTCTGCCCGGAGACCGGCGAATACTACCTGCATCTGTTTTCGAAGAGACAGCCGGACCTCAACTGGAAGAACCCCGAGGTGAGGTCTGAAATCTACCGGATGATGAACTGGTGGCTGGATCGGGGCATTGCCGGCTTCCGGATGGACGTGATCGATCTCATCGGCAAGGATGTCGATGCGGGCATTACCGCCGACGGCCCGCACCTCCATGATTACCTTCAGGAAATGAACCGCGAGACGTTCGGGCAGCGGGACATTCTGACGGTCGGCGAGGCCTGGAGCGCGACGCCGGATTCTGCCCTGCTCTATTCGGGAAGGAACCGTCGCGAACTCTCCATGGTGTTCCAGTTCGAGCATGTGACCCAGAGCTGGGACGAAGTGATGGGAAAGTGGCGGCCGAAGCCGATAGACCTCGTCAAGCTGAAGGCGGTTTTCGGCAAATGGCAGCACGCGCTTTCGGAAGACGGATGGAACTCCCTGTTCTGGGGCAACCACGACCTGCCACGCGCCGTCTCGCGGTACGGCAATTCCACGGGCTACCACGTGGAATCGGCCAAGATGCTCGCCACCGTGCTGCATCTCATGAAGGGCACGCCGTTCATCTACCAGGGCGAAGAGATCGGCATGACCAATGCCGCCTTCGCCTCCATCGACCATTACAAGGATATCGAGACACTCAACCTGTATCGCCTGCATCTGGAGGCAGGGCTTCCCGCGGAAGACTTCATCCGCGGCGCAAACGAAAGCGCCCGTGACAACGCGCGCACGCCCATGCAGTGGAGCGCCGATCCCAATGGCGGGTTCACGACCGGCGCTCCCTGGATTGAGGTCAATCCGAACTATGCGACCCTGAATGCCGCGAGCCAGATATCCGACGATCGCTCCATCTGGGCGCACTACCGGGCCCTTACCCGTCTTCGCAAGCAGCATCCCGTGATTGTCTACGGGCGCTATCAGGCCTGGCTGGATCAGCATCCGGATGTGTTCGTCTATACGCGGACGCTGGAGGACGAGGAGCTTCTGGTCGTCGCGAGTTTCGCCCCGCGCGAGGTCGAGGTCACGCTCCCGGACGAATTGCGCCGGCGAGGTCGCTGCCTGATCAGCAACTATGCGCCGATGGAGGAAGTAGGGTCGACTATGAGCCTCCAACCGTACGAGGCCTTTGCGCTCCTGTCGTCCCGCCTCGCGCCTTAGCAGCCCGGAACGGCTCCGTTTGCTCCGGCATTGCGTCGGCAGTTTGAGGATGACAAGCGCCCTATTTCTTCCTAAGTCTGGTGGAGACGGGGGCGTCCGCTGAAGCGGGCTGAGAAGTACCCTTTGAACCTGAACCAGATCATGCTGGCGGAGGGAGTCGCGGGTGGAGATGCCCCTGCCTTGCCCTTGCTGGATGAAGAAAGGGCGATCTCATGACAGATTTTCCGTCCAGTTGCGGGACGATGCTGGAGGCGTTGCGCGCGACCAATCCCCTTGTCCAGTGCATTACAAACGACGTCGCGATGAATATAGCCGCGAACGTCCTACTCGCCGCCGGCGCGTCGCCGGCCATGGTCAGCGCCGAGGAAGAGGCTGCCGAGTTCGCCGGGATCGCGGCCGCCGTGACGATCAATATCGGCACCCTGCGGGCGGCGGGCGTGCCCGGGATGAAAGGTGCGGCCGGCGCGGCGAAGGCCATGGGAAAGCCCTGGATATTCGATCCGGTCGCCCACTATGCCACGAGTTTCCGACGCCGCGTGACAGGAGAGCTTCTGGAACTCGAACCGACGGTTATCCGCGGGAATGCCTCGGAAATCCTCGCCCTCGCGGGCTTCGAGAGCAGGGGTCAGGGCGCCGACAGCGGCGACAGCAGCATCGCGGCGGCATCCGCGGCAGTCGAGCTTGCTCGGCGGCACTCCTGCATCGTCGCCGTCACCGGCGAGAGCGACATGGTCACCGACGGCGATCGCCGGATTTGGATCGAGGGAGGCTCGGAAATCATGCCCAAGGTCACGGCGTTCGGCTGCGCCCTGACCTGCCTCACCGGAGCCTTCGCCGCCATCGCCCCGGACCGGCCGTTGGAAGCAACCGTCGCCGCCATGGCGCTTTTTGCGGTCTGCGGCGAGGATGCCGGCCATCCGGCGCAAGGACCCGGCTCTTTCCCGCCGCTGTTCCTCGATGCCCTCTCGGCCATTGGCCCGCTGAGGCTCCAGGCGGAAGCAAGGATACGCACGGAATGAAGAACTTTGATCTCTCGCTCTACGTCATTCTCGATCCTGACCTCTGCCGCGCCGTCGGCATGGCCGAGACCGCCCGACTCGCCGTCGAAGGCGGCGCAACCATGATTCAGCTCAGGGACAAGCACGCCGACCGCCGCGGCCTGGTCGCTGCCGGAAAATCGGTCCGGGCCGCAATGGCCGGATCGGGAGTGCCCCTGATGGTCAATGACGATGTGGAGGCGGCCCTGGAGATTGGCGCAGAAGGCGTGCACGTGGGGCAGTCGGACATGGCGACGGCGGCGGCGCGTGCTGCCATCGGAAACCGGCTGATCCTTGGCCTCTCGGTCGAGACAAAAGAACTGGCGCGCGGGGTCGATCCTTCCCTCGTCGATTATATCGGTGTCGGCCCGGTCTTCGCCACGGCCACCAAGCCCGACCACAAGCAGCCAATCGGCCCGGAGGGCCTTGCCGCTATCGTCGCGGCTTCTCCGGTTCCGGCGGTCGCGATCGGGGGGCTGAAAAAGGACCATGTCGCTTCGGTCTTGGCGGCAGGTGCGTCCGGCGTGGCGGTCGTCTCCGCAGTGTGCGGCACGCCCGACCCGCTCGGCGCCACCCGCGAACTGCTTGCGGAAATAAGGAGAGCGAGATCATGATCGCCAACATTCTCTCCATCGCCGGCTCCGACCCGTCCGGGGGCGCCGGAATACAGGCCGATCTCAAGACCTTCGCGGCACGCGACACCTACGGAATGGCGGCCGTGACGGCGCTGACTGCCCAGAACACGAAAGGCGTCTACGGGGTTCACGTCGTCCCTGCCGCATTCGTGGCCGATCAGGTCCGTACGGTTCTTGACGATATTCGGGTCGATGCCGTGAAGATCGGCATGATCGCCGATGCCGGGATCGCCGAAACGCTGGCGGACATCCTGTCCCGGCATCCGGATATCCCGATCGTCCTCGATCCGGTCATGATCGCCAAGGGCGGCGCCTCCCTTCTTGCGGACGAGGCGATTGCAGCGCTCAGGGACCGTCTCCTGCCGCTTGCGACCGTCCTCACCCCGAACCTTCCCGAGGCCGCCGCCCTTTTGGGAGAACCGGAGGCGCGGGACCGCAACGCGATGGTGGCGCAGGCCGAGGCGTTGAGAGCGTTCGGGGCGGGGGCCGTGCTGGTGAAGGGGGGGCATCTGCCGGGCGATGAAAGTCCTGACGTCCTTGCGGAGCATAGCGGACCGACATGGTTCGAGGGAAGCCGGGTGAGGACCAGCAACACCCATGGAACGGGATGCACGCTCTCGAGCGCGATTGCCGCGGAACTCGGAAAGGGCAATGCCGTCGCTGCGGCTGTCAGCACCGCCAAACGGTATCTCGCAACGGCAATCGCCCGATCGGGGGAACTCGATGTCGGATCGGGCCACGGCCCCGTGCATCATTTCCACAACACCGGTCGAACCGATCCCGTCGGATAGGGATCGGGCGGGCCGCGGTGCGCCATGTGACTAGCTTTCGTGCATCGTCCCGGTCGCCTGGGAACGGACGTGCCAGGAGAGCGCCTCCTCGAGGAGATGCGGCGTGTGCCCTCCCCTTGCGCAGGCGCGCTCGAAATAGCTCGTCAACGCGTCCCGGAAATCCGGGTGAGCGCAGGTCCGGATGATCTCCAGGGCCCGTTCGCGAGGGGCCAGTTCGCGCAGGTCCGCCAGTCCGTTTTCGGTGACGATGATGTCGACGTCATGCTCGTTGTGATCGACATGCGGCACCATCGGGACGATCGAAGACAGCTTGCCGCCCTTGGCCAGCGATTTGGTCACGAAGATCGACAGGTAGGCATTGCGCGCAAAATCGCCAGACCCGCCGATTCCGTTCATCATGTGCGTGCCGTTGACATGGGTCGAGTTCACGTTGCCGTAGATGTCGACCTCCAGTGCGGTATTGATGCCGATCACCCCCAGCCTGCGGATGACTTCCGGGTGATTGCTGATCTCCTGCGGCCGGAGTACCAGCCGCTCCTTGTACTTAGGGAGATCGGAGAAGACCCTGTCGGCGCAGGCGTCGGAAAGGGTGATCGACGACCCGGAGGCGAAGGCAAGCTTGCCGGCGTCGAAAAGGTCGAACGTGCTGTCCTGGAGGACTTCGCTGTACATGCGCAAATGATGGAACGGGCCGTCGGCAAGACCGCTCAGCACCGAGTTCGCGATGGTCCCGATGCCCGCCTGCAAGGGCTGCAGGGTAAGGTCAAGCCGCCCCTTTTGAACCTCGTGCTCGAACAGACGGATGAGGTGCGACGCGATGGCACTGGTATCGGCATCCTGCGGCTCGACGGTCGACGCGCTGTCCTTCACCTCGGTCACCACGATTGCGGCGATCTTGTCGGGATTGATCGGCACATAGGGGAAGCCGACGCGGCTGTCGCACGTCACGACCGGAATCGGCACCCGGGTCGGCCGCTTGCCGGGGAAGTAGATGTCATGCAGCCCCTCGAGCTCGAGGGGCTGGCTGAGATTGATCTCGACGATGATCTTCTTGGCAAGCACCGCGAAACTCGCGGAATTTCCGACCGAAGTCGAAGGAACGATATTTCCTTCCTCGGTAATCGCCGCGGCTTCAACGATCGCGTAGTCGATCGGGCCGAGCTGGTTCGAACGCAAGTGCTCGACCGTTTCCGAAAGGTGCTGGTCGATGAACATGACCTCCCCGCGGTTTATCGCGGCGCGGAGGGTGCGGTCGGCCTGGAACGGCATGCGGCGGGCAAGAACCTTCGCCTCCGTTAGCATCCTGTCGACATCGTGGCCGAGCGATGCGCCGGTGATCAGCGTGATCTTGAACGGGTCCGTGCGGGCACGTTCCGCCATTGCGACCGGCACCGCCTTGGCATCGCCCGCGCGCGTGAACCCGCTCATGCCGACGATCATTCCATCCCCTATCAGGGCTGCGGCTTCCTCGGCCGAAACGATCTTCTCAAACAGGGCAGGGCGACGAATACGGTCGGCGATCATCTTCTCATCCTTCGATTGCATCAGGCCATCTGATCAGGGGCCGGGCAGCCGTTCAGGCAGGCAAACGCTGCCTGCGTCGGCGCGCACAATATGCGAATGCAAACCTGCAAACATTGAGAAATGTCAAGTCCGTGTCAGCCGCCGCGCAGCCTCGCACCCGGGTCGGCCGCAGGGCATGTCACCGAAAGCCGGTCACACGAGGATGCGAACGGGAACGGCCTTGGACGCCGGCGTATGGGACCGTTTCTCGTGAAGAGAGAGCGGAACGAGCGGGTTCAGCTCCGGGTAGTAGCCGGCAACGCAACCGTCGGGGAGATCGAAAGGGAGCACGCTCAGGTCGCCCACCCTGCGCTCGATGCCGTCGTCCGTATCGGTCTTCAACGCGACCTTCTGCCCCTCGATCAGGCCAAGCCGCGCCATCTCGCGAAGGTTGATCAGCAGGACCTTTCGCGTTCCCTCTATGCCCCGCAGCCGGTCGCTGTAGCCGTAGATGGTGGTGTTGAACTGGTCGTTGCTGCGCAGCGTCATCAACCGGTAGCGGCCTTCCCGATCGTCGAAGCCGGTCGCGGCGAGCCCCTCTGGCACGGTGAGCTCCGCCTTCCCGCTTTCCGTCTTCCATATGCGCTCGCGGGCACTGTTGCCGCGATAGAAGCCGCCGGGGGTGAAGAGCCGCCGGTGGAAGTCATGGAACTGGTCCGGATAGGTATTTTCTATCAGGTCGCGGATCTTGGAATAGTCGCCCTGCCATTCATCCCACTTCACGCTGGGATTGGGAGAAAGGGTGGACTTGGCGAGGCCGGCGACGATGGCAATCTCGGAAAGCAGTTGCTCGCCTGCAGGTTTGTGCTTGCCGACGGAGCCGTGGATGCAACTCAGGCTGTCTTCCATGGTCACCGTCTGCGGTCCGCTCGCCTGCATGTCTTCCTCGCTTCGCCCAAGACACGGCAGGAGATAGGCGATCTCGCCGTTGACGAGGTGACTGCGGTTGAGCTTGGTGGCGATCTGGACGGTGAGCCGCATTCTGGTCCAGGCGGCTTCCATCACGCCATGATCCGGAATGGCGCGCACGAAATTGCCCCCAAGACCTATGAAGGCCCGCACGCGGCCTTCGACGATACCCTCGCAGGCGGCAACGGTATTCATGCCCTTGTCCCGGGGTGGCTCGAACCCGAACATCGAGGCAAGCCGGTCGAGGGGCACCAGTTCCGGCTTTTCCGAAATACCGACCGTACGCTGGCCCTGGACATTGGAGTGGCCACGGACCGGCGAGATGCCCGTTCCGTCCCGGCCGATGTTTCCCTTCAGCAGCAGGAAATTGACGAGCATGGCGATGCTCTCGAAACCGCCGACCTGCTGGGTCAGCCCCATGCCGTAGATGCCGATCACCCGTTCGGCTTCGACATAGACCTGGCCGGCCGCCTCCAGCGAAGCCCGGTCAAGGCCCGATTCGCGCTCGATCTCCTCCCACCCCGTTTCGCGGACCTTCCGTTCGAAGTCATCGAAACCATGGGTATGCTGGGCGACGAAGTCGCGGTCGATCACCGATCTCCCGTTGGCCCTGGCCTCGTCGTCGCGGGCGAAGACGTGCTTGCACATCCCCAGGATCGCGGCGATATCGCCGCCCGTCTTAACCTGGTGATATTGGGAAGAGATCCGCGTGGCATGGCCCGTCAGCATCTCGGTCGGGCTCTGCGGATTGATCATCGCCTCCAGCCCTTTCTCCCTCACCGGGTTGAAGGTGACGATGCGGCAGCCCCGCCTGACGGCCGCCTGCAGAGGATGGAGGAAACGGGGGCTGTTGGAACCGGTGTTCTGGCCGAAGAAAAACATCGCGTCGCATGATGAAAAATCACTGTAGACGGACGTGCCGACCGGCGACCCGATCACCTTCTTCAACGCGACCGACGTCGTCTCGTGACACATGTTCGAACTGTCGGGGAGGTTGTTGGTACCATAAAGCCGGGCAAAGAGCGCATAGAGATAGGATGTCTCGAGGCTGGCGCGACCCGACGCGTAGAAGATCACCGATTTGGGATCGAGAACCTTCAACTCGCTGCCGATCGCCGAAAACGCCTCCTCCCATGAACAGGGCACATAGCGATCCGTTGCGGGCTCGTATCGCATCGGATGTGTCAGCCGGCCCTGCTTTTCCAGGTCATGGTCCGACCAGTTTCGCAGTTCCGCAACCGTGTGCTGCTCGAAGAACTCCGGCGTGCATCGCTTCGGCGTCAGTTCCCAGAGGGTCGCCTTGGCGCCGTTCTCGCAGAACTCCAGGGGATGATGATCAGCCGGTTTCGTCCAGGCACAGGAGACGCACATGAACCCGCCGGGCTTGTTCTGCCGGCGTAGCGTATCGAGCACCGCGGGGGAGTTCAGTTCCTTTGCATAGATGCTGGCAATCCCGCGTACCGAACCCCACCCTCCGGCCGGACCATCGTAATGTACGGTCTCGTTCTTCGACATGGCATCCCCCGATCTACGGATAAAACAGGCCCGTCGACCATGCGTCGACAGGCTAGGATGAACCCCTCGAACAAGCCAAGGTTCCGCGCTTTGCGGGCTTGAGGCAGGCGCGGCGGTCAGACATGCGTGATCGATCCGGCTGAGCTTAAAGGGTCACCGGTTTACGGCAGACTCGGCCGTGGCTCCGTCAGGCCGGGGTGGTCGCCCGGCCGACTCCCAGATGCTGCGCCAGGACGTCGCTGTCGGCGAGCAGGTCCGCGCTCCTTCCCGAATAGACGATCGAGCCACGATCCAGGATCACCGCATCGTCGGTCAGCGGAAGGATCTTGCGGGCCTTCTGTTCGATGATGATGGCAGACATACCTTCGCCCTGGACGATCTGGCGAAGGGCGGCAAGAAGCTCGTCGACGATGATCGGCGCAAGGCCCTCGAGCGGCTCGTCGAGAAGAAGGAGACGGGGGTTGACCATGAGGGCGCGGGCCACGGCGAGCATCTGCTGCTCGCCGCCGGACAGCTGACTGCCGAGGTTCCGGCGCCGTTCTTCCAGGCGCGGGAACATGGAGAAGACACGCGGCAGCGTCCAGGGGCCGGAACGGGCGATGGCCGTCAGGTTCTCCTCGACCGTAAGGGACCTGAAGATATTTCGCTCCTGCGGCACCCAGCCCAGTCCGGCCGCCACCCGGCGATCCGCGCGAAGCTTGGTAATGTCGCGTCCGAGCAGCTTGATGCTTCCCGAATGATGGGTGGTCAGGCCTGCGATCGTATCGACCAGCGTCGTCTTGCCGGTACCGTTGCGTCCAAGAAGGGCGAGCGTCCTGCCCTCATCGATGGTCAGGCTGATCCCGGCCAGCACGCTCGCTTCGCCGTAGCCGGCGACAAGGCGGTCGATCACGAGCAGCGGCTGGTTCATGCATTCTCTCCGAGGTAGACCGCCTTCACGCGTGGGTCGCGCGACACCTCCGCGACCGATCCTTCGGCGAATATCGCTCCCGCAACGAGGACCGTGATCCGGCTCGCGAAGGAGAAGACGAGGTCCATGTCATGTTCGATCAGCAGAACGGTCACGTCCGCAGGCAGGTCGGAGACGATCGCCAGCACCTCGTGGCGCTCGTCCTCGGGAACCCCGGCGGCCGGTTCGTCGAGCAGCAGGACCTTCGGCCTAGATGCCAAGGCCAGCGCAATTTCGAGGAGCCGCTGCTTGCCGTAAGGAAGCGTGGCCGTGCGGTTTCCCATGACGCCGTCGAGACCGAAGCGCGCCAGCAGTTCGGCCGCTTCGTCCACCGCCCGCCTGTAGCTTGCGAGCGGCCGAAAAAGATTGCCGCCTACCCCGTCCCGCTCGCCGATCGCCAGCGCCACCGTCTCCAGCGGGGTATAGTCCAGGAACAGCTGGTTGATCTGGAAGGTGCGGGTCAGGCCCTTCTTCACCCGCCGATGGGCGGCGAGGTCGGTGATGTCCTCGCCGCCGAGGAGGACCTGCCCTGCGCTCGGCTTGAGGACCCCGGTGAGGAGGTTGATGAGCGTCGTCTTGCCGGCACCATTCGGACCGATCAGGGCGTGCCGGGCTCCCTGTTCCACCTGCAGGCTGACGTCATTGGTGACGACGAATGCTCCGAACCGGCATCTCAGCGCCTTGGTTTCCAGTGCAATGGTCATGGCTGCCCGCCTTTCCGACGCGTGAAGCGTTCCGGAAGGAAGCCGATCCAGTTCGAGAGCCGGTCGCGGCCGACGAGGACCAGGACGATGAGCAGCAGCCCGATCCAGAACATCCAGTATTGCGGTGTCACGACCGACAGCCAGTCCCGCAGGAGCGTGAAGACGATCGCTCCGAAAATGCCCCCATAGAGGTAGCCGGTACCGCCGATCACCAGGACGAGGAGGACGTCGGCCGAGCGATGGAATGCAAGGACGTCCGGCGAGACGAAGGACGTGGTCTGGGTCAGGAGAGCCCCGGCGAAACCCGCCATGATCGCGGCAATCGTGTAGGCGAGGATGATGCGGCGGCGGGCGGGAACGCCCACCATGGCCGCGCGGACCGGGTTTGCCTTGATTGCCTTCAGCGACAGGCCGAACGGCGAGAAGGCAAGTCGCCGTGCGATCATGGTCGAGATGAACAGCACGGTCAGGCAGTAGATGTAGCCGTTGCGCCCCCAGAGGTCGAACTCGAACATGCCGAGGATGGGCCCGGGGGTGAAACCGCTGAGCCCATCCGCCCCGCCCGTCAGCCAGCCGAGCTGGTTCGCGGCCTCGGCCAGCATCAGCGCGATGCCGAGCGTCGTCATCAATCGCGTAAGATCGGAACCGCGCAGGATAAGGAAGCTCGTGACATAGCCCAGCAGACCGCTCGCAAGCCCCGCGACAACCAGTCCGACGACCGGTTCCGCGTAGTAGTGCCGCGCAATCAGGCCTGCCACATAGGCCCCGACCCCGAAAAATGCCGTATGCCCCAGCGAGACGATCCCGGCAAATCCCAGGACGAGGTCCAGCGAAACGGCAAACAGCGCAAGTATGGCAATCTCGGTCAGGATGAGCATCTTCGAGGGCAGCACGAAGACGGCGACGACAGCCGCAACCCAGACGATCACTTCATAGAAGCGGATGCGGCTGCGCTGGCGCATCAGGGACTGGGCCTGTCCCGCATCCGCCACGGATTGCGGCACCGCCCTCGACTGCTCGTCCGCCACCACGGTCATCGCGCACCCCCTGGGGCGAACAGCCCGTTCGGCCTTACGATCAGCATGATGATCATCAGGCCGTAGATTACGAAGGGTCCGATCGCCGGAACATAATATTTGCCGGCGACGTCGGCGATCCCGAGCAGGATGGCGGCGAGAAACGGTCCGCTGACCGTCGACGTGCCGCCGACGGCGACGACGATAAGGAAATAGATCATGAACTTCAGGGGAAAATTCGGGTCGAGGCCGAGGATCTCCGCGCCCATGGCTCCACCGAGGCCGGCAAGGCCCGAGCCGAAGGCGAAGGTGAGCGCGAACACGGCCGAAACGTTGATGCCGAGGCCCATGGCCACCCGGCGGTCATCGACGGCGGCGCGAAGCCGGCTGCCGAAGCGGGTCCGCGACAGGATGAGCTGGAGCACAATGGCCAGGATCGCGCAGATGACGATGGTGAAGAGACGGTAGCGGCCGATGCCGATGCCGAGGATTTCGGTCCGCCCGGAGAGTTCCGGCGGCAGCTGTATCAGCTGCTGCTGTCCTCCCATGATGTAGTCGGCGGCCGCCACGGCCATGAAGACCAGCCCGACCGAAAAGAGAACCTGGTCGAGATGGCTCGCTGTATACAGGCGCCTATAGAGCGCCCGCTCCAGGATCGCTCCCAGAGCGGCACTGACGAGAAATGCGGCCGGAATGCACCAGTAGAACGACAGGCCGTACCTGTTCATCATCACGACGGTCACATAGCCGCCGGTCATGGCGAAGGCGCCATGGGCGAGATTGATGAAATTCATCAGTCCGAGCGTGATCGTCAGTCCGCAAGCAAGGATGAACAGGAGCATGCCATAGGCGATGCCGTCGAACAGTATGGTCAGCATTGGCCCTCACGCGATTGGAGGAGCCGGCTTGCCGGCCCCTCGCAGTGGCTCACTGTGCCGAGTTCGGATCGCGGATCTTCTCGTACTTGGTGAACTCCACGTTATAGAGTTCACCGTCCACATCCTTCACCTCGCGGATGTAGATGTCCTGGACGATGTCGCGCGTCTGCGGATCGATCATGATCGTTCCGCGCGGGCTGGTCCATTCGGCACCCTTCATCGCCTCGATGAGTTTGCCGCCGTCCGTGTCGCCGCCCGTCTTTTCGAGCGCCATGTAGGCCAGTTGCATCGCGTCATAGCCGCCGACCGACATGAAGTTCGGGCGCATGTTATTGTTCGACTTGCGGACTTCCTGCACGAAAGCCTTGTTTTCCTGGCTGTCGTGGTTGGCGGAATAGAAATGCCCCGTGATGACGCCCTTGGCCGCTTCGCCGATCCCGTTCAGGAGGTCGTCATCCGTGACGTCGCCGGTTGCGATCAGCTTGATGCCCGCATCCGAAAGACCGCGCTCGACGAACTGCTTCATGAAGAGGGAGCCGACGCCGGACGGAACGAAGACGAAGACGGCATCCGGCTTGGCGTCCCGGACGCGCTGCAGGAAGGGCGCGAAATCGGGATTCTGGAGCGGCACCCGGACGGACTCGACGATCTCGCCACCTTCCTTCTTGTACTGGTCCACAAAGCCCTTCTCGATGTCATGGCCCGGCCCGTAGTCGGTAACGAGCGTAACCACGCGCTTCAAACCGTTTTCGACCGCCCAGGTCGCGACCGGCAGTGCGGACTGCGGCCCGCCCATGCTGGTCCGCACGAAGTAGTCCGACTGCTTCATGATCGCCGAGGTCGTTGCGGACGTTATGATCGCCGGAACCTTCGCCTGGTTGAGAACGGGGGCGACGGACATGGCGAGCGGCGTGAGGCCGAAGCCCATCAGCATGCTGACGCCATCGTTCACCACCAGTTCCTGCGCAATCCGTCGCGTCTGGTCGGCGGTCCCGGCATCATCGCGCAGGACGACCTCGACCTTCTTGCCGCCGGCCGTGTCGCCGTTGATCGCCATGAAGGCCTTGACGCCGGCTTCCACCTGGCGTCCCGTCGAGGCGAAGGGGCCGGTCATCGGCAGGATAAGCCCGACCTTGACGACTTCCTGGGCATAGGCCGGCAGCACCGCCATGGCGCCGAGGGCAACCCCGGCCGCGGCAACGAATGTTCTTCTTGTAAGCATGTCTTTTCCTCCTCCAATATCATGCGCAAGCCTAGCGGGCTGCTGCAGCCATTCCCTGTCCTCATCACCCCCATGTGCACTCCTCCTGCGCATGGCGATGCATCTTGCCTTTGCCGAAACCCTTCCCCGCCTGACAGCACTCGGCTGCGGGCATAATGTATACATTGGGTAGCTTGGTTTCTCGGTGCCTGACACTTACCCACCGTCCTCGCGTTCCCTCCGATATCGGGTCAGCGGTTGACGGTCCGTCATCTCCGATATCGCCTGACCTCCTCTCCAGCGTCTATCGTGAATACCGGAGCGTAATTTGTGTATACAGCTGATGTCAACAAGAAGCCGCGCCTCTCGTTCTTCATCTAGAGATACCGGAAAGCTATGGATGTGCAGTCCGACGTTTTGTCAGCCTTGAGGCGCGTAAAGGTCCGAATAGGCCTCTCGCAGCAGGTTCTTCTGGACCTTGCCCATGGTGTTGCGCGGCAGCTCGTCCACGAAGATGACACGCTTCGGCTGTTTGTATCGCGCCAGCCGGTCGCCGAGGCGATCGAGAATGTCCCGCTCGCTAATTTTGGCATCGGGCTTCCGGACCACCACGGCCGTGACCCCTTCGCCGAAGTCCCCATGGGCCACGCCGATGACGGCACTCTCGAGCACGCCTTCCAGCTGGTCGATCTCCGCCTCGACCTCCTTCGGATAGATGTTGTATCCCCCGGAGATCACGAGGTCCTTGCCGCGACCGACGATGTGGACATAGCCGTCTTCGTCGATCCTGCCGAGGTCGCCGGTGAGGAAGAAGCCGTCCTCGCGGAATTCGGCGGCCGTCTTTTCCGGCATCCGCCAATAGCCCTTGAACACGTTCGGCCCCCTCACCTCGATCATTCCGGTCTGGCCGGAGGGCAGCGTCTTTCCCGTCTCCGGACCGGTGACCCGCAGTTCGACGCCGGGAAGCGGAAACCCCACCGTCCCGGCGACCCGTTCGCCGTCGTAAGGGTTGGAGGTGTTCATGTTCGTCTCGGTCATGCCGTAGCGCTCGAGGATCCTGTGGCCGGTCCGCTCGGCAAAGCTCCGATGGGTCTCGGCAAGAAGCGGAGCCGAACCGGAAACGAAGAGGCGCATCCCCGCCGTCGCCTCACGTGTCAGGCCCTCGTGTTGCAGCAGGCGAACGTAGAACGTGGGCACGCCCATCATCACCGTGGCTTTTGGCATGCGCCGCAGTATCTCGTTGGGATCGAAGCGCGGCAGGAAGTCCATGGAAGCCCCCGACAGGAGCACCACGTTCGATGCGACGAAGAGGCCGTGGGTATGGAAGATGGGAAGCGCGTGGATCAGACGGTCGGAGGACGTGAAGCGCCAGTACTGGCGAAGGGTCAGGGCATTGGACAGGAGGTTTTCATGGGTCAGCATGGCGCCCTTTGAACGCCCCGTCGTTCCGGACGTGTAGAGGATGGCGGCAAGGTCGTCGGGTCCTCGGTCGACGTCCACGAATGCACTGCTTTCCGAACTGGCCCGGTCCGTCAGCGAGCCCTCGCCCCTGTCGTCCAGCGTTTCGACCAGCGCGCCATGCGCTCGTGCAACCCTCTGCGTTCCCTCCCGCACGCGCGGATCGCACACGACGAGCCGCGGCTCCGCATCACCGACGAAATAGTCGATCTCCGCGAGCGTATAGGCGGTGTTGAGCGGCAGGTAGATTGCGCCTGCGCGAAGGCAGGCCAGATAGAGCATCAGGGCCTGCGGGCTCTTCTCGACCTGGGCCGCCACTCGGTCCCCGGGACGCACGCCGAGCGTGTCGAGGGCGGACGCGAGGCGGCCGGACTGATCGAGCATGTCCCGATAGGTCCAGATCCGCCCGTCCGGGGCCTCGATAAAGGTGTCGTCCGGCCTGGCGGCGGATCGGATGGCGTCGAAGAGGTGATTTGTCATGGCGAAGTCTCCGTCGGAACCCGGCGCTGGTCGTCATTCTGGTTGGGGTCGGGGACGGGCGGCGGCACCGCCACAAGGCTGCGAGGTCCGCGATCCGGAGGGATCATCCGGCGTATGGCGGGCGTCGTGGCGACCTCTCCTCTCGCGGCGAATGCCTCGTGATTGGTCTCGATTTCGTCGAGCTTGTAGAGATAGTTCACCATCAGGCCGCGGGCCTGGCGCATGGCACGCGGCGACCGGTCCGCGAGATAGTTGATGCGCTCCAGCCGCGCACCATTGCCGAGATGGAAACGGGCGACGGGATCGATCACCCTTCCCTTGGAATCGCGGGCTCTCAGGAAGTACCAGGCGGCAGCGGCGGTAAGCGACGCCTCCAGGACCTCCGCGCCCTGCCCCTGCCCTTCCCATCCCGGCTCCTCGAGTTGGCGAAGGATCTTCCGGGCGGGTTCAGGAAGGGCATCGGACGCCTCGTTGCGAAGTTCGCGTGCGAGCCAGTCCGAAAAGCCCGGGACGGGCGAGAGCGTGACGAAGTTCTGGAGCTTCGGATGATCCCGCCTTAGGTCCTCCACGACCTGCTTGATTAGGAAGTTGCCGAAGGACACGCCCCGAAGACCCTCCTGACAGTTGGAGATGGAGTAGAAGACGGCGGTCGTCGCTTCGGCAAGGGGAAGAACCGTCCGGTCTTCGCGCAGCAGCGTATCGATGCTGGAGGGCACTTCGCGGGTCAGCGCGACCTCCACGAAGATCAACGGATCGTCGGCCAGTTGCGGATGGAAGAAGGCGAAGCACCGCCGGTCTTCGGGCTCGAGCCGGCGCCGCAGTTCATCCCAGCCCCCGATATCATGGACCGCCTCGTAGCGGATGATCTTTTCCAGGATGTTGGCGGGGGTCGACCAGTCGATCGGCCTGAGGAGAAGGAAGCCCCGGTTGAACCAGGAGCCGAACAGATGGGAGAAATCCGCGTCGACCGCCGCGAGTTCCGGCGCCTCTCGCCTAAGCTCGAGGAGAGCTTCCCGCATCTTCACGAGGGTCCTTATCCCGTCGGGGGCAAGGTTCAGTCGGCGGATCAATTCCTGCCGGCGGGGCTCCGCTGCAAGGTGGAGCTCCAGGAGGGCCTCTGGACCCTGGTCGGTCCGGTAGAGGCCGATGGCGCGCTCCAGCCGCTCAAGGTCCGGACCGAATCGTTGCAGGAGCATCATCATGAACGTCCGCTGCTGCTCACGGGAAAATTCCTGCCAGCGGCCAAGGATGCTCTGCGCCAGCGCCATGCCGGACGCTTCGCCCCGGCTGGAGAGCAGCGTCTCGCAAAGCGCCGTTGCGGCGGCGACGGCATCCTCGTCGTCCCGGGGTGCAAGCGACAGGAAGCGTCGTCCGCGATCGGCGATCGCCTGCAGCATGTCCGCGAACTGGAATGTCCGGCTCATTCCACCACTCCAAGCATCTGGTTCGGCAGCCAGGTAGCGATATCGGGAAAGATGCACAGGATGATGATCGCGAGGAACATGACGAGCACATAGGGAAGCGAACCCCAGAGGATATCCCTCGTCGGGATCGTCGGAGCGATTGCATTGATGACGAACAGGTTCAGCCCGATGGGAGGCGTTATGAGCCCCACCTCCATGTTGATCGTCAGGACGATCGCGAACCAGTAGGGGTCGAAGCCGGCCTGGGTGACGATCGGAAACAGCATGGGCGCCGTCATGACGATGACTGCCACCGGCGGCAGGAACATGCCGCATACGAGCAGGAAGACGTTGATGATCAGCATCAGCACCCAGCGGTTGACATCCATGTCGGCGATAACCGCAGCGATGGTCTGGGTGATGAAGAGCGAGGAGAGCGCAAAGGCGAAGAGTTCGGCGGCCGCCATGATCATCATGATCATCACGCTCTCGCGCATGGCTGAGGCGAAGATGCCGCCGACGGCACGCAACCGGAAGAGCCGGTAGGCGATGATCACGACGAGCAGCGTAAGAAGCGCGCCGGCCCCGGCGGCTTCCGACGGTGTCGCTATGCCGCCGTAGAGCACGTAGAGCGTCCCTGCGATGATCAGCAGGAACGGCAGGATGCGCGGCATGGTCGCCAGCCGCTCCTTCATGGAATAGCGGACCGAGCGGGTCGCGAGTTCGTAGCCCTTCCGTTTGCAGTCGATGACCGCCCAGGCCATGAACATCGCGGTCAGCATGATGCCGGGGATCACGCCCGCCATGAACAGGCGGCCGATCGAGGTTTCCGTGGCAATGCCGTAGACGATGAGGGTGACGGATGGCGGAATGAGGATTCCGAGCGTTCCGCCGGCCGCGATCGAGCCCGTCGCCACCGAATTCGGATATCCCCGGCGCAGCATTTCGGGGATGCCCATCTTGCCGATCGCGGCGCAGGTCGCCGGCGAGGAGCCGGTCATGCCGGAGAATATCGCGCAGGAACCGATATTGGAGAGCACGAGGCCGCCCGGAATCCGGTTCAGCCACCGGTCCAGCGAGGTGTAAAGATCCGACCCGGCCGGCGAGGACGCAACGGCGGCCCCCATCAGCACGAACATCGGGATCGACACATAGGCGAGATTGGCGATCCCGGAGAACATCGTGTCCCCGAGAATGTAGAAGATGTCCATGCCATCCTGCAGGAAGAGCGCCACGAATGCGGCAAGGCCCAGCGCGAACGCGATCGGCATGCCGGTCGCAAGGAGGATGAACAGCAGGGCGATGATGAGGAAGCCTGCTCCGGCGGCGCTCATGGAAGCTGTCCCTTCTCGTTGGCTCCGACCACGGTGGCCGGAAGGGGAAGTTCGGGATTGGGGAGGCTGTCCGCCTCGTCGGCAGGCTGCTCGCCCAGCCCCAGCAGGACCAGGATATTGGCGGTGTATTGCAGGCACAGCAGGAAGAAGCCGGCCGGAAGAGCCGCCAGCGGGATCCATAGCGGTGGCGCCCAGACGCTGGAGTGCTTCCAGTTTCCGGACCAGGCCTCCTCGAACTGGACCCAGGTCGCGGCCAGCATCACGATGCAGAAGCCGAGGCCGAGAAACGCCCCGAGGATACGAAGCCGCGTCCGGTTTTCCTGGCCGAGCAGCAATTCGACGACATCGACGCCGACATGGCCGCCCTTGAGAAGCACGTAGGGGGCCCCGAGGAAGATCGCCGCGGTCGCCGCGAAGACCACGAAATCCGTCTGCCAGATGGTCGGCATGCGAAAGGCGTATCGCATCAGGATCATCTGGCAGACGACCAGCATGGCGAGAATCAGAAGGGCTGTCGCGATGACCGCGGACAGGCGGGACAGCCTTCCCGCCCAACGGATAAAGGAGTTCAGCATCGTAGGGGCTTCCAGTTGAAGGACGGACGGCACGCCGAGGGCGCCGTCCCTGCTCATTCGACTGCGAGTGCCTTCTCGATCAGCTTGTCGCCTCCGGAGACCTTCTCGGAGAAGTTCTTGTAGGCCGACTCCTTGGCGAGCGTCAGCCAGGCGTCGTAGTCCTCCTTGGACATCTCGACCACCTCCACACCCGCTTTCTTGTAGGTGTCGATCATGATCTGGTCGCCCTTGCGGACCTCGGCGTCGAAGAAGGCTTCCGATTTCTCGCCGGCGGCAAGGATCGCCTTCTGCTGTTCCTCGTTCAGCCCTTCGAAGACCTTCTTGGACATCAGGACCGGCTCGTACATGAACCACAGGGAATTCCCGCCCGGTGCCGTCAGGCACTTGGCATGCTCGAAGAGGCGGTAGGAGACGAAGCTCGCCGAGGACGTGTTGGCGGCATCGAGAACCCCGGTCTGCATGCCGGTATAGATCTCGGAAGACGGCATGGACGAGATCGAGGCGCCCGCGGCGACGAGCATTTCCTCGAAGGCCGGACCGGCGGCGCGGATGACCTGCCCCTTGATCGTGTCCGGCGACGTGATGCAGCCCTTCTTCGAGGCGAATGCGCCGGAAAGCCAGGCGTCGGCGATTACCATCGCGCCCGCATCCTCGACCACCTTCTTGATGTCCGCCATGAATTCGGAATCGTTCAGTCGCTTAGCGCGGTCGAAATTGCCGACGAGACCGGGCATCAGCGTCGCCGAGAATTCCGGATGCCGCCCAGAGGCGTAGTCCAGCGGAAAGGACGTCATGTCGAGAATGCCGCGGGTCACCGCATTCCACTGGTCGTTCGGCTTGTACAGCGACGAGCCGGGATAGACCTGGATTTCCAGCCCGACATTCGCGGCGGCCACTTCGCGGGCGATGAGCTGGACCATCTCGTCGCGGATATCGCCCTTGCCACCGGGAAACTGATGGGACGCCTTCAGGACAGTTTGCGCCGGTGCGGCAGAGGCCATCAGGCCGCCGGCCAGCACCGCCACCGAGAAACTCAGTGTTCTTGTGAACCTGGACATTTCATTCCTCCCTATGCCTCGACCCTCCTGTCGAAGCGCGGTGATGATGGAAGAAGCTTGCGCACAATGTCAACTATTTTGTATACAAGCCGGAACATTGTGCATGAGGGTTGGCCGTGACTGCGAATACCAATCAGAAGCTAAGGGATGAAATCGAGAACTGCATCCTGACGGGTGCGTTTCATCCGGGCGAGCGCCTCGACGAGGTTCAACTGGCCGGCCGCTTCAACGTCTCGCGGACCCCGATACGAGAGGCGCTGTTGCAACTGAGCGCGATCGGCCTCGTAGAGATACGGCCGCGGCGGGGCGCGGTTGTCGTTGATCCCGGGCCCGAGCGGGTATTCGAAATGTTCGAGGTAATGGCGGAACTCGAGGGCATGGCGGGTGCGCTCGCGGCGCGGCGGCACCAGGAACAGGACAGGGATGCCATCCTCGAGGCGCTGGCTCGCTGCCAGGAGGCAGCCGAAAGCAACGACACGGACCGGTATTACTATGAGAATGAGGTATTCCACCGCGCCATCTACGCGGCTGCTCACAGCGGCTTCCTGGAGGAACAATGCGCCGGCCTGCACCGGCGTCTTCGCCCCTACCGTCGCCTGCAGCTCAGGGTTCGCAACCGGATGTCCGTGTCGCTTGCCGAGCACAGGCAGATCGTCGAGGCCATACTCGCCGGCGACGCGGACACCGCGCGGGCGAGCCTCCGCCATCATGTTGCCGTTCAGGGGGATCGGTTCGGGGACCTCGTCGCCAATCTGCGTAAGATGGAACGCAGGCGCGCCTGATCGGGCTCCGCGAGAACCGGAAAGCCGCTCGTGCGCGAGCGGGAGATTTCGCCCGGACGCCGATGGCCGCCGGGCGAAGAAGCCAGTTGGATTATGTTACTCGGCGGAATCCGCGGAATCGGCATTGAGGAGGCCGTAGCGTTCCTCGCCGATCTTGTTGAGGAGGTCGATCTGGGTCTCAAGGAAGTCGATGTGACCTTCCTCGTCGGCCAGCAGTTCCTCGAAAAGCTTCATGGAGACGTAGTCCCCGGCGGCATGACAGACGTCGCGCGAAGCCTTGTAGGCGGTGCGGGCGTCATACTCGCCGGCGAGATCCGCCTCCAGGACTTCCCTGACGTCCTGCCCGATGCGCAGGGGCGCGACGGTCTGGAGATTGGGGTGGCCTTCGAGGAAGATGATCCGGTCGATCAGCTTGTCGGCGTGGTTCATCTCTTCGATGGATTCCGCCCGTTCCTTCTTGGCCAGCTTGGTGTAGCCCCAGTCGGATAGCAGCCGGTAGTGAAGCCAGTACTGGTTGACGGCGCCGAGTTCGAGGAACAGAGCCTCGTTAAGCCGCTCGATGACGCTGCTGTCGCCTTTCAATGTCCGCTCTCCTGTGTTCTTCGTGGAATTGTTTCAGGCGGGACATATAATCGATTACTTCAGCGGTCGTCGAGTGGCGCTCGGCGTGATATTCCTCGGTCGTCTTGATGATGATGTCGACGACATTGGGGAAGCAGCCGCAGCAGCGGCCGCGCTTTGACATGGCGTGGTAGACTTTTGCAGGCACAATCAACTGCCAGCAATCTTCATCGAGGAGCTCGATAACGACCTCCCGGATTTCCTTGTCGGTGATGTAATTGCAGCTGCAGACCAGCATTCTCGGGCAACCCGTCAAACATGACCCTTCACGTCCGCTTTTTGCGAAAGAGGACACCATCTGTCAAGATAAAATCACCGAGCCATTAGCATTCGCTTGTGTTGAGGCCGACATCTCACCGGTACGCCCTAGTGGAAATTGCGGCCCTTCGGCATGACGTCCTCGGGATTCCCTTCGTCCGGAAAGAGGCTTCGTCCGCTTCCCGGACTTATCGCCTCCTGTTTCGGCGCCCTCGGCTTGCGGTAGCTGCCACAGCCGGATTCCAGAGTTTCGTCCGAACGCGGCGAGCCGAAGCGCCGGCCTTCCTTCTGAAGCAGGCCGAGCATGGAGGTTATGTCCTCGATCTCCTCGACCACCGTATGGATGACGCCGTTCACGCTCTGCAGCCGACCCCGGATCTTGACCATGCGGGCGCCCATGACGATGGACCGGAACCGTTCGAAAACCTTTGGCCAGACGATTGCATTGGCAATGCCTGTCTCGTCCTCCAGCGTCATGAAGATCACTCCTTGCGCCGAGCCGGGGCGCTGGCGCACGAGCACGAGGCCGGCGATCGTAACCTTCCGGCCGTTGCGTATCTCCAGAAGGTCGATGCTGCGTACCACTCCCATCCGGCTGAAATCGTCCCGCAGGAATGCCGTCGGGTGAGCCTTGAGCGACAGCGACAGGTAGCGGTAATCCTCGATGACCTCCTCGCCCGGCAGCATGTCCGGCAGCTTTGCCGCTGGCTCCACCTGGAGCTCCCCCTGGGTCACCCGGTCGAACAGTGGCAGCTTGTCGGCGGCCTTTCTGGCATCGAGGCCGCGCACCTGCCAGAGGGCCGCGCGACGGGAGAGCCCGATGGAGCCGAAGGCGTCGGCATCCGCGAGACGCTCGAGATCAGCCTTGTCGAGGCCGGAGCGCAGCCAAAGGTCGCGAATGGAGACATAGCCGCTCCCCCGGTTCTCGATCAGCCGTTCGCGAATGGCCCGTTCCGAAAGGCCCTTGATTTGGCGCAAGCCCAGCCGGACAGCCTTGCGGGTGCGTATCACCCGGCGCATCTCGCGATGCCGCGGATCGATATCCTGCGGTCTGTACGACGCGTCCTCCAAGGAACTGTCCCAGTCTGACAGGTTGACGTCGACCGGTCGCACCTCGACCCCGTGCTCGCGCGCATCGCGCACCAGTTGCGCCGGTGCGTAAAACCCCATCGGCTGGGAGTTCAGTAGCGCCGCACAGAAGACGTCCGGGTAATAGGCCTTTATCCAGCACGAGGCGTAGACCAGCAGGGCGAAGGACGCGGCATGGCTTTCCGGAAACCCGTATTCGGCGAAGCCTTCGATCTGGCTGAAGCAGCGCTCGGCGAATTGCCGAGTGTACCCGTTGGCGGTCATGCCCGAGACCAGGTCGTTCCTGAATTCGTTGACGCGGCCGGACCGCTTGAACGTCGCCATCGACCGTCGCAACCTGTCGGCCTTTGCGGGAGAGAAGCCCGCAGCCGTAATGGCGATCTGCATCACCTGTTCCTGGAACAACGGTACTCCCAGGGTGCGCTTGAGAACCTCCTTCAATTCCGGCTTCTCATAGCGGATCTCTTCTCCGCGCAGGACCATTTCGCGCCGCTTCAGGTAGGGATGCACCATATTGCCCTGGATCGGCCCCGGACGAACGATGGCCACCTCGATCACCAGATCATAGAACTCGCGCGGCCTGAGCCGCGGAAGCATGCTCATCTGCGCCCTGCTTTCGATCTGGAAAACCCCAACGGTATCGGCACGGCAGATCATGTCGTAGACATCGTCCCTCTGGTCCTGCAGCAGCCCGGCCAGGGTCCGGACCTCGCGGTAATGGTTTTCCATCAACGCCAGTGCCTTCTTCAGGCAGGTCAGCATGCCGAGCGCCAGCACGTCGATCTTGAGAAGCTTCAGTGTATCGAGGTCGTCCTTGTCCCATTCGATCATGTAGCGGCCCGGCATTGCCGTCTTCATGATCGGGACCACCTCGTCCAGCCGGTCGCGGGTGATCAGGAAGCCTCCCACATGCTGCGTCAGGTGACGGGGAAAGCCCATCAGTTCCCTGGCATGCGCCATGACCTTCCGTGTGGTCGGATTGGCGAGGTCTAGACCCGCCACCTTTGCCTCCCGCTCCGTGATGCCCTCCTCCGACCATCCCCAGACGGTACTGGCCAGTGCCGCCTGCACGTCTTCCGAAAGACCGAAGGCCTTGGCCACCTCGCGGCCCGCCATCCGGGTCCTGTAGCTGGTCACCGCCGCCGTCAACCCGGCATGGCGGTAGCCGTAATGCTGGTAGATGTACTGGATGATCTCCTCCCGCCGTTCGTGCTCGAAGTCGACGTCGATATCCGGCGGCTCGTTCCTCTCCGTCGAGATGAAACGCTCGAAGAGAAGGGTAGTGAAGGTGGGATCCACCTCGGTAATGCCGAGGCAGTAGCAGACGGCTGAATTTGCTGCGGAGCCGCGACCCTGACACAGGATCTTCAGCACATGGCGGGCATGCCAGACGATGTGGCGGACGGTCAGGAAATAGGGCTCGTACTGCATCTCCCGGATGAGGGTGAGCTCGTAGCGGATCAGTTCGGCGACCTTTTCCGGAACCTTTCCCGGATATCGCTCGCGGGCCCCTTGCCAGGTCAGCCTTTCCAGCGTCTCCGACATCGTCTCGCCGGGAACGCTTTCGTCCGGATAATTGTGCTGCAACTCGTCGAGCGAGAATTTAAGCCGGCTAAAGAATTCCGTGGCATTGCTTACCGCCTCCGGATAATCGGCGAAAAGGCGCGCCATTTCCCGCCCTGTCTTCAAATGTCGTTCACCATTCGGCGCCAGCCGGAATCCCGCATCGGCCACGGCAACATGCTCGCGAATTGCCGTCACCACATCGGCAAGCGAACGCCGTTCGGGCAGATGATAAAGGGGCTGGTTGCTTGCCAGGAGCGGAATGCGGCAGCTAGCGGCAACGGTCGCGAAGGCCGCGAAGACGAACCTGTCCTGTCCATCGTAGCTGGGAGAAAGCGTCAGGTAGACAACCGTTCCGAACTTTTCCCGAAGCAGCTTCAGGAAGTCCCCGAGCCTCTTCAGGTAGGCATCGTCCAAGGCACGGACGGGGTCGGGGATGACCGCCAACATCATCTCATGCCCCCATTCCAGAATATCCCATTCCTCCAGAATGCAGCTGCCCTTCTCCGTCCGCAGGTTTCCCCGGCTGAGGAGACGGCACAGATTGCCCCATCCCTTTCGGTTGATGGGATAGGCGAGCACATCGGGTGTCTGGTCGGCAAAGACGAGGCGAGCTCCGGGCTGCATCCGGCAAGAATGGGGAACATCTCTGTCCTCGCTCGCGCCTTCCTTCGCTCGCAGGCTTCTTTCAGTGAGTTCTCTCGCATGGTTATGAGCCCGCACCACCCCGGCCACGGAATTGCGATCGGCAATCCCGAGACCGGCCATTCCGAGGAGCGATGCCGTCAGCACCATTTCTTCCGGCCTGGATGCGCCCTCCAGGAAGGAGAAATTGGTCCGGGTGCCGATCTCGCAGAAGGCAGGGGCCGCGGTCATGCGAAAATGCCGTGCATGTGCCAGGTCGGACGATAGTCCGCCTGGTGATAGTGCCCCTGCCGGTAGACCCAGAAACGGTGCCCGGAGGCGACTTCCAGCCGGAAATAATCGCGCTCCTCGGCCGCCTGATCCAGCCACCATTCCGGCGAGATGCGTTCCGGCCCTTCGGCACGGGCGACATCATGGAGGACGCACCGCCACCGGAAGCGGCTGGGCGGCCCATCCGGGACGATGGCGGCGAAGGCCTCCATCGGCTCGGGTCGCGGCAGGAGCCGCAAGGGCCTTTCCGCCCGGGTGATGGCAGGAGGAGCGGCTTTGCTTCCGTCGACCCCTTGTGAAAGGGCGGGTACCGAACCCACAGCCCGCTCGGGAATATGGCTTTGGTGAAACCGGAAGCGGCGCAGGACTCCCTCCCCCAGTCTCGCCGAGACGCGATCGATCAGGTCCGACAGCGGCTCTTCGTCCGCGTGTCTGCCGACAAGGCTGGCCTGGTCCGCCTCGAAAGGATCGTGATGGAGAACATTGAGACGCAGAAGCTCGAAGCCGAAACCTGCATCCAGCTCGTCATGCACGGCCTTCAGGCGTTCGGTGAACAGGCCGGCGATCCTGGCGGCATCCCGCAGCGGCCGGGACGCCCCGGCGACGATGCGGAAGACGCGGCCATCCACCCGGAAGAGCACGAGTTCGAAAACCCGTCCTCCCGCGCCGCGCGCCTCCAGGCTCGAGCAGAGCGACTGGGCCACGCGGGAAGTGAGTTCCAGGATTTCCTCTTCCGCCTGGATCACTTCCGCCAGCTTGCGCTCGACCGACAGAAAGGCCACCGGACGGCGCGGCGAGATCGGCTCCTCCACCCCGCCCAGCGCCTGGTCAAACCGGAGCAGGAGATGGCTGCCGAACCGGCGTGCCAAGGGCGCCCGCGGCACCGAGAAAAGGTTTCCTACCTGTTTCAATCCGAGCTTGTTCAGCGCCCCGACGGTTTCGCTTCCGATCCTCAGGCAGGCGACCGGCAAGGGCCGGAGCACTTCTTCCGCGGCACCGTTCGGGATCACCCCGCCCGCTCCGAAGCGGCAGGCGGCCCAGGACAGGCCCGGCGACCCTGAAATCGCTCCCTGGACCTTGAACCCCATCTGGAAGAGGCGAAGCAGGATATCGTCGAGCAGTGCCTGTTCTCCGCCGAAAAGATGCGAGCAGCCGGTAATGTCCAGGAACAGGCCGTCACTGCCGTCCAGTGCCACCAGCGGCGTATAGCGATCGCACCAGTCGGCAAGCGCTTCCAGGAGCGTACCGTCGGCCGCGGGATCCTCTTCGACGATATCGATCGTGGGATGCATGGCCCGCGCCTCGGCCAGGCCCTGGCCCTGGCGCAGGCCGAGTTCCGCCGCCTGTTCGTCCAGCGCCGTCAGGCGGATGGCATTGTCCCGCCGTCCTGAACACAGCAAGGGCGGATAATCAGGACGCCCTGTCAAACGCCAGGAGGCGCCCCACAGCCGGCGCGCGATCCGGTCTGTCGGCAGATGCGGGAAGACCAGCGCCAGGATGCGTTGCCCCGTTGACGGAAAGGCGAGCCGGTTCTGGCCGGGCGAGGGAAAATTGGCGGTCACGGGAATTCCACTCCAGGGTAAGAGCGAGCGGAGCCGGGTTGCGGCTCTTCTCAAGCGTCAGACGGAAGACGGGAAAGCCGATGCTGCCGCCAAGCATGGCTCCATTGGGAAGGACCCGCTCCGAAGCGGGACCGGGTTCGGCATGGAAACGGAAGGCGGCGCTGCTCGCCTCCTCCTCGCCCGCATGCCGCAAAAGCAAGATCGGCCGCCTCGCCGACTTTGCCCTCAGGCTGAGCCTCCGGCTCTCGGACAGACCAAAAGACGAAGGATTGCCCCTGATTTCAAGGATGGTCGCGGCCAGGGCGCCGCTCGCCGCAGCCGTTTCGGCCAGCCACAATGCCTCCTCCAGCTTTCGAGGCATGGCATGGAGGAAATGCTCGACCTTGAGACCATATTGCGCAAGCCCCACGGGATAGGGCAAACCAGCCTCGCCACTCGAAAACCTGTCGCTGATCCACAGCAGAGCCGGGATGTGCGCCTGTCTCTGGATAAGCGACGCCAGCGCCAGAACGACCCCGCTGCCCGCCCCGGCATCGCGCATGGCGGAAGTCCTGATTTCCGTCATGGCATCGAGGGGCAGCCCGCCTTCCAGCGCGGCATCCATTTCCGCAACGCCCAGCGAAACTCTTACCGTCGACGGGACAGGGCACGTCGTCCCTCTTACCCGCGGCTGCTTCTCCGCCACCAGCGTCGGTGTCTTGCCTTCCAGCTTGGCAATCGTCTCACGCAGGGCAATAAGTCTCTCCTGCGCCCTGGCGTGCATGGCCAT
This sequence comes from Pseudorhizobium sp. NPDC055634, assembly GCF_053618655.1. NCBI lineage: Bacteria > Pseudomonadati > Pseudomonadota > Alphaproteobacteria > Hyphomicrobiales > Rhizobiaceae > Pseudorhizobium > Pseudorhizobium sp. NPDC055634. The sequence goes on along the minus strand of NZ_JBSHHW010000009.1, from coordinate 103,613 downwards.
GGCGTCAGCTCCATATTTAGGCATGTTCACTTTATGTTCTAATGGATTCCAGAGCTCTCCCGAAGAGTCAACCACATTTTGGAAGAAGCGCCCGGCTTCTCCGGGAGGCCCATGAATCCTCTCGAAAATTTTCTGGAATAGATTATATGAGCCCCAACAAGGAGCATCTATGGCCCGTATAGACCACACCGACGATTGGCGGGATCGCCACGCGCCGACCATCAGCGCCTTTGAATCGTTGGCAATCGAAGCCTATGGCAATCTTCCGGAGGAATTCCGGGCGCTAACGACCAATCTGACCATCGAGATCGAGGATTTCCCGGACGACGAGATCTTCGAGGACATGGCGCTCGAAACGCCTTTCGACCTGCTCGGCCTCTTCGAAGGACGCGGCATTTCCGAGCGTTTTTCCATGGAAACCGGCGAGCTGCCCAACCGAATCCGGCTGTACCGGCGCCCGATCCTCGACTACTGGGCCGAGAACGAGGAGACGCTGGGCGATATCATCACCCATGTCCTGATCCACGAGATCGGCCACCACTTCGGCCTGAGCGACGATGACATGGAGCGGATCGAGGCGAGTGCCGAAGAGGCTACGGAACGCTGATCCGTAGCTCGTCGTGAACCGGCCTACTGCTCGCCGAGCTTCATCTCGGGATGATACTCCTTGCCCTCGACCGTCTTGGTCACGGCCTGTCCGCAATACATCCGGTTTTCGGCCGCATTGAAGCTGTGGCTGGGCGAGCCATGCAGTTCCCAACCCTTGTTCAAGGCATCGGTGACGCGGTGGCAGAAGGAGGAGTCGTCGGGTCCGGTCAGGAAGCGGTAGAGTTTCATGCCTTGGTCTTTCTTTCAGAGATATACCGGGCCTTGGCCACCAGCCGCTCCGCCTGTTCCAGGTGAAGCCGCTCGACCATTTTGCCGTTCATGTTGATGACGTTGAGGTCCCGGGCCGCCGGTTCGGCAAAGGCGGCGATGATCGCGTCGGCCTCCGCAACCTCCTCGTCGGACGGACCGAACGCCCGGTTGGCGGCCTCGATCTGGCCGGGGTGGATCAGCATCTTTCCGTCAAATCCCATCGCACGGCCCTGGGCGCATTCGTCTGCAAATCCGTCCGCATCCCGGAAATCGTTGAAAACGCTGTCGATCACGTCGAGACCATGCGCGCGGGCCGCAAGGACCACCTGCATGATCCAGGGCACCAGATAGGTTCGTCCCGGCTGCGGCAGGACGCCCGTTTCCCTGCGCAGGTCGTTGAGGCCGAGGACGAAACAGTCGAGCCGCCCTCCGGCCTCCCGCCCCGCCGCCGCTATGGCGCAGGCATTGAGGACGCCGGCGGACGCCTCCATCATGGCCCAGAGCCGCAATCCATCGGGAGCTTCCCCAAGCAGCGCGGCCACCTCCCGGATTTCCTCCGGCCCTTCCACCTTGGGCAGAAGTACGGCGTCCGGCTGAACTTCTAGGACGAGTTCGAGGTCCTCACCGCGAAACTCGGTATCCCGGCCGTTGATGCGGATCACGGTTTTTCGCCCCGCAAGCGGCATCTCCTTGAAGACACGGCGCAAATTGTCGCGCGCTTCCGGCTTCTTCTCGGGGGAGACCGAATCCTCCAGATCGAAGATCACCCCGTCGCAGTCCAGCCCATGAACCTTGTCGAGTGCCCGCTGGTTGATCGCAGGGACACTGAGGAGGGACCGCATCGGCATGTGCTTCAAGGAAATGCTCATCGCGATTTTGTGACAAGCTTTTGGATGCGCCGCAATACGCAAGCGGTCGAAAAGTCTTGCAAGCTTGATGCCGAAGGACCACATTCCCGCAAGAGAAAGGCTGTACCATGCAAAACATTCGTTCCTTCGTGCTGTTCACCTGTGGCGTCGCCCTTTTCGCGCTGGCTGCGCTTTTGACCGCGTCGCTTACCGTTGCCTTCGCGGGCATCCTGGGCGTGCTGACGGCCGGCCGGATCCTGTCGTCGCGGTTGAAGCCGGCACCGGTCAAGGCAAAGGCGGGAAAGAGCGAAATGCGGGTCTGGAACGACGGCCGCGGCACTATCATCGACCTCTGATCCACCCGTTCCACTGACAGGATCGCCTGATTTTCAGGCTCCTGCCGTACCGCCGCAAGCCAAACGGTTCTTCAAATCCGCCGGAATTTGCTTTAAGGGCTTCCGCAGACATCCTTGCGGAGGCAGATCATGGAAAAGTTCACCAAGCTCACCGGCGTCGCAGCGCCGCTTCCGGTCGTCAATGTCGATACGGACATGATCATTCCGAAGGACTACCTCAAGACGATCAAGCGGACCGGGCTTGGAACCGGTCTCTTCGCCGAAGCCCGTTACAATGAGGACGGATCCGAAAACCCGGATTTCGTGCTCAACAAGCCGGCCTATCGCAACGCCAAGATCCTCGTCGCCGGTGACAATTTCGGCTGCGGCTCGTCGCGTGAGCATGCCCCCTGGGCGCTGCTCGACTTCGGCATCCGCTGCGTCATCTCCACGAGCTTCGCCGACATCTTCTACAACAACTGCTTCAAGAACGGCATCCTGCCGATCGTCGTCAGCCAGGACGACCTCGACAAGCTGATGGACGATGCCTCGCGCGGCTCGAACGCCGTCCTCACGGTTGACCTCGAAGCGCAGGAAATCACCGGCCCCGACGGCGGCTCGATCCGCTTCGACATCGATCCCGCCCGCCGCCACATCCTGCTCGAGGGCTTGGACGATATTGCCAGTACCCTGAAGAGCGAGTCCGTGATCGGCAGCTTCGAGCAGAAGGTCAGCGCCCAGCGTCCCTGGCTCTGAGCAACCGCGGCCATGGTCAGGCACATTTCCTCCGGCTCCCCCTTTGAGGCCCGCATCGGCTACTCCCGCGCCGTGGTGGATGGCGACATGGTCTACGTCTCCGGCACCACCGGCTATGACTATGCGCGGATGGAAATGCCGGAAGATGCGGCGAGCCAGGCGCGCAATGCCCTGTCGACGATCGCCCGGGCGTTGACAGAAGCGGGCAGTGGCCTGAAGGACGTCGTCCGCGCCCGCTACTACATCACCGACATGGCCTATTACGATGCGGTCGTGGACGTCCTGGGCGAGGCCTTTGCGGACATAAGGCCGGCCGCCACCATGGTTGTCTGCGGACTGACTACCCCTGAAATGAAGGTCGAGATCGAGGTCACCGCCCGCATCGGCGCTTCAACATCCTGAAAATCAACCGGCCTTCTCTTTCGGCAGGCTCGGAGGAGGTCTCGACAGCACGACGGTCGTGCGGAGGGTGAGCCGCCATCGAGAGGAATAACGAATGACCCGATCTCTCTTCCTGCTTCCCGGCGACGGCATCGGCCCGGAGGCCATGGCGGAAGTCCGCAAGATCATCGCCCATATGAACAGCCGGATGAACGCGGGTTTCGAGACCGACGAAGGTCTTGTCGGCGGATCCGCCTATGACGCGCATGGCTCGGCCATCTCCGAAGAGGACATGGCAAAGGCCATGTCCGCAGACGCGGTCCTCTTCGGCGCCGTCGGCGGTCCGAAGTGGGATGACGTCCCCTATGAGGTCCGTCCCGAGGCCGGGCTTCTGCGCCTGCGCAAGGATCTCGAGCTTTTCGCCAACCTCCGCCCCGCCATCTGCTATCCGGCCCTCGCAAACGCCTCCTCGCTCAAGCCCGAACTTGTCGAGGGGCTGGACATCCTCATCGTCCGCGAACTGACGGGCGGCGTCTATTTCGGCGAACCGAAGGAAATCATCGACCTCGGCAACGGCCAGAAGCGCGGCATAGACACCCAGGTCTATGACACCTACGAAATCGAGCGCATCTCCGCGGTCGCCTTCGAACTTGCCCGCACGCGCAACAACCGTGTCTGCTCCATGGAAAAGCGCAACGTCATGAAATCCGGCGTGCTCTGGAACCAGGTCGTGACGGAAACCCACAAACGCGCATTCTCTGACGTGCAACTGGAGCACATGCTGGCGGATGCCGGCGGCATGCAGCTGGTCCGTGCGCCCAAGCAGTTCGACGTCATCGTCACCGACAACCTGTTCGGGGACATGCTCTCCGACGTGGCGGCGATGCTGACCGGCTCGCTCGGCATGCTGCCGTCGGCCTCGCTCGGCGCCCCGGACGCCAAGACCGGCAAGCGCAAGGCGCTCTACGAGCCTGTTCACGGCTCCGCACCGGACATCGCAGGGCAGGGGATCGCCAACCCGATCGCCATGATCGCCTCCTTTGCCATGTGCCTGCGCTATTCCTTCAACATGGTCGCCGAAGCAGACGGGCTGGAAAAGGCCATCGCCAATGTCCTCGACCAGGGCATCCGCACCGGCGACATCATGGCGGACGGTTGCCGCAAGGTCGGTACGGCCGAGATGGGCGACGCCATCCTGAAGGAATTCGCCGCCCTTTCCGCCTGAGTAGAGGGCTTCCGTGGCGCCCCTGTCGGAGCGCCACGAGTTACCCTCGCTCCGCTTGGAGCAGGTGCGGCGGACGGCGGTCTCCGCTTGACTCCGCATCAGAATCTTCTAAACACCACCTCGAACGGGAAAGCATCCTATGAACCGCCGCGAGTCCTACATCGCTGCAGACCGCCAGCCGGCACGTCGTGCCGGGCTGCACCATTGCTTTTTCGCCTCCAATAAAACCACGGCCAAAACGACGACGAAAACCGTCTGACGTCTCTGGCCCGCCGCTCTCTCCCCGGTTAGGCCGGGGACAAGGAAACCCGCGATCCGTCGCGGCTTCCCCCTCAACGGATCGAGGAGAGGCAGAAAAGAGAGCAAGATCATGGGTTTCAAGATTGCAGTCGTCGGTGCTACCGGCAATGTCGGGCGCGAAATGCTCAACATCCTGTCGGAACGGGGCTTCCCGGCCGACGAAGTGGTGGCGCTGGCCTCCGCCCGTTCGCAAGGCACCGAAGTCTCCTTCGGCGACAAGATTCTGAAGGTTCAGAACCTCGAGAACTACGACTTCTCCGACACCGACATCTGCCTGATGTCCGCGGGCGGCGAGATTTCCAAGAAGTGGTCTCCGAAGATCGGCGCACAGGGCTGCGTTGTCATCGATAATTCATCGGCCTGGCGCTACGACGCCGAGGTTCCGCTGATCGTTCCGGAAGTGAACCCGGATGCCGTTGCCGACTTCCGCAAGAAGAACATCATCGCCAATCCCAATTGCTCCACCGCGCAGCTGGTCGTCGCCCTGAAGCCGCTCCACGATGCTGCGAAGATCAAGCGCGTCGTCGTGTCGACCTACCAGTCCGTCTCGGGTGCCGGCAAGGAAGGCATGGATGAGCTCTTCACCCAGACCCGCGCCGTCTTCGTCGCCGATCCGGTCGAATCCAAGAAGTTCACCAAGCGCATAGCCTTCAACGTCATCCCCCATATCGATTCCTTCATGGAGGACGGCTACACGAAGGAAGAGTGGAAGGTTCTGGCCGAGACGAAGAAGATGCTCGACCCGAAGATCAAGGTGACCTGCACCGCCGTGCGCGTCCCCGTCTTCATTGGCCATTCGGAATCGGTCAACATCGAGTTTGAAAACGAGATCACGGCCGACCAGGCACGCGACATCCTTCGCGAGGCTCCGGGCTGCCTCGTCGTCGACAAGCACGAGAACGGCGGCTACGTCACGCCGGTCGAATGCGCCGGCGAAGACGCGACCTACATTTCACGCATCCGCGAGGACGCAACTGTCGAGAACGGCCTGAACCTCTGGATCGTGTCCGACAACCTGCGCAAGGGGGCTGCCCTCAACGCCGTCCAGATTGCCGAACTCCTCATCAACCGGGGCCTGATCAAGCCGCGCAAGCTCGCCGCCTGATCTTCCCGACGCTAAATACTACCGGTGCCCTCGGGCGCCGGTAGTTCGTTACCTCTCTCACGAAGAATTCACTGCGTTCGCGCCGAAGCCTTCGGTACGATTACCCCCAAAGCTCCATCATTCGCATCGGGCACAAATGCCCTTCGGAACCGGATAAACCATGCTGAACACCTTGCGTCTTGCTACTTTTGCGGCAGCTTTCATGTCCTTCGCCATGCCTGTTGCAGCTGCCCAATGCGGCAATGATAGTTCCGGCTTCTCGCAATGGGTGGAAGCGTTCAAGCCGCAGGCCGTCGCCAACGGCATCAGCCCGCGGGTCGTGGACAGTGCATTCGCAAACGTGTCCTACAACCGCGAAACCATCCGCGCCGACCGCGGCCAGAAGAGCTTCAAGCTCTCCTTCGACCAATTCATGGAAAAGCGCGGCGCCACCACGATCATTTCACGCGGCAAGAAGATGAAGGCCGGCAATGCCCAGCTCTTCGCTTCGATCGAGCGCCGCTACGGGGTGCCGGCCGGCCCGCTTCTCGCCATCTGGGGCATGGAGACCGGCTTCGGCAGCTTCCTGGGCAACCAGCACACGCTGTCAGCCGTCGCCACCCTCGCCTACGACTGCCGTCGCTCCGCATACTTTACCGAGCAGCTCCACGCGGCCCTGACCCTCGTGCAGCGGGGAGACCTCAGCGCGACCGCCAAGGGTGCCGCCCATGGCGAGATCGGCCAGACCCAGTTCCTCCCGGTCAACGTGGTGCGCTATGGCGTCGACGGCGATGGCGACGGACATGTCGACCTCGTCCGCTCGCGCGCCGATGCTCTCGCATCGACCGCCAACTTCCTCGTCGGCCACGGCTGGCGTCCGGGCGCTGGCTACCAGCCGGGCGAGCCCAATTACGTGGCTATCCAGGGCTGGAACGCCGCAACCGTCTACCAGCAGGCAATCGCGCAGATCGCCGCGGCGATCGACGGCCGCTAGGCGGGACCCTCAGGCCGCAGGTTCGGGGCTTTCCGATGCTGCGGGAATCCTGTCGGTGGGGCGCACGAAATCGCCGGTTTCGGCGTCCATCAGCCACAGCTCGCCCGTCGAGATGTCGAACCATGCGCCATGCAGCATGAGCTTGCCCTGTTCTTCCAGGTCGCGCACATAGGGAAACGTCCGCAGGTTGCCGATCGAATTGCGGATCGAGACCCGCTCCAGGGCCGTCTGCCGTTCGCCCGGGGTCATCAGGTCGTTGCTCTGGATCTGATCCGCAGCCGGGCGAACCAGCCCCATCCACTTCCCGATGAAATCGCCGGGCGACAACGGCTCCATGTCGGGGTCGAGAGCGGCCTTGATCCCGCCGCAGCGACCGTGGCCCATGATGACGATATTGTCGATCTTCAGCGCCTGCACGGCGAATTCGATCGCGGCCGACGTGGCATGATATTGTCCGTCCGGCTCGTAAGGCGGCACCATGTTGGCGACGTTGCGCACGACGAAAAGCTCGCCCGGCCCGCAATCGAAGATGGTTTCAGGCGCGGCACGGGAATCGCAACAGGCGACGACGAGCGTATGCGGGTTCTGGCCTGCTTCCGCGAGGCTCCGGTACCTCTCGCGTTCATCCGAATAGCGTCCGCTCATGAAGCTGCGGTAGCCGGTCAGTAGGCGTTCTGGAAACTGCTGCATGGCTGGGGTTTATCCTGAGGTTGTCGCGAGATCAACGGTTGGGAGGCTACCGTCGAATGCGTTGAAGGGGATGGATGAGGCGTCGCATGTGCACCATCGCCATGGGTGTCGTGAGGCTGCTCGCATCGGTTTCCAACGTCAGCTCGTCGCTGCCGCGCCGGGCCGTCCTGGCGAGGATCTCGTAGACGCTGGCGGTCGCCAGCTGGAGCGCCCGCTCCTCGTCTGTGCCCGCCATCAGCCGTGCCAGGAAAAGCGCCGAGAGCAGGTCTCCGAGGCCGTTCGGCGGATTATCGATCAACCTGTGCTCTGCGAGAAGCGCATGCGCTCCGGTGAGATAGAGATTGCCGGTCCCGCCGGCCATCATCGGCACCGCCGACGTGACCAGCATGCGCGACGGCCCGAGAGCCACCCCCGCCTCCATGATGGCGGTATTGCTGTCGAGCTCGCTTCCGGCCAGCCAGGCCAGCTCGTAGCGGTTCGGCGTGGCGAGGTTTGCGAGCGGTATCAGCTCGTCGCGGATCGCCTCGGCCGTCGCCTGCGGGACATAGAGCCCGCCGAGGTCCCCCATCACCGGGTCGCAGACATAGAGAAGGTTCGGATTGCGCTCCTTGAAGGCGCGAACCAGCCTTGCGACCGCCTTCGGCTGATCCGCGTTTCCGAAGTATCCCGTGAGGATCGCCTGGACCTCGCCGCTCCAGGGGGCCTCGATGAGGTCGTCCACGACCTTTTCGAAATCCTCCGGAGAAAAAGTGAGCCGGGTGGAGGGGCCATGACCCGGATGCCACGGCATGACGACGGTAGGCAGCGCCCAGACCGGGAACCCCAGCGTCTCCAGGGCGAACACCGCTGCGCGGTTCCCGACGGAACCCCGCACCACATGGCTGGAAATGACGATCACGGCGCCGGAATTTTGCATGTTCTTGCGTTCCGTTTTGCCTAGCTTGATGATTTCTTCGGGCCTGCTTGTCAATAACCGGCCACGGATGCGTGAAATAGAAACCGACGTCGCGACGGGTCCGGGGCGATTGCCCCTGTTGACGGATCAGGCTTCGCGACAGCATGTTGACGCAATCGCATGGAGAGTGACATGGGCAGGCATAACCCGAAGCGGGACAAGCAGATCGAAATGGCGCACAGGATCGCCGCCGGGGGCGAGGGGGCCTTTCTGGATCCGGCTATCCTTTTCGGCCGCGCCAGTCTGGACGATCTGGAGCACTACACGCCCCAGATGCTTGCGGCCTCCGCAGCCCACGCGGCGAGATGCCTTGAGAACTGGACGAGGGTTCGCCCCTCGATAACGCTCGGACCTGTTGAAGGGGTCAAGCCGGACGGCGCGCCGGCGCATGTCCTGACAGTCATAGACCGGAACATGCCGTTTCTTTTCGATTCGGTCATGGGCGAGGTCACTTCCAGTCATCGGGAAATCTACCTTGCCGTCCACCCGATCCTGGTTCTCGAGCCCGGAAAGGGTCCGGTGCTCCGCTCGGCGGATCGGCCGAGCGATCCGGCGCATCACGTCAGCCTGATCCAGGTCCACCTTCCGCCGCTGTCAGCCTCGGATGCCGACGCACTCATGGCCCGCATCCGCTACGTCCTCGATCAGGTCCATCTCGCGATCGCCGACTGGCGGCCGATGCTGGATCTCCTCGAGGGTGCGGCGGGCCAGTTGCGAACCTATTCCGCCAGCCGGAAGAAGGCCGACAGGGACGAGGCACTCGCCTTCCTCGATTGGCTCCGCGACGACAACTTCACCTTCCTCGGCATGCGGGAATATGTCTATTCCGGCAAGGGGGCGGATGCCCGCGTCGAGCGCAGTAAGGGGCGCGGGCTCGGCATCCTGTCCGACCCGGACGTCCTCGTCCTTCGCCAGGGCAAGGATGCGGTTACCACGACCCCCGAAATCCTGGAATTCCTCGACGGCCCGGATTTCCTGATCGTCACCAAGGCGAATGTGAAGTCGGTCGTCCATCGCCGCGCCTACATGGACTACGTCGGCATCAAGCGCTTCGATGCCGACGGCACGGTGACCGGAGAACTGCGTGTGGTCGGCCTCTTCACCGCGACGGCCTACACCCATTCGGTGCACGATATCCCGCTTCTTCGCGCCAAGGCGCAGCGGGTCCAGGAACAGTTGGCCTTCGATCCGAACAGCCATTCCGGCCGGGTACTGGCCAACGCGCTTGAATCCTACCCCCGCGACGACCTCTTCCAGATCGACGTGCCGACGCTGACACGGTTCTGCGAGCAGATCATGGAACTGAGCGAGCGGCCGCGGGTACGGGCGCTTCCGCGGATCGACCACTTCGACCGCTTCGTCTCGGTGATCGTCTACGTCCCCCGCGAGGATTACGATTCCCGGGTGCGCGAGAAGGTGAGCGACTATCTCGCCAGGGTCTACGAGGGCCACGTCTCCGCATACTACCCAGCGTTTCCGGAGGGCGGGGTAGCCCGCGTCCACATCATAATCGGCCGGCGGGGTGGCCGGACCCCGCGCATTCCCCAGGCGAAGCTGGAGGAAGCGATCCGCGAAATCTCCACGCCCTGGGAACAGAGCTTTGCTGCCCTTGCCGGCACGCAGACCGGCCTCGTTGTCAACAAGGCCTTCCAGGAGGCCTTCGCGCCCGCGGAAGCCGTTGCGGATCTTCGCGATATGGAGGCCTGCGCGAAAGGGGCCTCGATCCGCATCGCCTTCTACACCCGCCCCTCGGATTCGGCGGGCACCCTGCGCCTGAAGATCTTCCATCAGCCCGAACACCTGTCGCTGTCGCGCCGGGTACCGCTTCTGGAAAACCTCGGCTTTCGCGTCGTCAGCGAACAGACTTTCGACATCGACGTCAAAACGGGGGATCGGGTCACCCATGTCGTCTTGCACGACATGGAGCTTGAACTGCGCCAGGAGATGCCCTTCAGCCTCGAACGGGATGCTCCCCGGCTGGAGGAAGCCTTCCTTTTCGCCTTCCACGGCTGGTCGGACAATGACAGCTTCAATCGGCTCGTGCTGCTATCGGGCCTGGACACCCGGGAGACGACCGTCCTGCGGGCCTATGCCCGTTATCTGAGGCAGGCGGGCATCGTGTACTCGCAGGCCCTTATCGCCGATACGCTTGCCCGTTACCCGGCGATCACCCAGGCGATCTTCCGCCTCTTTCACGACAGTTTCGACCCCGCTCTTGGAGAGAGGACGCGGCTGAAGCGACTGGCTGCCCATCACGCCGCGCTGGAAGAAGCCCTTGCGGGTGTCCCGAGCATCGATGATGACCGCATCTTCCGCCGCTACATCAATGCCGTGGATGCAACGCTCCGCACCAATTATTTCCAGCGCGACGAGCACGGCAAGGCGCGCGCCACGCTGGCGTTCAAGTTCGACCCCAACATGCTCGAGGGTCTTCCGCAACCACGTCCGTTCCGGGAGATTTTCGTCTATGGCACCGAAGTCGAGGGCGTGCACCTGCGCTTCGGCAAGGTGGCGCGCGGCGGCCTGCGATGGTCCGATCGCGCCGAGGACTACAGGACGGAAGTCCTCGGGCTTGTGAAGGCGCAGCAGGTCAAGAACTCCGTCATCGTCCCCGTGGGCGCCAAGGGCGGCTTCGTGCCCAAGGCGCTTCCCGCCGGCGGCTCCCGCGACGAGATCTTTTCAGCCGGCCGAGAGGCCTACAAGACCTTCATCCGGACGCTCCTCTCCATCACCGACAACATCATCGACGGCGAGGTCGCCGGGCCTGCGGACACGATTCGCCCTGATGGCGACGATCCCTATTTCGTCGTGGCCGCGGACAAGGGCACGGCGACTTTTTCCGATACCGCCAATGCGCTGGCGCAGGAGGCGGGCTTCTGGCTCGACGACGCCTTCGCTTCGGGAGGCTCGGCCGGCTACGACCACAAGAAGATGGGCATCACGGCGCGCGGCGCGTGGGAAGCCGTCAAGCGGCATTTCCGCGAGCTCGACATCGATATCCAGACGACACCCTTCTCCGTGGCGGGGGTAGGCGACATGTCGGGCGACGTGTTCGGCAACGGCATGCTTCTGTCGAAACACATCCGGCTCGTTGCAGCTTTCGACCACCGCGACATTTTCATCGATCCCGACCCCGATACGGCCGGCGCCTTTGCCGAGCGGCAACGTCTCTTTGCCCTGCCGCGATCGAGCTGGCAGGACTATGACCGCGCCTGCCTTTCGGAAGGCGGGATGATCATTTCCCGCGCCGAGAAATCGGTGAGGCTCACATCTCAGGCGAGGGCGGCGATCGGCATCGAAAAGGATGTGGCGACACCCTTCGAGATCATCACCGCCATCCTGAAGAGCCCGGTCGACCTTCTCTGGTTCGGCGGTATCGGCACCTACATCAAGTCCGTCTCCGAGACCGACGCGGAGGTCGGCGACCGCGCCAACGATCCCATCCGCGTAATCGCCACCGATGTCCGGGCGCGGGTGATCGGGGAGGGCGCCAATCTCGGCGTCACCCAGAAAGGCCGTATCGCCTACGCCCTGCAGGGCGGCCGGCTAAACTCGGATGCGATCGACAACTCCGCGGGCGTCAATTCCTCCGACGTCGAGGTCAACATCAAGATCGCCTTCAGTTCGGCCATGCGCGCCGGCACTCTCACACGCGAAAAGCGGAACCAGCTTCTCGCGTCCATGACCGACGAGGTCGCGGATCTGGTTCTGCGCAACAACTACCTGCAGACCTTGGCCATTTCTCTGACCGAGCGGAAAGGGGCCGACAACCGCGAAGAACTTTCCCGGCTGATGTCGGTTCTGGAGGCGCGGGGGCAGCTGGACCGGACGGTCGAGACGCTGCCCGGCGATGCGGAACTGGCGGAACGCTACCACATCGGCAAGCCGCTGACCCGACCCGAGATCGGCGTCCTGCTTTCCTACGCCAAGCTCACGCTCTTCGATGAACTCCTGGAGAGCACGCTCCCCGATGACCCGTATTTTGCAGGCGTTCTGAAAAACTATTTTCCCTCGAAGATGCAGAAACGGTTCGCCGCCGATATCGAGGGCCATCGCCTGCATCGCGAGATCATCTCGACCGTCCTCGCCAACGAGGTGATCAACCGCGGCGGACCGGGCTTCGTCCAGGCAATGATAGACGGAACCGGGGCGTCTCCCGCGGAAGTCGTCAAGGCGGCCTATCTCGCCCGCGAGGGGTTCGACCTCCCCGATCTATGGGCGGCGATCGACGCGCTGGACGCCAGGCTCCCGGGCGAGGTCCAGAACCGTCTGTATGCGCGGATCGGCGAGGTCTTCACCGATGCGACGCGCCTCATCCTGATTACCCGTTCCGGCCTCGGTCCGATGGATGCGACGATCTCCGGCCTCAAGGCCGGCGCATCCAGGCTGCGGAGCGCGGTGGATGCACTGGGCTTGACCTCCGAGTTGCACGAACGCACCGCGGAACTCGAGGCGGAGGGCGTTCCGGCCGCTCTCGCCAGAGCGGTGAGCCTGCTGCCGACGCTTTCGCTCGTGCCTGAACTCCTGCTGATCGGCAGCCGTACGCAGAGCGAGCTCGGCCGTGTCGCCCAGACCTATTTCGCGGCGACCGAAACGTTCCGGATCAATCGCCTGCTGAGGCTCGGAGAAGCTGTCACTCCCGGCGATCATTATGAAAGCGTTGCCCTGGGGAGAAGCCTCGCGCAGATCGCGTCCGCCCGACGCGAAATCGTCTGCTCGGCGCTCGAATCGCATCCACTGGAGAAGAAACCGCTTGAGCTCTGGTATCGCGACCGGCGCCAGCAGGTGAACAGGCTGGTCAGCGAACTCCTGACCTTGAGCGATTCCAGCGACTTCAACCTTGCCAAGCTGACGGTCGCCGCCGGCCTTCTCGAGGACCTCGCCGCTTCGAGGGCGCAAGCTTGAGCGGCCTGATCAGGAGTGTGCAAAATTGAGCGGGACGGCGCTGCCCGCAACGCCGGCCACGGCATCCCGGCTCGGCATCCGGAGCTGGATGTTGTTCGACTGGGCCGCGCAGCCATTCTTCACGGTCATCATAACCTTCGTCTTCGGACCCTACTTCGTCGCCCGGCTGACGGATGATCCGGTCTCGGCGCAGGCGGCCTGGGGAAACATGGCGACGATCGCATCGATCATGATCGCGCTTCTGTCACCGGTGCTCGGCTCCATCGCCGATCAGGCAGGAGCCCGCAAGCCATGGATAGCGGCCTTCGCTGCGGTCAAGATCGTTTGTCTTCTGCTGCTCTGGTTTGCCGCCCCCGGCACACCCATGATCTGGCCCCTGCTGCTCATGATCCTCGCGATGATCTCGGCGGAGTTCTCCATCGTCTTCAACGATTCCATGATGCCGCGGCTGGTCGGCCCGCAGGAAGTCGGCAAGATATCCAATATCGCTTGGGGACTGGGCTATCTCGGGGGCATGCTGGTGCTGATCCTCGTGGTCGCCCTTCTCGCCGGCAACCCGCTGACAGGGCTGACACTGATCGGCATCACGCCGTTCTTCGGCCTCGATCCGGCGCTTGGAGAAGACGCCCGCATTACCGGACCCATAGCGGCCTGCTGGTATCTGATCTTCATTCTCCCGATGTTTTTCTTCACGCCGGATGCCCCCCGAGGCCTGCCGATGCGCCCCGCGATCCGCAGGGGGCTCGGAGAGCTTCGGGCGACCATCCGGGACCTGAAACAACGGCCGGGGATCACACGGTTTTTCATCGCGCGCATGCTCTATCAGGATGGTGTGGGTGGCCTGCTGATCCTGGGTGGCGCATTTGCGGCCGGCATGTTCGGTTGGGCGACGATAGAGATCGGCGTCTACGGCATTCTCCTGAACTGCGTCGCAATCCTCGGATGCCTGCTGGCCGGGCGTCTCGATCTGCGGCTGGGGTCCCGGATCGTAATCCTGATCGGATTAGTCCTGCTCGTCATCGCGACCGCCGGCATCGTCTCCACCGGTCCCGGCTACGTCTTCTTCGGGCTCCTGCCGCTTGGACTGGAGGATGGCGGCGGCCTGTTCGGCACCGCTGCGGAGAAAGCCTATGTACTTTTCGGGCTCTTAATCGGGGTCGCCTTCGGGCCCGTACAAGCCTCGTCGCGCGCCTATCTCGCCCGCAGCATCGATATCGAGGACGCGGGACGCTACTTCGGCATCTACGCCCTCTCCGGACGGGCGACCAGCTTCATGACGACGCTGCTCTTCTCGCTCGCCACCTACGCCACCGGCTCCTCGCGGATCGGCATGGCGACGCTGCTCCTGTTCCTGGTGAGCGGCTTCCTGGTGCTCCTGCGCACGCCATACCCGGCCAATCGCACCGCCGCCTGAGGCCTAGTGGCGGAAGTGCCGCATGCCGGTGAAGACCATGGCGACGCCGTGCTCGTTTGCGGCATCGATCACTTCCTGGTCCCGCATCGAACCACCCGGCTGGATGACGGCGGTGGCACCCGCCGCAATCGCGGAGAGAAGACCGTCGGCGAAGGGGAAGAACGCTTCCGAGGCGACCGCTGATCCCTTGGTCATCGGCTCAGGCCATCCCATTGCCCTGGCGGCTTCCTCGGCCTTGATCGCGGCAATGCGCGCCGAGTCGATCCGGCTCATCTGTCCCGCGCCGATGCCGGCCGTCTGTCCGTCCTTCGCATAGACGATGGCGTTGGACTTTACGTGCTTGGCCACCTTGTAGGCAAACTTCATGTCCTCCAGTTCCCGGTCCGTGGGGGCTCGTGTCGTGACGACGCGAAGGTCGATGTCTTCGATCATGCCGTTGTCGCGCGTCTGGACGAGGAGGCCGCCGGCAACGGTCTTCGCCGTGATGCCGCGCGAGCGCGGATCGGGCAGGCCGCCGGTCTCGAGAAGCCGCAGGTTCGGCTTCTTTGCAATCACCGCCCGAGCCTCCTCGGAAACCTCCGGCGCGATGATCACTTCGGTGAACAGTTTGACGATTTCCTCGGCTGTCTCGCCGTCGAGCAGCTGGTTGAGCGCGATGATCCCGCCGAAGGCGGAGGTGGAATCGCAGGCGAGCGCGCGAAGGTATGCCTCCTTCAGCGACGAGCCGGTCGCGACCCCGCACGGATTGGCATGCTTGATGATCGCGCAGGCCGGTCCCTGGTGGGGCGCGAACTCCCCGATCAGTTCGAACGCGCCGTCGGTGTCGTTGATGTTGTTGTAGGAGAGTTGCTTGCCCTGCAGGAGCCTCGCGGTTGCGACGCCCGGGCGGTTTTCGCCGGTCACGTAGAAGCCCGCGCTCTGGTGCGGGTTCTCGCCGTAGCGCATCTCTTCCTTGAGGACGCCGCCGATCGTGCGATATTGCGGGGTCTCGATGTCGAGCGCCTCGGCGAACCAGTTGGAGATGGCCGTGTCGTAGGCAGCCGTCCGGGCATAGGCTTTCGCCGCCAGCTTCTGCCGGAAGGCATAGGTCGTCTGGCCGGCATTGGTGCGCAAGGCCTCGATCAGCGCCGGATAGTCGGACGGATCGACGACAATGGTCACATAGGCATGGTTCTTGGCCGAGGCGCGGATCATCGCGGGACCGCCGATGTCGATGTTCTCGACGGTGGTCGGGTAATCGCCGCCGGCGGCGCGGACTTCCTCGAACGGGTAGAGGTTGATGATCGCGAGATCGATCCCCTCGATCCCGTGCGCCTTCATCGCCTCGATATGGTCCTGGTCGTCACGGATGGCGAGGAGGCCGCCATGCACGTTCGGATGCAGCGTCTTGACCCGCCCGTCCATGATCTCGGGAAAGCCCGTAATATCGGAAACGTCCGTGACGTCGAGACCGGCAGCGGAAAGCGCCTTGTGCGTGCCGCCGGTCGAAAGGAGCCGGACTCCCTGAGACGCCAGCCCGGTCGCGAGCTCGACGATACCGGTCTTGTCGGAGACGGAAAGCAGCGCCGTGCGGATTCGAACGTTGTCGGGGACGGGGATCTTCTTGGAAACGACGGCCATCGGGCTCTCCTGCAAACGCGCTTCGGGCGCTGGGGCGGTTGCGGGCCGGTTAGCACAGCTTCGCGGAAGAGGAAACGCCTATTCGAGGCGCTTCAGCATCCACCGGATTTCCGGCGTCTCCGGCGCCGAGAAGTGGATCACGAGCTGCTGGCTGGAGCGCATGCCCGAGACGTCGGCGAAGAAGATGTCTTCCTCGATCTCGACGGAAAGGCCGGGTGCGTTGAACTCCCAGGCTTCGCCGTCGGAAGCGGTGAGCAGGACCCGCTCTCGGTCCTGCCGCGAGAGGGCGATGGCGGGGTGGACATGGAAGCGCGCGGCCGCCGAAACGGCTGGGCGCGTCCGGCCCGCATCCTCCGGGACGAGCAGTCGGTCATGCCCCTTGATCTTGTTGCCGGCGCTGTTCAGCCCGATCGAACGCTCGTGGCAGTAGCCGAACGGCTTCAAGTATCCGTCATGAACGGCCCGGATCCAGTCATTGTCGTGCTGGTCTTCCCGGCGTTCGACATCCACCTCGCTCACGCCCGCCAGGATCGACGATCCGCAAAGCGGAGACCGGAGGAGGCGGCTGGACGAGGTCTCGTTTATCCCGACCGTCGAATGGGCCGCCGTCGAGCGGGCGAGCCTGCGGTACTCGCTCGGCGCGAATTTCGGAGCGCCGCAGTTCACGATGAAGCGATGGCGCCCGGAAGACATCTCGAATGCCAGGCAGCCCGCATGGCTTCTCTGCGATAGTTCCGGCGAAAGCGGCTTTCCGGTATCGACGAGGATTGTCACTCCCGATGCGGACAGGCGATGGTACTGCATGTGGGGAAGCGACTTGAACGGCTGGCCGGCCGTTTCGTCGTAGCGCAGCACCGACATCAGTTCGCTGGCCGGGGTCGAGGTCGCGCCGTTGAAGAGCGCAAGGTCGCCATCCTGGTGCCGGAAGAAACGCAGCGCCGGATACATGCGGTCGATCGTCGGTATCAGCTTGGCAGGCACGTCGTGACCGAGATTGATATAGGTCTGTCGCAGCGGCAGGAGGTCGAGAAGCAGGTCGAGGAGGATCCGCGGATTGCGCGAGACATGTCCCCCATCCGACACGATCTGCCTTTCCAGTTCACGGTCCAGCCGGTTGCCTTCGCGGCGAATGAACGCATTTCGGTTGGGCATCGCGACAGACGCCATGGCAAGGGCGATGCGGATGCGAAGCCGCGTCTCGCCGACGGGCAGGCCGCGAACGATCTTGCGCAGGTAACGTACCTGGTAGGTCAGGCTTCTCATGAACCGGCGGTAGAAGCCGGCCTCGGCACCCTGGAGGACGACGGTGGAATGCGAAAACCAGGCGATGACCCGCTCCGCCGCCACATGCGGCCGCCAGGCCACCCCGCGCGCGCTCCGTCCCTGATTGTTCATCCAGCTTGCCGTGATTGCGCGGGCGCGGGCACAGGCCTCGGGGCTCCGGTCGGCCCGGATGTGGCGCAGCCAGGCAAAGGAATGTAGCCGTTCGGCAAACGCTTCGGTGGGCGCTTCCACCTCGAAAGGCGAGTAGCCTTCCGTGTCGAAGGACGTACCCGCAAGCGGGAAGCGTCCATGGGCGATTTCCTCAGCAACGAAGGGGTCGATGGCGCGAAGATCGGTCGGCGCGACAATCAGCCGGTCGGCAACGGAGGAGGCGGAAGAGGTCAAGGCCAGCCGCAGACCGGCCGTGCGCCGATAGAACCGGCGGCCGATTTCCCGCAAACCGAAGGCGAGAAGCCGTCGGCGATCAGCGAGCTGCATGATCAATCTGGAACACTCCGCAGGAGCGAACGGCCGTCGGCGCCGACGGATCGCCCTTTAGTCAACTCGAATACAATCGACGTTGATGGTAAAGAAACTCCTACCGGCGGCGCAGCACGCTGGCGAAGAAACCATCGAGGCCCCCGGGCATGCCGTCGACCGAAGGCAGCATCGCCGGCGTCGTCCGGAACTCGCCGGACGCAGAGACGGCATCCTCGAGCCCCGGCCAGTCCAAGGGCGAGACCGGCACCCGCTCAAGTCCCGGATCCTCGGCGAGAAGATCGGCGACGAGCTGTTCTCCCTCCAGCGGATCGAGAGAGCAGTTGGAGAACACGATGAGCCCGCCCGGCCGGACGAGCGATACCGCGTGGCGCAGCATCTTCGCCTGCAGCGCCGCAAGCTTGGTTATGTCGATCGGCCCCTTTGTCCAAAGGACGTCGGGATGGCGTCGCGTCGTGCCGGTCGAGGAACAGGGCGCGTCGAGCAGCACGCCGTCGAAGGGCACGTCCGGCTGGAACGAGAAAAGGTCGCCCTGCACCAGCTCGGCCTCGAGCTTCAGCCGTCCGAGGTTCTCCTTCAGGCGAGCCATCCGGTTGGCCGATTGCTCGACGGCGGTGACCTGGGCTCCGGCCGCGATCAGCTGCGCGGTCTTGCCGCCGGGTGCTGCACAGAGATCGGCAATGCGCATGCCCCTGACGTCGCCGAAGAGCCGGGCAGGAATGCTGGCGGCTGCGTCCTGCACCCACCACTCGCCCTCGTCAAATCCAGGAAGCGAGGAGACCGATCCCTCGAACGCGGAAAGACGAATGCTGCCGGTCGGCACCAGCCTGCCGTTCAGTCTGTCTGCCCAGGCCGCGGGTTCCGACTTGACTGTCACGTCGATCGCCGGCGGTGACAGCTGCGCCTCGGCAATCTCCCGTGCCCGGTCCACGCCGTAAGCCGCAACCAACATATCGAGGAACCAGGCGGGAACCGGCGAGACCGATCGTGTCGCATCGAGCACCTCCTGCTTCTCGCGCACGAGGCGCCGGAGAACCGCATTGGCCAGTTTGGCGAACCGACGGTTGCGGGGATCGCGATTGGCCTGCTCCACGGCGATGTCCACCGCCGAATGGGCAGGGACATCGAGATGCAGGATCTGCGCAGCGGCGACGACCAGGACATGATGGAGCGCGCGCGCGCCATCCGGCAGGGGCGAATCCAACATCGCGTCCAGCGCCGCCTCGATGCGGGGCAGGTGTCTGAGGGAGGTGACGAGGATCGCCCGCACGAGGGCCCGATCGGGCTCGCTCAGATGCTTGTACGCGGGGTTACCGTGGACCGGATCAAGAATCCCGTCGAGCGAAATCTTCCTGTCGACAACGGCTGCGAGAAGCTTGGCGGCGGTCATGCGCGCCTCCAGCCCTGCCTTCGGAGCCCCTCCGGAATTTCCGGTCTTCCTTCCGGCAGGCGCGTCGAGCGGCTTGCCGTTCCTTCTTGGCTGGTTCAACTCCAGGGTCCCTTGCGCGGTGCTGATGAACCGCGGCCCCATCCGGTTTGAGGGACGGTGCGCGCGGTGCGCGTCGGTCTAGCAGCAGCAGGCGCCGCCGTCGACCCGCCGCCGAACTCGCTCGCCATCCGCTGGAGGGCGGCGATCCGGTTGGCGGTATTGGGATGCGTCGAGAAGAGATTGTCCATCCGTTCGCCCGACAGGGGATTGATGATGAACATGTGCGCGGTTGCCGGGTTGCGCTCGGCGTCGTCGTTGTGGATGACCTCGGCCGCGCCGGCGATCTTGCCGAGCGCCGAGGCGAGCCAGATCGGATTGCCGCAGATTTCCGCGCCGCGCCGGTCCGCGGAATATTCCCGGGTCCGGCTGATCGCCATCTGCACCAGCATGGCCGCAAACGGAGCGACGATCATGGCGATCAGGACGCCGATGAAGCCGAGCGGATTGTTGTTGTCGCGATTGCCGCCGAAGAAGAAGGCGAAGTTGCCGAGCATGGAGATGGCGCCGGCAAGTGTCGCCGTGATCGTCATCGTCAGCGTGTCGCGGTTCTGGATGTGAGCGAGTTCGTGCGCCATCACGCCCGCGACCTCCTCGGGCGTAAGTCGCTGCAGGAGGCCGGTGGATGCGGCGACGGCAGCATTCTGCGGATTGCGGCCGGTGGCGAACGCATTCGGCTGGGGGCTGTCGTAGACATACACCTTCGGCATCGGCAATCCCGCATTGGCCGAGAGTTGCCGGATCATCTGAAACAGTTCAGGTGCGTTGCGCTCGTCCACGGCCTGGGCGCGGTAGGCCGAGAGGACCATCTTGTCCGAGTTCCAGTAGGAGAACAGGTTCATCCCCGCCGCGATGAAGAAGGCGATCATCATTCCGCCGCGACCGCCGATCAGGAATCCGACACCCATGAACAGGGCCGTCATGAAGGCCAGAAGCATTGCGGTGCGAATCATGTTCATCATCTATCTCCGGGAACGGCTTTATCGCCGGGGTCCGGCGCATTATATGATGTGGTCCATGAGCCCGTTCTTTTCAATATTCCGCCGAGCGGAGTGACCATGCAGACCCCTGACAACGATAACGAACACGACGGCCAGTCCGTCGAGGCGACCGATCCCGCGCCCCGCAAGCCGCTATCGCCCGCCGCAAGACGGGCGCTCGCGGAAGCCGAACAACGGCGAGCAGCCGAAGCCAGGCAGAATCTTCCTCCCGAAGTCGGCGGCCGCGGCGGCGCCGACCCCTCCCGCTTCGGCGACTGGGAGATCAACGGCCGGGCGATCGATTTCTGAGGCTGATATTGGCACTATTATCTTTCACACACCCAGGCGAGTTTGTGGTATGGAGAGTCTCTAGGTTGAAACCGGAGATTGGAAATGTCGGATAAGGGCGCCCCAAACGGCTACGGCACAAAAGAATACGTAGCCTTGAAGCTATACGAGATCATCGCAGAAAAGGACCACCGTGAAACTGGTGCGCGAAGGGACAAGAATTGGGTTCTTGACCTCTATGCGGAGTGCCTTGAGACCGTGAATGGATATCCTCGTTCAAAAGGAACATAACGAAGCGTTCGGCGGTCAAGATCGGGTCGGACGATCCATGTTGAACTGCCAACTCCAGGCAGCGAAGTCTAACGTTATCCATTGCGGCTGTCCTTCTTCTCGTCTTTGGGTGGCGGCGCTTTCGCCACCTTGCCTAGCCGTTCGTTGAAACGACCTTCGTCGTCGTCTGTTTCCAGTTGACGGGCGGCTTCCTTGAATTTTTCCACTTGTGACGGCGCCTGCTCTTTCCGATCATTTGACATGCCATCGTCTCCCTTGATTCTTCATGACCGCCTGCATGACTACGCTGCCTTTTCCGATGAAAGCCATAGCGACGGAACGAACCGCTACATGGTGATCGGCGGGATATTGATGCGCAGTGCCTATGCGCCTGAGTTCTCCGCCAAAATTACCCATCTCATAAACGCGTCACGGTTTCGCGAATCGGTTCACTGGAAGCGCGTGAGCGGGAAGAAGCTCGACCTGTACAAAAGAATTCTAGATGTCACGTCCATCGAGATACAGGAAAGGCGTATCGATTTCGGATGCATAATATTCGACCAGCGCAAGGTGAACCACAAAAAGCACAACGATGGAGACCCCGAGAAGGGTTTCTTTAAGTTCCTGTACCAGCATCACCTCAAGTGGCACCGACATTACAAGCCTAACGGTAGGTTTCGGTGCTTTCATGGGAACATGTCAACAAAATATGACCTCGTGGAGATGTTGCGGTGCCTGAACAACTCGGTGAAAAGCGCACCACCGACAATTTACCGACCGTATCTACAGTTCGACTTCATGCCGGTTAATGAAACCAGATGCCTTCAAGTTTCGGACCTGCTGATCGGTGCAGTCGGCTTTGTTGCGAATGGCGGTACGGTCAAGCACTTAGGAACCCCACGGCATCAAATTGCCGAACACGTCAGACAGTCATTCTGCTTAAATGACCTTGCCGCCGATACTGCGTGGCCGGATCGCGGGTGCCATATTTGGAATTTTCAACTTTGAGAAAGTGGAGCAGATGGCCCTATCCCTTCGGATTCAGGCCCGCTCCGCGAACCCTTTCGGCACCATCCACCCTTGACGCAAATCTAAGGTATTTAGCCGGATTCGTCAAGGAATCCAAAGACCAACTGGTCCTTGTCCCGCCAGTACGCCCACTCCGTTCCCTTAGTTAGTTTGATTGTAGGTGAGGCGCTTGCCGGTTGCGCCAACAAGCGCATTGAAAGCCCTATCGCCATCATCAACGCCAAGCGCGACACGGTTGTTGTAACGGAAATCGAACTCAGCGAGATAGCGGTGCAGGTGCTTCTCAGCGCAATGCTGATAGACGCCCTTCATGCCGCGCTTGAAGATCGAATAGTAGCCTTCAATCGTGTTGGTGTGGACCATGCCGCGAACGTACTCGCCAGCCGAATGCGTGACCGTGCCTGAGTTGCGAACCTCGTTGTGAATGTCCGTGTATAGCCGGCTCTCGTCCGTGTAGAAGGTGCTTTCCTTGCGCATGTTCTGGCGAACGATGGCCGTGACCACCGACTTGTTGACCTTGTCGACATGGAACGAGCGAACCTTGCCGCCACGCTCTACCAGCGAAACAACCACGCGCTTGCCGCCAATGGTCGGCTTGCCCCGAACGGTGCGCTTGCGGATCACTTCGCGGTTGCCGAAGTAGGTTTCGTCTGCCTCCACTACCTTGCCGCGACCGCCCATAGGCTCCAGTTCGCCGGAGCGCATGGCTTCACGGATGCGATGACCGAGGAACCACGCGGACTTGAGCGTGATTTCCAGAACGCGGTGAAGCTGGTTGGCGCTGATGCCCTTCTTGCTGGAGCAGATCAGGTGGATAGCCTGGAGCCACTTATGGAGCGGGATATGGCTTTCCTCGAAGATCGTGCCGATGCGGACCGTGAACTGCTTCCGGCAAGCGGCGCACTTTTTCAGGCCGTGGCGCTCGACGCCCTCCGGGTTCTTTTTCGAGGGCTTGGAATATACTCCGTCGAGTTTGTAGATGCGATCAGCATTGCCACAATGCGGGCAAACCGGGCCTTTCGGCCACAGAACGCTCTCCACATGCTCGAAGGCTTTGGCCTCGTTGTGAAAATATTCCCTGCTCAGTACGGACATGACCAACACCATTGGCTAACTTCTTGAGTTAGTTATGCCAAAATCCGCTGGGTTTGTCAAAGATAATATCGCGCTGATATTCCTATTGACTTTTGGATGATGAAGGAATTTATTCCTTCTCATAAAGTATCTTCCGCTCCTGCCCCTGATCGGCTTGTATGCTCCGCCCACGGCGGCATTCGCGGTCGATGAGATCGACGGGCCGGTCGAGGCGCGGGTCCTGAAGGTGATCGATGGCGACACGCTGCTTGTCGAGGCGCGTCCGTGGCCGCAGCAGAAGGTCGAGGTCTATGTCCGAATCCGCGGCATCGACACCCCGGAGCTTCGATCGAAATGCGCTTCGGAACGGGTGGCCGCCGAAGCGGCGCGAGCAGCCCTTGCGGCGCTCTCGGCATCCTCCCCGACCATCCACCTGAGCCGGATTTCAGGCGACAAGTATTTCGGCCGCGTCGTCGCGGATGTCGCGCTGGAGGACGGGCTGCAGCCCGCGCACCAGCTGGTGCTGGCCGGGCTCGCCGTCAGCTATGACGGCGGGCGGAAGGCGCAAGGCGCCTGTCCCGACCCCTGAAGGAAAAAGGCCGCCCCGGTGGAGCGGCCCTTCGGCATCGTCAGGACGCCTTGTTCTGGCGGTTCTCGATCAGGTCGTCGACGACGCCGGGATCGGCAAGCGTCGAGATGTCGCCAAGCGCGCCGAAGTCGTCCTCGGCGATCTTGCGCAGGATGCGGCGCATGATCTTGCCCGAGCGCGTCTTCGGAAGGCCCGGCGCGAACTGAATCTTGTCCGGCGTCGCGATCGGTCCGATTTCGCTTCGGACATGCTTGATGAGTTCCTGGCGCAGGGCGTCGTCGCCCTCGTGGCCGGACATCAACGTCACGTAGCAGTAGATGCCCTGGCCCTTGACGGTGTGCGGATATCCGACGACCGCCGCTTCCGACACGAAATCGTGGGAAACCAGCGCCGACTCCACTTCCGCCGTACCGAGCCGGTGCCCGGAAACATTCAGCACGTCGTCCACGCGGCCCGTGATCCAGTAGTATCCGTCCGCGTCGCGGCGGCAGCCGTCACCGGTGAAGTACTTGCCCTTGTAGGTGGAGAAGTAGGTCTGGATGAACCGCTCATGGTCACCGTAGACCGTGCGCATCTGCCCCGGCCACGAGTCGGCGATGCAGAGGTTTCCGTCCGCTGCCCCCTCTAGCACATTGCCCTCGTTGTCGACGAGCTCCGGCTTGACGCCGAAGAATGGCACCGTGGCGGAGCCCGGCTTCAGCGCCGTCGCGCCGGGCAGCGGCGTGATCATGTGCCCCCCGGTCTCGGTCTGCCACCATGTGTCGACCACCGGGCAGCGGCTGTCGCCGACGACATGATAGTACCATTCCCAGGCTTCCGGGTTGATCGGCTCGCCCACCGTTCCGAGGAGCCTGAGGCTCGAGCGGGACGAGCGTTTCACGTAATCGTCTCCCGCGCCCATCAGCGAGCGGATGGCGGTCGGGGCCGTGTAGAAGATGTTGACCTGGTGCTTGTCGACGACTTCCCAGAAGCGGCCCTGGTCGGGGAAATTCGGAACCCCTTCGAACATCAGCGTCGTGGCGCAGTTCGCGAGCGGGCCATAGACGATGTAGGAGTGGCCCGTGACCCAGCCCACGTCCGCCGTGCACCAGTAGATGTCCCCGTCGTGGTAGTCGAAGACGTATTCGTGGGTCATGGCGGCATAGACGAGGTAGCCGCCGGTCGTGTGCAGCACGCCCTTCGGCTTGCCGGTCGAGCCCGAGGTATAGAGGATGAAGAGCGGGTCTTCCGCCTTCATCTTCACGGGCTCGCAATGGCCCTTCACACTGGCGATTTCCTGGTGGTACCAGATATCGCGGCCGGGCGCCCATTCGATCTTGCCGCCGGTCCGGCGAACAACGAGCACCTTCTCGACCGTCGTATACTGGCGCGCCGCGATGTGGATCGCCTTGTCGGTATTTTCCTTCAGCGGCACCGGCCTTCCGCCGCGCACGCCCTCGTCGCAGGTAATCACGAAGCTGGACTGGCAGTCGACGATGCGGCCCGCGAGCGCCTCGGGCGAGAAGCCGCCGAAGACGATGGAGTGGACGGCGCCGATACGCGCGCAGGCCAGCATCGCATAGGCAGCTTCCGGGATCATCGGCATGTAGATTGTGACCCGGTCGCCCTTCTTGACGCCGTGCTTCTTCAGGACGTTCGCCAGCCGGCAGACCTGATCATAGAGCTGGTTGTAGGTGATCTTCTTGTCGATATAGGGATTGTCGCCTTCCCAGATGATCGCCGTGCGCTCGCCGTGGGTCTTCAGGTGACGGTCGATGCAGTTGTAGGAAACGTTCGTCAGGCCGTCCTCGAACCACTTGATGGAGACCTTGCCCTTGAAGGAGGTGTTCTTGACCTTCGTGTAGGGCTTGAACCAGTCGATCCGCTTGCCGTGCTTGCCCCAGAACTTGTCCGGGTCCTCGATGCTCTCCTCGTACCACTTCTCGTATTTTTCCTTGTCGATCAACGCCATGGCCTTGTTGGCGCGTGACACCGGATAAACCTTCTCGGACATCGTCTCCTCCCCATTGCATTCCACCCACCGGACCGTAGAATCCGGATCATGCAGCATTCATAACAGGTGAAACAGGGCCAGCAATTAGACAAACGGTTCATGCTGCGCGATATTTGCAATTTCACCACTTTCCGGTTATAGACCCCGTCGAATTTCCGGAAATTGTGGTTGATACCCACGGCCCGCGACCCCGGCGCGGACGTACAGAGGAAGTATATCCATGGCTCAACAATTGCTTATGCCGAAGGCGACGGCTGTCTGGCTTGTCGACAACACAGCGCTCTCCTTCGACCAGATCGCGCAGTTCTGCCGACTGCACCCGCTCGAGGTGAAGGCGATCGCGGACGGCGAGGCGGCACAGGGCATCAAGGGGCTTGACCCGATCGCGACCGGACAGCTCTCGCGCGACGAGATCAAGCGCGGCGAAGCGGACGTCAACTACAAGCTGAAGCTGCAGGAGCCGAAGGTTCGGGTTCCCGAATCGAAGCGCCGCGGCCCCCGCTACACCCCCGTTTCGAAGCGCCAGGACCGTCCGAATGCCATCCTCTGGCTCGTCCGCAACCATCCGGAACTGAAGGACGCGCAGATCTCGCGTCTCGTCGGCACGACCAAGTCGACGATCGAGCAGATTCGCGACCGCACCCACTGGAATTCCGCCAACCTGACGCCGATGGATCCGGTCACGCTTGGTCTCTGCAGCCAGATCGACCTAGATATGGAAGTCGAGAAGGCCTCCAAGGGCCGCCCGCTTCCGAGCGCAGAGGAAGTGGGAGCAACGCTCCAGTCGGCTACCGAAACCGAAAACCTCGGCTTCGACTATCGTACCGAGCGCGAGGAAGAGAAGGAAATCGATGCCGATGCCGTCTTCGCCAAGCTCAGCTCGCTGAAGTCGGCGCCGCGTGACGAAGACGAAGAGGACGAGCGGTTCTGACCGCGGTCCTCCGCCACCATCATGCTGAAAAGCCCGCCGATCGCTCGGCGGGCTTTTTCTTTGCCTCCCGGTTCTTTGATCCCCCGGGTTAGGTCAGGCCGCCGCCCGCGAGGCGCCCAGCGGAATTTCCACGTCGATCTCGAGCAGGGAGAATGTCTCTTCCCGGTCGACCTTGATCTTCACCCGGTCGGCGTCGAGGTCGACATGCTTGGCGATCACGGCGAGGATTTCCTCGCGCAGCACTGCCACGAGGTCAGAGCTGCTTGAGGAGCGCTCGTGAGCGAGCAGCACCTGCAGCCTTTCCCGTGCCATCGGCGCGGAACGTTGTTTCTTGAACAGGTCGAAAATACTCATGCCGCCTTCCTTCCGAAGATCTTGCCGAGAAGGCCGCGCTTCTCGCCGGGAATGGTGACCGGCAGGACTTCTCCGCAGAGACGGCGGGCGGCATCGAAATAGGCCTGGGCCGGGGCGCTGCGCGCGTCGGCCAAGGTCACCGGAGCGCCGATATTCGACGCGCGAAGAACATCCATGCTCTCGGGAATGATGCCGATCAGCGGGATCGACAGGATTTCAAGCACGTCGTCGACCTTCAGCATGTCGCCGCGCTCGGCCCGTAGGGGGTCGTAGCGGGTGAGAAGAAGGTGCTTCTCCATCCGCTCTCCACGCTCGGCCTTCAGGGTCTTTGCGTCCAGCAACCCGATGATGCGGTCGGAATCGCGGACGGAGGAGACTTCCGGGTTGGTCACGACCACCGCAACATCCGCGTGCCGCATCGCAAGCGTTGCGCCGCGCTCGATACCGGCGGGGCTGTCGCAGATCACCCAGTCGAAGACGCGCTTCAGCTCGTTGATGACGGTCTCGACCCCTTCCGGCGTCAGCGCGTCCTTGTCGCGGGTCTGCGAGGCGGGAAGCAGGAACAGCGTCTCTAGCCGCTTGTCGCGGATGAGCGCCTGCGGCAGCTTGGCGTCGCCCTGGATGACATTGACGATATCATAGACGACGCGACGTTCCGCCCCCATCACCAGGTCGAGATTGCGAAGTCCGACGTCGAAATCGACGACGACCACTTTCTCGCCCTTCTGGGCCAGGGCCGCGCCGAGCGCCGCGGACGATGTCGTCTTGCCGACCCCGCCCTTGCCTGACGTCACTACGATGACTTTCCCCATGGTC
Source organism: Pseudorhizobium sp. NPDC055634 (assembly GCF_053618655.1). NCBI lineage: Bacteria > Pseudomonadati > Pseudomonadota > Alphaproteobacteria > Hyphomicrobiales > Rhizobiaceae > Pseudorhizobium > Pseudorhizobium sp. NPDC055634. Next base: position 75,677 of record NZ_JBSHHW010000009.1, on the reverse strand, counting down.
TTCTCCTGTGTTCCGGCCTTTCGGCTCAGGCGAGTTTCTCTGCCATTATTGTATCGTTCTCGAGCCAGAGCTGGACGGGCTGGCCCTTCAGGTTGGCTGCCATGTTCTCGGCAACCTGGTAGATGCCGTCGATCGCAAGCAGTTCGGCTTCGAGCTTCCGGCAGAAGATGCGGGCGGACGAATTGCCCACCGATCCCGCCATGACCCGGCCGCGCAGCGCCCCGTAGATATGAACGGAGCCGCCTGCGATCACTTCCGCGCCGGAGGCGACCGATCCGATCACGGTGACGTCGCCCTCCGGGAAGATGACGGACTGCCCGGAGCGGATCGGCTCGCGGACGATGATCGACTGCAGCGGCGGGCGGACCTCCCGAATGATCTCCGGGGCAACCTTTCCCGCCGGCGTTTCCACCGCAGGCTCCTTCGCCATGCTGTCCTCGGAGACGGGGCGGCCTCCCTTGAGGCCGGGCGGCATGCCGGGCCCGAGAAGCGACGGGCGGGCACCTTCGATCCCCATGATGCTGACATTGCGGTCGGCGAATGCCGCGAGCAGCTCCTTCAGCTGGGCGCGATCGATGTCGAGATCCGTCACGTCCAGGACGACGGGCCTTCCGAGGAAGAACCCGGCGGAACGCGAGGCAAGATCGTCCAGCCTTGTCAGCCACTCGTCGAGCGGCAGGTCGGGCGACAGAACGACTGCGAGGAAGGAGCGACCCTTGATCCGGATCGAGCGGGCATCTGTTAGCACTTTGGTCATCTACGTAAAGAAATGGTTAGAGCGGTGTAGCGTCGGGATGGTTAACAATATGTTAATATGCTGGTGCGGAGCTTAAGATGTGCAGGCGCCGGAATGCGAAAAGGCCCCGGAACCTGCCGGGGCCTTTTCGCGAAATTGCCGGGGATGGGATCAGGCCGCCGTCTCGGACGCGCCCTTAGCATATCCCTTGGATTTCAGGATCTCGATGATCTCGTCGAGGATCGCGGGATCGTCGATCGTCGCCGGCATCTTCCAGGGCATTCCGTCGGCGATCTTCTGCATCGTCCCGCGCAGGATCTTGCCCGACCGCGTCTTCGGAAGACGGTCGACCACCATCACGGTGCGGAAGGCGGCAACCGGCCCGATCTCGTTGCGGACGAGATCGACGACCTCCTTCTCGATGAGCTTCACGTCCCGTGCGACATTGTTCTTGAGGACGAGGAAGCCACAGGGAATCTGGCCCTTGAGGGCGTCGGCCACGCCCACCACTGCGCACTCGGCGACATCCGGATGCATTGCGCAGACTTCCTCCATGGCGCCCGTCGAGAGCCGGTGGCCGGCGCAGTTGATGATGTCGTCCGTCCTCGCCATCACGAAGAGGTAGCCGTCATCGTCGAGCATGCCGGCATCCGCCGTCTTGTAGTAACCGGGGAATTCCTCAAGGCATCCCTGCCGGAAGCGATCGTCGGCGTTCCAGAAGCTGACGAGGCAGCCCGGCGGCAGCGGCAGCTTGACGACCACGTTCCCCAGCGTATTGGCCGGCACCGGATGACCTTCGTCGTCCAGCACCTCGATCACGTAACCGGGCAGGGGCTTCGTGGCCGACCCCCGCTTAAACGGCAGCAGCCCGAGCCCCACGGGATTGCCCACCATGGGCCAGCCGGTTTCCGTCTGCCACCAGTGATCGATGACGGGAACGTTCAGCACGCCCTCGGCCCATTTCAGCGTCTCCGGATCGGCGCGCTCACCCGCCAGGAAGAGTGCCCGCAGGCCGGAGGGATCGTGTTTCCCGATCAGCGCTCCCTCAGGGTCGTCGCGCCGGATCGCCCTGAACGCCGTTGGCGCCGTGAACAGGACCTTCACGTCGTATTCGTTGATGATCCGCCAGTATGTCCCGGCGTCCGGCGTGCCGACTGGCTTACCTTCGAACAGGATCGTGGTGTTTCCGGTCAGAAGCGGGCCGTAGACCACGTAGGAATGTCCGACCACCCAGCCGATGTCGGAAGCGGCCCAGAACACTTCGCCGGGCTCCACCCCGTAGAGGTTCTTCATCGACCAGGCGAGCGCGGCCATGTGACCGCCATTGTCGCGGATGACGCCCTTCGGCTGCCCGGTCGTCCCGGACGTATAGAGCACGTAGAGCGGATCGGTCGCCGCCACGGGCTCGCATTCCACCACGGTCCCATTGACCTTCTCGCGTTCCACCGCTTGGCGGAAGTCGACATCCCCGTGGCTGTAGCGGAGCGGCGCATGCAATTCGTCCCGCTGCAGGATCAGGCAGGCATCGGGCTTCACCTTCGCCATGTCCAGCGCCTGGTCGAGCAGCGGCTTGTAGGCAACCACCCGGCCGGGCTCCAGCCCGCAGCTTGCGCTGATCACCACCTTGGCCCCGCAATCGTCGATCCGGGCGGCGAGTTCGTGGGCGGCAAATCCGCCGAAGACGACGGAATGGACGGCGCCGAGTCGTGCGCAGGCCAGCATCGAGAACACCGCCTCCGGAACCATCGGCATGTAGATGACGACCCGGTCGCCCTTTCCGACACCATGGTTGCGGAGCACCGCGGCGACCGCCTGTACCTCGACGAGCATCTCGTCATAGGTAAACGTCCTCTTGTCGCCGTTCATCGCGCTGTCGTAGATCAGCGCCGCCTGAGCGCCTCGTCCACCGATGGTGTGCCGGTCTAGGCAATTGTAGCAGGTGTTCGTTTCGCCGCCGACGAACCAGCGTCCATAGACGCCCTGGCCCTGGTCGAAGACCTTGTCGATCGGCTTGTACCAGTGAAGCTTTTCGGCTTGCAGGCGCCAGAAATCCTCCGGGGCCGCCTGCCATTCCCGGTAGACGTCGAAATACCTAGTCTGCATCTGCTCCTCCCATGGTCCCAGTGCAGGATCTGGAACCAGTGTAGGATGATGCAGTCGCCGGCGGAAAGCCAGACTAAATGGCTAACCAGTCCTAACGATTGCCAAAGATGGCCGAGCCCACCCGCACGCTCGTCGCGCCGAACTCGATCGCCGTCTCGAAGTCCCCCGACATTCCCATTGAAAGCTCCCTTACCCCGCCCTGGCCGGCCAGCTTGGCGAGGAGGGCAAAATGCGGGCCCGGATTTACGTCTGCGGGAGGGATGCACATCAGCCCCGCCACGGAAAGCCCGAGTTCGCTCCGGCAGAAATCGACGAATGCCACCGTCTCCTTGGGCGGAATGCCTGCCTTTTGCGGCTCCAGCCCGGTGTTGACCTGCACGAAAAGGCGAGGCTGCCGGCCCTGCTTCTGCATTTCCTCGGCGAGCGCTCGGGCTATCTTTTCCCGGTCGACGGTCTCGATGACGTCGAAGAGCGCCACGGCATCCGCCGCCTTGTTGGATTGAAGCGGGCCGATCAGGTGGAGTTCGATGTCGGTGAACTCCTCCTTCAGCGCCGGCCACTTGCCCTGGCTTTCCTGGACACGGTTTTCGCCGAAGACCCGCTGTCCGGCGGCTATAACTGGCCGTATTTCCTCCGCATCGAAGGTTTTGGAGACGGCCACCAGCGACACCGCTCCGGGCGCGCGTTTGGCCCGTCGCTCCGCGTCGGCGATCCGCGCCTGCACATCCTTCAGTCGTTCCGCCGAGGTCATCGCAATCCCTTTCCTGCCGGTGCTCGAATGCCGCGGACGACTTAACCGGCACTCGCCCGCATGCCAAGTGATGGCCGCGCTCCGAAGCCAAACTTTACCCGCTGCGACACCCTGAAAACTTGACGCTTGGGGGCTTTCATGATGAAGGTCGCCCATCCCAGTTGCATTTTCGGAATATCATAGAAATGGCGAGTGAACGTTACAATCCGCGCGACGCCGAGCCGCGCTGGCAGAAGCTCTGGAGCGAGGCGAAGGTCTTCGAGACCGACAACGCCGATCCCCGCGAGAAGTATTACGTCCTCGAGATGTTCCCCTATCCGTCGGGCCGCATTCACATGGGCCATGTCCGCAACTACGCCCTGGGCGACGTGGTGGCGCGCTACAAGCGGGCGAGGGGTTATAACGTCCTTCACCCCATGGGCTGGGATGCCTTCGGCATGCCCGCCGAAAACGCAGCCCGCGACAACAAGGTCCACCCCAAGGAGTGGACCTACCAGAATATCGCATCGATGAAGTTGCAGCTGAAGGCGATGGGCCTGTCGCTCGACTGGTCGCGCGAATTCGCCACCTGCGATGTCGAATACTACCAGCAGCAGCAGTATCTTTTCCTCGACATGCTGGAAAAGGGCCTCGTCTACCGGAAGCTCTCCAAGGTCAACTGGGATCCCGTCGACCACACCGTCCTCGCCAACGAACAGGTCATCGATGGTCGCGGCTGGCGCTCCGGTGCGCTGGTCGAACAGCGCGAGCTGGTGCAGTGGTTCTTCAAGATCACCGATTTCAGCCAGGACCTGCTGGATGCACTGGAGACGCTCGACCAGTGGCCTGAAAAGGTCCGCCTGATGCAGAAGAACTGGATCGGCCGTTCGGAAGGGATGACGATCCGTTGGGAACTGGTGAAGGAAACCGCTCCCGCAGGCCATTCTGAGGTGACGGTCTATACCACCCGTCCCGACACCTTGTTCGGTGCCTCCTTCCTCGCGATCGCCGCCGATCATCCGCTGGCGAAGGAAGCGGCGGCCGGGAATCCGGCTATCGAAGCTTTCGCCGATGAATGCCGCAGGCAGGGGACATCGCTCGCGGCGCTGGAAACGGCCGAGAAGAAGGGCATGGATACCGGTATCCGGGTGAAGCATCCGCTCGATCCCGACTGGGAACTGCCGGTCTATATCGCCAACTTCGTCCTTATGGATTACGGCACGGGCGCAATCTTCGGATGCCCTTCCGGCGACCAGCGCGACCTCGATTTCGCGCGCAAGTACGACCTCCCCGTCGTTGCCGTGGTCATGCCCGCCGGCGAGGACGCGACGCAATTCGCCATCGGCGACACGGCCTATGACGGCGACGGCGTGATGATCAACTCCCACTTCCTCGACGGGCTGTCGACGGAGGAGGCTTTCGATGCCGTTGCCCGCAGGCTGTCGGAGACCCTGCTCGGCAACATGCCCCAGGGCGAGCGCAAGGTGAACTTCCGCCTGCGCGACTGGGGCATATCCCGACAGCGCTACTGGGGTTGCCCCATCCCCGTGATCCACTGCGAAGTGTGCGGCGTCGTTCCGGTGCCGAAGAAGGACCTTCCGGTCCGGCTTCCCGACGACGTGACCTTCGACCAGCCCGGGAATCCGCTGGACCGGCATGCGACATGGCGGCATGTTTCCTGCCCGCAATGCGGCGGCAACGCCCGGCGTGAGACTGACACCATGGATACCTTCGTGGATTCCAGCTGGTACTTCACGCGTTTCACGGCGCCCTGGCAGGATGAACCGACGGATCCGAAGGCGGCCAACCACTGGCTGCCCGTGGACCAGTATATCGGTGGCATCGAACACGCCATTCTCCACCTTCTGTACTCGCGTTTCTTCACGCGGGCGATGAAGGAAACAGGGCATGTGGACGTGACGGAACCGTTCAAGGGTCTCTTCACCCAGGGTATGGTCGTCCATGAAACCTACCGCCGGAGCAACGGCGCCCAGGGCGAATGGGTGGCCCCCGCCGACATCCGGATTGAGGAGGTTGACGGCAAGCGCCGGGCAACTCTCCTGTCGACCGGCGAAGACGTGGTGATCGGCTCGATCGAGAAGATGTCCAAGTCGAAGAAGAACGTGGTGGATCCGGACGATATCATCGCGTCCTACGGGGCCGACACCGCGCGCTTTTTCGTGCTCTCCGATTCCCCGCCGGACCGCGACGTCATCTGGTCCGAAGCGGGTGTCGAGGGTGCCCACCGCTTCACGCAGCGCCTGTGGCGGCTGATCTCGGAAGCGGCGGAGAACCTCAGGGAGGCCCCGGCCGCGCCGGCGCTCGAGGGAGAAGCGCTTTCCATCTCGCAGGCCGCCCACAAGGCGCTCAAGGCCGTCCAGGATGACTTCGACCGGCTTTCCTTCAACAAGGCCGTGGCGCGCATCTACGAACTTGTAAACACGCTTGCAGCCCCGTTGGCGCGTGTCGCCACTGGCGAGGGCGATGCCGCCTACCGTAGTGCAGTGCGCGATGCGGCGGAGATACTTGTCCAGATCGTTGCACCGATGACGCCGCATCTGGCCGAAGAGTGCTGGGCGGTGCTCGGGCATACCGAGATGCTCTCGCGGACACCATGGCCCCGCTACGACGATGCTTTGGTCGTCGAGAACGAGATCATGCTGCCGGTGCAGATCAACGGCAAGAAGCGCGCCGAATTGACAATCGCCCGCGACGCAGACCAAGATGCCGTCCAGGCGGCGGTTCTACAACTGGATGCGGTGCGTGCAGCCCTGGATGGCCGGGAGCCGAGGAAGATCATCGTCGTTCCACAAAGGATCGTGAACATTGTCGTCTGACATCATCCGCACCCTTCGCCGGATCGGCACCGTCGCTTCGGCCCTCGCTATCGTGACGGTGCTGGCCGCCTGCCAGGTCCGTCCGCTTTATGGGGAGAGCTCGACAACAGGCGCGGAGCTTGCGAGCGTTGCGTTCTCGGACGCCACGAACAGAGTTGAGCAGGTCGTGCGTAACCAGCTGATTTTTCTGAGCACCGGCGGCAAGGGGGAGGCTACGAACCCTGCCTATCAGGTCAACCTGACTGTCGTGTCCATCTATAGCGATATCCTCGACGATGAATCGGCTTCCGCCCTTCAGCCTGGCCGCGTCGTCGTGTCGGGTAACTACACGCTTACGCGTCTTTCCGATGGCGTCGTGATAGGTTCCGGCGCCAGGAACGCCACCGCCTTGCTCGACATCTCCCGCCAGGAGTTCGCGGAAGTTCGCGCCGTGCGTGACGCGGAGAACCGCGCTGCACGGGAGCTGGCGGAGTTCATCAACGCCGACCTGGCCCTCAAGCTTGTTAACCAGCCGCCTCCGCCGGTGACATGGCAGAAATAAAGTCGCACGAGTTCGATCGCTTCGCCGAGAAGGCGCACGATCTCTACCGTGTCTTCGTCATCTACGGTCCGGATCGGGGTCTCGTGTCCGAACGTGCGGCCCTGCTCGCCCGCAAGACCGGCGTTCCCCAGGACGATCCCTTCGCGACGCTGAAACTCGATGTCTCGGATTTGCAGAACGACCCGGGGCGACTGATAGACGAAGTGAATTCCCTTGGTCTCTTCGGGGACAAGAAGCTTGTCTGGCTTCGCAACGCCTCTAACGAGAAGGCGGTCGTCGACGCTCTCGCCGTCCTCGCGGAAAGCAATCCTCCTGCCAATACCCTGATCGTCGAGGCCGGCGACCTCAAGAAGGGAAGCGGCCTGAGGAAGATTGCCGAACCGGCAAAAACGATCGCCATCACCCCCTGCTATCCGGATGACGTGAAGGCGCTCAACGCGCTTATCGATACCTTGCTGGCCGAGGACGGTCTGGCGATCTCGCCGGCGGCCCGGCAGCAGCTCGTCGAACTGCTGGGCGGCGATCGCGTTGCCTCCCGCAACGAGGTGCGCAAGCTCGCCCTCTATTGCCGAGGCAAGGGCATGGTGGAGGAGGCGGACGTTACTGCCATCATAGGCGACGCCAGCGGCGTCTCGCCCGACGAGGCGGTTGATGCTGTGCTCACCGGAGACTTGCCGGGGCTTCGGCATGCGTTGCAGAAGATCGAGACCTCCCGGACGCCGGTATTCCTCGTCCTGCAGTCCTGTCTCAAGCAGTTCCAGATGATGGAACTGATGCGCACCGAGATGGACGAGAAGAAGGTCCAGGCGTCCCAGGTGATGATGACGCTCGGCCGGCACATACACTTCAAGCGCAAGCCGCTGATCGAAAGGGCCCTGGCCCGCTGGCGCACCGAGGCGCTGTCCCGCGAGGCCCATCGCCTGCAGTCGGCGATTCTTCAGTCGCGTCAAAGGCAGAGCCTCGAGCAGAGCATCGCGTTTCAGACACTGATGGCAATTGCGTTGCAGTCCGCCCGTCTGCAGCGCTGATCAGCGTCGCTCCAGAAGCCTGCAGATTTCTTCCAGCTGATCGAGGGTCCGGTAGTTGATGCGGACCTGGCCCGGCCCGCCCCGGTGGTTGATCCGGACCTCAAGCCCCAGTGAATCGGACAGGGTCCGCTCCAGCGCGAGTGTATCGGAATCCTTCTGCTCCACCTTTGATTGAGAAGGTTCCGACTGCGCCTTGATGTCATTCTGCGCCAGTCGCTCGGCGTCACGAACGGACATCCCCTTGGAAACGATCGTGCGCGCAAGTGAAACCGGGTCTGAGGTCGTCACGAGCGCACGCGCGTGTCCGGCCGAAAGATCGCCGGAAGAAAGCATGTCACGGACGGGTTCTGGAAGCTTGAGCAACCTCAGGCTGTTGGCCACATGGCTGCGGCTCTTGCCGATGATCCCGCCCAGGTCGTTTTGCGTATAGCCATACTCCGCAATCAGCTGGTCATAGCCAAGCGCTTCTTCCAGCGGGTTGAGGTCGGCGCGCTGGACGTTTTCGACGATCGCGATCTCCAGCGCCGTCCGGTCATCCACATCCCGGACGATCACGGGGATTTCGCTGAGGCCGGCAAGCTGTGCCGCCCGCCAGCGCCGCTCACCCGCAATGATCTCGAAGCGGTCCCCGACCGGCCGGACCACGACGGGCTGGACAATGCCGTGCTGACTGACCGAACTCGCGAGATCCTGAAGCTCCGCCTCGTCGAACTGCCTGCGCGGGTTTCTGGGATTCCGGCTGACATGCTCGATCGGAACCGTCCGGTCGGCACTGATGCTCTTCGGGGCTGCGTCGACGGGCAGGGGCTGGTCCATCTGTCCGATCAGCGCTGCAAGACCCCGCCCGAGACGGCGCTTCGAAAGATCGTCACTCATACTAGGTCCTTCCGTTACGCCGCTTTCCGGCGACGCTCGCGCTGAATGACTTCCGACGCAAGCTGCAGGTAAGCCTGGCTGCCGGCGCACTTCAGGTCGTACAGGATTGCCGGCTTGCCGTAGCTGGGTGCTTCGGAGACGCGTACGTTCCGAGGAATCAGCGTGTGATAGACTTTCTCACCAAGATAGGTGCGAACATCGTTCACCACCTGTTGGGCGAGGTTGTTCCGCGAATCGAACATGGTCAGCACCACGCCCTGGATATCCAGGGTCGGATTGACCGTCTGACGGACCTGATTCACAGTTTCGAGCAGCTGGCTGAGGCCCTCGAGCGCGAAGAACTCGCACTGCAGCGGAACGAGAACCGACTGTGCTGCAGCCATGGCGTTCATCGTCAGGAGATTGAACGAGGGCGGGCAGTCGACGATGACGTAGGAATAAGGGAGGACAGCTGCCGAAAGGGCGCGCCTCAGCCTGAAGACCCGATCCGCCTCCTGAGAGATTTCCATCTCCAGTCCCAGAAGATCCATGGTCGAAGGAACGATGAACAGGTTCGGGACTGCGGTCGGCAGCACCGTTTGTTCGACCGTATGGCTTCCGATCAAGAGGTCGTAGGAGGAAAGCTCACGATCCCGACGGTCTATTCCGAGGCCGGTGCTGGCATTCCCCTGGGGATCGAGATCAATGATGAGCACCGTCTCGCCGATGGCGGCAAGGGCTGTGGCGAGATTGATGGCCGTCGTCGTCTTGCCGACGCCACCCTTCTGGTTGGCGATTGTGATGATACGATTGCCGTTCGTCATGCCGCACCTGACAACGCTGGATCAAATCTTCTGCCGGAGTCCGCTGATCTCCAGGATCACCGAGTCTCGCTCGACGACACTTGGATGTATTACCAGATCGAAGTCCCACTCGCTACGCGCTTTGTCGATCTCGCGCCGGTAATCCCGGCCTTTGTGAAAGAGTGCCCGACAGGATGTCCCGATCATCCAGTGTGCGGAGTATCGGAAAAGCAGATCCAGTTCCGCCAGGGCCCGCGCGGAAATCATGTCGCATCGCGCCAGACTTGCCGATGCATCTTCTATCCTTACCGGGTGCACGGACCCCCGGGCCTCGCATTCCATGAGCGCAACGCGCAGAAACGAAGCCTTCTTCTGATTGCTTTCGACCAGATTGACCCAGCCGGAGCCCGTTTCTGCCAGCAGGATCGCGGTGATCACCCCCGGAAACCCGCCCCCCGAGCCGAGGTCGATCCAGTCCGCCGGATCAGGATGAAGCTGGAATATCTGGGCGCTGTCCGCGATGTGCCGGTTCCACGCCTCCTCCAGTGTAGAAGGCGCTACGAGGTTAATCCGCCGCGCCCACTTCTGGAACAACCCCGAAAAATGCTCAAGTCGACGCTGCGTTTCACGTGAAACAGATTTGCCATTCAGGAGCATCAGGACACACGCCCCTTTAGGGGAACGTCCTGCTTCCGGAGGTTGGCAAGCAGCAGCGCGGATGCCGCCGGCGTCATCCCTTCAATGCGCGATGCCTGGGCCAGTGTCTCAGGCCGCCTGCTTGACAGTTTTGCCTTCAGCTCGTTCGAAAGCCCGGAAAGTCTGTTATAGTCGAAGTCAGGCGGTATTCGGACACCCTCGTCCCGCCGTAGAGCCACTATATCGCTTTCCTGACGTTCTAAGTATACCGCATACCCCGCTTCAATCGCGAGCGCATCGCCTACGCGCCGAGGCATCGCATTCAGCTCAGGCCAAACTCGCTGAACCGTAGATACATCGATGTTCGGGTAGGCCAGCAAGTCCATCGCCGAGCGCCGTTGCCCGTCGCGATTGAGCTTTATCCCGAATTGCTCCCCTTCGTTCGGCGTCAGGGAAAGGTCTTGCATACGCTGCCGCCATCTTCCAAGATCGGCCTCATAGGCTTTGAAAGCATCCTTGCGACGCGTGGATACGAGACCCAGCCGCACCCCCTCCGGTGTCAACCGTTCGTCGGCATTATCGGCTCGCAAGGACAGCCTGTACTCGGCCCGGGAGGTAAACATGCGATAGGGCTCACTGACGCCCCGGCTCGTCAGGTCATCGATCATCACGCCGATATAAGAGCCCGACCTGCTGAATGCGTGAGCGTCGCGTCCCCCTGCAAGTAGGGCGGCGTTGAGGCCTGCCACGAGACCCTGTGCTGCCGCTTCTTCGTACCCCGTGGTCCCATTGATCTGGCCTGCCAGGAAGAGGCCCGGCATCTTCCTGACTTCAAGGGAGGAGCCGAGTTCGCGCGGATCGACATGGTCATACTCGATCGCATAACCCGGCTGCAGTATCGTCACCTGCTCGAGGCCGGGGATCGTGCGAATGAACGCCTCCTGGACATCGGCCGGAAGCGACGTCGAAATCCCGTTCGGATAGACCGTATCGTCATCCAGCCCTTCGGGCTCCAGAAAGATCTGATGGCCATCGCGTTCGCCGAAGCGAACGATCTTGTCCTCGATCGACGGACAGTAACGCGGACCAACCCCCTCGATCTGACCCGAGTACATGGCCGAGCGATTGATGTTCTCCTCGATGATCCGGTGCGTGGCACTATTTGTCCGCGTGACCCCGCAGGCAAGCTGGCGGACCGTGATACGATCGGTCAGGAAAGAGAATGGCACCGGCTCGTCGTCCGCCTCCTGATGGCCGATGATTTCCCAGTCGATCGTCCGCCCGTCGAGTCTCGCCGGTGTGCCGGTCTTCAGGCGGCCAAGGCGCAAGCCAATTCTCTCAAGAGTTGCGGACAGCCCGACGGAGGGCTCTTCACCCATCCGCCCGGCAGCGAACTTCTCCGTGCCTATGTGGATAAGTCCGCGCAGGAAGGTGCCGGTCGTCAGGACCGCGGCAGCGCACTCATAGCGCCGGCCGTCCGCAAGAACGACGGCGCTTACCCGCCCGCCGTCGACATCGATATCGAAGACGTCCCCCGCGATCACGTCTAGGTTCTGTTGCCCGAGAATTTCCCGCTGCATCGCCTCCCGGTACAGCTTACGATCGGCCTGCGTCCGCGGTCCCCGGACCGCCGGACCCTTTCGACGGTTGAGCATACGGAACTGGATGCCGGAAACGTCCGCCACCCGTCCCATCAGCCCGTCAAGAGCGTCGACTTCCCTCACCAGATGCCCTTTTCCAAGGCCCCCGATGGCAGGATTGCAGGACATTACGCCGATCGTATCGCGTTTGTGGGTGACCAATGCCGTTTGCGCGCCCATCCGTGCAGCCGCGCTTGCAGCTTCGCAGCCCGCATGTCCACCGCCGATGACCACGACGTCATAACGCTTGTTCATGATCCGCCATCCGTTGAGTGTTTCACGTGAATCACTCACTTTCCGATACAAAACTGTGAAAATATGACGTCCAGCAGCTGCTCGACATCGACATGCCCGGTGATTCGACCGAGGGAAACCGCCGCGCGACGGAGATGCTCCGCACGCAATTCGAGTTCGCTGGTATTTAATGCGGCCTGCAGCGAAATGGAAGTATCCCTAAGCAACGTGAGTTGACGCTCGCGCGTCGGAGCTACGGACCCGCTCCAAGCTGAGCGAATCCGGCTAATGATGTTCTCGCGCAGAGTGTCAATGCCATCGCCGGTCACCGTGGAAAGGCAAAGGTCGTAGCTTTGTGACGCCGGGTGGATGTCGGACTTCGTCCCCACCCTGAGCGCGTTCGGGAATTGGCCCACTTCCGCCCCCATCCCGATCTCCTCCAACTGAAGGACCAGATCGGCTTTCTCGATCATCTGTCGTGCCCGTCGGATCCCTTCCTGCTCGATCGCATCCGTCGAGTGACGTATTCCGGCTGTGTCGAAGAGCCGAACCAGGTAGCCATCCATGTCCAGGTCGATATGCAACACATCCCGCGTCGTCCCGGCGACATCCGTCACGATCGCCACGTCGCGATTGGCGAGGTAGTTCAGGAGGCTCGACTTACCGGCGTTCGGAGCACCGACGATAGCGACCTTGAAGCCGTCGCGGATGATCTCGCCACCCTTCGCCGACTTCAGGTGCGCCTCCAGGTCTGCCGCGACGGCGGCGATCTCGCCCGTGACCTGTTCGCCGACGGAGCCCGGCACATCGTCCTCGTCGGCGAAATCGAGTTCTGCCTCGATCATGGCCCGCGCATGCGTCAACCGCTCCGCCCAGGTCTGATAGAGGCGGGATTGGCCTCCGAAGCTCTGCTCTACCGCCAGTCGGCGCTGCATTTCGGTTTCAGCCGAGATCAGCTCAGACAGGCCCTCCGCTTCCACAAGGTCAAGGCGTCCGTTCTCGAAGGCACGGCGGGAAAACTCCCCGGCCTCGGCCGCCCTCAACCCCTCCATGTCGCCAAGCTCAGCGGAGACCGCGTTCACGACCGCCCGGCTTCCGTGCAGGTGCAGTTCGACGACATTCTCGCCGGTGAACGAATGAGGGGCGGGAAATGTGAGGACGAGCGCCTCATCGATCATGCGCCCGTCGCGGCTCCGAATCCGGCGAAGTGCGGCCTTCCGCGGCTCTGGCTGTGCGCTGCTGGTGAGCCGAGAGAGGGCGGGGAAGGCTTCAGGTCCGCTGATGCGAACCACGGCGACCCCGGCTGGAAGGGCGCCGCTGGAAAGCGCGAATATCGTATCCTTCGTAACGCTCATCTGCTCGCCTCGTCCGGAAAGCCGAAAGCGCCCGGCAGGGCCGAGCGCTTTCAAAGCTGTGAATCCGGATAAAGATTAGGTGTTCATGGAGTCGAAGAAATCGCCGTTGTTCTTCGTCTGCTTCAGTTTGTCGATCAGGAACTCGATCGCATCCGTTGTTCCCATCGGCGCAAGAATGCGGCGAAGGACGAAGATCTTCTGCAGATCCTGGCGCGGAACGAGCAGGTCTTCCTTGCGGGTGCCCGACTTGAGGATATCCATGGCCGGGAAGATACGCTTGTCGGCTACCTTGCGGTCAAGCACGATTTCCGAGTTACCCGTACCCTTGAATTCTTCGAAGATCACCTCGTCCATGCGGCTACCGGTATCGATCAGCGCGGTCGCGATGATCGTCAGTGATCCGCCTTCCTCGATATTTCGGGCGGCACCGAAGAAGCGCTTCGGGCGCTGCAGGGCGTTCGCATCGACACCACCGGTCAGGACCTTGCCCGAAGACGGCACGACCGTGTTGTAGGCGCGACCGAGGCGGGTGATCGAATCGAGCAGGATGACGACGTCGCGTCCGTGCTCGACGAGGCGCTTGGCCTTCTCGATGACCATTTCGGCAACCTGGACGTGGCGAACTGCCGGCTCGTCGAAGGTCGAGGAGACCACCTCGCCGCGGACCGAACGCTGCATGTCCGTCACTTCTTCCGGCCGCTCGTCGATCAGGAGAACGATGAGATAGCATTCGGGATGGTTGGCGGTGATCGAGTGGGCGATGTTCTGCAGCAGGACCGTCTTACCCGTTCGCGGCGGCGCCACGATCAGACCGCGCTGGCCCTTGCCGAGCGGTGCCACGAGATCGATCACCCGGGCCGAGAGGTCCTTCGACGTCGGGACGTCGAGTTCCATCTTGAACCGCTCGTTCGGGTAGAGCGGCGTCAGGTTGTCGAAGTGAACCTTGTGGCGGATCTTTTCCGGGTCGTCGAAATTGATCGTATTGACCTTCAGGAGCGCGAAATAGCGTTCGCCTTCCTTGGGACCGCGGATCGGACCTTCCACCGTATCGCCGGTCTTCAGCGAAAAGCGGCGGATCTGCGACGGAGAAATGTAGATGTCGTCGGGTCCCGGCAGGTAGTTTGCATTGGCGGAACGAAGGAAACCGAAGCCGTCCTGCAGCACCTCGACCACGCCTTCGCCGATGATTTCCACGTCCTGACTCGCCAGAACCTTCAAAATCGCGAACATCAGCTCCTGCTTGCGCATCGTGCTGGCGTTCTCGACCTCGAGGGATTCGGCGAAGGTCAGCAGGTCGGTCGGCGACTTGCTCTTGAGTTCTTGAAGCTTCATTTCAGCCATGAAGGGACCACGTAATAGGCGATGAGGGAAAAAGGCGTGCCGGTGAAATTCTCGCCGCGGAGCTTTCCGGGGAGGAGTGGGATTACGAGCATGCCACGAGATGAGATGGCAGAAAATAGCGACTCACGCCGGCCCCCGCAAGGGGAAACGTGCCGATGCCGGCAGAAACCGGGAATCTCAGAACGGCTTCAGCACCACCAGGACGACGATGGCGATCATCAGCACCGTCGGAACCTCGTTCATCATCCGCCAGTAGCGGGCCGTCCGGCGCGGCCCATCTGCTCCAAACGTCCGCATGCCGCGGCTGAACATCACGTGCACGACAGTCAGGACAACCACCAGGGCGATCTTCGCGTGAAGCCAGCCCCCCTGGAAGTCGAAGCTTGCCCAGGCGAGGTAAAGGCCGCTCATCCAGGTGATCATCATCGCGGGGTTCATGATCACCTTCAAAAGGCGGCGCTCCATGACCTTGAAGGTTTCCGACTGGACGGAGCCCACCTCCGCATCCGTGTGGTAGATGAACAGCCGCGGGAGGTAGAACAGCCCCGCCATCCAGGAGATCACGGCGATGATGTGCAGCGCCTTCATCCAGAGATCGAAGCTGTCCGGCTGAAGGAAGTAGAGGGCCGCGATCAGGGCGACGAAGATCCCGATCGCGACATAGGCCTTCCGCGAGGCCCGGCGCCCGGCGCTTTCGTCCGTTTGACGCTCGATTTCCGTCATGGCTTGTATCCTCTCACCTGACGAACCAGGTCGCTCACATGAGCCGGATCCGCATCCGGCGTGATGCCGTGGCCAAGATTGAAAATCAGCGGCCCGTTCCCGAGTGCCTGCAGGATGGCATCGATGCCCTCCGACAATGCACGGCCGCCCGCGACGACCCGCATCGGGTCAAGATTGCCCTGTACGGGCCCCTCCTTCTGCAGCTCCGTCGCAAAGGAGAGGGGGACGCTCCAGTCAAGGCCGATGGCGTTGGCGTCGGTCTGCTGGCGATAGGACTTCAGGTTCATTCCCGCGCCCTTGGCAAAGGCGATGATCCGCGCTCCCGGTCGGGCTGCCCGCACGGTACGGATCATCCGGGCGACGGGTCGGACCGCATAGGCCTGAAACTCCCGTTCACCGAGAACGCCCGCCCAGGAATCGAAGATCTGGACGGCGTCGGCGCCGGCATCGATCTGGGCGATCAGGTATTCTGCCGAAACATCGGCGAGAAAGTCGAGTAGCCGCAGAAAGACCTCGGGGTTCCGGTAGGCAAACAGCCGCGCCGGGGCCTGGTCGGGCGTTCCGTGTCCGGCGATCATGTAGGTGGCGACCGTCCAGGGGGCACCGCAAAAGCCGAGCAGTGCGGTTTCCTCCGGCAGTTCCTTTCGAAGCCGACCCACCGTCTCGATGACGGGCTTCAGGTGGGAAAGCACCCCGTCCCCGTTCAACCGCTCGATGCCGGCAACGTCGATCGGATCCATCTGCGGTCCTTCGCCCTGTACGAAGCGGACGTTGCGTTTCAGGGCATCGGGAATGACGAGGATATCGGAGAACAGGATCGCCGCGTCGAAGCCGTATCTGCGGATCGGCTGCAAGGTCACCTCGACCGCATTGTCGGGCGAATAACAGAGATCGAGGAAGCTTCCCGCCTTGGCGCGTGTCTCGCGATATTCTGGCAGGTAGCGTCCTGCCTGTCTCATGAGCCAGACGGGAGGAGGGGTAACGGTTTTGCCTTCCAGCACGTCGACGATCTTCCGGGATGGGCCGGGCACGTTGTTCTCCTAAAAAATAAGAAAAGATCTTTTAAAGGCTTTCTATTTCTTAGAGTCGGTGGGTATCAAGGATTAAACGTCCTCCACTGGCAACGCGACGATCCGCCGCCCTCGGCAGAGGGATGTGGAGGAAATCCGGACCGATCGCCAACGCAATTGGCCGGATCGAAATTTCCGAAGCAAGATCAGATGGATGAGGCAGAGCGGCAATGCACGCCTCCTGTGGAGAACCTGTTGACAACGGGCAGGGAAGTCGGAACCTTTCCACGGTCTCCACAGAACGCTCCGGAACGTGTCCCCGCGGGACAGGGATGTGGAAAAATCGCAGGTTATCCCAGCCGTGGCAGCCGGCGCCCCCCCCGGGCGGTCTCCTGTCCCGGGTTATCAACAGAGGGTCCAGAACAGCGTGGAGAACCGTAAAAACTACTTCCATCTGCACCTGATTTCTGACTCCACGGGCGAGACTCTGATGTCGGCCGGCAGGGCGGTCTCGGCGCAGTTCCAGGCTTATGCGGCGATCGAACACATCTATCCGCTGGTTCGCAGCCGCCGGCAGCTCGCCTCCGTTCTGGAATCCATCGACCGCGAACCCGGCATTGTCCTTTACACGATCGTCGACGAGGAACTGGCCGGCCTGCTCGACCTGCGTTGCCGCGATCTCGGCATTCCGTCCGTCAATCTCCTCGAACCGGTGATGGCGACGTTCCAGACCTATCTCGGTTCGCCATCGCGTCGGCGGGTCGGTGCGCAGCACGCCCTGGACGCCGATTATTTCGCCCGCATGGAAGCGCTCAACTTCACGATGGATCACGATGACGGCCAGCTGCCGGAGGATTATGACCAGGCCGACGTGGTGCTGATCGGTATCAGCCGCACGTCGAAGACACCCACCAGCATCTATCTCGCCAATCGCGGCATCAAGACGGCGAACCTCCCCGTCGTTCTCGACATGCAGCTCCCGGAAAGTCTCCTGCGCTCGACGCGGCCGCTGATCGTCGGACTGATCGCGACCTCCGATCGCATCGCCCAGGTGCGCGAAAACCGCGAGCTCGGGGTGACCCAGGGCTTCGACCGGAGGGACTACACCGACAAGGCCAATATCCACGAAGAGCTGAAATATGCCCGCAGCCTGTGCGCCCGGCATGGATGGCCGGTGATCGACGTCACGCGACGCTCGATCGAAGAGACGGCGGCCGCCATCGTTGCGCTCAGACCGCGTGTCAGGTAAGCGAATCGGACCATATCCGGATCGCTGTCTCCATGACCTCGCTTGTTCTCGCCTCGTCCAGTCCCTTTCGCCGCATGCTTCTGCAAAATGCCGGCCTATCGTTCGAGGCGCATCCCGCCGGTATCGACGAGCGGGCGATCGAGGGGCGCCTCACCGAAATGCATGCCGGCCCCGAACAGGTGGCTGTGGAACTCGCAAGGGCGAAGGCGCTGGATGTCAGCCGCCGTTTTCCGGGCTTCCTCGTGCTGGGCTCTGACCAGACCATGTCGCTTGGCGAGCGCGTGTTCCACAAGCCCGCGGATATCCGCGAGGCGCGCAGCCACATAGCCGCGCTTTCCGGAAAGACCCATCGCCTGAACAGCGGCGTGGCTCTCGCCAGGGATGGAGCGGTTGTCTGGGATCATGTCTCCCATGCCGACATGACGGTCCGCCCGCTGAGCGAGGCCTTCATCGATCGCTATGTCGCGCGCTGCGGCGAAAAGCTCCTGTCGAGCGTCGGCGCCTATCAGTTGGAGGGAGAAGGCATCCATCTCTTCTCCGCGATTGATGGCGACTATTTCACGATCCTGGGACTTCCCATGCTGCCGCTTCTCGCGAAACTGCGCGAAATGGGAGCGATCGATGGCTGATTCACGTGAAACGGTCGAGGCCTTCGTCACAGGCTGGCCCGTGAAGCACTCGCGCTCGCCGCTCATCCATCATCACTGGCTGGATACGTTCGGCATCCGCGGCGACTACCGGCGGGAGGCGGTGACGGTCGAGGATTTTCCGGCATTCATCGCCGGTCTGAAATCCGGCACCTCGCCCTACGTCGGCGGCAACGTCACGATCCCGCACAAGGAAGCGGCCTGCTCCCTCGCCGATCGTCGTGATCCCGTCGTCGAGGAACTGGGGGCCGCGAATACCCTCTGGATGGAGGACGGGGAACTCTGTGCGACCAATACCGACGCGCACGGTTTTGCGGCCAACCTCGATGAACGCCACCCGGGCTGGGACAAGGTCTCGAAGGCGGTGGTGCTCGGAGCCGGGGGTGCCAGCCGCGCCGTAATCTGGGCCCTTCGCGAACGCGGCGTTTCCGAGATCAACGTCGTCAACCGGACACTTCCGCGCGCCCGTGAACTGGCCGACCGCTTTGGACCGACCATCCACGCCCACCCGATGACGGCGCTCTCGGAAGTGCTCCAGGGGGCTGGTCTTTTCGTCAACACGACATCCCTCGGGATGGACGGGGAGGCCGTTCCCGTGATCGGCTTCAAGTCCATGTCCCCCGGCGCGCTCGTGACCGACATCGTCTACGTGCCGCTGAAGACGCCGATCCTGCAGCAGGCGGAGGCGGAGGGCCTTTCGACGGTCGATGGACTGGGCATGCTCCTCCATCAGGCGGTGCCCGGTTTCGAAAAATGGTTCGGCGTGCGGCCCACGGTCGACCGCGCGCTCCGCGACCTCGTCATCGCCGACATGGATCAGAAGCCATGATCGTCATCGGGTTGACCGGCTCGATCGGAATGGGCAAGTCGACCACGGCGCGCATGTTCGCTGATGCGGGCATTCCGGTCAGTGACGCGGATGCCGTTGTCCATGATCTCTATCGTTCGGACGCCGTGGAGCCGATTGGCAAGGCCTTTCCCGGAACTATCGACGACGGCGGCGTGGATCGCGGAGAGCTGGCGCGTCGGCTGGCGGAGAATCCGGCTAACTTTCCCGTTCTCGAGGCCATCGTCCATCCGCTTGTCCGCGAACGTGAACGGGCTTTTGTGGCCGAGAACGCCGCACGCGACGCGGAGATGATCGTGCTCGACATCCCCCTGCTTTTCGAGGTCCAGGCGGAGGACCGGGTGGACGTCATCGTCGTCGTGACCTGTGATCCACAGATTCAACGTGAGCGGGTCCTTGCGCGGCCGGGCATGACGGAGGAAAAATTCAATCTGATTCTGTCTCGGCAGATGCCGGATGAGGAAAAGCGCCGCAGGGCTGATTTCCTCATCGATACCGGTAGGGGACTGGAGCCGGCGCGACGGCGGGTCGATGAGATCATCGCGGCGCTGAGAGCCGGCAGGAGAAGCGAGACGGCCCATGCGTGAGATCATCTTCGATACGGAAACGACGGGACTGGAGACGAAGCTCGACCGCATCATCGAGATCGGCGGGATCGAGCTCGTCAACAATTTCCCGACCGGTCGGACGCTGCATCTCTACATCAACCCCGGCGACCGGAAGGTTCACCCCGACGCGCTGGCGGTCCACGGGATCACCGATGAATTCCTGAAGGACAAGCCGGTCTTCGGCGATGTCGTGGGGCAGGTCATCGAATTCTTCGAAGGCGCGAAGTGGATAGCCCACAACGCCAACTTCGACATGGGCTTCATCAACGCGGAGTTCGATCGCCTGGGGCTTCCTCCGGTCTCGATGGAGCATGTCGTCGATACGCTCGCCCTGGCGCGCCGCAAGCACCCGATGGGTCCGAATTCGCTGGATGCCTTGTGCCGGCGCTACGGCATCGACAATGCTCACCGCACCAAGCACGGCGCCTTGCTGGACTCCGAACTGCTCGCGGAAGTCTATATCGAGATGACCGGCGGCCGTCAGGCGGCGCTGGGCCTCGTCGGTGCCGAATCGACCGCGACGATCATCGAGATCGAGGAGCATGTGGCCGGTACCTCGGCCCGCCCGCGTCCGCTGCCGCCACGTCTCAGTGCGGCGGAACTCGAGGCGCATCGGGCGCTGGTCGCCTCTCTCGGCGCGAAAGCGGTCTGGGCCCGTTACGAAACGGAAAGCCCGGACGTCGCCATCCGGGCTTCCTGAGAATTCAGAACTTTTGACGCGATCAGCTGTTGAGCGGTTGGACCTGCGATTTCGCACGTTCGGCGGCCATGCGCTGGGCGAACATCTGGGCAAAATCGATCGGATCGATCATCAGCGGCGGGAAGCCGCCGTTGCGGGTTACGTCTGCGATGATCTGGCGCGCGAACGGGAAGAGCAGGCGCGGGCATTCGATGAAGAGCACCGGCAGCAGGTGCTCCTGCGGGAAGCCGGCCACGCGGAAGACGCCGCCATAGACCAGCTCGGCCGCGAACACGACCTTGTCGCCTTCCTTGGCTTCGACGTTCAGCGAAAGAACGACGTCGAAATCCGTTTCCGAAAGCGGGTTGGCGTTGACGTTCACGTTGATGTTGATTGCCGGTGCCTTGTCCCGCGACTGCAGCGAGCGCGGTGCACCGGGATTTTCGAAGGAAAGATCCTTGGTGTACTGGGCGAGGATGTTGAGCGACGGGCTCTGAGTGCCCTGTTCGTTTTCGGTTGCCATGACTTTCCCTCGGAAGTGGACGTTTGGTGGCCGTCTATCACTTCGCCCAGGGGCTTACAACCCTGGCGCCCCTTGCGAAGGCGCGCGTCAATCCTCGTCGGGACGGCGGCCGGACCAGGGCGAACCGGGGTTCGGTTCGCGCTTGAAATCGTCCTCGTCCAGGTCGAGCACGCGCCGGTTCGCGGCCGGCTCTCTCTGGCGGTCGTAGCTGTGCCGCTCCGTATAGGACGCCGAGCTGACGACCACGAAACGACGGCCGATCCACGACCAGACGAGGCGGCGGACAGGAGGAATGAAGAGCGCGATCCCGATGATGTCGGTGATGAATCCGGGAATGAGAAGAAGCAGCGCGCCGATGACGATCATTGCCCCCTGGACGATAGCATCTCCGGGAATGCGTCCCTCGCGTCCTTCCTCCGAAAGCCTCCGCAGCATCTGCAGGCCCTGCACGCGCAGGAGAAGCAGGCCGGCGAGGCTTCCCAGGAGCACGAGGCCCAGCGTTCCCCATACGCCGACCATCTGGCCGACGACGACGAAGCCCGCGATTTCGGCCAGGGGCAGCAGAAGGATGGAAAGGGGGATGAGGGATGTTCGCATATAATGCTCGTCTGCGGGCGTTCCGCGCTTGCCTTCGCTATTTGAATGATGCTGTTTGCGGACTATATGATGACTTGCAACAAGAATTTAAACGGTATTGCGGGACAAGATGGGCTCCAACGACTTCATAACTCTGTTTTTCCTCGTCGCGGCAGTCCTGATTTTCCTGCAGTTGCGGAGCGTGCTGGGCCGGCGGACGGGTAACGAGAAGCCGCCCTTCGATCCCTTCAGTGCCCGTGAGGCGAGCAAGACCCCCGCAGGCGATGACGGCAAGGTCGTGACCTTGCCGAGCCGGGATGCCTCGGAACAGGATCGGTTTGCGGAAATCGATGCGGTCGCCAAGCCCGGCACTCCTGTCAATGACGGCCTGCGCCAGCTGCTCGAAGCCGACCCCTCCTTCAGCCCCCGGGAGTTTCTCAACGGCGCGCGCATGGCCTACGAGATGATCGTGATGGCCTTCGCCGACGGTGATCGCAAGACCCTCAAGAACCTCCTGTCGAAGGAAGTCTACGAGGGCTTCGATGCCGCCATCGCCGAACGCGAGTCGCGCGGCGAGGTGGTCAAATCCACCTTTGTCGGCATCAACAAGGCGGACATCACCCAGGCAACCGTGCGGGGTGAAGAGGAGCAGGTGACGGTCCGCATCGTGAGCCAGCTGATATCGGCGACCTTCGACAAGGCCGACGCCGTCATTGACGGCGATCAGGAAGCGGTCGCGGAAGTCATCGACATCTGGACCTTCGCCCGTGATGTCCGCTCGCGTGACCCCAACTGGAAGCTCGTGGCGACCGAATCCGAGCAATGACGCAGGGCTCGTCGGGTTTTTCACTTCGGCGGGTGGCTTTTTCCGATCTGCCCGGGTGGCGCGATGATCATCCGGGCGCCCTCGTGGACGGGATCCGCAACTGCCTCTCCCATATCCGCTCCGGCAAGCCCTATAAGACCGGTTCTCTGGGTCTATCGTTCGACGAGATCCTGCCCGCCTATGAAGCCGCCCTCGGCGCCGATCTTCGCGATCCGGCGGCTGCCCGTGATTTTTTCGGGCAGCATTTCGAACCTTTGATGATCTGTCCCGGCGAGGGTGGTCGCGGTTTCGTGACCGCCTTCTACGAGCCGGAGGTCGAAGTGTCGGATACGAAGTCCGACATATGGGCCCATCCGTTCTATAGCAGACCGGAGGATCTCGTTGATCTCGACAATACCAGCCGACCGGCGGACATGGACGCTTCCTGGCGGTTCGGTCGTTCCGGTCCGCAGGGCATAATCGAATATCCCGACAGGAAGGCGATCGATCACGGCTTTCTCGATGGCCGGGGACTGGAGATCGCCTGGGCCCGCTCCAGGGCGGACGTCTTCTTCGCCCATGTTCAGGGCGCGGCGCGCCTCGTCTATCCGGACGGCAGCGTGAGGCGGATCACCTATGCGGCGAAGTCGGGCCACCCCTTCAGCGCTATCGGCAGGCTGCTGATCGATCTGGGGGAGATCGATGCGGCCACGGTCTCGATGCAGATGATCCGCGCCTGGCTGGAGGCCAATCCGCATCGGATGGACGAGATCCTCTGGCACAACCGCTCCTATATTTTCTTCAGGGAGGCAGAGGTGGCCGATGACAACCTCGGTCCGATCGCGGCCGCCAAGGTGCCGCTCCTTCCGGGACGCGCCCTTGCGGTCGACCGCCTCATCCACACCTTTGGCTACCCGTTCTTCATCCACGCGCCGTCGCTCACGCATATGGATGGGGGGCGACCCTTTGCCCGCACGATGATGGCGCTCGATACCGGAAGCGCCATTGTCGGCGCCGCCCGCGGCGACATTTTCACCGGCTCCGGAGCATGGGCCGGCGAGCTCGCGGGAGCGGTGCGGAACGAGGCGGATTTCTATATCCTTGTCCCGCGTTCTGCTTCGGCGAGGATGGTTGGATGAGCGGTCGCAAGCTCAGTTCTGAAGAGCGTATCCTCTGGGGAAAGGTCGCGAAGTCGACGCGGGCCATGTCCGGCCGCGAGGCGGATCTTCGCCAACTGGAGGAGGAGATCGCGGCGATGCTGGCTGCGGAGGAGGCAGCACTGGCGAGGCCCGCACCGAAGTCGCGGCAGGATGCGCCTGCCGACGTCCCGCCGCCGCCGGCCGGTTCGAAGCGCACGCCCGGCCACCAGCCGCTGGAAAAACCGGTCCACCGCAAGCTGGCCAAGGGCCGACTGCCGATCGAGGCCCGCATCGATCTGCATGGGATGTTCCAGGACGAGGCGCATGATCTGCTTCTCGATTTCCTGTTTCGGGCCCACGATCGCGGCATGCGGCACGTGCTGGTGATCACCGGCAAGGGCAGTTCGCTCGGCAGCGAAGGGGCGTTGCGGCGGGCGGTGCCGCTCTGGTTCTCCAAGCCCGAGTTCCGTTTCCTCATCTCTTCCTATGAATGGGCGGCCCGGCACCATGGCGGCGAGGGCGCCCTCTACGTGCGCCTCAGCCGCACGAGGCATCAGCCATGACCCCGTTCGCGGAGGCGCTGCGGGAACTGCGCCGGCGCCGCGGCGTGACGCAGCGGGACCTCGCGGCGGCGATCGGCGTCTCTCCGGCCTATCTCTCGGCGCTCGAGCACGGCCGCAAGGGCAAGCCGAGTTTCGACCTCCTGCAGCGCATCGCCGGCTATTTCAACATCATATGGGACGAAGCGGACCAACTCTTCATGACGGCGGAGGCCTCCCACCCGAGGGCGGTCCTCGACACGGCAGGCCTTCCCCCCGGACATACCGCGTTTGCGAACCGCCTCGCGCGGGAGATTCGCGCATTGCCGCCGGATGTGATAGAGGCCATGGATAAAATCCTGGACCGGTCTCCTCCCAAGGGGTGATTGTTACGGAATCCCCTGATTTCAGGCAGGTCCAACAGGGCTGGAGCTTTAGAATCCGTCCCAAACTCCCTATATCTCAGAGTGGATGTGCGGGTGATTCGCTGTTTGCGGCCCGCTGACGGACAATGGAAAGATCGTTGATGACCGACACACCCGTGAACGAAGCCGGCGCGAGTGCAGAATATGGCGCAGACTCCATCAAGGTCCTGAAGGGGCTGGATGCCGTGCGCAAGCGGCCCGGCATGTATATCGGCGACACCGACGACGGCTCCGGCCTGCATCACATGGTCTACGAGGTGGTCGACAACGCGATCGACGAGGCCCTGGCGGGTCATGCTGATCTCGTCACGGTGACCCTCAATGCAGATGGCTCCGTATCCGTGACCGACAACGGCCGCGGCATCCCGACGGACATCCATACCGGCGAGGGCGTATCGGCCGCCGAAGTCATCATGACCCAGCTCCATGCCGGCGGCAAGTTCGACCAGAATTCCTACAAGGTCTCGGGCGGCCTCCATGGCGTCGGCGTCTCGGTGGTGAACGCGCTCTCCGTCTGGCTGAAGCTGCGCATCCGCCGCAGCGGCAAGGTCCACGAGATTTCCTTCACCCACGGCGTCGCGGATGCTCCGCTGAAGGTCGTCGGCGACTACGAGGGGCGCTCCGGCACCGAGGTCACCTTCCTGGCCAGCCCCGAGACGTTCACGATGACCGAGTACGACTACAATACGCTCGAACATCGCCTGCGCGAACTCGCCTTCCTGAATTCCGGTGTCAGAATCCGGCTAACGGATCGTCGCAAGCCTGACGTCCGGGAAGAGGAACTTCTCTATGACGGCGGCCTGGAAGCCTTCGTGCGCTACCTCGACCGCGCCAAGAAGCCGCTCGTCGAAAAGCCAGTCGCGATTCGCGGCGAGAAGGACGGCATCACCGTCGAGGTCGCCCTCTGGTGGAACGACAGCTATCACGAAAACGTCCTCTGCTTCACCAACAACATCCCGCAGCGGGACGGCGGCACCCACATGGCGGGCTTCCGCGCCGCGCTCACAAGGCAGATCACCACCTACGCGGATTCCTCCGGGATCATGAAGAAGGAAAAGGTGTCGCTCACCGGCGACGATTGCCGTGAAGGCCTGACTGCGGTCCTTTCCGTCAAGGTACCCGACCCGAAGTTCTCGTCGCAGACGAAGGATAAGCTGGTCTCCTCGGAAGTCCGTCCGGTGGTCGAGAGCCTCGTCAACGAGGCACTGTCGACCTGGCTGGAAGAACATCCGACCGAGGCCAGGGTTCTCGTCGGCAAGGTGGTCGAGGCCGCCGCGGCGCGCGAGGCCGCCCGCCGGGCCCGTGAACTCACCCGCCGTAAGGGCGCGCTCGACATCGCCTCCTTGCCCGGCAAGCTCGCCGATTGCTCGGAACGGGATCCGACCAAGTCCGAACTCTTCCTCGTCGAGGGTGACTCCGCCGGCGGTTCCGCCAAGCAGGGCCGCTCGCGCGAAACCCAGGCGATCCTTCCGCTGCGCGGCAAGATCCTCAACGTCGAGCGTGCCCGCTTCGACAAGATGCTTTCCAGCAACGAGATCGGCACCCTGATCACGGCGCTTGGAACCTCGATCGGCAAGGACGAATTCAACGCCGAGAAGCTGCGTTACCACAAGATCATCATCATGACGGATGCGGACGTCGACGGCGCCCATATCCGCACGCTGCTGCTCACCTTCTTCTTCCGGCAGATGCCGGACCTGATCGAGCGCGGCCACATCTATATCGCCCAGCCTCCGCTCTACAAGGTAACGCGCGGCAAGTCGGTCCAGTACCTCAAGGACCAGAAGGCCTTCGAGGAATACCTGATCACCAGCGGCCTGGATGAGACCAGCCTGATGCTCGCCTCGGGCGAAGTCCGCACCGGCCAGGATCTGCGCGAAGTCGTCCACGATGCAATGCGCTTGCGCAACCTCCTCGAGGGGCTGCACTCCCGCTATAATCGCGCCGTGGTCGAACAGGCGGCGATTGCCGGGGCGCTCAATCCTGAGCTGACGGACAACCGGGAGCGCGCACAGCAGACGGCCGACGAGGTCGCCCGGCGGCTGGACGTGATCGCCGAGGAGACCGAGCGCGGCTGGAGCGGCCACGTGACCGACGAGGGCGGACTCCGCTTCGAGCGCATGGTCCGCGGGGTCAAGGAAGTCGCGGTCATCGACGTCGCTCTCATCGGATCGGCGGATGCGCGCCATATCGACCAGATGACGCCTCGCCTCAACGAGATCTACGGAACGCCTCCGGTCATGCGCCGCAAGGACGACGAGACCGAGATGTCGGGGGCATTGGCGCTTCTCGATACGATCTTCGCGGCCGGCCGCAAGGGTATCTCGATGCAGCGCTACAAGGGGCTGGGAGAAATGAACGCCGAGCAGCTCTGGGAAACCACGCTGGACCCGAACGTCCGATCGCTCCTTCAGGTGAAGGTCAGCGACGCCACGGATGCCGACGGGCTCTTCTCCCGCCTGATGGGCGACGAGGTCGAGCCCCGCCGCGAGTTCATCCAGGACAACGCCCTGAGCGTCGCGAACCTCGATATTTAAGCAGATACTGTTTCACGTGAATCGCGCAACAAGCGCTGATTCACGTGAAACTATTCGTCGCCGGCGAACCGTCCCTCGAAGGCCACTTCCGAGAGCGGCCTGCGTCCGCTCCGGGCCGCCCGCTCGCTCAGGTCGTCCGGGAGCGCATCGCTGGGCGCAACCTTGCCGATGGCGCAGGCCGCCTCGACGCGAAAACCCTCCGGTATTCCAAGAACCCGCATCGCCTTTTCGCGGTCCAGGCCTTCCATGCCATGCGTATGATAGCCGAGCTTCATCGCCTGGGAGGCGATCGAGAACCAGGCGGCCCCCGTGTCGAAGGAATGGGTATAGGCCGGCTTCCGTTCGCCGTCGGACGAGATCCGGTAGGTGCGTGACACGAAGATGACCAGCGCCGCCGCACTCTGCGCCCATCGCTGGTTGCCCGGCACCAGGAGATCGAGGACCGTCGCCCAGCTCGGCGTGCCCTTCAGCGCGTAGATGAAACGCCATGGCTGGTTGTTGCCGGAGGAGGGCGCCCAATGCCCGGCATCGAGGATCGTCAGCATGTCCTCGCGCGGCATCGCTTCGTCGCTGAAGGCGCGTGGCGACCACCTGTCGAGAAAGAAAGGGTCGATCGGATGTTCGGACTGTCTGCCGTTGCTGGTCGTCATTTGGTCTCTCCTGCGACGCGTGCCGGGGTGAACGGTGACTGCGCCAGCCAACAAGGCAGGGTCCGGAAAATCAAGTGACAATTGTGCGACCTTCCGCCATAAGGCGGTTGTCAGACAAGTGGAGGTACTTCCGTGAAACTTATGCGCGTTGGTCAGCCGGGCCAGGAAAAGCCGGCAATTCTGGACTCGAAAGGGAAGGTGCGCGACCTCTCGCAGCATGTCGCCGATATCGGCGGCGCGGCCATCTCGCCGGAGGGCCTTGCCCGGATCGCAGCGCTCGACCCGGAGAGCCTTCCCGAGCTTCCGGTTGACCGCATCGGCGCCTGCGTTGCCGGCACCGGAAAATTCATCTGCATCGGCCTGAACTTTTCCGACCACGCCGCAGAGACGGGTGCGACCGTCCCGCCCGAGCCGGTCATCTTCATGAAGGCCACGTCCGCGATCTGCGGCCCCAATGACGACGTCCGCATCCCGCGCGGCTCGGAAAAGACCGACTGGGAGGTCGAGCTCGGCGTTGTCATCGGCAAGACCGCGAAATATGTCGGCGAAGCCGAGGCGATGGATTATGTCGCCGGCTATTGCGTCTCCCACGATGTCTCCGAGCGCGGCTTCCAGACCGAGCGCGCCGGGCAGTGGACCAAGGGCAAGTCCTGCGACACCTTCGGGCCGATCGGCCCCTGGCTCGTCACCCGCGACGAGATCGCCAATCCGCAGGATCTCGGCATGTGGCTGAAGGTCGACGGCGAAACGATGCAGGACGGCTCGTCGAAGACCATGGTCTACGGCGTCGCCTTCGTCGTCTCCTACCTCAGCCAGTTCATGTCGCTGCATCCCGGCGACATCATTTCCACCGGCACGCCTCCCGGCGTCGGCATGGGCATGAAGCCGCCACGCTATCTCAAGCCCGGCGACGTGGTCGAACTTGGGGTCGAGGGACTGGGCACGCAGCGTCAGATCGTCGTGGCCGATCATTAACCGGATGATCGGGGTGGAACCTTAATTCTCTAGCTTCATTCTGGATGCCAGGCGTTTCGCCTGGCATTTTGATATTTGAAGATCGGTTCCCGCCGGATGTTGCACTGCAATCCAAACGTGCTAGCTTCGCTCACCGCTCCCAGGAAGCCGGACGGCCCCGCCCGCGGGCCCCGGCATACATGAAAGGCGGCGCATCGATGATTTATCAATTTTACGAAATGAACCACGCGGCGGTGGCGCCGCTGCGGGCGGCTGCCGATGCAATGCGGCTTTTCCACACCAACCCGCTCAACCCCATCTCCTACACCTCCATGGGACGGAGCATGGCGGCGAGCCTCGAGCTTTTCGAGCGGATGACCCGCCGTTACGGCAAGCCCGAATTCGGGCTGGCGACCACCGTCGTGGACGGGGCGAGCGTCCGGGTCAGCGAGGACGTCGTCTGGGCCAGGCCGTTCTGCAACCTCATCCATTTCCGCCGCGATCTTCCGGCCGACCGCGCGCCCGACCAGAAGCTCCTCATCGTGGCCCCGATGTCCGGCCATTACGCGACGTTGCTTCGCGGAACGGTGGAGACGCTGCTTCCCAATGCGGAAATCTACATCACTGACTGGATCGACGCCCGGCTCGTGCCCGTTACCGACGGCCGCTTCGATCTCGACGACTATATCGACTACCTCATCGAGATGATCCACCAGATCGGCCCGAACACCCATGTGATCGGCGTGTGCCAGCCCTCGGTACCCGTGCTCGCGGCCGTGGCGCTCATGGAAGCGGAGAATGATCCGCTGGCCCCGGCCTCCATGGTGCTCATGGGGGGACCGATCGACACACGCAAGAACCCGACCGCGGTGAACCAGCTCGCCCAGGAAAAGCCGCTCGAATGGTTCCGCGACAATGTCATCATGACGGTTCCCTGGCCGCATCCGGGTTTCATGCGCCCCGTCTATCCCGGCTTCCTGCAGCTGTCGGGCTTCATGTCGATGAACCTCGACCGGCACGTTACCGCGCACAACGAATTCTACGAGCACCTGATCAAGAACGATGGCGATTCGGCCGAGAAGCACCGCGATTTCTATGACGAATATCTCGCGGTCATGGACCTGACGGAGGAATTCTACCTGCAGACGGTCGATACGGTCTTCATCAAGCACTCCTTGCCCGAGGGCAGGATGATGCATCGCGGCCGCCCGGTCGATACGAAGGCGATCCGCAATGTCGCGCTGCTCACCATCGAGGGAGAAAACGACGACATCTCCGGTCTCGGCCAGACCAAGGCCGCGCATGCGATCACGCCGAACATTCCCGACGACATGCGCATGCACTACATGCAGCCCGATGTCGGCCATTACGGCGTCTTCAACGGCTCGCGCTTCCGCCGGGAAATCGCGCCTCGCATCCTCGAGTTTACCGCGGCCCACGCCCGCGACGCCAGTCGCCGGGGATCGGCGAAGCGCGCCGCTAAAGGCGGTAAGACCGATTGAGCTCGTTCTGCTAATTCAGATTATTCTTGCGAAAGGCCCGCCTTCTTCTTGAAGCGGCGCGAAGCGCTTCCCAAATCGAGTCCGACGGGCTGGCATGTGGCTGCCCGCTGGAACGAAGGGTATGTCATCGATGAACCAGTCTGCATTGATCCGTCCGGATTGGACGCCGGCCACCATCGCGCTGATGGTGCTGGGCTTTGTGGTCTTCTGGCCGCTCGGCCTTGCCATGCTCGCCTATATCCTCTTCGGAGAACGGCTCCAGGGCTTCAAGCGAAACGCCAACCGCAGAGCGGATGGCATGTTTGCCGGTTACCGCCGGGCCAAGTCGCGCTACGACACGCATTTCTCGACCGGCAATGTCGCCTTCGACGACTGGCGGAAAGCCGAACTCGACCGGCTTGACGAAGAACGCCGCAAGCTCGACGAGATGCGCGAGGAATTCGACAGCTATGCGCGCGAACTGCGCCGCGCCAAGGACCAGGAGGAGTTCGACCGCTTCATGCGTGAGCGCAAGAACCGCCCCACCGGACAGGGCGACGTTGTCGACGTCTGAGGATTCACGTGAAACACTGCCAACCGGCGCCCTCGGGCGCCGGTTGTGTTATGGGCCGGGCCACGAATCGGCTAGATAGGCTTCTATGTTCGCGCTCCTCAAGAAACCGGTCCGCACCCCCCGCCAGCCGTCTGCGCCGGAAAAGCGCACCCTCGATATTGGCGGACGCGCCATGCCGCTCACCATCCGCGAAAATCCCCGCTCTACCCGCATCACGCTTCGCATTGAGCCTGGGGCGAGGGCGCTGAACCTCACTGTTCCCGTTGGCCTGCGCCGAGCGGAGATCGACGATTTCCTCGACCGCCACCAGGGGTGGCTTCTCACCAGGCTCGCCCGCTTCCCCGCGGCCGGCTATTCCGTGCGCCCCGGATCCACGGTCATGCTGCGCGGCGTGCCGCACCGTGTCGAACACACCGGCAGCCTGCGCGGCGTGACGGAAGCCGTCACCAGCGAGGGCAGGGCGGTCCTGCGCGTCAGCGGGATGGAAGAACATGCCGGCCGCCGGGTCGCCGCTTTCCTCAAGAAGGAGGCGCGTCGCGATCTCGAGGCCGCGATAAAGCTTCATGCACGCGGCGTGCGCAAGCCGGCCGGATCCATCACCATGAAGGATACCCGTTCCCGCTGGGGCTCGTGTTCCTGGGACGGCAATTTGAGTTTCTCCTGGCGCATCGTCATGGCGCCGCCCTTCGTGATCGACTATCTCGCCGCCCATGAGGTTGCCCATCTCGACCAGATGAATCACGGTCCGGACTTCTGGGCTCTTTGCCGTCGCCTGTGCCCGCGCACCGACGAGGCGAAGGACTGGCTGAAGCGCCACGGCTCGCAGCTTCACGCGATCGACTTCGGCTGACCGGTTGCCGAGTTGAGGCTCGGACACCCCGCGCCGGGGGATGGTTTCCAGCGTCCACGCCAATGGAAACAGCGGCATAGGTGGAATCTCATCCCCCTTCATCCCCGGGGCTTTCGCTGTCGTTAGACTTCTGCCGTCCCGCTTCGGCTACACCGGTCACGCATCGCCGGCGAAGCGGGGCCGGTGCCTGCAGGACTTGCGGTGATGCAAGCCGGTTCTGCAGGGCTGCGCAGAAAGTGGTTCCCTTTCGCATCGCGAGGCGTGCGTGTGCCGCACACAAACCGGTCCCGATAATGAGAACACTATGGGGGGGGCCGCCGCAGAGGAAACGGAGTTGCGCGGGCAAAGAACACTGAACGGGACACGTCGCGTGTCACATAAAAACCAAATACGAGACACACGACGTGTCCCGGCCGATCCCCGGTAGAACCAGGAAAGGGAAGAAAAAATAATGGCTCAACCGTCCTGCTCCGGACGGACGCAGAAAGATACCCGGAACGCCAAGGGAGGAGTCCGTCTTCCCTGTCGCAATCGTCGCGCCGATCCCGCCACCTCGCCTTAGGGATCAGTTGCTGGACATAGCCGCAAAAAGCGCTTTTATCTCGACTCCGCCATGATTTCATGCGAACTCGCAGGACATGAAACCGGACATCAAGATCTGCGGTTTGAAGACGCAAGAGGCCATCGAACGGGCGATCGCCCGCGGTGCGACCCATGTCGGCTTCATCTTCTTTCCTAAGAGCCCCCGCCATATCGATCCGGAAGTCGCAGCCGAACTCGCCGAACCGGTTCGCGGCCGGGCGCGGATCGTCGCGGTAACCGTCGATGCCAGCGACGAGGACCTGGACGACATCGTCCACCTGCTGAAACCGGACATTCTCCAGATGCACGGTTCTGAGACGCCGGAACGCGTGTTGCAGGTGAAGGCGCTCTATGGCCTGCCGGTCATGAAGGCTTTCTCGGTTCGCGATGCCTCCGACCTCGACCGCATCGATCCCTATCTGGGCGTTGCCGACCGCTTCCTGTTCGACGCGAAAGCTCCGGCCGGATCGGAACTACCCGGCGGAAACGGCGTGTCCTTCGACTGGAAGATCATGGCCTCGCTTGACGAAAGCGTGGATTACATGCTTTCCGGTGGCCTGAACAAAGACAATGTCGGTCTTGCGCTCGCCTCTACTCGGGCCCGCGGCCTGGATGTATCCTCCGGTGTGGAAAGCGCGCCGGGCGTCAAGGATACCGCCATGATCGACGCCTTCTTTGACGCCATTGCAGAGGCCCGTTCCGTCGGAGCCTGAGGGAGTAGAGAGTGAACCAGACGCCGAAACCGAATTCCTTCCGCGCCGGACCCGATGAGGATGGCCGCTTCGGCATCTTCGGCGGCCGCTTCGTCGCCGAAACCCTGATGCCGCTCATCCTCGACCTGCAGGCCGAGTGGGAGAAGGCGAAGACCGATCCGGAGTTCCAGGCGGAACTGCAGCATCTCAACACGCACTATACCGGCCGCCCGAGCCCGCTCTATTTCGCCGAACGGCTGACGGAGGAACTCGGCGGCGCGAAGATCTACTTCAAGCGCGACGAGCTGAACCACACCGGTTCCCACAAGATCAACAACTGCCTCGGCCAGATCCTTTTGGCCCGCCGCATGGGCAAGACCCGCATCATCGCGGAAACCGGTGCCGGCCAGCACGGCGTTGCCTCCGCAACTGTCGCCGCCCGCTTCGGACTGCCCTGCGTCGTCTACATGGGCGCGACCGATGTGGAACGCCAGGCACCCAACGTCTTCCGGATGAAGCTCCTCGGCGCCGAGGTCCGCCCGGTGAGCGCCGGCCACGGCACCTTGAAGGATGCCATGAATGAGGCGCTGCGCGACTGGGTCACCAATGTAGACGACACCTACTACCTGATCGGGACGGCGGCCGGCCCGCATCCCTATCCGGAACTCGTTCGCGAATTCCAGTCGGTGATCGGCAAGGAGACGCGCGAGCAGATCATGGCGGCCGAGGGCCGTCTGCCGGACATGCTGGTTGCGGCCGTCGGCGGCGGTTCCAACGCGATCGGTCTCTTCCACCCCTTCCTCGACGACGAATCCGTCCGGATCGTCGGCGTCGAGGCCGGTGGAAAGGGTCTCGACGGGGAGGAGCATTGCGCCTCGCTCACCGCCGGCTCGCCCGGCGTCTTGCACGGCAACCGCACCTACCTGCTGCAGGACGGCGACGGCCAGATCAAGGACGGCCACTCGATATCCGCCGGCCTCGACTATCCCGGCATCGGTCCGGAGCACTCCTGGCTGAAGGACATGGGGCGCGTGGAATACGTGCCGATCATGGACGACGAGGCGCTCGCCGCCTTCCAGATGCTCACCCGCACCGAGGGCATCATCCCGGCGCTCGAGCCGAGCCACGCGTTGGCCGAGGTCATCAAGCGCGCGCCGAAGATGGACAAGGACCAGATCATCGTGATGAATCTTTGCGGCCGCGGCGACAAGGACATCTTCACCGTCGGCAAGATTCTCGGAATGGGCCTCTGACATGACCGCACGCATGGACAAGAAATTCGCCGACCTGAAGGCCGAGGGCCGCCCGGCGCTCGTCACCTACTTCATGGGCGGAGACCCGGACTACGATACCTCGCTCGCGATCATGAAGGCGCTTCCGGGCGCGGGAGCCGACGTGATCGAGCTCGGTGCCCCGTTCTCCGATCCGATGGCCGACGGTCCCGCGATCCAGCTGGCAGGCCAGCGGGCACTCAAGAACGGTCATTCGCTCAGGAAGACGCTGGAGATGGCGCGCGACTTCCGCCGGTCGGACGACACGACTCCGATCGTCATCATGGGCTACTACAACCCGATCTACATCTACGGCGTCGAGCGGTTCCTCGACGACGCGCTGGATGCGGGCATCGACGGCCTGATCGTCGTCGACCTGCCGCCCGAAATGGATGACGAACTCTGCATCCCCGCTCTCAGGAAGGACATCAACTTCATCCGCCTGACGACGCCCACGACCGACGACAAGCGCCTTCCGAAGGTGCTGAGCAACACTTCGGGCTTCGTATACTACGTGTCAATGACCGGCATCACCGGCTCGGCGCTTCGCGATCCTTCCGTGATCGCTGGCGCCGTCCAGCGCATCAAGAAATCCACTGACCTGCCGGTCTGCGTCGGTTTCGGCGTCAAGACGGCCGAACATGCCCGCCTCATCGGCGCATCGGCGGATGGCGTGGTGGTCGGTACGGCGATCGTCAACCAGGTCGCCACCTCGCTCGACAAGGACGGCCGCGCGACGGCCGATACCGTGCAGTCGGTAGCCACCTTCGTTCGCGGCCTTGCGACCGGCGTCCGTTCGGCCCGCCTTGTTGCCGCCGAATAGTATCCCCAGATTAGGGCGAAGAATATCAGGAGTACGCCAAGTGAACTGGATCACCAATTACGTTCGGCCGCGGATCAATTCCATGCTTGGTCGCCGTGAGGTTCCGGATAACCTCTGGATCAAGTGCCCGGAAACGGGGGAGATGGTCTTCCACAAGGACCTCGAGGAAAACAAGTGGGTCATCCCGGCCTCCGGCTATCACATGAAGATGCCGGCCAAGGCGCGGCTGACGGACCTCTTCGACGGCGGCGTCTACGAGGCCCTGCCGCAGCCGAAGGTCGCCCAGGATCCGCTGAAGTTCCGCGACTCCAAGAAGTACATCGACAGGCTGAAGGACAGCCGCCTCAAGACGGAGCAGGAGGATACGATCCTGGCCGGGCTCGGACATGTCCGCGGCGTCAAGCTGGTTGCCGTCGTCCATGAATTCAATTTCATCGGCGGTTCCCTCGGCATGGCGGCGGGCGAGGCGATCGTGAAGGCCTGCGAGCGGGCCGTAGTCGAGAAGTGCCCCCTGGTGATCTTCCCCGCCTCCGGCGGTGCCCGCATGCAGGAAGGCATCCTGTCGCTGATGCAGTTGCCCCGCACCACGGTTGCGGTCGACATGCTCAAG
This sequence comes from Pseudorhizobium sp. NPDC055634, assembly GCF_053618655.1. Taxonomy (NCBI): domain Bacteria; kingdom Pseudomonadati; phylum Pseudomonadota; class Alphaproteobacteria; order Hyphomicrobiales; family Rhizobiaceae; genus Pseudorhizobium; species Pseudorhizobium sp. NPDC055634. Next base: position 40,044 of record NZ_JBSHHW010000009.1, on the reverse strand, counting down.
GAGGCCGGTCTTCCCTACATCGTCGTCCTCACCAATCCGACCACCGGCGGCGTGACTGCGTCCTACGCCATGCTGGGTGATATCCACATTGCCGAACCCGGCGCCGAGATCGGCTTTGCCGGCAAGCGCGTCATCGAGCAGACCTTGCGTGAAAAGCTGCCCGAAGGCTTCCAGACGGCGGAGTATCTCCTGGAGCACGGCATGGTCGACATGGTCGTCAAGCGGCATGATCTGCCGGATACCCTGGCGACGCTTCTCAACATCCTGACCAAGACGCCGGCGGCGAACGATCGGATGGCCGCTTCCGGTCTTCCGGCGATGGCGGCGAGCGCCTGAGTAAAGCACTGTTATGAGCCGGAGCGGCGGGATGAGCGCCACCAATACCCCCGCCGTCAGCGCGGCCGAACAGGAAATCGAAAAGCTCATGGCCCTTCATCCGAAGGGCTTTGATCTTTCGCTCGACCGGATCCGCCGGTTGCTCGAAGTGCTCGGCAACCCGCACCGCAAGCTGCCTCCCGTCATCCATATCGCCGGCACCAACGGCAAGGGTTCGACGACGGCTTTCTGCCGCGCGCTCCTGGAGGCCGCGGGGCTCGCCGTCCACGTCCACACCTCTCCGCATCTGGTCCACTGGCACGAGCGCTATCGCATCGGATCGAGGGCAGGGCCCTCCCGGATCGTCGCCGACGAGATGTTCGCCGATGCCCTGCGGCGGGTGGCGGCGGCCAATGCCGGACAGCAGATCACCGTCTTCGAGATCCTGACGGCGGTGACCTTCGTGCTCTTTTCCGAACAGCCGGCCGATGCCGTGATTCTCGAGGTCGGGCTCGGCGGCAGGTTCGATGCCACCAATGTCGTCGAGAAGCCGGCGGTTTCGGTGATCATGCCGATTTCGCTCGACCACCAGCCCTATCTCGGCGATCGCGTCGAACTGATCGCGGCTGAAAAGGCCGGCATCATGAAGCGCGGCTGCCCGGTCGTGATCGGCAAGCAGGAATACGAACGGGCGCTGGACGTGCTTGTCGAGACGGCTGACCGGCTTTCCTGCCCGCGCTCGGTCTACGGGCAGGATTTCTCCGCCCACGAGGAGTTCGGCCGGCTGATCTACCAGGACGAATTCGGCCTTGCGGATCTGCCGCTGCCGCGCCTTCCCGGGCGACACCAGATCGCCAATGCCGCAGCCGCCATCCGCGCCGTCAAGGCGGCCGGCTTCACGCTGACCGACGCCATGGTCGAGAAGGCGATGGCCACGGTCGAATGGCCGGGCCGCCTGCAGCGGCTGACCGAGGGCCAACTCCTGGAATTCGCGCCGAAGGACGCCGAGATCTGGGTGGACGGCGGCCATAACCCCGGTGCCGGCGAGGTCATCGCCGAAGCGATGGCCGGCTTCGAGGAGCGCCGGGCGCGCCCCCTCTATCTCGTGACCGGGATGATCAACACGAAGGATCCCGTCGGCTATTTCCGGGCATTCGCAGATATTGCCGAGCACGTCTTCACGGTGCCGATCCGCGGCTCCGAAGTCGGACTCGATCAGGTGGCGCTGGCCACGTCCGCCTTCGATGCCGGCCTCGTGGCCGAACCGGCGGCATCGGTCGCAGAGGCGCTGGCCGAGATCACCCGCCGCCACGTAGCGGGTGCCGTGCCGCCGCGCATCCTGATCGGCGGCTCGCTGTATCTTGTCGGCGATGTCCTGGCCGACAACGGGACCCCGCCCAAATAAAAAAGCCCGGCGCGAGGGTCGGGCTTTGGATCAGGTGTTTGCGAGGTTCAGGCGGCGCCGGAAATCCATGCGGAAAGCGCCGTCTTCGGTGCCGCGCCGACCTTGATGTCGGCCACTTCGCCGTCCTTGAACATGGCAAGGGTCGGGATGGAGCGAACGCCGAACTTTGCGGCAAGCTCCGGGTTCTCATCGATGTTGAGCTTGGCGACCTTCACCTTGCCGGCGAGTTCGTTGGAGATTTCTTCGAGGCTCGGGCCGATCATCTTGCACGGACCGCACCATTCCGCCCAGAAGTCCACGACCACGGGCTGGGTGGAGTCCAGAACCTCGGCCTGGAAATTACTGTTGTCGACTTTCACCGTCGCCATGGGGGCTCTCCTTGTGAAGAATGCGTTGTGCACAATGTGAGGCTGCGGCAGCCTCATTTCAATACCGCTATCTCACTTTGGCCGCAGCTCGGCAAGCGATCGGTCGAGGATCTCCGGCGAGAGTGAAACGACGTCGCCGGTTTCCGTATAGGCAAGCACGCACCGGAACCGGTGCTGCGGATAGAGCGGGAAAAGGATCTCTCGATAGAGGGCGAGCTGGGCCCGATGGACGAGGGGGACATCCTCCTCGCGGCCCGGCGGGCGGCGGTTGGTCTTGTAGTCGAGGATGGTCACGACGTGCTCGTCGACGGCCATCCGGTCAATCCGTCCGGAGATCGCATAGTCCCGTCCGCCGAGGGCAAGCGTGCCCATGATCGACACTTCCGCCTGGCTGTGGCCGGAAAAGACGGACTGCAGGTCCGGGTGGTCGAGGACCGACAGCACGCAGCCGACAAGCGCGTCGCGCTGGTCCGAAGGCCAGAACCGGGCCGCCCGCTCCGCATAGCGCCGCGCAGCGTCGGGCCTTTCGCCGGCGGGAAAGTCCGGGAGGACCTGGAGCATGCGGTGCACCAGCCGGCCCTTCTGGAGCGACAGGCCGCTTGCCTCCCTTTCCCCGAACAGGGGCGAGGCGGTCATCAGGTCGTCCGCTTCGTCCTCGATCATCGTCCCGGCGCCGGACGGGCTGAGGGGGCGGGGGAGCGAAACCTGAGGCGGGAGCGCCCGTCCGAGAGCGGCAGGTAGCGGCAGCGCCGTGTCCGGCGCATCCGTCGCCCCGTCGGCGCGCGTGGCCGTGTGGACGCCGGCCGGCAGCCGCCACCGGAAACCGTCCCATTCCCCGTCCGGCCCGGAAAAGCGGGCAGGGCTGCAGTGCTCGGGATGGCTGGAGAGCGCATTCGCGATCATGCTGTTCCAGGTGTCCGGATTGGCATTCTTGCCGCGATATCCGCAGACGATCAGCCGGTCGGCGGCGCGTGTCATGCCCACATAGAGGAGCCGCCGGTACTCCTCTTCCGTGCCTTGCCGCAGCCGCTCGTCGTCGGCGATCGTGATCGCGTTGGAGAGCGTCGCTGTCGGGACCCATGCCGGGATTTCCAGCCCGTTGCGCGGCAGGAGCCGCAGCTTGGGCACATGTGACGAGATGAAGGCCTTCGATCCGCTGTCGACCAGGAAGACGATCGGCGCCTCGAGCCCCTTTGAGGCGTGGACGGTCATGATCCGGACCTCGTTGCGCCCGCTGTCCTGTTCGCGCTTGATCTCCGGCGATTCGATCTCGAGCGTCGAGACGAACGACTGCAGGCCCGGCAGGCCCTTGCCCTCGTGGTCCAGCGCGAAGGTCAGGAATTCGTCGAGGATGTCGCCGGCCTCGGTTCCCAGCCGGCCCAGGAACTGGCGCCGTCCCCCCAGTTGTCCGAGCACCCTGGCGTAGAGATCGTGCGGGCTCATCTGCCGTGACATCGCGAGAAGCTGCCCCAGCTTGTCGGTCGGGCCGCGGAACCGCAGCGGCTGCTCGTCCGCAAGACGGTGGATGTGCTCCCAGGCGCTGGTCCTCTCCGGACGCAGGGCCGCCACCTCGAAAACGTCCTCTTCCGACAGGTTGAAAAGAGGGCTCTTGAGCACCGCGCTCAGCGACAGGTCGTCCTGCGGGAGAACGAGGAAACGTCCGAGCGCGAGGAGGTCCTGCACCGCGATATGGCTCGTCAGGCGAAGCCGGTCGGCGCCGGCTACGGGAATATTGCCGCGTCTCTTCAGCGCGCGTGTCAGCGCGTTCACGAAGGCGTCGCGCTTTCGAACCAGGACGAGCACGTCGCCCGGTTCGATCGCCCGCTCGATGCCTTTCTCAATGATCGTCTCGCGCCCGATCATCTCGCCGATCGAATGGGCGATACGCGACGCAAGGATCGCCGACGGAGCCTTGTCCGGCGTCGCATCGAACGGTGCGGTCCAGTCCTCGCCCGTATCGACGACCTCCGGCACCACCACGTCCCAGAGGTCGACGGCGCCGGGATGGCCGATCCGGTTCGAGCGGTGGACGATCGGTTCGTCGTCGAATGTCAGGCCCCGGGCATTTTCCGGCAGCGAGAAGACCTGGTCAACCGCTGCAAGGACATCCGCGGTGGAGCGGAAGGAGAGCGGCAGGCGTACCGGATGGAAGACCTGGCCGCTCGCTTCCACGTCCTGCCGTGTCCGGATGCGTTCGGCGGCGAACCGCTCCGGCCTTGCGCCCTGGAAGGAATAGATGGACTGCTTCTCGTCGCCGACCGCGAAGATCGTCCGCCTCGTCGTCCTGGCGCTGCTGCCGGAATAGAAATCCTCCGCCAGCGACTTGATGACCTGCCACTGCACGGGACTGGTATCCTGCGCCTCGTCGACCAGGATGTGGTCGATCCCCTGGTCCAGCTTGTAGTGCACCCAGGCTCCGACGCCGTCCCGTGTCAGGAGGTCCGCCGTGCGGGCGATGAGGTCTTCGAAATCGAGCAGGCTGCGCTGCTTCTTCAGGTCCTCGTAGTCGTCGTTCAGCCGTTCGGCGAGTACGAGCGCGGCAGCCGTTGCCCTCGCCATGCGGATGGTGCGCAGGCGATCCCGGCAGGCGAGCACGTGGTTGCGGGCGAGATCTATGGCGTCGGCGAGAGCGGGTGCCGCGTCCAGCATCTTCTTCGCCACTAGCGAACTGTCCGCCTTGGGCTTCCCCTCCCGGGTGAGGAAGAGACCGTCGAGGATCTGGTGGAGGCGGTCCGGATCGGTCTCCTTCTGGCAGACCCGCAATCCGTAGGCGACCTCCTGGACCTTGGATCCACCCTTTTCGTCGGCCAGTTGCAGGTAGGTCGCCAGGGTCCCGCCCGACAGGCCGGGCAGCGGCCAGTATTCGGCCGCGACGCTCGATTCGGTGGCGCCCTCCGGCAGGCCGAAGGCCTCGCGCAGGATGCGATCCACGCCTCCGTGCCGGGCGGCATGGGCGAGAAAATGGCGGATCGCCGTGCGCCGCGCGACGATCTCGCCGAGCAGGTTTTCCAGCCCGAACTCGTCGCCGAGGTCCAGAACATGGGCGAACGCCTCGGCAAGCACGGGGTCGTCCTCGGCCGACGTTGCGGTCAGGAGCGAGCGGCGCGCCTCGGCAAGCAGGGCGGAGGCGGCACGATCGTCCAGGACGGAGAAGTGTCCGGCAACGTTCGCCTCCAGCGGAAACTGGTGGAGGAGGGCTTCACAGAAGGCGTGGATCGTCTGGATCTTCAGGCCGCCCGGCGTTTCGAGCGCCTTCGCAAACAGCCGCCGTGCCTCCGCGAGCTTGAAGAGGTCCGGCTCCGAACCTTCCACCGATGCGATGCGCTTCTTCAGTTCCGCGTCGTCGAGGACGGCCCATTCCGCCAGGCGCTGGAAGACGCGGTTCGACATCTCCGAGGCCGCCGCCTTCGTGTAGGTGAGGCATAGGATGGAGGAGGGGCGGCATCCGGATAGAAGCAGCCGGATCACCCGCTGGGTCAGCACATGCGTCTTCCCGGATCCGGCATTGGCCGAGACCCATGCGGAGCTTTCCGGATCGGAGGCGAGCGACTGCCGCATCGCCGTCCAGTCCAGCCAGTCGCCCGGGTCGTTACCATGGGGGAGGGCGTCATTCATCGGCGTCACCCTCCTCGGCATCCGCCGTCGACCATTCGGCAACACGCGCAAGATGATCGTAGTCGCCGCCGTAGTCGCTTTGCATGAAGGGCACCAGCCGCGACGCAAACCCGGTCCTGCCACTCCGCAGATGCGTCACGAACTTCGTCAACTGTTCGATGGACTCCTCGGCGAGTTCGATTGCCGACTTGCCATTCTTCTTGCCCTCGTTGTTGACGCATTCCGGCTTGAACCGGTCGCCCGGTTTCAGGCGGACATAGAGCAGTTCGTCGGCCTCCAGCGGGCCCAGCGCGCTGAACGCCCCGGCGCGAAGGGCGGCAGCCTCCAGCGCCAGCTGCGGATCGAGAAGCGAGCGCGCCTGGGAGGAGGTGGGGCTCGATCCGGTCTTGTAGTCGATGATGGCGGCAAGACCGGAGCCCTTGATGTCGATCCGGTCGGCGATACCCGTGAGCCGCACGTCCGCGCCGGGGATGTCCCAGCCGGCGCCGCATTCCGTGAAGGTCCGGCGGATGTCGGGCGCCCGTCTCGCTTCCCATGTCAGGAACGCCCTTCCGACCTCTTCGAACCTGCGGCGCCAGACCCGGTCGATGTGGAGTGGCAGGCGCTCGGCGTCGAACAGTTCGTCGATGATCCGCCGCATGGCCTCGATCGATGCGGGCGTGCCGGGGACATGCCCTTCCCGCGTGTAGCGGTCGATGATCGCATGATAGAGCGTGCCACGCTCGGAAGCGCCGGGATCGGCGTTGAACGGCGCGATCGGGTCGAGCTTCAGGATGCGCCGGGCATAGATCGCATAGGGGTCGCGTCGCAGCCGCCCGACTTCACTGAACGAATAACGCTTCGGCTGAAGATCGGCCGGCGGCGTCGGCGCGGGTCGTCTCGCCGGTGCCTGGTTCTCGCCGGTATCGATCTCTGCCGCCCACCGGCGGTATTGGTCGCCGCGGGTTCGCAGCTCCCGGACGAGGTCCTCGCCGCCAAGCGCCAGCAGGCGCTGCAGCCAGCGCGATGCAACGGTCGGCGTCGAGCCCTGTCGCAGCGAGCGGGAATAGACGAGCCTGCGGGTGCCGCTCGCCATGATGAAGTCATGCGCCAGCTGGCCGATCCGCCGCTCCGGCGGCTCCAGGCCCATTTCCGTCTTCATCGTCCGCGAGAGGAAGGGGTTGTTGACGGTCTGGCCCGGCCACGACCCCTCGTTCATGCCGCCGAGGATCATCGTGTCCACGGTCTGCAGCCGGGCTTCGAGCGTCCCGAAGATGAAGACCCGCGGATCGCTCAGCGAGCGCGGCTTGACCGCTTCGCCCGTGGTCAGCGCCTGGACGATATCGATCCACTGCGGCCCGTCCGCCTCCATCTGGCCCTCGGTGTCGATGACCTCGCCGAGAAGCGAGGACAGGCGCCCTCCCGCCTCCCCGGACCAGAGGGAGGAAAGGTCGCCTTTTTCATTGGCGCAGACAGCCTCCAGCGCCCGCCCCGTGCGGTTTGCCCAGTCCGAAAGGGTGAGTTTCGACGTCAGGCCGCGTCCGTCCGCCCGACGGCCGAAGAGGGCGGAGGCAAGCGGTTCGACGGCGTCTCCCAGGCGGCGAGCGAGGTCGAGCGCCTGCGCGAAGGCCGTCTCGGGGAGGCTGGAGCGCCAAACGGGGGGATGGCGATCCCCCTGCTGCGCCTGCCAGTGCTCCTCGAGAAGCGGCGCGAGTGTCGAGACGTCCATCTCGCCGCGGCCACCCCGCAGCGCGAGAAGCTCGAGTGCTTCGGCCGCCTGCCGAAGCGCCTCCCGCTTCATCCCCAGGCGCATCAGCGGATGTTTCAGGAGCGCGGTGATGGCCACCGGATCGCCCGGCCGCAGCGTAGATTCAAGGAGAAGCTGCAGCAATGTCCCCTGCGGGGTGGCCGAAAGCGGCGTTCCGGCGGTGTCGTCGGCGGTAATGCCGAACCGCGCAAGCTCCGCGGTGACGCGGCGCGCAAGGGCTCGATCCGGCGTGATCAGCGCCGCCTGGGACACGCGGCCCCGGTCGCCGGGCTCCTCGAGCGCGAGGCGGAGCGCGATGGCGATCGCCACCGCTTCTTCCCGTTCGTTCGCGGCTTCGATGAGCGCGACATCCCGGAACGCTTCGAGGAGATCCTCGCGGCTCGTTTTATTGCGCCAGGTGCTCCATTCGTCGGTCGCCGCTGCCGGAGCAAGCGCCTGCGAGAGGGACTGGTTGCGAAAATCGAGGTCGGCGGTCGGCGGGTCGAGCACCGCCACCTCGTCACGGTCGACGCCGAGCCGGGAAAGCAGGCGGGACAGGCCGAATTGCGGATGGCTTCGGCTCCCCGGTTCGATCCGGCCGTCCGGGCCTTCGCTGCCGATCGCGTCCCAGTGCTGGCGTGGCATGCGCTGGTCCAGTCCCGGAAGGACGATCGTCCCTTCCGGGAGGGCGGCGATGGCGGCGATGAGATCGGCGGCAGCCGGGATAGAGCCCGTCGATCCGGCAACGATCACCGGCCCCTTGTGCGGGCGTTCGGCGATCCGCCTTGCTTCCCCGCGCAGAAGCGTGGCCTGATGGCGGGAAGGGGAGGAGCGGCGCAGTTCGGCAAGCCGCTGCGGCCAGAACTCGCTCGCAATGCGGAGGAACTCGGCGGTCAGCTGCCACCAGAGGGCGAGTTCGGCGGTCTGCAGGTTCTCAAGGTCCGTCCAGTCGCGTTCTTCCGTTTCGATCGCGTCGATCAACTCCGCAAGCGAGCGCGCCAGCCAGATGGCGTCGGCGGGACTGGCCGGTGCCACGAGCGGCGAATCGGAATGGAGGTCGATGACGACCTGCGGCAGCCGGTTGCGCCATGCGAGGATCAGCCGGCCGAGCTCCAGAAGCCGGGCGACACCGCCGATCGGTGTCGCGAGGTCGAGCTCCTCGGGTGCGGCAAGATCGAAATAACCGCTGTCGTCCTCCGTCTCGCCGAGCGGCCGGATGACCGGCAGAATGGCGGAGCGTCCGCCGAGCAGGTCGACGAATTCCGATCGCAGCACGCGTGCTGCGCGGCGCGTCGGCACGAAGATGGTGACGTTGGCGAGCGAAAGCGGGTCCTGCGGATCGTGGACGAAGCCCTCGTTCAATCGCCCGTCGCAGAGAGCGGCGGCAACGGTGCGGAGGAATGCCGTGCCCGGCGGGATGGTGAAGATCCGCTTGTGACGGCGGGCGTCCATGGTCAGGCCTCGACCTGGTGTCGGGAAAGGACCTCTTCCGCTTCCACGAGTGCATCGGGCGTCCCCACCGTAAACCACTGGCCATCGAGCACCGTGCCGTAGAGCCGGCCCAAGGCGATCGCCTTGTCGAAGTAGAGGTTGAGGTTGAAGGCATCGTCCGGCGCATCGTCGAGAAGCGCGGCGTGCATGGCGACCGCGCCCGCATAGACGAGCGGCTGGGCTCCGTCGCGATACCGCGTCAGGCGCCCGCTTTCGTCCATCTGGAAATCCTTCTTGCCGCTGTGGCCCGTCGTCCGCTCCAGCGGGACACAGAGGAGCGCCATGTCCATGATGTCGGGATCGAAGAAGGCGGCAAGCCGTTCCAGGTTGCTGGGCTGGCCTCTCGTCTCCCCGACCCAGAAGAGGTCCGCGTTCATGACGAAGAGCGGGGCCCGGTCGAGGAGGCGCACGCCCCTGGCAAGCCCGCCGCCGGAATTCATCAGCCGGTCGCGCTCGTCGGAGATCGTCACGTCCAGCCTGGGATAGGCCTTCAGATGCGCTTCCATCTGGTCTGCGAAGTGATGGACGTTGACGACGGTGCGGCGCACGCCTGCGTCGGCAAGCGCATCGAGGGCGTAGTCGATCATCGGCTTGCCGGCGACGCGCACCAGCGGTTTAGGCAAGCTATCCGTGATCGGACGAAGGCGGGTCCCGAGACCCGCCGCGAGAACCATGGCCTGGACGATCTTCATACCCTGCTTTCTAGAGCAGGGCTCATGATTCGGGTAGCTCTATTCCTGTCTGGAGGCACCAGCCGCGAAGCGGAGCGAGGACTTCGTGCCGCAGCGACCAGGAGAGATGGGTCAGCGTGCGCGGCATGTGCTTCATGTAGCCCGGCTTGCCGTCGCGCTTCATCAGCCGGACCCAGAGCCCGGCGAGCTTGCAGTTGCGCTGCGCCGACATGATCGCGAACGCCTTGAGGAATTCGCGTTCGTCGAACGGCCCGAGGGACCGGCGCAAGGTGAAGTAGTCGCGCATCATCTGCTCGGCCAGCGCAGGAGGCACGTCGACGCGCGCATCCTGAACGATCGAGGCGAGATCGTAGGCGGTCGGCCCGATCATGGCGTCCTGGAAGTCGATGATCCCGACGCGGCGCACGCCGGATTCATGGGCCCGCCAGATGATGTTCGGGGAGTGGAAGTCGCGCAGCAGAAGATTTTTCTCGGCGCTCTCAAGTTCGCCGATCAGTCCGTCCCAGATGCGGAGAAAGGTCTGCCGCTCCTCCTCGCTCGCCTCTGTGCCGCGCTTCCAGGGAAGGTGCCAGTCGATGAGAAGACGGGCTTCCATCTTCATCGCGGTAGGGTCGAAATCCGGAATGTGATGGACGTGGCCGCCGTCCGCGGCGAGGTCACGAGGGGCCGGATGGCTGTGCAGGTAGCCGAGGCAGACGACGCTTTCCCGGTAGCGATCGGCGATCGGCCGGCCTTGTTCGTCTAGCACGCCGTCCTCGCCCATGTCCTCCAGCAGGAGGATGCCCTGGTCGTAATCAGCGCGAAATACCTCCGGTGCCGCCAGGCTGAGCCGGCGGAGATAGCGGGAAATCGCGACGAAGGAATAGGCGTCCTCGGCAAGGTGCACGACCTTCGGATAAGGCTTGCCTTCATGGAATGGCGGTCCGTCGGGCTGGCGAGGCCAGTTCATCAGGACGAGCGATCCGCCGTCTTCCGGCGTCACGGTCTCGTAGGACCGCACCGACGCATCGCCGGTCAGGTAGCGGCGCCTCGCGTTCGGGTATCCCCACCGGTCCAGGAGGGCGCGGATGGCAAGCGAGCGGCGGATGCGGTCCAGTGCCGGTGCGGGGCCGTATATGGTCGCGGTTCGACCCGATGTCTCGTGCTCAAGCCGCAATGTCAGCCGGTCCGCCGGGAGGAAATCCTCGGCCATCTCAGGCCATTCGACCAGCGCGATACCGGTTGCGAGAGCCTCGTCCAGCCCCAGTTCGTCGAGTTCCGATCCATCCCCGAGACGATAAAGATCGAAATGGGCGACGGGGATGCGAAGGTCGTAGCTTTGGACCAGGGTAAATGTCGGCGAGGGAACCTCGAGCGTCTCGTCATTCGCCATGGCGCGCAGCAGGGCGCGTGCCAGTGTCGACTTTCCGGTCCCGAGGTCTCCGGAAAGGGCCACGCAGTCGCCCGGGCGAAGCGCCAGCGCGAGATCTTCCCCGAACCGGATGGTCGCCGCTTCGTCCGCAAGCGTGACGACGATCGCCGTACCGTCGTTCATTCGGCGGCAGCGATAGTGTGCATGGTCGCCCCGGTCGGGATGCGGCAGGTGACCGTGGTTCCGCCGGCAGGACGGCTGTCGATCCGGACATCGCCCTGGTGAAGGGTGACGAAGCTCTCGACGATCGAAAGCCCGAGCCCGGCGCCGCTGCGCTTGCCGCCTTGCGGGCTGGAGGAGAAGCGGTTGAAGACGCTGTCCAGCATTTCAGCCGGGATGCCGGGCCCGTCGTCGGAGACGGAGAAATAGACGTCCCTTTCGTCGCGCCGGCACGTCAAGGTGATGGTGCTGCCTTCGGGAGCGAAATTGGTGGCATTGGTCAAGAGCTTCAGGAGGATCTGCTTCAGCCGCTGCTGGTCGGCAACGATGCTGCCGAGGCCTTTCGGCGCGGTGATCTCCAGCGTCACGCCGTTCTCGTGCAGCCGGTCGGCGATCTGCATCGCGACGTCATCCAGCAGGCCGTCGAGGTCGAGCTGGGTGTAATTGAGTTCCATGATGCCGGCATCGACCGTCGCGAGGTCGAGGATATCGTTGACGATCGTCAGAAGCAGCGAGGACGACGTCGATATGTGCTCGACATATTCCGCCTGGCGCTCGTTTAGCGGCCCGATGCCGGGGGTCTTCAGGAGATCGGTAAAGCCGATGATGTTGGTAAGCGGCGAGCGCAGCTCGTAGGAGACGTGCTGGACAAAATCGTTCTTGATCTCGTCGGCTTTGCGCAGCGCTTCGTTCTTTTCCTTCAGGGCGCGTTCGGCGCGCGCGCTCGCCGTCATGTCGACGAAGGTCAGCATCGTCTGGGCATTCGGCAACGGCGTGACCGCATAGTCGAGGATAAGACCGGAATAGAGCTCGAACGTCCCCTGCAGCGAGGGCCGGGCGTCGTCGCCGCTCGTCAGCATCTGGCCGAAGAGGCGCCAGCCGTCGGGCTTGTCGTAGGACGGGCCGCAGGCTTCCTCGATCGCCCGGATATGCGTGCCGGGCTTCGCCTGCTCGGCGGTGATGCCCCAGAGCGCGCGGAAGGCCGGATTGGAAAGCTGGATGCTTCCGTCGGGCCCGAACACCGCCACGCCTTCCGACAGGTGGTCGATCGTTTCGCCCTGGACCTGCAGAAGCGTGTTGTAGCGGGTCTCGAGGTTCACCTGTTCGGTCAGGTTCTCGAAGACCCAGGTGGCGCCGCCCTGCGGATGGGCCGTGGCGACGACACGCAGCGTCTCGCCGTTCGGCAGGTGCCAGAGTTCGTCCTTGGTATCGAGCGCCTGGTAGATGGAAAGCGCCGATTCCTTCCACGTCCGCCAGTTGAGGGGCTCCGGAAGCTTGTTGCTGCTGCGCAGGCGGTCGAGAAGCTCGCTATTGTCCGGTCGAGAATCGAGGAAGGCGAGATCGAGGCCCCAGAGGGAGACGAAGGCCTGGTTGTAGAATTGCAGCCTTCGGTCGCGATCGAAGATCGCCACGGGCGTGCCGAGATTGTCGAGGGTCTCCGCATGGCTGCGAAGCGTCCGCTTCAGCTCTTCCCGGACCGATTCGGCCTCGGAAACGTCGAGCGCCATGCCGGCGGAACCACCGGTGGCGACGACGTCGACGATCTCGTAGATCGTCCGGTTGCCGTGAACGACCGTCGAGACGCGATCGTGGAAGGGGGAGGCGGGCGTCGCGGTCGCGCGGATGCTTTCCCGGGTGATCGTCCCGAGGAATTCCCGGCCTTCGCCGACCACCTGGCCGGGGCTCTCCGCTTCCACGGCCTCGCTGTAGGCGTGGTTGACCCAGGCGAGCCGACCCTCGCTGTCGCGGCGCCAGACGGGCTGTTCAAGGGCGTCCAGAAGAGACTGGAACAACGTGATGGAGCCGCGCAGACGCTCGCGCTCGATTTTCAGTTCCGCAAGTTCGGCGCGCAGATTGTTGAGCGCGATGAAGCGCACGAACGCCTTGCCGCCGGCGACGCGGCCCTGGACCTCGAGGATTTCGTCGCGGATGGTCTCCACCACCATGTCGAAGCTGCTGGCATTGCCGCGCAGCGTCTCGACGGCCCGCTCGAGTTCGCCGGCAGACTTTGGCCGCAGCCAGCGTCCGAAGGCCAGGAACTCGCGGTCATCCTGCGGCGCGCCCGTATCGGACGGCAGTTGACCGAGGACTTCCGGGCGCGCGATGGAACCATCCCAGATGATGATCCGGCGGTTCTTCTCGGCGATGAGGGCCTCGTATTTGGAGATGCGCTGCTGGGCGTCGGAGAGGGCGTTTCGCATCTCCTGGCTCTCCGCCTCCATGTTCCCCCGCTGGCGCACGAGCCAGAGGACGGAGAGGAGCGTCGCGCCGAGTGCGCCGACGACGAGGGAGGAGATGACGACCTCTGACGAGGAAAACAGCCTTGCCGCGGCGTCCACCGGCTGCTGCGCAAGCGCGGTGCCCGCGAAGGACGCCAGCGCGCTGCCGGCAAGGAGGGAAGGGAGGAAGGCACGTTTCCGGCCCCGCGGTGCCCGGCAACCGTGACGAACCTGCGAAGCGTCCCCGCCCTCTCCAGGGGAGGACGAGGTAGGGCCGTCGCAACAGGAAGCCGCCCCTTCCGCTGGGTTCTTTACGTTCACCGCCATTGCCGGTCTGTCTCCGTCCTTTGCCGCATTTCGACAAGACATCCCATATCGCCCTTGCCCGAAGCAGGAGCGAATCGCTGGCTAAGAGAATACTTGCTTAGGGAATCGGCGGGAAGGGTGACGCCAAAAAAGAAGGTCGCGATCCGTCAAGATCGCGACCTTCAATATCTTGTGGATTAGCCTTGGAAAATTAATACCTGTAGTGTTCCGCCTTGAAAGGTCCCGTCGGCGAGACGCCGATGTAGGCGGCCTGTTCTTCGGAGAGTTCCGTGAGCTTTACGCCCAGCTTGGCGAGATGCAGGCGGGCGACCTTCTCGTCGAGGTGCTTCGGCAGGATGTAGACGTCGTTCTTGTATTCGCCCTGCTTGGTGAACAGCTCGATCTGCGCAAGCACCTGATTCGTGAAGGATGCCGACATGACGAAGGAGGGGTGTCCCGTGGCATTACCGAGGTTCAGGAGACGGCCTTCCGAAAGAAGGATGATGCGGTTGCCCTTCGGGAACTCGATCATGTCGACCTGCGGCTTCACATTGGTCCACTTCAGGTTGCGTAGCGACGCCACCTGGATCTCGTTGTCGAAGTGGCCGATATTGCCGACGATCGCCATGTCCTTCATGGCCCGCATGTGATCGATGCGGATGACATCCTTGTTGCCTGTGGTGGTGATGAAGATATCGGCGCTGTCGACCACATCCTCGAGTACGACCACTTCGAAGCCGTCCATCGCGGCCTGCAGGGCGCAGATCGGATCCACTTCCGTGACCTTCACGCGGGCGCCGGCCCCGGCAAGCGAGGCGGCCGATCCCTTGCCCACGTCGCCGTAGCCGCAGACCACGGCGACCTTGCCGGCCATCATCACGTCGGTGCCGCGGCGGATGCCGTCCACCAGCGATTCCTTGCAGCCGTACTTGTTGTCGAACTTCGACTTGGTGACCGAATCGTTGACGTTGATGGCGGGGAAGGGCAGCAGGCCCTTCTTGGAGAGTTCGTAGAGCCGGTGGACGCCGGTCGTGGTCTCTTCCGATACGCCCTTGATCGCGTCGCGCTGCCTCGTGAACCAGCCGGGCGAAGCCTGCAGGCGCTTCTTGATCTGCGCGAAGAGGATTTCCTCTTCCTCGGAGGTCGGGTTGGACAGGACGTCTTCGCCGGCTTCGGCGCGGGCGCCGAGCAGGATGTACATGGTCGCGTCGCCGCCGTCGTCGAGGATCATGTTCGACAGGCCGCCGTCGGCCCACTGGAAGATCCGGTCCGTGTACTCCCAGTACTCGGTGAGGCTTTCGCCCTTCACGGCAAAGACCGGGATGCCGCGCTCGGCGATGGCGGCGGCGGCGTGATCCTGGGTTGAGAAGATGTTGCAGGAAGCCCAGCGGACCTCGGCACCGAGAGCCGTCAGTGTCTCGATCAGCACGCCGGTCTGGATGGTCATGTGCAGCGAGCCGGAAATCCGGGCACCTTTCAGGGGCTTGCTTTCGCCGAATTCCTCGCGGCAGGCCATCAGGCCGGGCATTTCGGTTTCGGCGATATCGAGTTCCTTGCGACCGTAGGCGGCAAGGCCGATGTCAGCGACGATATAGTCTTTATCCATGCTCATGAAGCTCTCCAGCTGGGATTTGCGCGCCCTGGGGCGTCACCTCTCGCATTCTGGGGCTGGTTTAGCAGGCTTGGTCGAACGAAGCAACGACACATAAAGAAGTGTTTATGTCTTTATGTGCCGTCAAACTTCTTCGCCGAACTTGTCGGCGACAAGGTCTTCCAGCGCAGTCAGCACTTCAGATGCCTGCGGTCCGGCAGCCGTTACCTGGACGCTGCAGCCGGGGCTGGCCGCGAGCATCATCAGCCCCATGATCGACATTCCGCCGACCGTGGTGCCGTCCTTGGTGACGGTGACGTCCGCGTTGTACTTTGCGACCGTCTGGACGAATTTCGCCGACGCGCGGGCGTGAAGGCCACGCTTGTTGACGATGAGGAGTTCGCGGGACTGAGATGACATGCCGGGCTTCGCTTACTTGCCGCTTAGGACACGGCTTGCGACATTGATGTATTTGCGGCCCGCCTCGGATGCCTCCAGGAGCGCACGGTTCATGTCGTTGTCGCTGCGGACACCGGCAAGCTTGATCAGCATGGGGAGGTTGACGCCGGCAATCACTTCGATGCGCCCGCCGTCCATGACGGAGATGGCGAGGTTGGAAGGCGTGCCGCCGAACATGTCCGTGAGGATGATGACACCATGGCCGTCGTCAGCCACTGCGACGGCATCGACGATATCCTGGCGCCGTTGGTCCATATCGTCTTCAGGCCCGATGGAGACCGTTTCGATGTACTTCTGGGGACCTACCACATGCTCGAGTGCATGCCGAAATTCCTCAGCCAGCTTGCCGTGGGTGACAAGCACAAGTCCGATCATCAATTCCCCCTGCTCTGGCAACGCGCAGGCCATATCGCACTGCAAAAGTGGCGTCCAGCGGTGGGACGCCATCTTGGCCATGTAGATCGCAAGTGCAAGTCAAAAATCCGTTGCGCTCAACGCGGATATGGCGCTGGCAGCCCGAAATCGGGAAAAAATACGCCGATTACCGCGAGGGGATCGGCATTTTCTGCCGCCAGCCGCAGCTGCGGCAACATGTCTATCCCGTCGACGGAAAAGCGCTCCGATTCTGGCGGCAGCCGCTCCATCCTCTCCCTTCGGCCGACCTTCACGGCCAGGTGAAGCGGCGCGGAGGCGACATGCGGAAGGCGGGCAATCCCGCTGCCGCATATTTCGATGAGCCCCGCGATCTTATCCGGGCATTCTCCGATGATCTGCTCTCCGTCACGCGAAAGGAGCACGCGGTCGTCGGCGAGAAGCGTGGCGGGTATTCCGGCGCGCCAGGCGGCCGAAAGGCAGGCAAACGCTGTCGTGGACTTTCCCGACCCGGAAGGACCGGTGAACAGGAGCCCGGTCGTTCCGACCACGATAGCCGTGGCGTGGATATTGACCGGCGCGCCCGTCACGAGGCTTCCCCGGCCGGGAGCGACAGGACGAAGCGTGCTCCGACGACGGCGCCGCTGGCATCCATGATGTTCTCGGCCCTGAGCGTGCCGTTATGGGCTTCGGCGATCTGCCGGCTGATCGACAGGCCGAGGCCGGAATTCTGGCCGAAGCTCTCGCTTTCCGGGCGATCGGTATAGAAGCGCTCGAAGATCCGGTCGATATCCTCCGCCTGGATGCCCGGGCCGTTGTCGTCGATCGTGACGTTGACGCGCCCGCGCGACTGGGACAGGCGAATGGCGATGCGGCCGCCCTCGTCGGGCACGAAGGAACGGGAGTTCTCGATCAGGTTGGTGATGATCTGCCCGAGCCGGAGATCGTGTCCGTTGACGATGAAGTCCTGCTTGCCGCCCCGGCTATCGACCGTCAGGTCGATCTCGACGGGCTTGCGGCCGTTGCGGATCTGCCGCGAGATGTCCACCAGGTTGCCGAGCAGGACGCGCATGTCCACGGGCGCGGAATCGGTTCGCGCCAGTTCGGCATCGAGACGCGAGGCGTCCGAGATGTCGCTGATCAGCCGGTCGAGGCGGCGCACGTCGTGGAAGATGATCTCCGTCAGGCGCCGCTTCGCATCATCCGACTTGGCGAGCGGCAGCGTTTCGACTGCGCTGCGCAGCGAGGTGAGCGGGTTCTTCAGTTCGTGGCTGACATCGGCCGCGAAGCTCTCGATCGCGTCGATCCGGTCATAGAGCGCCGTCGTCATTTCCCGAAGCGCGATGGACAGGTTGCCGATCTCGTCCTGGCGATAGGCAAAATCGGGGATTTCCTCGCGTTGCTTGGCGCCGCGGCGCACCCGGATCGCCGCTGCCGCCAGGCGCCGCAACGGATTGGCGATCGTCGATGACAGGAGGAGCGACAGAAGGATATTGACCAGCGTTGCGACACCGAAGACCCGCATGATCGCGAGGCGCTCCGCATGGACGATCTTGTCGATGTCGCCGGCCTGCGTCGACAGAAGCAGCACGCCCAGCACCGCCCGGAAGCGCTGGACCGGCACCGCGACGGAAACGATGAGTTCGCCCTTGTCGGTGATGCGGACCACGGCACCGCGAACGCCGGTGAGCGCGTTCATCACCTCCGGATAGATCGAGCCGTCGCCGCCTGGCGCCTCCTTGTAGACGGGCAGGTTTCGCTGCTGAAGCATGCGGTTGAAAAGGCCGGCGATGCGCTCGTTCCAGCTCAGCGTCTCCTGCTCGACCGGCGGCAGGTCGTAACGGAGCACCTGACCCCTGGAATAGAGATGCCGGGAATCGAGGAGGAGGTTCGCATCCGCGTCGAAGAGACGGGCGCGCGTTCGGGTCGGCGAGATCAGCCGGCGCAACACGGGTGCGACGCGGTCCGGATCGATCGGGAAATCGAGGTCCTCGTCGTTGGGGACGGGCGTGATGCTCTGTCCCGCCTGCAGTTCGAGCAGTTTTTCCGGGTCGATGGTGATGGAGTTGGTGTCCACCGAGGCGGAGGCCGAGATTGCCCCGGCGATGATTTCGCCCTGGGTCAGCAGGCTCTCGACGCGGGCGTCGATCAGTCCCTCGCGGAACTGGTTGAGGTAGAGGATGCCGCCGACCAGCACGACCGTGGCGGCTAGGTTGAAGAAGAGGATCCGTCGTGTCAGGCTCGAGAAGACCGCGTGGCCGAAGACGCGGCGGATCAGAATGAACGGCCGCGACCAGATGCGCCGCGGCGTTCGGCGCATCTCCGCATCCGGGGAATCAAGCATGTCATCGTCAAGCAGTTGGTCTGCCACGCATCGTCCTTTCAAGGGACGGGACAAATTCCCGTCCAGGCGCGGCTTCTACGGTGAGACGGTCGCCGGTCAGGCTGCCTCGCGGAAGCGATAGCCGACCCCGTAGAGCGTCTCGATCATATCGAAATCGCCGTCGACCATCTTGAACTTCTTTCGCAAGCGCTTGATGTGACTGTCGATCGTGCGGTCGTCGACATAGACCTGTTCGTCGTAGGCCGCGTCCATGAGCGCGTCGCGGCTCTTCACCACGCCGGGCCTCTGGGCGAGCGAGTGAAGTATCAGGAATTCGGTCACCGTCAAGGTGACGGGTTCGCCCTTCCAGGTGCAGGTATGGCGTTCCTGGTCCATGACGAGCTGGCCGCGCTCCAGCGTGCGGGCCTGCTGGGCATCGGTTCCCGGCTTGGCGCCAACGGCGCCCAGGGTCTCGCGCGCGCTTGCCCGGCGAAGGATCGCCTTTACCCGCTCGACGAGCAGGCGCTGGGAGAAGGGCTTGGTGATGAAGTCGTCGGCGCCCATCTTGAGCCCGAAAAGCTCGTCGATCTCCTCGTCCTTCGAGGTCAGGAAGATAACCGGAATGTCGGACTTCTGCCGGAGCCTGCGAAGCAGTTCCATGCCGTCCATACGGGGCATCTTGATATCGAAGATCGCCAGTTGCGGCGGCCGGGCAACAAGCCCGTCGAGTGCGGATGCGCCGTCCGTGTACGTCTCGACCTTGTAGCCCTCGGCCTCCAGTGCAATCGATACTGACGTGAGGATATTGCGGTCGTCGTCCACCAGGGCGATTGTCTGCATTCTCTCTGTCTCCATTACCATTCGTGCGCATCTCCAGGATTCATCCCAGCCGCGTCGGCATCCCGACGATGCGCGTTTTGAGTATAAAGGTGGAACAAATTGTGGCAAGGCGGCAGGATTGGACCAGGAGTCACAATCCGGCGATCCGCCAATTCACGTCTCCGAGCCTGAACTAAATCCAGACCTAAACCGATTTAAGAAGAAATAAATTTTTTTAAATCGATTAATTTATTGATATCGTTGAGCTATCGCCGTCCGGTCACTTGCCCTTTGGAAATGCGGGCGTTAGGTGAGAGTCACATCCACCGCCAAGGAAGGAAGGCGCGCATGCAGGAACTCGGACTTTACAATCCGTCCAACGGGCTAGCAGCGATGGGCTTCCACGACGTCTCTCGGGTCAGCTACAACCTCTCGGAAACGGAGCTTTACGAGGAAGCCATCCGCAATCGCGAAGGCGATTTGACCGCCGATGGTGCCCTGCGCGCAGTGACCGGCCAGCATACGGGCCGTTCGCCGAAGGACAAGTTCGTCGTGCGCGACGACAATACCGAGGACGCCGTCTGGTGGGACAACAACCGGCCGATGTCCCGCGAGCGCTTCGATATCCTGCACCAGGACATGCTCGCGCATGCCGCTGGCAAGACCCTCTACGTCCAGGACCTGATCGGCGGCGCCGATCCGGACAACGCGCTGCCCACCCGCGTGGTGACGGAGTTCGCCTGGCATGCGCTGTTCATCCGCAACCTCCTCATCCGGCCGAGCCGAGCCTTGCTCGAAGGCTTCGTGCACAAGCTGACCATCATCAACCTGCCGAGCTTCCGCGCCGATCCGGCCCGCCACGGCTGCCGTACCGAAACGGTTATCGCCTGCGACCTCACCCGGGGCATCGTGCTGATCGGCGGCACTTCCTATGCGGGCGAGAACAAGAAGTCCGTCTTCACCATCCTCAACTACCTGCTTCCGGCAAAGCACGTCATGCCGATGCACTGCTCCGCAAATGTCGGCCCGGGCGGCGACGCTGCCGTCTTCTTCGGCCTGTCGGGTACCGGCAAGACCACGCTGTCGGCCGATCCGAGCCGCACGCTGATCGGCGACGACGAGCACGGTTGGGGCGAGAACGGTATCTTCAACTTCGAGGGCGGGTGCTACGCGAAGGCGATCCGCCTTTCCGCCGAAGCCGAGCCGGAAATCTACGCGGCGACCCGCCGCTTCGGCACCGTCCTGGAAAACGTGGTGCTGGACGAGAACCGGGTTCCGGATTTCGACGACGCCTCGCTGACGGAAAATACCCGCTCTGCCTATCCGCTGCATTTCATCCCGAATGCGTCGGAGACCGGCATCGCGCCGCATCCGAAGACGATCATCATGCTGACCGCCGATGCCTTCGGCGTCATGCCGCCGATTGCCCGGCTGACGCCCGAGCAGGCCATGTATCACTTCCTTTCCGGCTATACGGCTAAGGTGGCGGGTACGGAAAAGGGCGTCACGGAGCCGGAAGCGACATTCTCCACCTGCTTCGGCGCGCCGTTCATGCCGCGCCACCCGGCGGAATACGGCAACCTTCTGCGCGACCTGATCGACCGCCACGGCGTCGATTGCTGGCTCGTCAACACGGGCTGGACCGGCGGTGCCTACGGTGTCGGCCGCCGGATGCCGATCAAGGCGACGCGGGCGCTCCTGACGGCCGCGCTGACCGGCGACCTGAAGAGCGCGCAGTTCCGTACCGACCCGAACTTCGGTTTTGCGGTGCCCGTCGCGGTGGAGGGTGTCGAGACCGCCATCCTCGACCCGCGCTCCACCTGGGCGGACGGCGCGGCCTACGACCAGCAGGCGAAGAAGCTCGTCTCCATGTTCATCGCCAATTTCGAAAAGTTCGAGGACCATGTCGACAGCCGGGTGCGGGATGCCGCCCCCGTGCTGCTCAACGCCGCGGAATAGCGGACCCGAACCCGATTGTGCCTTGTGAACCGCCGGCCCCGTGGCCGGCGGTTTTCTTTATCCGCTCTTTGTGGGATAGAGGCCGACGGAGGCGACCATGGCCAGCAACCCGCTCTACATCAATGATCGCATCACGATTGCCGGCTGGGAACTGACCGAGCAGTTCGTGCTGGCCGGCGGCGCGGGCGGCCAGCACGTCAACAAGGTCTCCACCGCGGTCCAGCTCTTCTTCAACCTCGCCAGTTCTCCGTCGCTTCCGGACCGGATCAAGGCTGCGGCCATTCGGCTCGCCGGCCGCAGGATGTCGAAGGAAGGCGTGCTGATGATCGAGGCCAACCGCTTCCGCAGCCAGGAGCGCAACCGGGAGGATGCGCGCGAAAGGCTGAAGGAACTGATCCTGAAGGCCGCCGAACCTCCGCCACCGCCACGCCGGGCCACCAAGCCGACCAAGGGATCGGTCGAGCGGCGCCTGAAGGCCAAGGCCGGGCGGTCGGAGACCAAGCGCATGCGTGGCAAGCCGGGGGGAGAGTGATCCGATGACGGCCCTTCCCGACGGTATTCGCTATATGCCCGGATATCTCGACCGAAAGGCCCAGGAGGATCTCGTCGAGGAGATCAGGCAGGTCGTCGCGGAGGCGCCGCTCTATGTCCCCGAGATGCCGCGGACCGGCAAGCCCATGTCCGTTCGGATGACGAATTGCGGTCCGCTCGGCTGGGTGACGGACAGGGAGCGCGGCTATCGATACCAGGCCTCTCATCCGGTGACCGGACGGGCCTGGCCGGCCATTCCCGACCGGCTTCTGGACCTATGGTCGAAGGTTGCGGACTACCCCAGGCCGCCGGAGGCCTGCCTCGTCAATTTCTACGGCGATGAGGCGCGCATGGGACTGCACCAGGACAGGGACGAGACGGATCTCGCCGCGCCGGTGCTCTCCGTCTCTCTTGGAAATACCTGCCTGTTTCGCATCGGCGGCACCGAACGGGAGCACCCGACACGGTCGTTCCGGCTGGCGAGCGGAGACGTGCTGATCCTCGGCGGCGCGGGCCGCCTCTGCTTCCACGGAGTGGACCGGATCTACCCCAACACGTCGACATTGCTGAAAAACGGCGGGCGCATCAACCTGACGCTCCGACGGGTCAATCCCTGATCAGAGCTTGCGAAGCGCCACGGTCTCGACCAGGTGGTTGGAGCCCTTGCGCAAGATGATATCAGCGCGCGGCCGGGTGGGCAGGATGTTTTGCCGCAGGTTCTTGAGGTTGATGTTCTCCCACAGGCCCTCGGCGATCGCCCGGGCCGCATCCTCGCTGATCGTCGCGTAGCGGTGGAAAAAGGAGTTGGGATCGCGAAACGCGGTGTTGCGAAGCTTCATGAAGCGTTCGACATACCAGTTGTGGATCAGCGTCTCCTCGGCGTCGATATAGATCGAGAAGTCGAAGAAGTCCGAGACCATCGGCACGAATTTCCCATCGGCGGGAAGGTCGCGGGGCTGAAGGACGTTGATCCCCTCGAAGATCAGGATGTCCGGTCGGTCGACGACGGTAAACTCGTCCGGAACGACGTCATAGGTAAGGTGCGAATAACGGGGTGCCTTGACGTTCGGCTCGCCGGCCTTGATCGCCGAGAGGAAGCGCAGCAGCGCGCCGATGTCGTAGCTCTCCGGAAATCCCTTCCGTTCCATCAGGTTTTCGCGCCTGAGCACGGAGTTCGGATAGAGGAACCCGTCCGTGGTGATCAGGTCGACCTTCGGGCTGGAAGGCCAGCGCGCCAAAAGTTCCTTCAGGATGCGAGCGGTCGTCGACTTGCCGACCGCCACGGATCCGGCAATCCCGATGACGAAGGGCGTCTTGGTCACGTCCGAAAGGCTGAGGAAGCGGTTGCGCTGTTGGAAAAGCAGGAGCGAGGCTTCCACATGCGCCGAAAGAAGCCGTGACAGCGAGAGGTAGATGCGCCGGACCTCGTCGAGATCGATCGGGTCGTCGAGGGATCGCAGCCGCGCCACTTCGTCGAAGGTCAGCGTCAACGGCGTATCCGCCCGGAAACGGGCCCATTCCGCCGAACTGAAGACATGGTAGGGCGAGTAGTTCGCTAACGTGGACTGCTCCGTGCCTTCAGCCGGTTGCACTGCCAGTGTCATGATGGGCGGCTCGCCTTTTCCTGCAGACCGGACTGGGCGGTCCGCCGCTGAAGTTCGTCCAGCACATCCTTGAGCGGAATCCCGCCAATATTCAATACGACCATCAGATGATAAAGGAGATCGGCGCTTTCGCTGACGAGTTCCGGCCGCCCCTGCGAGACCGCGGCGATCACCGTTTCAACCGCCTCCTCGCCGAGTTTCTTGGCCGCTCTAGTCTGGCCAGCGGCGATAAGCTTGGCCGTCCACGATTCGTCGGGCGATGCCTTCGCGCGGGATGCGATGATCCGCTCGAGGTCGCTGAGGGAGAAATCGCTCATCATCTGGTCTCCGGCGGCGTCAGTGGAGCCGCATCGCGATGCCGTGCTCCGCCATGTAGTGCTTGGCTTCGCCGACGGTATAGGTGCCGAAGTGGAAAATCGAGGCCGCAAGCACGGCCGTGGCATGGCCGTCCCGGATGCCGGCCACCAGGTCGTCGAGCGTGCCGACCCCGCCGGAGGCGACGACCGGTACCTTGACGCTGTCGGCAATCGCCCGCGTCAGGGCGATGTCGTAGCCGCTCTTGGTGCCGTCGCGGTCCATCGAAGTGACCAGAAGCTCGCCCGCGCCCTTCTCGACCACCTTGGCGGCGAATTCCAGCGCGTCGATGCCGGTCGCCTGCCGTCCGCCATGGGTGAAGATCTCCCAGCGATCCGGTGCACCCTCGGACGAAACCTTCTTGGCGTCGATCGACACGACGATGCACTGGTTGCCGAACTTGTCCGCGGCCTCGGCGACGAAATCCGGGCTCTTCACGGCGGCGGAATTGATCGAGACCTTGTCGGCGCCGGCAAGCAGCAGTTTGCGGATGTCGGCCACGCTGCGCACGCCGCCACCGACGGTAAGCGGCATGAAACAGTGATCGGCGGTGCGGGCCACCACGTCGAATATGGTTTCGCGATTGTCGGAGGATGCGGTGATGTCGAGGAAGCAGAGCTCATCGGCACCGGCCGCGTCATAGGCCTTGGCGGCTTCGACCGGATCGCCGGCATCGATCAGGTCCACGAAGTTGACACCCTTGACGACACGGCCGTCCTTGACGTCGAGGCAGGGGATGACGCGGGCCTTGAGGCTCATGCGGCCTCTCCTTTCTGCGTTCGGATCAGCGCAAGCGCCTCAGCCGGGTCGATCCGGCCGTCATAGAGCGCGCGGCCGGAGATCGCGCCTTCGAGGCGTGCCGCATCCGGTTGCATCATCCGCCGGATGTCGTCCATCGAGGCAAGGCCGCCCGAGGCGATGACCGGGATCGATACGGCGTTCGCCAGTTCCAGCGTCGAATCCCAGTTGATGCCGGTCAGGATGCCGTCCCGGTCGATGTCCGTATAGATGATCGCCGAAACGCCGGCCCCTTCGAACTTCCTTGCCAGCTCGATGACGCCGAGCTCCGAGGCCTCCGCCCAGCCCTCGACGGCGACCTTGCCGCCCTTGGCGTCAATGCCGACGGCGACCTTGCCGGGAAACTGCCTGCAGGCCTCGATGACGAGAGCGGGATCGCGCACGGCGACCGTTCCGAGGATGACCCGCGCCAGCCCGCGCGAAAGCCAGCTTTCGATATGCGCGAGCGTGCGGATGCCGCCGCCGAGCTGGACGGGGTTCTTCGTCGCCTTCAGGATGGCATCTACGGCGGCGCCGTTGACGCTTTCACCGGCGAATGCCCCGTTGAGATCGACGACGTGCAGCCACTCGAACCCCTGGTCCTCGAAGGCCTTGGCCTGGGCGGCGGGGTCAGGATTGTAGACCGTGGCCTGTTCCATGTCGCCCAGCTTGAGGCGAACGCACTGGCCGTCCTTTAGGTCGATGGCGGGGAAGAGGATCATGCTTCAGGGCTTCCAGCGCAGGAAATTGGCGATCAGTGCGAGACCCAGCGTCTGGCTCTTTTCCGGGTGGAACTGCGAGCCTGCCATGTTGTCGCGGGCGACGAAGGCCGTCATAGGGCCGCCGTAATCGGTGGTGGCGACGACGTCCTGCGGGTTCCTGGCCGCCAGGTGATAGGAATGGACGAAATAGGCGTGCAGCCCGTCCGGTCCGGTCTGAATACCCTCGAACAGGGGGTGCGGACGCGTGAGGTCCAGGGTGTTCCAGCCGATCTGCGGGATTTTCAGGGTTGGATCGGCCGGCTCCATCTCCCGGACATCGCCCTCGATCCAGCCGAGCCCCTCGGTGACTGTCTTTTCAAGACCGCGGGACGACATGAGCTGCATGCCGACGCAGATCCCGAGGAAGGGACGGCCCTTCCGCTCGACCGCCTCGATAAGGGCGTCGTTCATCCCGGGAACGGCGTCGAGCCCGGCGCGGCAGTCCGCATAGGCGCCGACGCCCGGCAGCACGACCCGGTCGGCCGCCGCAACCACGTCGGCCTTGTCGGTCAGCTCGATCGAGGCATCGAGGCCCGCCTCCTGCGCCGCGCGCTCGAAGGCCTTGGTCGCGGACCGAAGGTTGCCGGAGCCATAGTCGATGATCGCGACGCGCATCAGCGCCCTCCTTGGTCGAAGAGGCCTATTCCGCTGCCGCCCCACGCTTTAGGGGAGGGGACGCGAGCGGGACTTGCCCAGTCGGCAGCGGCGACGGGCGTCGTCGAAACCTTGGGCAGGCCGGCAAAATAGATTTCCTCGGCGGTATCCAGATCCGCAGCCGTGATCACGTCCTGCAGCGTCCAGCCCCGCCGGATGAGGCTTTCGCTATAGAAGTGCCGTCCTTCAAGCGCAACGAGAAGATTGATGGAAATGGCGATCAGAACTCCCGGGACGGCAAATCCCGGAAGCTGCGTCAGTTGGCCCGCCGCGATCTGCGCGAGGAAGACGGCGAGCGCCGGGAGCCAAAGTTTCTTCGTCAGGAGCCAGATCCACGGAAAGAACAGCGCCAGCCAGGAAAACCGGTCCGCGAGGATCACCGTCTTGCGGTGGTCCGGATCCGCGCCCGGAGGGGTCAGGACGAGATAGCTCTTCAACGTCGCTCCTTGGCCTTCAGACCAGCGTGCCCTTCGTGGAGGGGACACGACCGGCCTGGCGCGGGTCGATTTCGGTTGCCGTGCGAAGGCAGCGTGCCACCGCCTTGAAGCAGGTCTCGGCGATATGGTGGTTGTTCGCGCCGTAGTAGTTGAAGATGTGCAGCGTGATGCCGGCGTTCTGGGCGAACGCCTGGAAGAATTCGCGCACCAGTTCCGTATCGAAGCTGCCGATCTTGGGGGAGCTGAATTCGACGTTCCATACCAGGAAGGGCCGGCCCGACAGGTCGACCGCCGCCTTGGTCATCGTTTCGTCCATGGCAAGGTCCAGCGAGGCGTAGCGCGCGATCCCGCGCCGGTCTCCGAGCGCCTTGGAGATCGCCTGGCCGATCGCAATACCGGTGTCCTCCACCGTATGGTGGTCGTCGATGTGGAGATCGCCCTCGACCGCGATATCCATGTCGATCAGCGAGTGACGGGACAGCTGGTCGAGCATGTGATCGAAGAAGCCCACGCCCGTCGAAATCCTCGATGAGCCGGTTCCGTCGAGATTGACGGTGACCGAAACCGAGGTCTCGTTCGTCTTTCGGGAAACCGAGCCCGTGCGCGCGGCGATTTCGGCCATAGTCTTCTCCATGCGTTTGTCGTGCGCTCCATAACAGGCGGCCCGGGAAATATCCAGCGGAAGCAGGGCCGCCTGCGGCCGGGCGCCGCGTCGTTTGCAATCGTGCGATCGCCGCTTACATAGGCATCAACAGGCCGAGATGCCTCCATGGAAACGCCTTCAAGGCAAACAGGTGAAGAATGACAACGATCATAACGGTCCGAAAGGACGGCAAGGTCATCATGGCCGGCGACGGGCAGGTCAGCCTTGGCCAGACGGTAATGAAGGGCAATGCCCGCAAGGTGCGCCGCATCGGCAAGGGCGAGGTGATCGCCGGTTTTGCCGGCGCGACGGCAGACGCGTTCACGCTGCTCGACCGGCTTGAGAAGAAGCTGGAGCAATATCCCGGCCAGTTGATGCGCGCGGCCGTCGAACTCGCCAAGGACTGGCGGACGGACAAGTATCTCCGCAATCTCGAGGCGATGATGCTCGTGGCCGACAAGACGATCACGCTCGCCATCACGGGCAACGGCGACGTGCTCGAGCCCGAGCACGGTGCGATCGCCATCGGTTCCGGCGGCAACTACGCCTATGCCGCCGCGCGGGCACTCATGGACGGCGACAAGTCGGCCGAGGAAATCGCGCGCACGGCGCTCGATATCGCCGCAGAAATCTGCGTCTACACCAACCACAACCTCGTGGTCGAGGAACTCGACGCAGCGTAACTTCATCAACAGAAGCGGTTTCCTGCAAGGACGGGCTTTCATGGACGCCAGGGCAGGAAAGCCGAAAGGAAGATCATGACAAATTTCTCCCCTCGCGAGATCGTTTCCGAACTCGACCGCCATATCATCGGCCAGCATGACGCCAAGCGCGCGGTCGCGATCGCCCTGCGCAACCGCTGGCGCCGCCAGCAGCTCGACGAGAGCCTGCGCGACGAGGTGATGCCGAAGAACATCCTGATGATCGGCCCGACCGGTGTCGGCAAGACCGAGATCTCGCGGCGTCTAGCAAAGCTCGCGGGCGCGCCCTTCATCAAGGTCGAGGCGACGAAGTTCACCGAGGTCGGCTATGTCGGCCGTGACGTGGAGCAGATCATTCGCGACCTCGTCGAGGTCGGCATCGGCCTGGTGCGCGAGAAGAAGCGCGCCGAGGTGCAGGCCAAGGCGCACATGAGTGCCGAAGAACGCGTTCTCGAGGCACTCGTCGGCTCCACCGCCTCGCCGGCAACCCGCGACAGCTTCCGCAAGAAGCTCCGGAGCGGCGAGCTGGATGACAAGGAAATCGAGATCGAGGTATCGGACACCGGTTCCGGCATGCCCGGTTTCGACATTCCCGGCATGCCCGGAGCCAATATCGGCGTCCTCAACCTTTCCGAAATGTTCGGCAAGGCGCTGGGCGGCCGCACCAAGAAGGTACGCACCACCGTTTCCAAGTCCTATGCGGAACTCATCCGTGACGAGTCCGACAAGCTGATCGACAACGAGGTGATCCAGCGCGAGGCCGTACGCTCGGTCGAAAATGACGGCATCGTCTTCCTCGACGAGATCGACAAGATCGCCGCGCGCGATGGCGGCCTGGGTGCCGGCGTCTCGCGCGAAGGCGTTCAGCGCGACCTCCTGCCGCTGGTCGAGGGCACGACGGTTGCGACCAAGTACGGCCCGGTGAAGACCGATCATATCCTCTTCATCGCCTCCGGCGCCTTCCATGTGGCCAAGCCCTCGGATCTCCTGCCGGAACTGCAGGGCCGCCTGCCGATCCGCGTCGAGCTGCGTCCGCTCACCAAGGAGGACTTCCGCCGCATCCTCACCGAGACGGAGGCAAGCCTGATCCGCCAGTACAAGGCGCTGATGGAAACCGAGCAGCTCAGCCTGGACTTCACCGAGGATGCCATCGACGCCCTGGCCGACGTCGCGGTCCATCTGAACTCGTCGGTCGAGAATATCGGCGCCCGTCGCCTGCAGACGGTGATGGAGCGGGTTCTGGACGATATCTCGTTCAATGCTCCGGACAGGGCGGGCAATACGGTGATGATCGACGCCGATTACGTGCGCGAGCACGTCGGTGATCTGGCCGCCGATACGGATCTGTCGCGCTATATCCTGTAGCGCGACAGCAACGCCGCCGAAGGTCTTAGTGCAATTGACGTCAAGTTGATGTACATCGCATCGACATGGCCCCGCCCGATCGCCTAAGGGTGGCGTCAACTCCGATGAAGAGCGCGAGTCGGGCTCGCCTGTCCTGACGACATGGCCAGCCACGACTGCGCGAGTCCGCAGGTCCGACATCTTGAAGCGACTTCTACTGGCATTTGCACTGGCGTTGAGCAGCATACCGGCGGCCGATGCCGGGGGACTCCGTGCGGTCCCGGAAGGCAACCGACATGTCGAGCAGCCGAAGGTGCCGGGCGCCTCGGTCCGCCGCACCCAGGCAGGCCGCACGACCTTCAACGTCAAATATGAAAAGATACGGGACCTGCTGGCGAGCGATCGCGCGCTGGTCGGCAAGATCAAGGCGACTGCGGCGGACTATCGTCTCGACCCGATCCACATGATCGGTGCCATCGTTGGCGAGCACACCTATAATGTCGATGCCTATGACCGGCTGCAGTCCTATTACATCAAGGCGGCCGCCTATGCCGGAGACCGCTTCCGGTTCGGGCACGGCGATGAATCGGTCAGCGAATTCGTTGCCCGCCCGCAGTTCCGTCAATGCGAGGGCAGGGCGGACTCCTACGGCCTGTGGACCTGCCGCGAGGCCGTTTGGGAAAAGGAATTCCGCGGCCGGACGGTCGGCGGGATCGCCTTCCCGAACAATCGTTTCAGCGCGGTATTCTTCCAGCCCTTCTATGCCGGCCAGACCTTCGGCCTCGGCCAGGTCAATCCGCTGACGGCGCTGATGCTGTCCGATATGGTGGCGAAGACATCCGGTTATCCGAGGCTCGACGAGAACAAGGCGGCGGCGGTCTACGAGGCGATCATGGACCCCGACAAGTCGCTGGCCTACATGGCCGCCGCGATCCGCAGGTCCATCGACGATTACGCCTCGATCGCCGGCGTCGATATCTCCACCAATCCGGGGATCACGGCGACGCTCTACAATACCGGCGGCTCGGCGCAACGGGCTGCCGCTCTGAAGGCAAGGGGCGGATTGCCGGAGGAGAACTATTACGGCTGGCTGGTCAACGACAGGCTCGAAGAGTTGAAATCGCTGCTCTGAAGGCTGATATTTCCTGTTTGCCACAAGCAACAGGAGGGCTTCGTTGGATATCCGCCCCGAGCCGTTCGTCCCCCCGGCACCCATCCCCCGCACCGTCGCACCGTCCCGGCTGGAGATCATCCGGACCGTGCTGGACAACCCTCTCGAACTGTGGGGGGAGCCCTCCTACACGCTGCCGTGGATCGAGACGAAGTTCCTCAAGGAACGGACGATCATCGTCAACGATCCGGGCCTGATCCGCCATGTGCTGGTCGATAACGCCGCCAATTACGAAATGTCGGAAATCCGCCAGCTCATCCTGCGGCCGATCCTGAGGGACGGATTGCTGACGGCCGAAGGACCCGTCTGGAAGCGGTCGCGCAAGGCGATGGCGCCGGTCTTCACGCCGAGGCATGCCAGGGGTTTTGCGGATCAGATGCTTCGCAAGTCGGAAGACTATGCCGAGAAGTACGCGTCGGTCGGGGAAGAGGGCCAGGTGTTCGACATCTCCGTCGACATGACGGAGATCACCTTCAACATCCTGTCGGAGACGCTTTTTTCCGGCGAGATCGTCACCGAGAGCGGCGACTTCTCCGAAGACGTCGACAGCCTGCTTCACCGCATGGGTCGGGTCGATCCGATGGACCTCCTGAGGGCGCCGTCCTGGGTGCCGAGGATCACGCGGATCGGGGGCAAGCGGGTTCTCGGGAAGTTCCGGGAGATCGTCGCGAATACCATGGCGCTTCGCCTCAGGAAGATGAGCGAGGATCCCGATCATGTGCCGCAGGATTTCCTGACCCTCCTGCTCGAACTTGCCGGCCCCGACGGCCTCACGATGGAGGAGATCGAGGACAATATACTCACCTTCATCGGCGCCGGCCACGAGACGACCGCGAGGGCGCTCGCCTGGACCCTCTATTGCGTCGCCAACAGCCCGCATGTTCGCGAGCGCATGGAGGGGGAGATCGACGAAGTGTTTCGCTCGGGCGCCGACCCTGTCGAATGGCTCGAGCGGATGCCGATGGTGAAGGCCGCCTTCGAGGAGACGCTGCGCCTCTATCCTCCGGCTCCGTCGCTGAACCGTGCGGCCATCGCCGACGACCGGTGGACGGCGCCGGACGGAAAGACGGTAAGGATCGATGCCGGCGTGACGGTTCTCATCATGCCCTGGACCCTCCACCGGCACGAACTTTACTGGAATAATCCGAGGGCCTTCGCGCCGGAGCGCTTCCTGCCTGAAAACCGCGCCGCGATCGGCCGCTTCCAGTACCTGCCCTTCGGCGCCGGGCCCAGGGTCTGCATCGGCGCGACATTCGCGATGCAGGAGGCGGTCATCGCGCTTGCGGTCCTGATGGGGCGCTATCGTTTCGACGTGACGCCCGGCACCAGGCCGTGGCCCGTCCAGAAGCTCACCACCCAGCCGCGCGACGGTCTTCCGATGCGCGTCAGCCGGCGCGTTCGCCCATAGGCGCATTGACAGCGGCGGCGGCCCGGGCAAATTGGCACCCGATAATCGCGAAGGAGGAAGCCTGAATGGCACGCATCGACAAGAACGGGCTCGCAATCGACAAGAAGCTGCATGATTTCCTCGTGCAGGAAGCGATCCCGGGCACCGGCGTGGATGCGGAACGTTTCTTCTCCCAGTTCGCGCAGATGGTCCACGAGCTGGCGCCCAAGAACCGGGCGCTGCTCGCCAAGCGCGACGAGCTGCAGGAAAAGCTGGACGCGTGGTATCGGGAGAACGGCGCACCGAGCGATCTTTCCGCCTATGAGACCTTCCTGCGCGAGATCGATTATCTCCTGCCGGAAGGTCCGGCCTTCAGCGTCTCGACGGACAATGTCGATCCTGAAATTGCCGAGATCGCCGGGCCGCAACTGGTGGTTCCGGTGATGAACGCCCGCTACGCGCTGAATGCGGCGAATGCTCGCTGGGGCTCGCTTTACGACGCCCTCTACGGCACCGATGCCATTCCGGAGACCGATGGCGCCGAAAAGGGCGGGGGCTACAATCCGGTCCGCGGTGCAAAGGTCATCGCCTGGGCAAGGTCCTTCCTCGACCAGTCCGTGCCGCTCTCCGGCGCAAGCTGGAGCGACGTGACCGGGTTGGTCGTGACGTCAGGCAGGCTGACGGCGGCCGGTCCGGAAGGGCGTACCGCCGAACTCGCCGACCCCTCCCAGTTCGTCGGCTATACCGGAGAGCCGTCACAGCCCCGGAGCCTGATTCTGCGCCGCAACAACCTGCATATCCAGGTGCTGATCGACCCGTCGACGGCGATCGGCAAGGACGATCCGGCACGGATCTCCGACGTCCGGCTGGAATCGGCGATCACCACGATCATGGACTGCGAGGATTCGGTCGCAGCCGTCGATGCCGAGGACAAGGTTCTGGTCTACGGCAACTGGCTCGGCCTGATGAAGGGCGATCTGCAGGAGGAGGTCAGCAAGGGCGGCAGGACGTTCGTCCGCAAGCTGGAGCCGGACCTTGCCTTCACGGCGGCGGACGGCAGCGCGGCAAGCCTCAAGGGCAGGTCGCTGATGCTGGTGCGCAATGTCGGCCACCTGATGACCAATCCCGCCATCCTCGACCAGGAAGGCCGCGAGGTCCCGGAAGGCATCATGGATGCCATGGTGACGGGCCTGATCGCCCTCCACGACATCGGCGAGAACGGACGGCGGCAGAATTCCCGCCGCGGCTCCATGTACGTCGTGAAGCCGAAGATGCACGGCCCGGAGGAAGTGGCCTTCGCCTGCGAGATCTTCGCGCGCGTCGAGGAAGCACTCGGCATGCCCGCCAACACGATCAAGATGGGCATCATGGACGAGGAGCGCCGCACGACGGTGAACCTCAAGGAATGCATCCGCGCTGCCCGCGAGCGAGTGGTGTTCATCAACACCGGCTTCCTCGACCGCACCGGCGACGAGATCCACACATCCATGGAAGCCGGCCCGATGATCCGCAAGGGCGACATGAAGCAGGCTCCATGGATCGGCGCCTATGAAAACTGGAACGTCGATATCGGGCTCGAATGCGGGCTCTCGGGCCATGCACAGATCGGCAAGGGCATGTGGGCCATGCCGGACCTGATGGCCGCCATGCTGGAGCAGAAGATCGCCCATCCGAAGGCCGGCGCCAACACCGCCTGGGTCCCGTCCCCGACGGCCGCGACACTGCACGCAACGCACTATCACAAGATCAACGTGGCGGAGGTCCAGGCAGGGCTGAAGAGCCGGAGCCGCGCGAAGCTCTCCGACATCCTCTCGGTACCCGTCGTCACCCGTCCGAACTGGACGCCGGAGGAAATCCAGCGCGAGCTGGACAACAACGCCCAGGGCATTCTGGGCTACGTCGTCCGCTGGATCGACCAGGGCGTCGGCTGCTCCAAGGTCCCCGACATCAACAATGTCGGGTTGATGGAAGACCGCGCGACGCTGCGCATCTCGGCCCAGCACATGGCCAACTGGCTGCATCACAAGGTGGTGGACGAGGAGCAGGTCGTGGAGACGATGAAGCGCATGGCCGCGGTCGTAGACGGCCAGAACGCCGGCGATCCGCTCTATCGTCCCATGGCGCCGGACTTCGATGCGTCCATCGCCTTCCAGGCCGCGCTGGACCTCGTGCTGAAGGGCCGCGAGCAACCGAACGGCTATACCGAACCGGTGCTGCATCGCCGACGCCTCGAGCTGAAGGCTAAACTGCAGAGTTGAAACGAAAGAGGCCGCCGGATCGCTCCGGCGGCCTCTTTCGTTGAGGCGTGTCGCTTCGTTACTGGATGACGACGACCTTGGCGTTCCGGCCCGGCCGGACGCGCGTATAGAGGTCGATGATGTCCTGGTTCATCAGGCGGATGCAGCCGGACGAGGCTGCCGTGCCGATCGAGGACCATTCCGGCGTACCGTGCAGGCGGAAGAGCGTATCCTGGCCCTTTTCGTTGAAGAGATAGAGCGCCCTGGCACCAAGCGGATTCCGAAGGCCCGGCCCCATGCCGGTCTCCACGTAGCGTGCGACATCCGGCTTGCGCTCGGCCATTTCCTTCGGCGGATGCCAGGTCGGCCATTCCTGCTTCCAGGCGACATAGGCCTCTCCCGACCAGGAGAAGCCCTGCTTTCCGACGCCGATCCCGTAACGGACCGCCTTGCCGCCCGGCAGGACGTAGTAGAGGAACCGCTCGCGCGTGTTGACGACGATGGTGCCCGGCGTCTCCTCGGTGGCGTAGGACACGATCTGGCGATGGAATTTCTTGTCCAGGCGGTTGATCGGGATGGCGGGCAGGGAATATCCGGCGTCCGTTACCGTGCCGTAGGAATCCGTGAAGATCTTGCTGGTCTCGACGCGTGTGACTTCGGTCTGCTCGGACGTCGTGGAGCATCCGGCCAGGGCAAGGCTTGCCAGAAGGCCGAATACTGTCATGCTTGTGCGGCTGCGCATGGATTTCTCGTGAAAATTGAGGGCGACGCAGACGGAGATCGTCTACGTTCCCGGGTTATTTTCCAAGTGGATTGCCTTGGCAAGCCGCCGCGCGTGTCCAGAAGCGACCGTCGCCACGATTGGCGGCAACATTGCCTTTTTTGCAACAAATTGCCTTGCCTAAACGGATCCCATGACCCTCGTCAGCATAGCCAACGACAATCCGCTCATCGACGGCCGCCAGTCGGCACGGGCCATGATGGTCCGGCGCGGCCTGCAGATACTGCTCGACGACATGCGTCACGCGACCTTGCCGGAACTCGTTCTGGCAAACGGACGCCGCGCCGACCTGGTAACCGTGTCGGAGAAGGGCGAGATCTGGATCATCGAGATCAAGACGTCGATCGAGGATTTCAGGGTCGACTGCAAGTGGCCCGAATACCGCGCCTATTGCGACCGGCTGTTCTTCGCGACCCACAGGGAGGTGCCGCTGGAAATCTTCCCGGAGGAATGCGGCCTCCTCCTGTCCGACGGCTATGGGGCGCACCTCATGCGCGAAGCCCCGGACCATCGGCTGGCGCCGGCGACGCGCAAGTCCCTGATGTTGAGCTTTTCGCGCGTCGCCGCCCGGCGGCTGATGATGGCCGAGCGGGCGACGGGCCGGAATTTCGACGAGGTCTAGCCTATTTCGGCGCGCGCTTGGCGAGAATCCGCTGCAGCGTTCGCCGGTGCATGTTCAGCCGCCGCGCCGTCTCCGAGACGTTGCGCTCGCACATCTCGTAAACGCGCTGTATATGTTCCCAGCGCACCCGGTCCGCGGACATCGGATTTTCCGGCACGTCCGCCTTCTCGCCCGGGCGCTGCGTCAGGGCATGGAAGATATCGTCCGCATCGGCCGGTTTGGCGAGATAGTCGACCGCCCCGAGCTTCACCGCGGTAACGGCCGTGGCGATGTTGCCGTATCCGGTCAGCACGATGGCCCTCGTATCCTCCCGCTGCTCACGGATCGCCTCGATCACGTCCAGGCCGTTGCCGTCGCCGAGGCGAAGGTCGACGACCGCGTATTTCGGCGGCCGCGTTCTGGACTTCGCGATCCCTTCGGCCACCGATTCGGCAACCTCGACGGCAAAGCCGCGGCCCTCCATGGCCCGCGCCAGGCGCCGCAGGAACGGCCCGTCGTCATCGACGATCAACAGAGTGGGATCCGGGCCGATCGAGTCATCCGCGCTGACCGGTGAAGTGCCTAGGTCTCTTTCCATGTCTCTTCTCCAGAAGCGTCACGTCGTCATAGGGCGCCGAAGCGCCGAGGACCACGCGCCGCTGCTAAACTTCCTCGAGCATCGCGCGGGGCCACTCGATCCTGATGCGCGCACCCGCCTCGCTGCCCCTGCGGTTGTCGAATACGAGTCTGGCGCCTGTCCGCTCAAGCAAAGTCTTGGCGATGAACAGACCAAGCCCCAGGCCGCCGGCCCGTTCGACTTCTTTGTTCCTTTTTGTCATATAGGGTTCGCCGATGCGAGAAAGAATATCTGGCGAATAGCCGGTGCCATCATCCTCGATGATCACGACCACGTGCTCGCGATCGTGCTCCACCGTCAGCGTCACCTTGCTGCGGGCGAAGTCCACCGCATTCTCGACGAGGTTTCCGAGACCGTAAAGGACGCCGGCATTGCGCAGGCATACCGGCTCGGTCGCCCGATCGCCATGCTCGACGAGGTCGATCTCGATACCGAACTGCCGGTGCGGCGCGATCACCTCCTCGATCATCGAGGAGAGCGGCAGGCGCCGCATATGCTCCTCGCTGGCCGCCGAAAGGGAGGTCAGCCGCTGCAGGATGTCGCGGCATCGCTCGCTCTGGCTGCGAAGCAGCTGGACGTCCTCTCGCAGGCGCTCGTCGGTGCCGAACTCCCGTTCCATCTCCTTGGCGACGACGCTGATGGTCGCAAGCGGCGTCCCGAGTTCATGGGCGGCGGCGGCAGCCAGACCGTCGAGCTGCGACAGGTGCTTTTCCCGCTCGAGCACCAGCTCCGTCGCGGCCAGCGCGTCGGCGAGCAGGGTGGCCTCGTTGGAGACGCGATAGGCATAGAAGGCCGCAAAGCAGGTCATCGAGACGATCGAGCACCAGATGCCGACGAGCATGACGGGCTGCAGCTGGAGGGTCTCGTTCGGATACCAGGGGAGCGGATAGGGGGAAAAGACCAGCGCCGTCGTGCAGACCAGCGCCAGCACGAGCAGCGGGATCGCGTGGCGAAGCGGCTGCGAGGCGAAGGATATGATGACGGGTACGCAGATCAGCGGCGAAAAGGGATTGGCCAGGCCGCCGGTGATGAAGAGCAGCGCCGCCATCTGCAACAGGTCGAAGCTCAGCAGCGCCAGTGCCGCGTTCGGTCCGAGGCGATGGGTCGATGGAAACCAGAGCGACAGCATGATGTTGGCGAGCGCCAGCGCGCCGATCAGGAAGGCGGCCTGCGGCAGGGGAAGCGGAAAATCAAGCAGAAGGTCGACCGCCAGCACGGTGAGCGTCTGTCCCGCCACGGCTAGCCATCGCAGCCGGACCAGCGTCTCCAGGCGGAACTTGCGGCTGATGGGCCTGGAATGGAAATCCCGCTGGGGGGAGTTGTCCATGTCCTTGCGGTTCGGGGTGGCGTTTTCTCGAATGGTCATGCGCTGCCTTTACAAGCTCGCTCCGTGGTGAGGGAGGGCCATACTGTCACTTCCCGCGGGGTTTGGCACGATGGGTCGGCACGGCCTCGGCCGGATCTTCCGGCCAGGGATGTTTCGGGTAGCGGCCCCGCATGTCGGCGCGGACGTCCTTCCAGGATCCCGCCCAGAAGCCGGGAAGGTCGCGGGTCGTCTGGATCGGGCGGTGCGCCGGCGAGGTGAGCTCGAGAAGAAGAGGGAGCCGTCCGCCGGCGATCGCCGGATGCGT
Source organism: Pseudorhizobium sp. NPDC055634 (assembly GCF_053618655.1). Classification (NCBI taxonomy): domain Bacteria; kingdom Pseudomonadati; phylum Pseudomonadota; class Alphaproteobacteria; order Hyphomicrobiales; family Rhizobiaceae; genus Pseudorhizobium; species Pseudorhizobium sp. NPDC055634. The sequence continues at coordinate 2,563 of NZ_JBSHHW010000009.1, read as the reverse complement.
CTTCAGTCCGAACAGTTCCTGGACGCGGATCGCCAGGACCGGCTCGTCGCCGTCATAGCGGATCGGATGCCGCTGTCCTGTCGGCGCCTCGAAATGGGTAGGCGCCAGCGCATCGATCTGCCGCTGCAGGTCGTGGGGAACGAGGGAACGGAGGCCCTCCGTCAGCGTCCCCGGGCGAATGTCGTTCAGGCTCGTGCTGCCGGTCTGGAAGGGGACGAACCACGTGTCGAGGCGCTCCGCCAGGGCCTCGTCCGACATGTCCGGCCAGGGCTCGCCGACGGTTCGGTGCAGGAAGCCGAGCCGCTGGCGAAGATGCTCGGCCTCCTTGGAGAAGGGCAGGGCGGCGATCCCCATGTCCCGCACGCCCTCGGCGAGCGCCCGGGCCGCCTCCTCGCCCGAAGGCTTTGGAAGCGGTGCCTCCTCGAAGACGATCGCGCCGAGGCGGGTGACGCGGCGGGCCCGCACCTGTCCGCTCTGCCGGTCGAAGAAGCACTCCTCGCCCCGCACGATGGAAGGCTCCAGTTCCTCCATCACCTCCTTGCGCGCGACGGATGCGGCGGCGAGGACCCGTCCCCGGGCGGCCTTGCCGGTCAGGTCGGCGATGACCAGCATCGGCTCTCCGGCAAGCCGCTCCGTTTCCGGCAGTTCCGCCCCCCGCCCGTTCGCCATCACGAACCGGCCGCGCCCGCCGCGCTGGAGGCCGACGCGATCCGGGTAGGCATGGAGAAGCATTCGCCCGGCCGAAACGGGATGGCCGACGCTTTCGCCTTTCGGCAGGCTGCCGGCGATGCGCGACGCGAGCGCCCGCGCGGCCTGTGCCCGGCCGCTCCGCTCGCTGCGGAACCGGCGAAGCCGCTCGTCGAGGTCGATGTCGCTGCCGCCAAGCCCCTGCTCGGTCAAGAGGACCGCGAGTTCGCAGGCCTGTTGCCCGAGGCCTTCCCCGGCGGCGGAGATGACCATGGCCGCAAGCCGCGGCGGGAGCGCGATCCGGCGCATCAGCTTTCCCTGCTCCGTCAGCGCCTGCTTTGCGTCGAGGGCGCCGAGCTGCACCAGGAGCGCGCGTGCCTCGCGAAGGGCCGGAAGGGGCGGCGGATCGAGGAAGGGGAGGGTCGCGGCGTCCTGCACGCCCCAGTGGGCGAGATCGAGGGCCAGCTGGGAGAGATCGGAGGATAGGATCTGCGGCGGCGTGAAGGCCGGCAGGGCCGCCGTCTGCCCGGCATGCCAGAGCCGGATCGCGATGCCCGGTTCCGTACGTCCGGCCCGCCCGGCCCGTTGGTCGGCCGAGGCCTTCGAGACGCGCACCGTCTCCAGCCGGGTGATCCCCGTCGAGGCTTCGAAGACCGGCAGTCGCTGCAGGCCGCTGTCGATGACCACCCGCACCCCGTCGATGGTGATCGAGGTTTCGGCGATCGAGGTGGCGAGAACGATCTTTCGTTGTCCGGGGGGGCTCGGGCGGATCGCCCGGTCCTGCTCGTCCTGGGTGAGGTTGCCGTAGAGCGGCACGATCGTCGTTTCCGGGCCGAAGCGACCCTCCAGCCGCTCCGCCGTTCGCTGGATCTCCGCCTGGCCGGGGAGGAAGGCGAGGATCGAGCCCGTCTCGCCGCGATGCGCCTCGATGACCGCACGCGCGACGCTCTCCTCGATCCGTTCGCCCTGAGAACGGTCTTGATAGCGGATCTCGACCGGAAAGCTGCGGCCCTCGCTGACGATCACCGGCGGATGATCGAGGAGTTCCGCCACCCGCGCGATGTCGAGCGTCGCCGACATTACCACGATCCGCAGGTCTTCCCTGAGCCCCGACTGTACGTCGAGCGCGAGCGCAAGGCCGAAGTCGGCGTCGAGCGACCGCTCGTGGAATTCGTCGAAGAGGACGGCCGAAATCCCGGAGAGTTCAGGATCGTCCAGCACCATTCGCGCAAAGACGCCCTCTGTCACCACCTCGATCCGGGTCCGGGCGGAGATCCGGCTGTCCAGCCGCATGCGGTAGCCGACCCGCTCGCCGACCAGTTCGCCGAGAAGTTCGGCCATTCGCCCCGCTGCTGCCCGCGCCGCAAGCCGTCGTGGCTCGAGAAGGATGATCTTGCCCGTCGCCCATGGCTGGTCGAGGAGGGCGAGCGGAACCGCGGTCGTCTTGCCGGCGCCGGGGGGCGCCGACAGGACCGCGCGGCTCCCCGCGCCGAGCGCCGCAACGAGTTCCGGCAGGGCGGCGTGGATAGGAAGGTCCGGCGCCGCGACGGCGGGGGGAGGAGTGCTGTTCTTCGATGCCGGCATCAGAAGGAGAGCCTGACGCGCGCATCATGCGGGCGCGTTGTCTTTGGGAAAGGCATGGAGGGCACGTTTTGCATGGCGTCGAGCCTAGCAAGCAGGCGAGGCGATCGGAAGGGGCGCTCGGGGTGCGATCACGGCGTCCGGAAAGGCTCCGCGAAAAAAATGACAGTTTTTTAAAATGGCGTGTTGACTTGTTTTGAGGGTTGGGACTATAAACCGCTCACCAACGAGGGCGGCGGCGCTGCTGGCGACGACCTCTCTCGTTCTAGAGAAACCCTTTGAATTGGCGAATGCT
>NZ_JBSHHW010000008.1:0-213008 GCF_053618655.1 Pseudorhizobium sp. NPDC055634 | reverse complement strand
GAGGCAGTACACGGTCGACGCGGTTGTCAGGCGTGCGGCGCTGGCTGTGCCGAACGCGGACAGTGCCCAGCGGTGATTGGTCACGAGCTTGTTCTGCCACGCGCGCGCACGCGAAAGCTGTAAAATAAACTCTATGAGTGCAATCCTTGAGGGGGGTACTTTAGCCGTTCATTAACCAAGCAGGCGTTAGCTAGCCTCATCAAGACGGCGAGTTAACCTTAATAATTAACGGGTTGATAAGCATGAAGCTGTGCGCCGTCTCCCGGGTCAATCCGGAATGTCCCTTCAAACATCAGCCATCCAAGGGGCACCTCATACAATGACGAGCATTCTGACCAACGTCGCAGCTATGGCTGCGCTCTCCACGCTTCGCGGCATCTCCTCCAACATGGAAGAGACGCAGGCTCGCGTATCGTCCGGCCTCCGCGTTGGCGGAGCTGCCGACAACGCCGCCTACTGGTCGATCGCGACGACCATGCGTTCCGACAACATGGCTCTTTCCGCCGTCCAGGACGCCCTCGGTCTCGGCGCAGCAAAGGTCGACACCGCCTATGCCGGTATGGAATCGGCGATCGAAGTCGTCAAGGAAATCAAGGCCAAGCTGGTTGCCGCGACCGAGGATGGCGTCGACCGTTCGAAGATCCAGGAAGAGATCAACCAGCTGAAGGATCAGCTGACATCGATCGCATCCGCCGCTTCGTTCTCCGGCGAAAACTGGCTTCAGGCAAACCTCAGCGTCGCGACCACCAAGTCGGTTGTCGCTTCGTTCGTTCGCGCCGACGACGGCAGCGTTTCGGTCAAGAAGGTTGACTATGCCCTGACCGGCGACAACGTCCTGTTCGACACCGTCGGCAACACCGGTATCCTCGACCGCGTCTACAACGTTTCGCAGAAGAGCGTCACGGTCGACGTCAACATCGACGGCATCACCTCCAAGTACACGGTCGGCGCCTACTCCGTAGACGAACTGATCGACCAGAACGCGGTCTTCACCACCAACACGGTTGGCGCCAAGACGACCCAGCTCGCCGAAGTCGCCGGCGCCTTCTACGTGAAGATCGACGACAACAACTGGGTTCTGGCAGAAGACGTTACCGGCACCGGCCAGGAAGCGGTACACGATGAAGGCGGCACCTTCTACGGTATCGACACCGGCGCTGCACCGGCAACCAACGTTGCCGCCCCGCAGTCCATCGCCGACATCAACATCGTCGCTCTTTCCAACGCCCAGCTCGACGCCCTGATCTCGGGTGTCGACGAAGCCCTGACCGACATGACGAGCGCCGCCGCCGACCTCGGCTCGATCGGCATGCGCATCGGCATGCAGGAAGAGTTCGTGAAGAGCCTCATGGAATCGATCGACTCCGGTATCGGCCGCCTGGTGGATGCCGACATGAACGAGGAATCGACCCGCCTGAAGGCACTGCAGACGCAGCAGCAGCTGGCCATCCAGTCGCTCTCGATCGCCAACTCTTCTTCGGAAGTCATCCTGTCGCTGTTCCGTTAATCCTCGGACAGACAGCAAGACAAAGGCCGCCCCCTCCCGGGGCGGCCTTTCGCGTTTTGTTAAACTTTATGAATTCGCGTTTAAGGTTTGTTAACCATGCCGGGCTTAACTGCACTCATCGTAACGATGGGTTAACCAAGACGAAGAAGCGGTTAACGGCATTAGGCCACACCATCGTGCCCGGCGCTTCCGGGATGTCCCTCTTCTAGCCAATACAGGGGCAACTATCATGACGAGCATTCTTACCAATGTCGCAGCCATGGCTGCGCTTCAGACCCTTCGGTCCATCGACAGCAGCATGGTCGATACCCAGTCCCGCGTCTCCACCGGTTTGCGCGTGGGCACGGCCTCGGACAATGCAGCCTACTGGTCCATCGCGACGACGATGCGCTCCGACAACATGGCCCTTTCGGCCGTCCAGGACGCACTCGGTCTCGGGGCCGCCAAGGTCGACACGGCCTACGCGGCCATGGAAAGCGCCGTGGAAGTCGTAAAGGAAATCAAGGCCAAGATGGTCGCGGCGACCGAAGAAGGCGTCGACCGCGCAAAGATCCAGGAAGAAATCGAACAGCTGCAGGAGCAGCTTCGCAGCATATCCTCCGCGGCGTCCTTCTCCGGTGAAAACTGGATGCAGGCCGACCTCACCAACGCCACGGGCAACATCGTCCAGAAGAACGTCGTCGGATCCTTCATCCGCAGCGAAAACGGGTCGGTGTCTGTCAAGAAAATCGAGTACGACCTGGGCGCAAACACGGTCCTGTTCGACCAGGGCGGCGATCTCGGCATCCTCGACCGCGTGTTCAACGTAACGCCGGCCTCCATCACGCTGGACATCAATACAAGCGGTATAACGTCCAAGCATACGGTGATCGCCTATTCCATCGACAAGCTGATTGCCGAAGGCGCGACCTTTGACGGCAACTACGCCAACACCACGACGCCCGCCGGGGACTACGTCAAGATCCAGGGCGTATGGGTAAAGGCCGTGGACGAATCGGCTGCACCGGGCCAGGAAATCGCCGCGGCGAGCGGGGGAAGCAACTGGGTCGTGGACACGACTCCGATCCCCGCCGGCACGGTAGTGGTGGCTCCGGCGTCGCTCGACACGGTGAACATCACGGCACTTTCCAATGCTGAACTGGACGTGATGGTGCAGGCGACGGACGCTGCGCTGGAAGCCATGACCAGCGCGACCGCCGATCTCGGTTCGATCGCCATGCGCATCGGGATGCAGGAGGAGTTCATCGCGGCCCTGACCGATTCCATCGACTCGGGCATCGGTCGTCTCGTCGATGCCGACATGAACGAGGAATCGACCCGTCTGAAGGCGCTCCAGACCCAGCAGCAGCTAGCCATCCAGGCGCTCTCCATCGCCAACACCGCATCCGAGAACATCCTGACTCTCTTCCGCCAGTAAGCGGAGCCCGGCTAGGGGCGTCTTCGTCCCGCCCTGCGGACTGAAAGTCATGATGGAAGCCGCGCCCCGCAAGGGGCGCGGTTTTCGCGCGCCTGGCCCGTGATGGACACCAATGCCGGTGCTGCTGCCGGTCTGCCTCGGGCAAGCCTCGGCTGCTACCTGTCATGTTAACGATATGTTAACGAACGGCAGACCGCCCGCCCATGAGGGGAAAAGGCGGCAGAGCATGACGCCCTCCTGTCGTCGTCCTGATGCACATCGGCATACAAGACAGAGGCAGGGCAATGACCAGTATCCTGACGAACATCGCGGCCATGGCGGCACTTCAGACGCTCCGGTCGATCGACCGGGACCTCGAGACGACACAGGCGCGCGTCTCCACCGGCCTTCGCGTCGAAACCGCCGAGGATAACGCCGCCTACTGGTCGATCGCCACCACGATGCGCTCCGACAACGGCACCCTGTCAACCGTGCAGGATGCACTCGGCCTTGGCGCGGCGAAGGTCGACACCGCCTATGAGGCGATGGAAAGCGCCATTGCGACGGTACAGGAGATCAAGTCGAAGATCGTCGCCGCCTACGGCGTCGGGGTAGACCGTTCGAAGATCCAGGAAGAGATCGAGCAGCTGCAGGAGCAGCTGAGCAGTATCTCCGAATCGGCCAGCTTCTCCGGCGAGAACTGGATCCAGGGTGTCATCAGCGACGGCGGAAATCCGGCGGAGGAACGGAAGCTGCTGAAGGAGGTGGTATCCGCCTTCACCCGCGGCCCCAATGGCGAGGTAGCGGTTACCACTGTCGAGTACCCGATGAACTCGAAGACCGTCCTGTTCGACACCAGCGGCGGCAAACTGGGTATCCTGGACCGCGACCTGGCTTACGTAGCCAAGGGGGAGACCACCGTCACGACGTCGACCGACGATGGTACGGGCCTAATCACCGGAACGAGCTATGCCGTGCCGGTCTATACCGACGCACAGCTCGCCGCGCTCGGCGCCGACACCAATACCGATGCCGCCATCTACTCGGACGGCACGTCGTCCTATTACAAGGTGCAGGAAAATCTCTGGGTCGAGGTCACGACGACCGATCCTGCGACGCCGCCCGAGACGACCGGGAGGGTGCACAACGATGGTACGGATGATTTCTTCTATGTCGTCCTGCCGGCAAACAACCTGAACACCCGCAAGATCGACCTCTCCGTGGTGACGCTGGATATTACCCGGCTCGCCGACTATGCGGTTGCGATGAACGCCGTCGTGCCGGGATCGATCGAGGAGGAGACGGATGCCCTCGACGCCATCATGAGCTTCGTCGACCAGCAGCTCCTTGCGATGACCAGCGCCGCTTCAAGTCTCGGATCGATCCAGAGCCGCATCGACCTGCAGGAGGATTTCATCGCCTCCCTGATCAACGTGATCGACAAGGGCATCGGTCGACTGGTCGATGCGGACATGAACGAGGAGTCGACCCGCCTGAAGGCGCTGCAGACGCAGCAGCAGCTCGGCATCCAGTCACTCTCCATCGCCAATACCAATGCCGAAAGCATCCTGACCCTCTTCAGGCAGTAGCAATGACGCCCGATGGTCCGTGGCCCGCCGGTCGCGGACATCGCAGCCCACCTTCATCCTCGCACAAGCTTGGAAATCTAGCCTGCTGGCAGATGCCGGGCTTCCTTTCGGGTGACGCGGCGCAATCGGTTGGCGCCGGCGGTAATCCTTTGTTGCCGCGCATGCGCTAGCTTGAACAGGACATATGAGCAGGTTCCCGGAATGACAGCCTCGATTGCGCGTTTTCTGAAGGATTTCGGTGAAGTGTCGCCGCCGCCCGCCCCTCCGGAGGCGGCCGGCGGTTTCGATTTTTCCGATTTCGCGACGGATGTGCCCGTCGAGGAGCCTATCGACCTTGAGACGGAGCGTTCCGAGGCCCATGCCCGGGGATATGAGGCGGCGACGCAGGAGCTGCAGGCGAAATTGGATGAGGAACGCGCCGCTCTCGTCGCGGCTCACGAGGCCGAACTGGCGTCCCTGAAGGCCGGTTTCGACAACGAGATCGTCCAGCTCGTCCAGTCCAAGCTTGCCGAGATCGCGATAGCTGTCGCCGAAGCGGTGAGCGACCAGACCGCGAAGGTGCTCGCACCCCTCGTCGAGGAGACCCTGGTCAGCAAGGCGATCGTCGACATGGCGGACCTCATCCGGGCGGCGGTGCTGGAAGGTGACGTGGCAACCGTGACGATCCGCGGGCCGGAGCATTTGCGCGTCCGTCTGTCGGAGGTGCTTGGTGGCGAGATCTCCTCTCTGATCCGCCACGTCGAGGCGGACGATCTCGACATTTCCGCCGACCTCGGTGACCCGGCGCTCGTGACACGCCTTTCGGCCTGGTCGGCACGGGTGAAGGAGCTACTTGCATGAGCGACTCGGAGAACCATCACCACGGCAAGAACGAGATCATCATCGTCAAGAAGCATCGCGGCGACCACGACGGTGCCCATGGCGGCGCCTGGAAGATCGCCTATGCGGACTTCATGACCGCGATGATGGCATTCTTCCTCGTGATGTGGCTCGTGAATGCGGCCAACGAGGAAACCAAGGCTTCCATGGCCAGCTACTTCAATCCGATCAAGCTGTCCGACGAGACGCCGGCGGAAAAAGGCATCGAGAAGCCTGTCGACCAGGCGGAGGGCGAGGAGCAGAGCGAGCGCTCCAACGTCAAGGCCGACGGCAAAACCGTCGGCTCGGCCGCGGCGTCCGGCGAGGACATGACCTCGAACTCTGGCGACGAAACCAACTATTCCGAAGCTGACTATTTCGAGAACCCCTATTCGGTGCTCGCGGAAATTGCCCAGGAAGTCGGCCAGCAGGCGAACATCAGCGCCAAGGGCGAGGGGGGTGCGGCAGATTCCGGTCCGGCAACCGGCGCCGATGGCGGGGAGGCCTATCGCGATCCGTTCGATCCCGATTTCTGGACGCAGCAGGTGCAGGTGACCCGGGCTGAGGAAAAGAAGGAGGCGCCATCCGCCCCCGCGAGCGAGGCCGAACCTGTTTCGGAAGAAGAGATTGCGCTCGCCATGCCCCAACCGCGGCGGGATACCGAGCTGCCCGAAAGCAAGCGCAAGACGGAGAGCGAAGTCGAGGCGGAGGCAAAGCCGGAAGCCGCGACCGAAGCGGCCGCGGGCGAGGCGAGGCCCGGCCGGGCGGACGAGGAAGTCGCCGACGCGCCGGCGGACGATGTCGCGGATGCCGCCGCCCGAACAGCGTCGGACGCCGATGCGCTGCGCCAGGAGATTGCCCGGCAGATCAGCGGTGTCGCCGGAAAGCTCGCGGACGGCCTGGTGGTGACCCCGGCGGAAGGCGGGCTGCTCGTGACGATATCCGACCAGGCTGCCGATTCCATGTTCAACATCGGTTCTGCAGTCCCGCGCCGCGAGATGGTCCTGGCGATGGAAAAGATCGGCCGCATCCTGCAGGAGCGCGGCGGCGCCATCCTCGTGCGCGGCCATACGGACGGGCGCCAGTTCAAGGGTGGCGAGAACGACAACTGGCGGCTTTCCATGGCCCGCGCGCACAGTGCCTATTACATGCTGGTGCGCGGCGGACTGGAGGAAGGACGCGTTCAGCAGGTCTCCGGCTATGCCGATCGACGGCTGCAGGTCCCTGACGATCCGCTGGCCGCCGCAAACCGGCGCATCGAAATCCTCCTGCACGCGGACGAGGGATAGCCATGCCGCGGATGGGGTTTCGCTCGGCTGCTCTCGGCGCGGTCCTCCTCCTGGGAGGGCTGCCCGCACGTACGGCGGGTGCCCAGAATGCGCCCGACCTTGCTCCGTACATCATGCTCCGTTCGTTGCAGTTCGTGCAGGATACGGTTGCACTCGGCGACCATTCGGCCGGCGAGATGCAGCGCTTCATGCTCAACAAGATCGATGCGGCTCTGCGGGCGGCGAATGCCTCGACCTTCGACGATCCCCGCAATGTCGACGCAGCGTTGATCTATGCGATGAGCGGCGGCAATCCCGCCACGCTCGAGCACCTCGTCGAGCGGGACATTTCCGGCAATTTCGACAGTCGCGTTGCCGATGCGTTGCGAAAGTACCTGGCGGGCAGGGGAACCCTCGTGGCCAAGAGCCTGGGGGACATGGCGCTCGAGTATCGCGACCAGGCGATCGGCCCATACATCGCGCTCGTCAGCGGCAATGTCACCGTGCCCGAAAACCCGGTGGGCGCGCTTGAATTCTACGATATCGCGCGCCTGGGAGCGCCGGGGACGATCATCGAGGAAACCGCACTGCGCCGTTCCGTGGCGATTGCCGTCGATGCCGACCTGGTCGACAAGGGGCTCGCCTATTCCCGCAAGTACGCCCGGCGTTTCGTCCATTCGCCCTATGCCAGCCAGTTCGTGGATTTCTTCGTCCAGCTCGTCGTCGAGCATTATCCGGCGATTGCCGAACCCGACATCGATGCCACCATCGAGTTCATGGATGTCGATCGCCGTCGGGGGGTTTTCCTCCGCATAGCACGCCGCGCCACCCTCGACGGCAAGAACGATCTCGCCCGCCTCGCGTCCGGCAAGGCCGCAGCCCTTGCGGGCCTGACAGCCGATGGCCCGGAAGTGCTGGCCAAGCTCTATGGCGGCGTCGCCAACATCCCGACATCGGACGTAGGAAGCGCGCTCGAGGATCTCGCGGCCATTCCCGAGGAAGAACTCTCTCCGCGTGATCAGGCTCTGCGAGCCGCAGCGCAGGCGATTGCAAGCGAGGTTCTCCGCCGGCCGACAGCGGACAGCTTCGCACAAGATGCAGGCGTCAAAGTCGAGCCTCGATCGGACGCCCAGAACATGGATGCGTCACCCGGGAATGAAGATCCGGGTTCTGCAGTCGTGGCGCTCCCGGCGCCCGTAGCGAGCGGCATCGAGATTGATCCCGAAATCCAGACCTTTGTCGAATCCGGTCGCTCCAAGCTGAACGAGATCGACGATCTTCTGAAACAGGAAGGCGTAGTTCAATGATGCTGGATGGTCTATCCAAGGCAGCGACGTCCGAGCCTGCCATCAGGGGCTCTGGACGATCGGGCCAGACCGATGATGGCGAAGCCGGTTTTTCCAGCGCCCTGACGCGACTGAGCGGACGCGGCGCAGACGAGGGAAAGCCTCAGGCCGGCGCCGAAGCCGATGGCGATGCTCATGGCGAGGGGAGTCGGGAGAAGGACGTCACGGCTGGCGAGGCGAATTCGCCTGCGCCTGTCGTGAGCCGTATCAGCAAGTTTGCTCTCGCAACCCGGCATGGGCTCGCCGAGACGGCGTCCTCCCGGATATCCATCTCACAGGCAGGATTGAACGCAAAGGTCGATCCCGCTGGCGTTGTCGATCCGAAGCGCGGACTGATTGCGGTCGTGGGGGGCAAGGACGCGACCGAAGAGGCCGGCGAGCCATCTGAAGACGGTGCCGCTTCGTCCGACGCGAACGCCCCCGAGGGCGTTGAAACCCAAGGAACGACGGAACTCCTGAGCATACTCGCCGGACCAGCACAGGCCTGGTCCGCTTCGGGCCGAAACACGGCTGCAGGCGAAGGGCGCGCATCCGAGAGAGAGGGCGCTGCGCGCGGCGGAGCAACCGGCGAAGTCCTGCGTCGGGGCGCGGCCGCCCCGGGCGACACCCTGGAAATGCCGACAACCGAACTCGATGACGCCGTAGAGCCCGCACGCGGTTTTCGTTTTTCTGACGGCAAGGGCGGGGATGTCGCTGCCGAACTGACGCGCGCTGCGAACCCGCGCGAAAACGTCGGCGAGAAGCGCGGCAACGCCGCCGCAATCGAAAACGTCTCGATCGTCGAATCCCGGCGCTTCCTGGGGCTTGCGCCTACCTCCAACAGCACTTCGCTGCTGGCCGGCATCACCGGTGACCCGGGTTGGTCCTCGGCCATGCGGTCGGGTGAAGTGGGCTCCGACACACTCGCCGGCCGGGCGACAGGCTCCGCCGTGCAGATGCTGAAACTGCAGATGACGCCCCATGACCTCGGTACAGTGACCGCAACCCTGCGGCTGATCGGCGAGGAGTTGCACGTTCATCTTACCGTGGAAACACGTGCGGCATACCGGCAGCTGAGCGAGGATAGCAAGGGCATGCTCGACGCGTTGAAGTCGCATGGCTTCTCCGTCGACCAGGTGACCATCAACATTTCCTCCACGTCCGAAACCGACCAGCAGAAGGGACAGCAGAATGCCGCGACCGGTCAGCAGATGGCGGGGAACGGGGAGAAGAACGGCAATGCGCAGAACCGGGAGCAGCAGCAACCGGGGTTCGATATCGCGATGGACGGAAGGGCAGACGGGAATGAACTGGGCGCGGACAAGATTGCTTCTTCTGATCCTGTCGGGGCTCGCAGCGGCCAGCTTTACCTCTGACGCAATGGCCTCTGCAGGGGCCTGCGAGCGCGAGATCCAGGCGGCCGCTGCCAAATACGGGGTACCCGAGGGCATCCTCTATTCGGTCGGCCTCACCGAGACCGGGCGCAAGGGAAGCCTCTACGCCTATGCCATGAATGTCGAGGGAAAGGCCTATTACCCCGCTTCGACACAGGAGGCGCTTGGCGTTTTCGAGGCCGCGCGGCGTGAGGGGCGCAAGCTCATCGACATCGGATGCATGCAGATCAACCACCATTTCCACGGCGAGAACTTCTCGTCCGCGGAAGAGATGTTCGAGCCTAGGCGCAACGTGGAGTATGCCGCGAAGTTCCTGCGCAACCTCCACAACCGTCACGAGACATGGACCATGGCGGTGGCGCGATACCATGCGGGGCCCAATAACGATCCCGCCCAGAAGAAATATGTTTGCCGCGTGATCGGTAATCTGGTCGCCACGGGCTACGGAAAGTGGACGTCCAACGCCTCGGCCTTCTGCGCGAATTGACAACCTGAACGTGTATTTGCCTCCGCAGAGACCGCAAATCCGTGCCTCGAAACTTTGAGGCAAAATTGGGCGGCGCAAGTGCCGGAAGCAAGAACGGTTAATTTATCACAGAAAAAATTGTGCTCCTCGCGCCGAGGGACACTATATCTAGTGCAAATCAGGAGCCGCTGGTTAATCAACTATTAATTTGTTTGGTTAACTTCCTGCAGCTTGTGCCCGATTCGCCCGATTCGTACCCATAGCCTCATCGAAACACCACAACTGATTCGGAGGCGGACGAATGATCGTAGTGGTTGACGAGCGCGAGCTCGTGAAAAATGGCTATACTTCTCTTTTTGGCCGGGAGGGCATTCCCTCGACCGGCTTCGACCCGGCAGAGTTCACCGAGTGGGTGAACACGGCAGCCGACGGGGATCTGCATGCCGTCGAGGCGTTCCTGATCGGTCAGGGCGACTGTATGCTGGAGCTGCCGCGGACGATCCGCGACCGCTCCCAGGCTCCGGTCATCGCGGTCAGCGACCAGCCGTCGCTCGATGCGACGCTCGCTCTCTTCGACAGCGGCGTGGACGATGTCGTGCGCAAGCCTGTCCATCCGCGCGAAATTTTGGCGCGCGCCGCAGCGATCAGGCGTCGCCTGAAGGCGATCGCCAATCATACCGACGTCGGCAAGATCCGTGTGTTCTCCGACGGGCGTGATCCGGAAATCGCCGGCGAGCTCTTCCCGCTGCCGCGCCGCGAACGGCGCATCTTGGAATACCTGGTCGCCAACCGCGGCCGGCGGGTTTCCAAGACCCAGATTTTCAACGCGATCTACGGCATCTTCGACGAGGAGGTCGAGGAGAACGTGGTGGAAAGCCATATCAGCAAGCTTCGCAAGAAACTGCGCAAGCGGCTCGGCACCGATCCGATCGATTCCAAGCGGTTCCTCGGTTACTGCATCGACTGGAACTGACCAAACAAGATTTCGCTTCGTCCGACGAAGCGGAATCCAGACAGCCTCACGCAAGGCCCGCCCCCTACTCTCCCGATAGTACAGCTGCAACGAGGATTGGATATGAGCCTCTACGGAACCATGAGAACCGGTGTGTCCGGCATGAACGCCCAGGCCAATCGGCTGAGTACCGTAGGCGATAACATCGCCAATGCCTCGACCGCAGGTTACAAGAAGGCGTCGGCCCAGTTCTCGTCGCTGATCCTCCCTTCCAGCGAGGGTGCGTACAATTCCGGCGGCGTCACCACGAACGTTCGCTATTCCATCTCCTCCCAGGGCACGTTCACCTACACGACCTCGTCCACGGACCTCGCGATCAACGGTCGCGGCTTCTTCATCGTCCAGGGTTCCGACGGCATCGAGTACCTGACCCGGGCAGGCAACTTCACCGGCATGTCGGACGGCACGCTGCAGAACGCGGCCGGCTTCACGCTGATGGGCTACCAGTACTCCTCGACCGAGGATCCGACGATCGTCGTCAACGGCTTCGACGGCCTGACGGAGATCAACCTGTCCTCCGGATCGCTCAATGCGACCGCCTCCCGGACCGGTATCCTCGACGTGAACCTGCCCTCCAAGGAAGCCGTCGGCTACGAGAAGACGACTTCGCTCGTTGCCTATGACAGCCAGGGCAACACCCGTCTCCTGGATTTCAAGTACACGAAGATGGCCGACAACACCTGGACGGTGGACGTGACCTACGAGGGCGTTTCCGTCCTTCGCACGGCCGTCGATCCTGCGACGGCGGCCACCGCAAACGTGTCGCTGACGGGCAATCTGAACGCGTCCTCGGCCACGGGCACCGAGTTCCAGACGAGCGGCGTGGTTTACGACGCAGCCGGGAACGCCCGCACCCTGAGATACGAATACACCAAGACCGCGACCGGCTGGGATCTCGAAGTCTTTGACGGCATGTCGAGCTCCACGGCGATCGCGTCGCAATCGCTCGAGTTCGATCCGGTCACCGGCGCCCTCGTCGTCGGCGGTCCTTCGGTTACGACCGGCGGCAGCCTTCCCGGCATCGACCTCGATCTCTCGGCGCTGACCGGCCAGAATACGACGACTGCGGTTGCCTCCGAGGCGCTTGACGGCGAGGGCGGCTTGCCCACCATCGAATTCGATTCCAACGGCCAGATCGTCGGCCCCACCTCGCTCACAACCCAGGCGATGACGCTCGGAGGAGCTGTCTTCAACGGCCTGACGATCGATATCGGGGGCTCGACCCAGCTGTCTTCGGAGTTCAAGGTCGGTAACGGCAAGATCGACGGCAACGCCGCAAGCGACGTCGTGGGTCACGAGATCAGCGAGGAAGGCGTCGTCTTCCTGAAGTACTCGAACGGCAAGCTCGAGCCGAAGTACCGCATCGCCATGGCCGACGTGCAGAGCCCCGATCAGCTGAAGCCGCTGGCCGGCAATGTCTACTCGCAGAGCAACGACTCCGGCGTCATCGTCATGGGTTACGCGGCGAACGGAAGCTACGGGAAGATCCTTTCGGGTGCCCTGGAAGATTCCAACGTCGATATTGCCGAAGAGCTGACCTCGATGATCGAATCGCAGCGTAACTACACCGCCAACTCCAAGGTCTTTCAGACCGGTTCCGAACTGATGGAAGTTCTCGTCAATCTGAAGAGATAACGAGGCTAGTTCACAGAGGCAGCCCACATGTCACTTTCGTCCGCACTTTCCACGGCGCAATCCGTCTTCAACAACACCGGCATTCAGTCCGGCGTCGCGTCGAAGAACATTGCAAACGCGCAGAACGCCAACTACGTCCGGCGGTCCGCGGTCCTGACGACTGGAGGCAACGGCTCCCTCGTTGTCGCCATAGAGCGCTCTCAGAACCAGGCGCTCTATCGGCAGACGGTCGAAAGCTCTTCTCTCTTCAGCGGCCAGCAGATCCTGCTTTCGGGCCTCGAAGAAGTGAAGTCCCTGATGGGCGGCAACAATTATGAGGCCTCGCCGTCGGTCATCATCTCCAACCTGCGCAACAACCTGCAAACCTGGGCAAGCAAGCCCGGCGAGACGACGGTCGGCGCAACGGTCATCGCCACAGCCGTCGACCTCGCCAATTCCCTGAACAATGCTTCTGGCCAGTTGCAGGCCATCCGCAAGCGTGCCGACGACGACATCAAGCAAAGCGTCGACGAACTCAACAAGCTGCTGACGCAGTTCGAGAGCGCCAACAATCGCGTGAAGCAGGAGACGGCGGTCGGCATCAATCCGAACGACGCGCTCGACGAGCGCGAGACGCTCCTGAAGCAGATCTCGGAGATCGTCGGCGTCACGACGCTGTCGCGCGAGAACAACGACCAGGTGCTCTACACGACCGAAGGGACGGTCCTGTTCGAGACGGTCCCGCGTCCCGTGACCTTCTCTCCGACCGTTGCCTACGGCGCGACCACGGTCGGCAACGGAATCTATATCGACGGCGTGGCGGTCAAGGCCGGTGTCGGCGCAGAGACCAATGCCAAGGGCTCGCTCCAGGCGCTGCTCCAGCTGCGCGATGACGTGGTTCCGGTCTATCAGAGCCAGCTGGACGAGGTCGCTCGCGGGCTGATCGTTGCATTTGCCGAGACCGATCCGGATCCGGCCACCGCACCGGCGCTGCCGACATTGCCGGGCCTCTTCACCTGGGACGTGGGCACGATGCCCGCAGACAACACGGTCGAGCCGGGGCTTGCGTCGCGCATCAAGGTCAATCCCGCGGTCATCCCACCGTCCGGCAATCCCATGCTGATCCGTGACGGCGGCATCAACGGCCCGGATTACGTGGTCAATACCAACGGCTCCAACGGCTTCTCCGATCTCCTGAACAAGTTCGACGACGCATTCGAGATCAAGATCGACTTCGCCAACAGCACCCAGGTGGGTGGCAAGCTGGACCTTCAGGCCTTCGCGGCGGATTCGATCGGCTGGCTGGAAATGCTTCGCAGCACGGCGACTTCGGCGACGGAGAACAAGCTGGCCATGCTCAGCCGCGCAACGGACGCCTATTCCAGCGAGACCGGCGTGAGCCTCGACGAGGAACTGTCCCTGCTCCTCGACATCGAGCAGTCCTACAAGGCCGCCGCGAAGCTGCTGTCGACCGTTGATGCGATGATGCAGGCCTTGCTGGAGGCGGCGCGCTGAGATGAAGACCTCGTTCATCTCCTCGCTCAGCATCCAGACCACGATGCGCTACGCGGTCGCGAAGGCGCAGCAGGACATGGTCGCCGCCCAGCAGGAAGTCACGACCGGCCGGCACGCCGATGTCGGCGTGGCTCTCGGTGCCAACACCTCGCGAAGCCTCGATCTCACGCGCGACGTGCTGCGCATCAAGTCGATGCTCGCCACCAATTCCCTTGCCACCCAGCGGCTCGAGTCGTCGGAAGAAGCACTGTCGAAGATGTCCGATCTCGGACAGAAGATCCTCGACTCGCTGATCGGCATCGGCGGCAGCAGCGATGCGACCAACCTCAATGTCGCACGCGCCTCCATCCAGTCCGCGCTGGACACGTTCTCCAGCTTCGCCAACACCTCGGTCAACGGCGAGTACCTGTTCGCGGGCATCAATTCGGACGTAAAGCCGTTCGAGGACGTCGCGAGCCCGGACTCCCCGGTTCAGCAGGCCTTCGATGCCGAGCTGACGAAGTTCCTGGCCGACAATGCGATCGCCTCCAAGAGCGACATGTCCCCGCAGAACATGACGGATTTCCTGGATCTGATCGAAGCGAAGTTCGATGGAAGCTCGCCGCTGACGGACCCGCCGCACGACATTGCGACCGTCGGGACCGACTTCTGGACGGCGTTCGTATCGAACGCCTCCGACGAGAACATGAAGAGCCGCATCACGCAGAGCGAGATCGTCGAGACCTCCACCAACTCGAACACCGAGGGCATGCGGAAGTTCGTGCTGACCTCGCTGGTCGCCATGGAGTTTCTCTCCAGCGAAATTCCGGATGCGACGCGCGCAGAGGTATCGGGCCGCGCCCAGGCCTACATCGGCCAGGCGATGTCCAGCCTCACGAGCGAGCGTGCGCGTCTCGGCCTTTCCGCGGAGCGGGTCAAGAAGGCCGACGAGACGCTGGAGGCCCAGAAGAAGATCATCGACACACACATCAACGATCTGGAATCGGTCGACGCCTACGAGGCATCGACGCGTGTGAAAGGTCTCGAGGCGCTGGTGGAGACAGCCTACACGCTGACCGCCCGCCTGCAACAGCTAAGTCTAGTTAACTTCCTCAAATGATTGAGGAAATGCATGGAAATGAAGGATACATGAATGTACCAGTTTTCATATGCCGAGATCATGGAGGATGGCGTCGCAGACGCCAAGGACCGTGAACGGCAGGCGCTGGAACGATCGATAGAGCTTTTGGTCGCCGCGCGCGATGCAGGAGCATATTCCCGCCACACGATCGAGGCGGTCTACTACACACGGCGGGTCTGGATACGTCTGATCGAGGACCTGAAGCAGCCGGAAAACGAACTGGGTTCGGAATTGCGGGCCAATCTGATTTCGATAGCAATCTGGATTTTGAAGGAATGCGAGCGGATCAGGAAGCGCGAGTCGACGAACTATCAGGGCATCATCGACGTGACCACCATCATCAAGGATGGACTTAAATGAAAAGTACGCTGCGCATCTCGCTGAAATCGGGCGAACGCATCTTCATCAACGGCGCCGTCCTGCGTGTTGATCGGAAGGTCGCATTGGAATTCCTCAACGACGTGACGTTCCTGCTCGAAAACCACGTCCTCCAGCCGGAGGATGCTACCACCCCGCTGCGGCAACTCTATTTCATCGCCCAGATGATCCTGATCAACCCCGAGGGCAAGGACCAGTCCATGGCCCTGTTCCGGAAGTCGGTGAGCATGCTGCTGAATTGCTTCCAGAACGAGGAAGTGCTGGCGGAGCTCAAGCGGATCGACAGCATGGTCGCCTCCGGGCGGGCCTTCGACGCCCTGAAGGCCATCCGCGGCCTCTACCCTATCGAGGACCGGATCCTCAACAGCCAGGAAATGACCCCGGCAACGGTCGAGCAGATCCGCAAGGAGATCGCTCCATGGCGGTAGATCCGGTAACGACTGCCGCGTCCAACCCCTGGGCAAACGCGGCGGCGACGACGAGGGACGCCGAGAAGGCGGGGCTGAACTATGACAGCTTCCTGCAGTTGCTCATCGCCCAGATGAAGAACCAGGATCCGACCGACCCGATGGATGCGAGCGAGCAGATGTCGCAGCTCGCCTCGTTCTCCCAGGTCGAGCAGACCATCCAGACGAATGCCCATCTCCGCAGCATGCTGCAGGCGGAAGCACTGACCCGGGCCGGCGACCTTGTGGGCAAATACGTCCAGAGCGCCGACGACAAGGTCATGGGCAAGGTCAAGGAAGTCGAGGTCTACTCCGATGGCGTCATCGTCCTGACCGAGAACAATGAAAAGGTTCTCCTGCAGGCGGGCGTCGTGATTTCCGACAATCCGATCGTCAAGGCTCCGGCGGAAGGTTCCACTGGCGGCTCGACCGACGGCACCGGCGAAGATACAACAAGCTGAAGACGAGAGGCCCGGATGATTCGGGCCGGAGCTGGCGACATGAACGAAGCCGATGCCCTGGATATAATGCAGGCGGCGATCTGGACCATCCTTGTGGCGTCCGGTCCCGCCGTCCTGACGGCGATGGTAGTCGGCGTCGGGATTGCGATCCTGCAGGCCCTTACCCAGGTGCAGGAAATGACACTCACCTTCGTGCCGAAGATCGTCGCCATCATGGTGATGATCGGCATTTCGGCCCCCTTCATCGGGGCGCAGATCAACCTGTTTGCAAACCTCGTGTTCTCGCGGGTGCAATCGGGTTTCTGACGCTGTCGCGATGACACCCTCGCGCAAGCTTCACCGTCTACCAAGGCCGTGAACTGGCAGTATAGCTGCCGCCATCTCATGAAGAGACGGATGCATCATGGCGCAACCACCTGCACTATCCATTCCCAAGGTAGCTCCTCAAGGACGCGATATCGGCTTTGCGCTGGGCATCATCGCGATCCTGTGCATCCTTTTCCTGCCCATACCGACCTTCGTGATCGACATGGGGCTGGCGTTCTCGATCGCCTTTTCCGTGCTCATCCTGATGGTGGCGCTCTGGGTCCAGCGACCGCTGGATTTCTCGTCCTTCCCGACCATCCTGCTGATCGCCACGATGATACGTCTGTCGCTCAACATCGCGACGACGCGCGTCATCCTCTCCCACGGCCACCAGGGGCATGACGCAGCCGGCGGCGTGATCTCCGGCTTCGCAAGCCTGGTGATGTCCGGCGATTTCGTGATCGGTATCATCGTCTTCATCATCCTGATCACCGTCAACTTCATCGTCATCACCAAGGGTGCCACGCGTATCGCGGAAGTCGGCGCCCGCTTCACCCTCGACGCCATTCCCGGAAAGCAGATGTCGATCGACGCGGACCTTTCCGCGGGCGTGATCGACGAGAAGGAAGCCCAGCGTCGGCGCGGCGAGCTGGAGCAGGAAAGCTCCTTCTTCGGCGCCATGGATGGTGCGTCGAAGTTCGTCCGGGGTGATGCGATCGCCGGCCTCATCATCACGGCGATCAACATCTTCGGCGGCATCATCATCGGTTATTTCCGCCACGGCATGGAGATCGGCGAGGCGGCGGACGTCTTCGTCAAGCTTTCCGTGGGTGACGGCATCGTATCGCAGGTTCCCGCGCTCATCGTGTCGCTGGCCGCCGGCCTGCTCGTGTCGCGCGGCGGCACGGCCGGCTCGACCGACAAGGCCGTCGTCGACCAGCTAAGCGGCTATCCGCGGGCACTGTTCATGGCCGCCGGCCTCATGGGCTTGCTGGCGCTCGTCCCGGGCCTTCCGCTCCTGCCTTTCCTGGCGCTCGGCAGCGTGATGGGCTTTGGCGCCTGGTACATCCCGCGCCGTCTGGAGAACGAGAACAGGCTGCGCCGCGAAGACGAAGAGAAGAAGGTCGTCCAGACCAAGGAAGCGGAGAAGGATTCCGTCAAGAGCGCGCTCAGGACAGCCGAGATCGAGCTGGCGCTCGGCAAGCAGGTCTCGACGCGCCTTCTCGGCGCCCACCAGGAACTCGCTTTCCGGGTCGGCAAGATGCGCAAGAAGTTTGCCACCCAGTACGGTTTCGTGGTTCCGGAGATCAAGGTCGCGGACGACATCATGATCCCGGAAAAGTCCTACCAGATCAGGATCCACGGCACGACCATCGCCTCCAATACGCTGCGGGTCGGCGATGTTCTGGTGGTGACCGGTTCGGGCCGCAAGCCGAGCATTCCCGGCGACGATATCCGCGAACCCGCATTCGGCATGCCGGCGGTCTCGATCCTCGAGACCTTCGCCGAGGACCTGAAGCGCGAGGGTTTCCACCCGATCGACAATGTCTCGGTCGTGCTCACCCACATGTCCGAGGTGATCCGCAACAACCTGCCGCAGCTCCTGTCCTACAAGGACGTGAAGGTCCTGATCGATCGACTGGACCCGGAATACAAGAAGCTCGCCGACGAGATCTGCTCCTCGCACATGTCCTATTCGGGTCTGCAGGCGGTCCTGAAGCTTCTGCTTGCCGAGCGCGTCTCGATCCGCAACCTGCATCTGATCCTAGAAGCGGTCGCGGAACTCGCCCCCCATGTCCGCAAGACGGAACAGATTGTCGAGCATGTCCGGGTCCGCATGTCGCAGCAGCTTTGCGGCGATCTCGCAGACAACGGTGTCCTGCGCGTCCTTCGTCTCGGCTCCAAGTGGGACATGATCTTCCACCAGGCGCTCAAGCGCGACGCGAAGGGCGAGGTCGTCGAATTTGACATCGATCCGCGGAGCCTGGAGGAATTCAGCGAGCAGGCGACGAAAGTAATCCGTGAATTCATGGACCGCGGACTGCCTTTCATCCTTGTCACCTCGCCCGAAACACGGTCCTATGTCCGCATGATCATCGAGCGGCTGTTCGCGACGCTTCCCGTTCTCTCCCACGTCGAACTCGCCAAGGGTCTCGAGATCAAGATTTTGGGCTCCATCTCCTGATGGGCTAGCCCGACAGGGGATCGTCCTGATGCTTTTCGACCCGCAGGGAACCATACTGGCGCTGTTTCTCGCCTTCTGTCGCATGGGCGGGTGCATCATGGTTCTGCCGGGATTCGGCAGTTCCCGCGTTCCGGCGAACGTCCGGCTCTTCCTGGCGGTGGCCGTATCCGTGGCGGTTCTCCCGCTTCTGTGGGACACCATCTACCCGCGGGCGAGCGCTCCGGACGCCACCTATATCGGCCTGGTCGTCAGTGAAACCCTCATCGGCGTGGTCTACGGCCTCATCGCCCGGCTCTATA
The DNA here is from genome assembly GCF_053618655.1 of Pseudorhizobium sp. NPDC055634. NCBI lineage: Bacteria > Pseudomonadati > Pseudomonadota > Alphaproteobacteria > Hyphomicrobiales > Rhizobiaceae > Pseudorhizobium > Pseudorhizobium sp. NPDC055634. Next base: position 193,869 of record NZ_JBSHHW010000008.1, on the reverse strand, counting down.
CGCTCGGGATGCAATATGCGGGCGCCATCCTTACCATGTCGATCGGTTTCACCGCGCCGGGCGGCTCGGATGTCCTGGAAGACACGTCGGAGAACCAGCTGACCAGTCTCCTGACCTTCAGCGCGCTCCTGCTGCTCTTCCTGCTGGATTTCCACCATATCGTCCTCAGGGCCCTGGTGGATTCCTACGCCGCCACCCCGGTCGGCAATCTCGTCGATCCGCAGAAGATGCTGATCACCCTGACGGACACGTTGAGGGCATCCACGGACCTGATGCTGCGCCTCGCCAGCCCGTTCCTGATCTACGGCCTGATGTTCAACGTCGGCATCGGATTGATCAACAAGCTTGCGCCGCAGATTCCGGTCTTCTTCATCTCCACGCCCTTCCTGCTCGCCGGGGGCCTGTTCCTTCTCTACCTGTCGATCGCCGCCCTGGTCCGCCAGTTCGCCGACGGCTTCCCGATGGTCTTTCTCTCCTTCTGAGGTTTTCATGGCCAACGACCAGCAAAGATCGAAGAAGCTGAAGCGCCTCGTGAGCGTCCAGCGCCATCTTGAACGTATGGCGGAGAGCGAACTCGCGGCGACGACCCAGCACCGGGAAGAGATTGCGCAGTCGATGGAGGTGGTGATTCATGCCATCGGCTCGATGGAACCGATCCACCGATCCTTCTCGCAGAACTACGCCGAGCGCTACGGCCGCCTGACGATCAAGGACGGGCAGTTGGAGAACATCCAGCAGATCCAGGAGATGAAAGTACTCCGGGAGCGCACCAAGGGCGACCGGCTGGAGGACAACATGAAGAAGGCGCGCGAACTGGAAGATCGCGAAGCCTCCGACCAGGCAATCTACGATCTTCTGGAGATCACGCTGGCCGCGCCAGCCTCCAGCAAGGTTCGGTCGTCATAGTCTTTCCCACAGTTGACAGGCGTGGCGCGAGCCGCCGCCAGTAAGCAATCGAACCGTTGCTGCCATCGCCGGACCGGCGCTCGGCGGTCGTGGCGAAAGGAATTGACGTGGCGATCTCACCTCCAAGCGATCTCGTCCTCGACGTCGTGCGTGCGGCGGACCCGGCTGAAGTCCAGGCCGCGCAGGCGAAGCTCAAGGCGACCAGGGCGGCCTTCGCCGCGACCAGCCTCGCCGAGGCGGGAGCGGGCTTCGGCGCGGCGCTCGACGTCATCCCGACGCCGGCCACGAAGGCAGGGCTTGCCAATCCCGATCGCTCTGCGGACGTCTCGCGAATCCCCGAGGAATACCGGAAGTTCGAGGCGAGCATCCTGCAGAATTTCGTCAGCTCCATGCTGCCGAGCGACAGCGAGCAGGTCTACGGCAAGGGTTCTGCCGGCGAATTCTGGAAGAGCATGATGGCCGAGCAGATCGCCGAAGGCATGTCGCGCAACGGCGGCATCGGCATCGCCGAGCAGATGTATTCGCAGGCCTTGGCGCGGCAGGAGGGGGCCGTGGTCAACGCCACGACGGATGAAGGCGATCGCGACCGTGCGATGCGCATGAAGACAGATTTTGAACGTCAGGTCCTCGATCTTGCGCCCGGGCGCGAAGGCGAGGCCTGAGATGGAACATGCTGGGACAAGACATATGGAAGTTGTTTCAAACGATCACCGCATCAAGACAGTGCTCGGCCGTCTGGAGATGATCGTCGATAACGAAAATCAGCGGTTGGGAACGGACGCGGAGTTCGACCTCAAGGTTTCGAACGCCCACAAGAGCCGCTGCCTTTATGAACTGACCATGCTGTTCCGGAGCACCGATCCTCAGGAACTGGCGGTCGCCCACATCGACCAGATGCATCACCTGAAGGAAAAGCTCTCGATCAACGCGCGCCGGGTGGAAGCCCATCTCCATGCCGTGCGGGCCGTGGCCGATCTTTTGAAGAGCGCCGCCCGCGAGGCCGATGGTGACGGGACATATACCCAGGAACAATTCCTCTACAGCGAGATGTGATGATCAAGCTGCTCCTGACCGGACTTTGGGTCTGCATCGTCACGCTGGCCGCGGTCTACTTCTCCGTCCAGATGTCGTTACCGCCACCTCCGGTGGACGAGGAGGCTGCGCGCAAGGAAGCTCTGGAACTGGTGCGCGGCGAGTCGCTGACCGTTCCGGTCATCTCCGACGGCATGATCGCGGGCTACTTCCTCGGCCGCTTCTCCTTCATGATGGACAAGGAGCTGATAAAGGGCCAGAAGCTTCCCATGACGGAGCTGACGACCGACCAGTTGTTCACCCTCCTGGTCGGCGACAAGATGATAGACCTCAGCAAGCCCGGCGCGTTTGATCTGGAGACATTTCGCACCCGCATCAAGGACGAGCTGAACGCCAAGCTGGGCGAGGGCATGGTCGACGAGGTGCTGGTCGAGCAACTGGATTTCATATCCAAGGAAGACATCCGCACCAATGTCGCGCGCGAGGGCAAGAGGCCGATCGCGCCGACCAAGATCGTCGAGGGCGTAGCTGTCGACGAAGCCAAGCCCACCGGCCAATAAAGCCAGGAAATCCGCGATCGTTCAAACTTGAGCGATCCGCTTACGCCGCCATTCATCGCTACCGGCTAGAACCTAGGCCGATAAGCGGGTTGGGTGGTCGCGCATGCGGGAAGCAACATGTCCAGATAAGCATCCTGTGACGGTTTCCGTCCAGCCGTCATGGCTGCGCGGACGAAAGCCCCTTGAGCGGCTCCAGAAATGGAACGCCACTCTCGCAACGCTGGAGGCAATTGCCTTCGGCCGGGAGACCGGCGTCTCCGTCTCGATCTGCAAGGAGCGCGGCCGATTGAGGACTATCCTCGACCTGTCGGGTCGCGACCGGCTCCGGGCCCTGCGACAGCTGTCCCCGGTTTCGCTTGCGAGGTCTCTGCGCAGTTCGTTTCGGCGACGGAAGAGCCCCTGCATAGCCGATGCCTCGACCCTTGTGCCCGCGCTGCTCACCTTCGTGGATCGCCCGCTGCGGATACTCGTGATCGGCCCATCCGCCCAGCAACTGCCTTCCGTCCGGCGCCGGCTCCAGGCACATGCCCCCTGGCATCGCTATAGCGCAGCGAGCATCGATCAGCTCAGCCGCCTTCCACATTTCGACCTCGCCCTGATCGCCGTCCCTAGGATCGGACCGGAGGACAGTCTCCGCCTGTCGGTCGTATCGACGAAACTCAAGTTGTTCTGCGGCGTGACGCCTGAGCTTCTCGTCGCGCGGACGGAACCGCTTCGCGCCGCACCCTCGACGACGCAGGCGGACCAACGACGCAAGGCGGCGTGAGGCCCGGCATCACTGTCGGTTAACGGTTTGTTTCCCACGTTTGTTTAAAACTTTGCGGATGTCCCGAGACGGCAGAGCGAACGTGCTGAACTGACCGATGCATACCGACCGTGCGATTTATGATCCGCCCGCAGGCGATGCACCGGCATCGGGCAGGCGGTCGCGTTCCCTGCGCAGCCTTGCCATTCTCCTCCTCGCCGCGAGCACAGGTGCGCTTGCGCTGCTTCCCCTGGCGACATGGTCGCCGCGCCAGTCCAGCGTCGATGCCATGCTGCGGGTCGAGGGCGGGGCGCTTCCGGCTTCCACGGTCGCATCCATGTCGGAGGCGGTGGCATCACGGTCCGGTAATCCCGCCACTCCCGGTCAGGAGCGATCCCGGAAGCCTGAACCCGTAGATCATCCGCTCGCGGGGATGATAATGGACATGCTCCTCGGCGAAGGCCCCGCCGCATCCCATGAGAAAGCCGGTCTTGCTGCGGCGATGGCGGCATCGGTGGAGTTTATCTCCGCGGACGCCGGCAGGATGTTGGTCGTCCGCGCCGGAGGGTCGGATGCGGCGGAAGCTGCCGCCCTCGCCAGTTCGGTCGCCGCCGAACTTGTCGACAACCCGGCCGCATGGCTTCCGCTCCTGCCCGAAGAGGAACTCGCGGGGCTCGCGGCTGCGGCCAAAAGCGCCCGCAAGGCGTTCGAACAATACAGCGCCGGCATCGACAGCGAAGCCCGCGCCACTGCCGAGCGCGCGCTGGTGGACGAGCGCCTTCTCCACAAGGAGATCGAATTGCTCAAGGCGCGGGTCGCCGAACTCGACGGGCAGCTTCGGGAAGCCTCCTCGATGACGCCTGCGGACGTCCTGCAGCAGTCGTTGCCGGACCGTCTCGAGTTCACGGCCCTGGAGTATCACCGCCAGCGCCATGTCGAGGCAAAGCTCGCCTTCGATCAGCTTTCGCGGAAACTGGGCGCGCGCCATCCGCATCTGGTGGCCGCCAGGGACGCGCTCGCCTCCGCAAAGGCCGACATCGAGGCGGAACTGGCGAAACTGGTAAAGAGCCTAGAGGCGCAGAAGGCGGACGCATCGCGGCAACTGGCCGAACTCGAGCGCCGGCAATCGTCGGTGCCGCCCGAGACCCAGGCAGTTCGCGAGAGACTGGAGACCCTGGAGGCGGCCGCGCGGGGGGCGGAGGACCGGTACCGGCAAGCCCGGAGCGAGGGAGATGCCGAGAGCGCCGCGAGCCCTGTTTCCCTATCCCTGGTCCGCCCTGCAAAAGAGGAGCAGGCGATCACCACGGGCTGGACCCATTCCGGCGCCATGGCAGCAGGCGCGCTGCTGGGCGGGTCGATCCCGCTGATGCTTTTCCTGGCGAGGCGGCGTTCCGGCCGGGTGGTGCAAGCCATGCCGGCGGACGCCGAGGATGGCTTGCCGTCCCGCGATCATGTGCGGGATATTCATGGGCAGTCTCCGGAAGAGCTCGAAGCGTCCCGGAACGAACCCGCCTTGCCAACCTCGAGAGACGAGCCCCTGGCCGAGCGCATCCGGGGCATCCTCTATCAAAACGCGGTGGCCTCGGATCGGGCTCCTCTCGTTCCTCCTCTCCTGGCGTCGGCGATGGCGGGAGACGCGCGCAGCGATTTTCGTAAGGATATGAAGTCCGGAGCCGTGTCTTCGCCCGCCAATGATCGGGACCGGCTTGAGAACGAGATATGGGAACTGCGGGACCAGCTTGCCGCCTTGCGCGGCCGGGTCGAGCGCCGCACCGCCAGGGGCCAGTGAGGGTATTCTTCCTTGCATTTCTCGCTTTGGGGACGCATTAGGCGTGACAGCCTGATGTGCAGCCTCGGCGCTGGCACAGACTTCAGTTCGGTCTCATTCCAAAACGGGGAACGCGCGTGGCGACGATCATCGACGGAAAAGTAGCGGCGCAATCGGTCATCGAAACGGTGACGCAAGCGGCGGCCGCCCTGGAGAGCGATGTCGGCGTGAAGCCGGGCCTAGCTGTCGTCATCGTCGGAGACGACCCCGCCAGCCACGCCTATGTCAATTCCAAGAGCAGGATGGCCAAGCAGTGCGGCTTCAATTCCGTCCAGCACAGCCTGCCCGAGGAGACGACGCAGGGGGAGCTGGAAAAGCTGGTCGCGGACCTCAATGCGGACCCGTCCATTCACGGCATTCTCGTTCAGTTGCCGCTGCCGAAGCACCTCAGGTCCGAGCCGGTGATCCAGTCGATCGCCCCCGAAAAGGACGTGGATGGCCTGAACGTCGTCAATGCCGGCAAGCTTGCGACGGGCGATCTCGCAAGCGGGCTCATCTCCTGCACGCCCGCCGGCGCGCTCATCCTCATCAACAGGATACACGGCACCGACCTGTCGGGCCTCAACGCGGTCGTCATCGGACGGTCTAACCTGTTCGGCAAGCCGATGGCCACGCTGCTTCTCTCGTTCAATGCGACGGTCACTGTCGCCCATTCGCGCAGCAAGGATCTCCCCGGCATCTGCCGCAATGCGGATATCCTCGTCGCTGCCGTCGGTCGCCCCCACATGGTAAGGGCCGACTGGGTGAAGCCCGGCGCGACGGTCATCGACGTCGGCATCAACCGCGTCCCGGCGCCTGAAAAGGGTGAGGGCAAGACGAAGATCACCGGCGACGTCGCCTACGAGGAATGCGCGACGATTGCCGGCGCGATCACGCCCGTCCCGGGTGGCGTTGGTCCCATGACGATCGCCATGCTGATGGCCAATACGGTGGTTGCCGCCTGCAGGACGTTCGGACGCCCGATCCCGAAATTCTGACCACACGGGAGCGATAGCTCCCCGGTGCCCCTCCTGCGCAGCAATATGCTCGCCTTCCGAACGTGGCCACGCGCCATGCTTCTCGTGCATGCGCGCGCCGGTTTGGCCGATAATCAAATTGAATCTGCCGTTGCCCTCCCGAGGGAAAGGTGTCTGCCGCAGTGCAGCATAGGCGTGCGGGAGGAGGGCTTGACACGGTTGAGTATAAGAACACATGACTAGGTTCCAAAGCGCGCCGGACGGATGGAGGTCCGCGACGTCGCGATAGAAGCAATAGGGAGGTTTCCGATGGTAATCAGGTCACTGTGGACGGGTGTGGCTCTGGCGGTGCTCGTTTCGACCGGCGTTGCGGCGCAGGAACTCAAGTTCACCCCCGGCGAGGACGCCCGTTTCAACTGGCAGAGCCTGGAGGATTTCAAGGCGGCGCATCCCGACCTCTCTGGACAGAGCCTGACCCTGTTCGGACCATGGCGCGGCGATGACGAGATACTCTTCAACAGTGTGCTCGCCTACTTCCGGGAGGCCACGGGCGTCGATGCCCGCTATTCGTCGTCTGAGAACTACGAACAGCAGATCGTCATCGATACCCAGGCCGGCTCGCCGCCCGACATCACCATCCTTCCGCAGCCCGGCCTGTTTACCGACCTGGCGTCGAAGGGCTTCCTCGTCCCGCTCGGCGAGGAGACCGAGAACTGGGTGAAGGACAACTACGGCGCCGGGGAAAGCTGGATCGGTTACGGCACCTACAAGGGCAAGGACGGGCAGGAAGCCTTCTACGCCTTCCCCTACAAGGCCGACGTGAAGTCGCTTGTCTGGTACGTGCCTGAAAACTTCGAGGAAGCCGGTTACGAAGTGCCGGAAACCATGGAGGGGCTGCTGGCGCTGAGCGACCAGATCGTCGAGGACGGCGGCGTGCCGTGGTGCATCGGCCTCGGCTCCGGCGGCGCCACCGGCTGGCCGGCGACGGACTGGGTCGAGGACATGATGCTGCGCACGCAGCCCGCCGAGACCTACGACAAATGGGTCAGCAACGAGATCAAGTTCAACGATCCGGCCGTGGTGGGCGCGATCGAGGAATTCGGCAAGATCGCGCGCAACGACAAATATGTCAGCGGTGGCGTGGCGGCGGTCGCCTCGACCGACTTCCGCGACAGCCCGAAGGGCCTCTTCGAAATTCCGCCGAAGTGCTACCTGCATCACCAGGCCTCCTTCATCCCGTCCTTCTTCCCCGAAGGTGTGGAACTCGGGGAGGATGCGGACTTCTTCTACATGCCGACATATGAGACCAAGGCTGATCTCGGGACCCCGGTCCTCGGTGCAGGAACGCTCGTGGCGATCACCAAGGATACCCCTGCTGCCCGGGCCTTCATCGACTTCCTGAAGACGCCGATCGCCCACGAGGTCTGGATGGCACAGGCGGCCTTCCTCACGCCCTACAAGGGTGTCAACGCCGAGGCCTATGCCAACGACCCGCTGAAGAAGCAGGGCGAGATCCTCACCTCCGCCACTACCTTCCGCTTCGACGCATCGGACCTCATGCCGGGCAAGATCGGTGCGGGCGCCTTCTGGACGGGCATGATCGACTATGTCGGCGGCAAGGATGCAGAGGCCGTGGCGACGGACATCCAGAATGCCTGGGACGGATTGAAGTAAGTAAGGCGAGGCGGGATCATGCGGCCGAAGATCGGGCGCATGATCCGCTGAGACGACGATCCAGCCAATGGACGGGTAACGGCGGGGAGGGGATAGGATGGCAGCACAGATCGTATCGGCCGTCGGCGTCATGGTCGCCGGCGTATTCGCCTGCGTCCTCTATTACTGGATATCGGAAAAGATACTCCAGCTCGTCCTGCCCACCCCCGGCGACGATGTCGCCCGGGCCTCGCGCAACCTGAACCGGCGGGCGGTCGTCCGCCCCTGGCTGTTTCTCGGGCCTGCCCTCATCCTTCTTGGCATCTACCTCGTCTATCCCGTCATCGCGACCTTGATCCTGTCCTTCTACGACCGGTCCGGCTCGGTCTTCGTCGGCTTGGCCAACTATCGCTGGGCGCTGTCCGACGCGGGCTTTCGCCAATCGATCTTCAACAATTTCCTCTGGCTCCTGGTCGTGCCGGCCGCCTGCACCTTCCTCGGCCTGGTGATCGCGGTCCTGACGGATCGCATCTGGTGGGGAAACATCGCCAAGAGCCTCGTCTTCATGCCCATGGCGATCTCCTTCGTCGGTGCCTCGGTGATCTGGAAGTTCATCTACGAATACCGTGGCACGGGGCAGACCCAGATCGGCCTGCTCAACGCCATCGTCCAGTTTTTCGGCGGTGACCCGCAGGTGTGGATCGCCTTGCCGTTCTGGAACAACTTCTTCCTCATGGCGATCCTGATCTGGATCCAGACCGGCTTTGCCATGGTGATCCTGTCGGCGGCCCTGCGCGGCATCCCGGAAGAAACGATCGAGGCGGCGGTGATCGACGGCGCCAACGGCTGGCAGATATTCTGGAAGATCATGGTCCCGCAGATCTGGGGCACGATAGCCGTCGTGTGGACGACGATCACCATACTCGTGCTCAAGGTCTTCGATATCGTGCTCACCATGACCAACGGCCAGTGGGGGACGATGGTACTCGCCAACCTGATGTTCGACTGGATGTTCCGCGGCGGTGGAGATTCAGGCCGGAGTGCGGTCATTGCGCTGGTCATCATGGCCGCGGTGACGCCGATCATGATCTGGAACATCCGTCACGCCAACCGCGAAGCGGGAGGACACTGACATGACCGCTCTCGCGACCCGCGTCCGCCGGATCGGCCTTCCGCGCATCTTCGTCCACCTCGCCGTGCTGGTGCTCGTCATCCTCTGGCTGGTGCCGACGCTCGGCATCCTCGTGACTTCCATCCGCGATCGCGACCAGATCACCACATCCGGCTGGTGGACGGCATTCTCCAGTTCGTCCCAGACTGCGGCGGTGCGCCTGGCGGAACCTTCCGCCCAGAGGCAGGAGGGTGCGAACCACGTCATTTCCGGCAACGTCTTCGACGAGGGCGCGCCGGGAACGGTGAAGGCCTTCGGGGTTCGCGTGCAGGAGCCTGCCGCCTACCAGGCCGGCGAGACGGCCGATCTCGGCGATGGCGAGACGCTGACCGTCAACGAGGACGGAAGCTATGTTCACTCCAGCGCTGTGCCGTTCGAGGGAAACCGCGGCCAGCGCGTCTATCTGACGATCGCGACGCCGCCGGAATTCACCGACGAGAACTACCGCACCGTCCTCAATGCAGAGGGCCTCGGCCAGTCCTTCGTCAATTCGCTGACCGTGACGATCCCGGCCACCATCATCCCCATCCTGATCGCGGCCTTTGCCGCCTACGCGCTGTCGTGGATGGAGTTTCCGGGGCGCGCGCTGATCATCGCCACCGTCATCGGCCTCATCGTCGTGCCGCTGCAGATGTCGCTGATACCGCTCCTTCGCATGTACAACGAGATCAGCCTGTTCTTCGGCGTCCCGTCCAAGACCTATGCCGGCATCTGGCTGGCGCACACCGCCTTCGGCATTCCGCTCGCCATCTACCTCCTGCGCAACTACATTTCCGGCCTTCCGAGGGAGATCATCGAATCCGCCCGGGTCGACGGCGCGAGCGACTTCGAGATATTCATGAAGATCGTGCTGCCGCTTTCCTTTCCCGCGCTCGCCTCGTTTGCGATCTTCCAGTTTCTTTGGGTATGGAACGACCTGCTCGTCGCGATCGTCTTCCTGGGCGCCAGCCGCGACCAGCTGGTCCTTACCGGCGCGCTGAACGCGCTTCTCGGCTCCAGGGGAGGAAACTGGGAAATCCTCACCGCCTCCGCCTTCATCACCATCATCGTCCCCGTCCTCGTCTTCTTCGCGCTCCAGAGGTATCTGGTCCGCGGACTCCTGGCGGGATCGGTCAAGGGCGGCTGAAGCATCTACATCGCATGACAACAGGACACTGAATGACCATACTCGCAGGAACCCCCGCGGCACCGGACAAGGACTGGTGGCGCGGCGCCGTCATCTATCAGATCTACCCGCGCTCCTTTCAGGACTCCAACGGCGATGGCATCGGCGACCTGAAAGGCATTACCGCGCGCCTCCCGCACGTCTCTGCCCTCGGTGCCGACGCCATCTGGATCTCGCCCTTCTTCCCCTCGCCGATGAAGGACTTCGGCTACGACGTGTCGAACTATACGGAAGTCGATCCGATGTTCGGGACGCTCTCGGACTTCGACGCCCTGATCGCCGAGGCGCATCGCCTGGGCCTCAAGGTGATGATCGACCTCGTGATGTCGCACAGCTCGGACCAGCATGCCTGGTTCATCGAGAGCCGCTCGAGCCGGGTCAATCCGAAGGCGGACTGGTATGTCTGGGCGGATGCCAAGCCGGACGGCACGCCTCCGAACAACTGGATGTCGATCTTCGGCGGGTCCGCCTGGCACTGGGACCCGACCCGCATGCAATACTACATGCACAACTTCCTGACCTCGCAGCCGGATCTCAACCTGCACAACCCCGAGGTCCAGGACGCCCTGCTCGACATGACCCGGTTCTGGCTGAAGCGCGGCGTGGACGGCTTCCGCCTGGATACGATCAACTTCTACTTCCACGACCGGGAGCTGCGCGACAATCCGGCACTTGATGTCTCCCGCCGCAACGCTTCGACGGCACCGGCGGTGAACCCCTATAACTTTCAGGAACACCTCTACGACAAGAACCGTCCGGAGAACCTCGACTTCCTGAGGCGCTTCCGCGCGGTCCTCGACGAATTCCCGGCAATCGCGGCGGTCGGCGAGGTGGGCGACAGCCAGCGCGGACTGGAGATCGTCGGCGAATATACGTCCGGCGGCGACAAGATGCACATGTGCTACGCCTTCGAATTCCTGGCGCCCGACCCGCTGACCCCGTCGCGTGTGGCGGAGGTCCAGAGCGCCTTTTCGATCGCTGCGCCCGAAGGCTGGGCTTGCTGGGCCTTCTCCAACCACGACGTCATCCGCCATGCCAGCCGCTGGGGCGCCGAGGTCAAGGATCGCGACGCCTATGTGAAGATGCTGGCCGCGGTGCTGATGACCCAGCATGGATCGTTCTGCATCTATCAGGGCGAGGAACTGGGGCTGACGGAAGCCGACATCGGCTTCGCGGACCTGCAGGACCCGTACGGGATCCAGTTCTGGCCGGAATTCAAGGGACGCGACGGATGCCGCACGCCGATGGTGTGGGACGCGCAGGCGCTTCATGCGGGCTTCTCCACCGCCGACAAGACCTGGCTTCCCATTCCCGTCGAGCACCAGCTACGGGCGGTCGGCGCCCAGTACGGCGACCCGGATTCCGTGCTGGAGCAGTACAGGCGTTTCCTTGCCTTCCGCAAGCAGCACCCGGCGCTCGTCAAGGGCGAGATGGAGATGTTGCCCTCGAGCCAGACGCTTCTGCAATATCAGCGGTGTTACGGCAACGAGATCATCCTTTGCATGTTCAACATGTCGCCGGAGAATGCTTCGGCGGAACCGCCGCCCGGAGACTGGGAGGTGCTGGACGGCCATGGCTTCCAGAACACCGTGGAAGGCAACCGCATCAACCTGCCCGCATGGGGGGCGTTCTTTGCCCGGCGGGCCTGAAGGAGGGGAGAAAATGGCTGGCGTCGTTCTGAAGGACATCCGCAAGGCCTATGGCCAGGTCGAGGTGATCCACGGCATCGATCTGGAGATAGCACAAGGGGAGTTCGTCGTCTTCGTCGGCCCTTCCGGATGCGGAAAGTCCACGTTGCTCAGGATGATCGCCGGACTGGAGAGCATCACCGGCGGCGAGATGTATATTGACGGCCAGATGGTGAACGAGGTGCCGCCCTCCAAGCGCGGCATAGCCATGGTCTTCCAGTCCTATGCGCTTTACCCGCATATGACCGTCTACGACAACATGGCCTTCGGCATGCGCATCGCCAAGGAGAGCAAGGCGGAGATCGACCGGCGAGTCCGCGCGGCGGCCGATATCCTGCAGCTCACGCCCTATCTGGACCGGCTGCCGAAAGCTTTGTCGGGCGGTCAGCGGCAGCGTGTCGCGATCGGCCGGGCGATCTGCCGCAATCCCAAGGTGTTCCTCTTCGACGAGCCGCTTTCGAACCTCGACGCGGCCCTTCGCGTGGCGACCCGCATCGAGATCGCCAAGCTCAACGAGTCCATGCCGGACACGACGATGATCTACGTCACCCATGACCAGGTCGAGGCGATGACGCTCGCGGACCGCATCGTCGTCCTATCGGCCGGTCGCATCGAGCAGGTGGGTGCGCCGCTCGATCTCTACGAGCGGCCGCACAATCTGTTCGTGGCCCGCTTCATAGGGTCGCCGGCCATGAACATCCTGCCGGTGACGATCACCGAAACCGGGGAGACGACGACGGTCGGCCTTGCCGCCGGCAAGTCGGTCGATGTCCCGATCCGCACAGATGCTTCCGAGCGTGGCAAGCCGGCAAGCTTCGGCGTGCGGCCGGAAGACCTCTCGGTCGCAGAGGACGGGGAGTTCCTGTTCGAGGGAACGATCGCCCTGGTCGAAGCCCTGGGCGAGGTGACGCTTCTCTATATCGAGGGGCTTGCGGGCAGCGAGCCGCTGATCGCCAAGTTTCCGGGTATCTGGAGCGGCAAGCGCGGCGATACCGTGCGTCTCAAGGCCTCTCCCGACAAGCTCCATCTGTTCGATGCCGACGGCCATACTTACCGCGCCTGAAACACCGATGCACGGCGCGCGTCAGTACAAGTAGTCATTGTTGTATCCTTACCGGGAGATGAACACCGTCTGTTAAACTTCGCACTGTAGTGTCCCACGCATTGCAGGAGACTTGGTTGTGAATTCATTGAGTGGTAAGAAAAATCATTTCCTAAACAAGGAAGAGTCCTTCATGTACGACCGCGAAACGCGGTACCCTATGGAAGACACCATGAACGCGGGTCGGATCGAATATACCGAGAATGGCGTGCTCAACATGGCCGCCCGCCGCTGCGAAATCCTTCGAATTTCGTTGAGCGGGGCCATTATCGGGATCATGACCCAGTATAAGCTACCCCAGCAGTTCTATCTCGACATCCCGGATGCCCGTATCTCCAAGATCGGTTGCCTCCTGATGAAGACCTATGCCAACAACACGATCGAAGTCCGCTTCCTCCGGCTGCTGAGCCAGAAGGAACTGGACCGGATTTTCGTCTTCAGCACGCATCCCGCGCATCGGGACAAGGTGCTCGACGTCCGCTCCTGGTAGTACGCCTGGAGGACTGCGGGTCGGTCAGGCAAAGACGCTCGCGCCGTTGTCGGCCGTTCCCGCATTCTGCCGGAAGATCGCGAAAAGCTCGCGACCCATGCCGAACTCGTTCTGCGCGAGATCCGCGGTCGCGGGCGTCCGCCCTTCGAACTCCGTTGCATCGACCAGCACTTCCAGCGTGCCCTTGACCGCGTCGAGGCGGACCATGTCGCCGTCCCTGATTCTTGCGATCGCCCCGCCGTCGGTGGCTTCGGGTGTCACATGGATTGCGGCCGGAACCTTTCCGGATGCGCCCGACATGCGCCCGTCCGTGACCAGTGCCACCTTATAGCCCCTGTCCTGCAGAACGCCGAGCGGCGGCGTCAGCCGGTGCAGTTCCGGCATGCCGTTCGCCTTCGGCCCCTGGAACCGGACGACGGCGACGAAATCGCGGTTGAGGTCGCCGCGCTTGAAGGCCTCCTGCAGTTCCTGCTGGTCGTCGAAGACGATCGCCGGCGCTTCGATCACATGACGCTCCGGCTTCACGGCGGAGATCTTGATGACGGCCTTGCCGAGATTTCCGGTGAGCATTTTCAACCCGCCATTCGGCTGGAAGGGAGCTTCCGCCCTCGCCAGGACCTTGGCATTGCCGCTGTCTTCCGGGGCAGGCTGCCGGACGATGCCGCCCGCGTCGTCGAGCCTGGCTTCGACGGTGTAGGCCTCGAGGCCGTGGCCGAAGACGGTGCGGACGTCGTCGTGGACGAGCCCGGCCTTCAGCAATTGCTTGATCAGGAAACCCATGCCGCCCGCGGCGTGGAAATGGTTCACGTCGGCAAGCCCGTTCGGATAGACCCGCGCCAGCAGCGGCACGATGTCGGAAAGCTCGGAGATGTCCTGCCACGTCAGATGGATTCCGGCCGCGCGTGCCATGGCGACGAGATGAAGCGTGTGGTTGGTGGAGCCCCCGGTCGCGTGCAGGCCGACAACGCCGTTGACGATCGAGCGCTCGTCGATCATCTCGCCGGCGGGCGTGAACTCGTTGCCGAGCGCCGTGATCGCCAGAGCCCGTTTCGCGGCTTCCTTTGTCAGCGCGTCCCGCAACGGCGTGCCGGGATTTATGAACGATGAGCCGGGCGTATGGAAGCCCATGATCTCCATCAGCATCTGGTTGGAATTGGCCGTGCCGTAGAAGGTGCAGGTGCCGGGGCCGTGGTAGGACTTCGATTCCGCCTCAAGCAGTTCCGCCCGGCCGACCTTGCCTTCGGCATAGAGTTGGCGGACGCGCGACTTCTCGTCGTTGGGAAGTCCCGACGTCATCGGGCCTGCGGGAATGAAGACCGCCGGCAGGTGGCCGAACGTCAGGGCCGCGATCACCAGTCCCGGGACGATCTTGTCGCAAACCCCCAGAAAGACCGCCGCGTCGAACATATTGTGGGAGAGGCCGATGCCCGCTGCCATGGCGATCGCGTCGCGCGAGAACAGCGAAAGTTCCATGCCCGGCTGGCCCTGGGTGACCCCATCGCACATGGCAGGCACGCCGCCCGCCACCTGCGCCACGCCGCCGGCTTCCCGTGCCGCTTCGCGAATGATGGCCGGAAAGGTCTCGTAGGGCTGATGCGCCGACAGCATGTCGTTATAGGCGGTGATGATGCCGAGGTTGGGGACCACGTCTCCCGCAAGATCAGCCTTGTCGGAGGGGGAACAGGCAGCAAAGCCGTGCGCGAGGTTGCCGCAGGAAAGGACGGCCCGATGGGGCCCGCGCGAAATCGCCGAACGCACCTGGTCGAGATAGCGCTCGCGGCGCGGCTTGGACCGTTCCACAATGCGGGCTGTGATAGCTTCGATCTGTGAATGAGCAGCCATGGCCATGTCCTTTGGTTCGGGAGCAAGCCGGCAGGGAGCGGCAGATGCCGTCGAGTTGCTCCGGGTGATGCGTCGCGTCGGACGTCAGGGCGCCCAGTAGATGTCCACCGGCGAGGCGGCCCGATGGAGAACCGCGCGGATCGGCATCTCCATCTCGTCGGTTCCGTCCTGCGCCTGCATGAGTACGTCCTTCTTGGCCAGCCCCTCCAGATGCAGGACAAGCAGTCCCGCATCGCTGAGGCTGGAAAAGGAAAAGGTCAGTCGGGGTTCCCCGGCACCTTCCGCCTCCATCGGCAGGACGCAGCGAGGCGCGGCGGCATCGAGTGCCTTGGCAAGCGTGCTGCCATGCGGGAAAAACGAAGCGGTATGGCCATCGGCACCGAGGCCGAGGATCACGACGTCGAAGGGAGGAGTAATGGCCGCCGCCACTTCCGTCGTGGCCAGTCGCGCGGCTTCCTCGGCGCTGGAGCAATCGTGGTAGAGCGGGACGAAGCGCGCTGCGGCCGCCTTGCCCTGCAACAGGTTTTCCCGAACGAGGAGGTGATTGGACCGCGGATGGTCGGCGGGAACGAAACGCTCATCGACCAGCGTGATCGTCACCTTGGGCCAAGTGATATCCCGGTCGGCGAGCGCGCGGAAGAACGCCTTGGGGGTGGAGCCGCCTGAAACGGCGAGACTTGCCTTGCCGCGCGCTTCAACCGCTGCAGCCAGCCGATGGGCAACCTGATCAGCAAGCTTCTCCGCGAGCGCGCTGCCGTTGGCGAATTCATGCAGGATCGGCTCCATTGTATCAGCCCTCGTGCCAGGTGCGGCCGTCGCGCTCGATCAGCGCGATGGCCTGGCTTGGTCCCCAGGTTCCGGAGGTGTAGCCCTGGACCGCCTGTCCCGTGGCTTCCCAGCCCTTCAGAATTGGATCGACCCAACGCCAGGCGGCCTCCACTTCATCACGGCGCATGAACAGCGTCTGGTTCGAGCGGATCGTATCCATCAGCAGACGTTCGTAGGCATCCGGATTGCGAACGGCGAACGCTTCAGCGAAGCTCATGTCGAGCGACACGTTGCGCATGCGCATGCCGCCGGGACCGGGATCCTTGATCATCAGCGACTGCTTGACGCCTTCGTCCGGCTGCAACCGGATGATCAGCTGGTTGGCGGAGACGCGGCCGGCCGCGTGATCGAAGATGTTGTGGGGGATCGGCTTGAAGGTGATGACGATCTCCGACACCCTTGCCGCCAGCCGCTTGCCGGTGCGGATATAGAAGGGCACGCCCGCCCAGCGCCAGTTGCCGATCTCCGCCTTGATGGCGACGAAGGTTTCCGTATCGGAGACGCCGCCCTCCAGTTCGTCGAGATATCCCTTCACCGGGCCGCCGGCCGACGCTCCGGCCCGATATTGGCCGCGAACGGTCAGGTGCTCCACATTGTCCTCGGTAATCGGCTTCAGGGCCCTCAGCACCTTCAGCTTTTCGTCGCGCAGCGATTCCGCGCTCAGCGACGAGGGGACCTCCATGGCGACGAGACAGACGAGCTGCAGGATGTGGTTCTGGACCATGTCGCGCAGCGCGCCGGCCGTGTCGTAATAGCCGGCCCGGCCTTCCAGGCCGACGGATTCCGCAACCGTGATCTGCACGTGGTCGATGTGCTGGGCGTTCCACAGCGGCTCGTAGAGGGCATTGGCGAAGCGCAGGACCATCAGGTTCTGCACCGTTTCCTTGCCGAGATAGTGGTCTATGCGGAAGATCTGTTCCTCGCGGAATACCCGGCCGATCGTGTCGTTGAGTTCCAGCGCCGAGGCAAGGTCGCGGCCAATAGGCTTCTCGACGACGATCCGGGTCTGGTCGGTGATCAGGTCGTGCTCCCGGATCTTCTCGGAAATCGGTCCGAAGATTGCCGGCGCCACCGCGAGGTAGAACACGCGGACCCTGTCGCGGCCGGAGTCGAGCTCAGCCTTGAGCTTCTCCCAGCCCCCCTCCGACTTCGCATCGACCGGGATGTAGAACAGGCGTTCGCAGAACTTGTCCACTTCCGTGTCGTTGTACTCGCCGGGCTTCAGGTGCTTGCGGAGCGCCTCGCGGGCAAAAGTCCGGTATTCCTGATCCGACAGGGGGCTGCGGGACGCGCCGATGATCCGCGTCGGCTCCAAAAACTGTCCCTCGATCTGCCGATGATAGAGCGCCGGCAGAAGCTTGCGCTCCGCGAGGTCGCCAGCCCCGCCGAAGACGACGCAATCAAAGGGATCGACCGGGATTATCTGGCTGCTCATAAGGATCGTCTTTCGTCTTTTCGAACTCGGTTCTACCTAATCTAATCGATTTAAAAATTCCAGTCCCCGGGCAGCTTTTTTGGGTTCGTGCCTCATAGACGGTCGCGCAGCGCGTACCATGTAAGCGCGAGAAACAGCAGCGGCTTGCGCAGGCGCAGGCCGCCCGGGAAGCTCGGCACGTCGAGGGCCTCGAGTTCGGCGAGCGGACTTGCCGAGCCGGTGATGCGGTCGGCGTAGAGCTTGCCGCAGAAATTGGACAGCATGACGCCATGACCGGAATAACCGCCGATCGAGGTCACGCCGGGCATGACCTCGCGGACGAAGGGCTGGCGCGGCATGGTGATGCCCACATATCCGCCCCAGGCGTGGGTGATGCCGATGTCCTTCAGCTCCGGATAGGTCTCGGCGATCTGGCGGCGGATGAAGTTCGCGGTGTCCTGCGGGCTGCTGGACGAATAGACCTCCCGGCCGCCGAAGAGCAGGCGGTTGTCGCGCGACTTGCGGAAATAGCGGACCACAAACCGAGAGTCCGCCACCGCCTCGCCGCCCGGCAGCACTCCCGGGTGGGCGTCGAGCGGTTCCGTTGCGGCGATGAAGGACCCGATCGGCATGATGTGGCTGGCGGTGACCGGCTCCAGTTCGCCGATATAGCCGTTCGTGGCGAGGAGCACGCGCTCGGCCGAGACCGTCCCTTGCGCCGTCTCGAGCCGCGTCTTTCCGCTGGCTCGCCGGATGGAGGTGACCTTCGTCATCTCGTGTATGTCCGCGCCGGCGCTTCTCGCCGCCCACGCCAGGCCGATGAGTAGCTTGAGCGGGTGGATGTGCCCGGTGCCGGTGTCCCGGACGCCGCAGTAATAGTGGCTGGATCCGGTCCGCTCCGCCGTTTCCTCCCGGTCCATGTAGCTCAGGTGAGGGTAGCCGTAACGCTCCGCGGCGATCTCGGCATTGGCGCGGTATTCCTTCTCGTGGCCCGGCTTGTGGGCGACGTTCATCTGTCCCGGCATGTAGTCGATGTCGATGTCGTGCTCGGACGCAAAATCGAGCAGGTACCGTTTCGCCTCCTCGGCCATGTCGAACAGCGCCTTGGAGCGTTCGAAGCCGATCGCCTGTTCAAGTTCCTCCGGCCAGGCGCGCTGTCCGGTACCCATCTGCCCCCCGTTGCGGCCGGACGCGCCGTCACCGACGCGGGCTCCTTCCAGGACGACGACGGAAATGCCCCGCCGGGCGAGGTTGAAGGCCGCCTGCAGTCCCGTGAAGCCCCCGCCGACGATCGCGACGTCGGCTGCCCTGGAGCCATCGAGCGCGGGATAGGTCGGCCGCTCGCCAGCCGTGGCCTGATACCAGGAGATCCCGGGCGCGATGGGGCTTTGCCATTCGCTCATGAGACGGCTCAGACGTTGAGAAGCAGGAACTCCCGCTCCCAGGGGCTGATGACCTGCATGAACGTCTCGAACTCGCCGCGCTTGACGCCGGCATAGAGGCCGATGAATTCCGGGCCGAGAATATCCGACAGGGCGGGTTCGGACTCAAGGGCCGAGACGGCTTCGAGGAGGCCGCGCGGCAGTTCGATCGAACCCTCGTTGGCACTGTGCTCCGTGGGCGGCCCCGGCTCGACCTTGTTCATGATGCCGAGCAGGCCGCAGGCGAGCGAGGCAGCCAGCGCCAGGTAGGGATTGGCATCCGAGCTTGGCAGGCGGTTTTCCACTCGTCGCGCGGCGGCATCGGAAACCGGGACGCGGAAGGCCGTGGTTCGGTTGTCATATCCCCAGGCGTTGTTCACCGGTGCTGCCATGTCGGGCGTCAGGCGGCGGTAGGAGTTGACGTAGGGCGCCATCATCACGAGCGCTTTGGGGACGTAGGTCTGCATGCCGCCGATGAAGTGGAAGAATTCCCTGGAGGGAGAGCCGTCCTCGTTCGAGAAGACATTCCGCCCGGTCTCCATGTCGACGACCGACTGGTGGATGTGCATCGCGGAACCGGCCTGGCCCTGCATCGGCTTTGCCATGAAGGTCGCGTAGATGCCGTGCTTCAGTGCCGCCTCGCGGATGGTGCGCTTGAACAGGAACACCTGGTCGGCAAGCTCGATCGGATCGCCGTGCCTCAGGTTGATCTCCAGCTGGGCCGGTCCCTCCTCGTGGATCAGCGTGTCGATCTCCAGGCCCTGCTTTTCGGAGAAGTGATAGATGTCATCGATCAGTTCGTCGAATTCGTTGATGCCGGCGATCGAATATCCCTGGCCGCCGAGAATGGCGCGCCCGGAACGCCCCTTGGGCGGATGGAGCGGGTAGTCTGGGTCATCGTTCTTGGCGACGAGGTAGAACTCGATTTCCGGTGCGACCACCGGTTTCCAGCCGCGCTCGAGGTATAGATCGACGATGTTCTTCAGGACCGCGCGCGGCGTGTAAGGCACGTTTTGACCGCCGATGCCGACGACGTCGCAGATGACCTGTGCCGTCGGGTCGGTCTCCCATGGCACGACGGAGAGGGTCGAAAGGTCGGGGACCAGCTTCAGGTCGCTGTCGCGGGGCTCGTAGCGGAAGCTTGCCGTCTCGTCCGGATACTCCCCCGAGATCGTGTGCCGGTAAAGCGCGGAAGGCAGCGCGAGCGAGGTGTTGGAGGTGAACTTCGACGACGGCATCATCTTGCCGCGGGGGACGCCCGCCAGGTCCGGCGTGATGCATTCCACGTCCTCGATGCCGCGTGCCCGCAGCCAGGCAACGGCTTCCTGCCAGTCGCGTACGCCGCGCAATGAGGTGAGGACGGGTGGCGTGGGCTGTGTGCCGGTTGATTTCAGCACGGGCCCAGTGGAAGGGGCAGGCGACGGTTTATTGCGCGTCATGAAGCACCGGAATGCGTTGATCGGAGCGCCATCATACCCGGAGATTGGCGATTGGCGAGGGGGCGGCATTGACTTTGTCCGGCCGATCGAAAACAGGGGAGGCCTGCTTGAAGGGAGCCCCACTTGGTCCGCAAATTCGACGCCGTCATTCTTGGAGCTGGAGCCGCAGGAATGATGTGCGCCATTCGCGCCGGGCAGCGCGGCAGGAAGGTACTGCTCCTCGACCACGCAAAAGCGCCCGGCGAAAAGATCCGCATTTCCGGCGGTGGGCGATGCAACTTCACCAATACCGGAACCTCGCCGGCAAACTACATCTCCGCCAATCCTCACTTCGCCAAGTCCGCGCTCGCCCGATACACCCCGCGGGACTTCATTGCGCTGGTGGAGAAGCACCGGATCGCCTGGCACGAGAAGACGCTCGGCCAGCTTTTCTGCGACGGCAGCGCCAGGGAGATCATTGGCATGCTGGCGGACGAGATGCGCGCGGCCAGTGTCGAAATGGAACTCCGGCAGGAGATATCCTCGGTGGAGCATACCGGAGACACGTTCCGCGTCGAAACTTCCGGGGGTGCCGTAGAGGCCGGGGCGCTGGTCGTCGCGACGGGAGGCAAGTCCATTCCGAAGATGGGCGCCACTGGCCTTGCCTATCGGATTGCCGAGCAGTTCGGGCTGAACGTGATCGAGCCCCGTCCGGGCCTCGTTCCGCTGACGCTTGATCCGCAAACGCTCGAGCGCCTTGCGCCACTGTCGGGCGTTTCGGTGCCCGCGGAAGTGCGCCACGGCAAGACCGCTTTCCGCGAAGCCCTGCTCTTCACTCACCGCGGATTGAGCGGGCCGGCCATCCTCCAGATCTCGTCCTATTGGCGCGAAGGCGACGAGATCGTGCTGAAGATCGAGCCGGAGCGGGACCTCTTCGAACTCCTGAGGTCGGCCCGCAGGGACAACGGGCGCCAGGCCCCGCTGACGGTCTTGTCGGATGTCCTGCCAAGGCGTCTGGCGCAGTACCTCGTGGAACGGTCGGGTGTCGTCCCGACTGTCCCGCTGGCGGATTGCCCCGACAGGATGCTCCGGGCGATCGCCGCCTCCGCCCAGGACTGGCGCGTTCGGCCGGCGGGGTCCGAGGGGTATCGGACGGCCGAGGTCACGCTCGGCGGCATCGATACCCGGGAACTGGATTCCCGGACGCTCGCGGCGAGGAAAGTCCCGGGCCTCCATTTCATCGGCGAATGCGTGGATGTGACCGGCTGGCTGGGAGGCTATAATTTCCAGTGGGCCTGGGCATCCGGCCATGTCTGCGGGGACGCCGTGTAGCCCTCGCCGATTCAGGCCTTGTTAAGCTGCTTTGCCCATCCTGCCTTGATGCCGGCCAAATCCTGTAGTCAGCTAGGCATGCGGCCGGTCCCGACAGGCCGCGTTCGATAAAGCTTTTGGGGTTGAGATCATGCAGAAAGCTCGCCGTGCCCGTGCCATCGCCGTCACCAAGGCTGAGGACGCCAGGGTTTTACGTCTGCTGGTGCTGAGCGCTGGCGCAACCGCAGTTCTGCTGGCGCTGCAGGCGGTTTTCTGAAAACAGCCGCCGTGCTCCTTCGCCGGTCATCGGTCTGGCGAGCCTGCCCGCAATCCGGCGGATGACCGGGGAAATCTGCGGTAGCGGCGTTGCGAACCTCTCGTAGTATCGGTCTTCCTTTTCAGGCATCCATGTTTCCCGGCTCCGCGCCGAATGGGACGATGCCACGATCGCTGCGACGACGTCATACATTGTCATTACCTCCGCATATGAAAAGTCGTCAGCCCAGATAGACCGGATCTCCGTCTTCTTAAACAGTCGGAACTGCGCTACGTTTTTCACCCATGAAAAACATAGGCTGGGATACCTACGAGCTTTTCCTGCAGGTCGCGCGCTATGGCGGGTTGTCCGGTGCCGCGGGCGTGACCGGCCTGAGCCCGGCCACGATCGGCCGTCGCATGCTCGAACTGGAAGCCGGGGTCGGGCGTCCGCTCTTCGTCAGGAGCCGGACTGGCTATCGGCTGACCTCCGAGGGCGCCGTGCTTCTCGAGCAGGTCAGGGAGATGGAGGGGGCTGCCCGGCGGATCGATACCTGGCAGCAGGAGGGCGGCGCCTCGCCCCTGGTGCGGATCGCCTGCGGTACCTGGCTTGCCTGGTGGATGGCCCGCAACCACGCGAAGCTCCAGACGGGTGCGGATAATTTTCGGCTCGACATTTTCATTGCCGAGCGGCGGGCAAGCCTCGCGCACCGGGAAAGCGACATCGGCATCCGGGCCTTCGAACCGGACGAGGCCAATCTTGCCGCGCGGCGACTGGGCGAGGTCGCCTATGCCGCCTACCGCTCCCGCAGCGCTGCACCCGCCTCAGAAAATCGCTGGCTCGCCGTTACGGAAGAGGACGCGATTTCCGCCTATCTCCGGTATCCGCACGAGCATCAGGCGGGCGCGATCGCGGTAACCGTCAACCGGCCGCGGTCCCTGCGCGATCTGGCGGCGGCGGGTGCGGGTGTCGCAGTCCTGCCCTGTTTCGTGGGTGATGAAGACGACCGGCTGGAGCGGGCAGGGGAGGAAATCGGCTCGCTTCGCCACGCCCAGTGGATCGTGATGAACAATGACGACCGTCACCGGCGGGAAATCCGCATGGTCGTGGACCGGATAGCCGATCTTGTCCGCAGGCAGGCCGACCTGTTTTCAGGCCGCCGCCCCGGCTCCTGACGCTGAAACGCAAAAGGGCGCCGTCTCGCCGACGGCGCCCTTCCGTCATCCCCAGCCCCCTTAGTGTGCCTGGGTGACAACGACCGGAATGAGGAGATCGCCCCAGTTTCCGTCGCCGCCGTGGTGACGGGCGGAACGGACGAGTTCGACCGATACGCCGGCATCCACCGCCTTCATGACCGACTGGTTGAGCCGGTGCAGGTCGTTGGCGACCATGCGGATCATGGCCTGCTGGTCGGTCGTCATGGCGGAGGCCTGTTCTTCGGCACGTTCCTTGACACGGGTCTGTGGGGTCATTGCATTTCTCCTCTTATGCGGGGTTCTTGACGTGTTGATCCAGGATTGCCGGTCCCCCTCCTCGGGTGAGAAGAGGGACCGCGAAGGTTATTCGGCTGCCGGCCTGAACTGCTCGGTCTCGGTCGATTCCTTCATTGCGGTGGTCGAGGACTGGCCGCCGGTGATCGCCATCGAGACGGCGTCGAAATAGCCGGTGCCGACTTCGCGCTGGTGCTTGGTGGCGGTGTAGCCGTTGACCTCGGAGGCGAACTCCGCTTCCTGAAGCTCCGAATAGGCGGCCATCTGGCGCTCCTTGTAGCCGCGGGCCAGTTCGAACATGCCGTAGTTCAGCTGGTGGAAGCCGGCGAGCGTGATGAACTGGAACTTGTAGCCCATCGCGCCCAGCTCCTTCTGGAACTTGGCGATGGTGGCGTCGTCGAGGTTCTTCTTCCAGTTGAACGACGGCGAGCAGTTATAGGCGAGCTTCTTGCCCGGATGCGCCTTCTGGACGGCTTCCGCGAACTTGCGGGCCTGCTCCAGATCCGGCTTGCCGGTTTCCATCCAGATCAGGTCGCAGTGCGGCGCATAGGCGATCGCGCGTGCGATGCAGGGCTCGATGCCGTTCTTGACCTGGTAGAAGCCCTCGGCCGTGCGCCCGGCATCGTAGTCGACGAAGGGCTGGTCGCGCTCGTCGATGTCCGACGTCAGGAGCTTCGCGGCTTCCGCGTCGGTCCGGGCGACGATCAGCGTCGGGACGCCCATGACGTCGGCGGCAAGACGCGCAGCGTTCAGGTTGCGGATATGGGCCGCGGTCGGGATCAGGACCTTGCCGCCGAGGTGGCCGCACTTCTTTTCAGAAGCGAGCTGGTCTTCGAAGTGGACGCCTGCAGCGCCGGCTTCGATGAAGGCCTTCATGATTTCGAAGGCGTTGAGCGGGCCGCCGAAGCCTGCTTCCGCGTCGGCGACGATCGGAGCGAACCAGGTATCGACGGAAAGGCCCTTGCCTTCTTGTGTCTCGATCTGGTCGGCGCGCTGGAGCGTGCGGTTGATGCGCTTGGCAAGCTCGGGTGCGGCATTGGCCGGATAAAGCGACTGGTCCGGATACATGGCCGAAGCGGTATTGGCGTCGGCGGCGACCTGCCAGCCGGAGAGGTAGATGGCCTTCAGCCCGGCGCGGACCATCTGCATGGCCTGGTTACCGGAAAGAGCGCCGAGCGCATTGATGAAGGGCTCTTCGTTGATCAGCTTCCACAGGCGGTTGGCACCCATTTCGGCCAGCGTGTACTTGATCTCGACGGAGCCGCGCAGGCGCTTGACGTCCTCGGGGGTATACGGACGCTCGATGCCGTCGTAGCGGCCCTTGGGTGCATTGGCGATCAGGTTGTAAAAGTCGGTCATTCGCAGAACTCCATTTCCATTATTGCCCTCCGCATCCGCAACCGTGGCTGCCTGCGTCTGTGACTGGATTTACAGTCCTCAACGCGGCACAGCCAGAAAATACGCAAAATCAGCACTGTCAAAAGGGTTAGGATGTCGCGCGTTTGACAATCGCGGCTGTGAAGATGTAAAAATAGTCAAAGGCATCGAGCGGTCTCGGTGTGTAAAAATGGTGACAAATGGCTGAGCGGAAGATCTTTGCAGGACCCCGGGTCAGGCGCGTGCGTCTCGGGCTCGGCCTGACGCAGACGGCGATGGCGGAGGCGCTGGGGATATCGCCTTCCTATCTGAACCTCATCGAACGCAACCAGCGGCCGCTCACTGTTCAGCTGCTCATCAAGCTCGCCTCCGTCTACAAGGTCGATCTCGACCTCCTGCAGGGCGAAGGGCATGGCGCGGCGACGCAGCTCCGGGAGGTTTTTGCTGATCCCCTTCTGTCGGGTGAAATTCCCGGCGACCAGGAAATCCTCGAAGTCGCGGAGGCGGCCCCCAATGCCGCGCTCGGGATGGTGAAGCTCTACCGGGCCTATCGCGAACAGGCGGCCCGCCTGACCGACCTCACGGACATACTGGCCCGCGAGGGGCACGAGACGTCCGTCTCCGGCACCCATCTGCCTATCGACGAGGTCCGCGATCGTCTCGAGCGGCGCCCGAATTTTTTCGGACGGATCGAGGACGCGGCCGAACAATTCGCCCAGCGCCTCGGTCCGGGTGAGGATCTTCAGGGCGCGCTGAAGGCCTGGCTGAAGGCCGAGCACGGAATTGCCGTGCGGACGCTGCCGGTCCACGCGATGCCCAACCTTCGCCGCCGCTACGACCGCCATTCAATGCGGCTCTTCGTCTCCGAGAGGCTGTCACCCTTTGACAGGACCCGCGAACTGGCGGTCGAAGCGGCGCAGCTGGCGCTGTCGGCGGAAATCCTCGCGGAACTGGAGGACCTGTCCTTCACCAGCGGCGAGGCTCGCCGCATCGGCCGGTTCGAACTGGCGCGCTATGCGGCACATGCGCTGATGATGCCCTATGGCGCCTTCCTCGCGGCGGCGCAGAGGACCCGCTACGACATCGACGTCCTGAGGTCCCGCTTCGACGTGTCGTTCGAGCAGGCCGCCAACCGGATGACGACGCTTGGCCGCCAAGGCGCGGCCGGGCTTCCGTTCTTCCTGCTCGAACTGGACCATGCCGGCAACGTGATCCGCCGGGCCGGCGCGCAGGGCTATCCCAAGGCGGCCTTCGGCGGGCACTGTCCGAAACTCGGCATCCACTCCGCCTTCGCCCAGCCGGGACAGATCCTGGCGGAATCGGCGGAGATGCCGGACGGCACCCGCTATCTCACTGTGTCGCGCACGATCGACGGACCCCAGGCGGCCTTCGGCGAACGGATAAGACGGACGGCCCTGCTCCTCGGATGCGAACTGTCGCTGGCCGGCGAGACGGCCTACGGTGCGGCCGTCGGAAACGCCGCGGCGCACGTGCTCGCCGGAACCGCCTGCCGCCTCTGCGAGCGCCAGGGCTGCCTTGCCCGCGCCGAACCGCCGCTGACGCGCCCGCTCGGGCTGGACGAGATGGTCACCGGGCTTAGCGCATTCGATTTCCAGTGACCGATCCTGCACTGCACATTTTCCTTGTGGCAGCAAAATTTCCTTCTTACTCTCGCGTCGAAATGGGGTGCGGCTACGCCGGCGGCCCGCAATCGAAGTGGAGAGATCTCATGAAGACCAAGCTGCTGCATCTTGCTGCAACCGTTGCGGGCCTTGCCGTTGCCGCAACGGGTGCCATGGCCCAGGAACGGGTGGTGCACGTCTACAACTGGTCCGACTATATCGACGAGTCGGTGCTGGAGGATTTCACCAGGGAAACGGGCATCAAGGTCGTCTATGACGTGTTCGATTCCAACGAGATCGTCGAGACGAAGCTGCTTGCCGGCGGCTCGGGCTACGACGTCGTCGTCCCGACGGCCCCCTTCCTCGCGCGCCAGATCCAGGCGGGCGTCTTCCAGAAGCTCGACAAGTCGAAGCTTCCGAACCTGTCGAACATGTGGCCCGAGATTTCGGAGCGCCTGGCCAAGTACGATCCCGGCAACGAATATGCGGTCAATTACATGTGGGGCACGACCGGGCTCGGCTATAACGTCGACAAGGTGAAGGCAGCTCTCGGGGACGTCCCGGTCGATAGCTGGGATATCCTCTTCAAGCCTGAAAACGCCGAGAAGCTGAAGGCCTGCGGCATCAACATCCTCGACGCCTCCGACGAGACCTTCGCAATCGCGATAGACTATCTCGGCAAGGACCCGGACAGCAAGGAAACCGCCGACCTGGAAGCGGGTGGCGAAGTCTACACGAAGATCCGCCCGTACGTGAAAACCTTCAACTCGTCGGCCTATATCGACGAGCTCGCCAATGGCGACACCTGCATTTCCATGGGCTGGTCCGGCGACGTCCTGCAGGCGAAGGCACGGGCCGAGGAGGCAGGAAACGGGGTCAACATCGAATATGTGATCCCGAAGGAAGGCACCTACATGTGGTTCGACAACCTCGCCATTCCGGCCGACGCCAAGAATGTCGACGAAGCCCATGAGTTCATCAACTACCTGATGAAGCCGGAAGTGATCGCCAAGGCCTCGAACTACGTCCAGTATGCCAACGGCAATCTTGCTTCGCAGGAGTTCCTGGACAAGGAAGTGCTGGAGAACGCGTCCGTCTATCCACCGGCCGAGACGCTCTCCGAACTGTTCACCATCTCTCCCTACGGGCCGCGCGAGCAGCGCGTGCTCAACAGGATCTGGACCCAGGTCAAGACGGGCAGCTAAACGCAAGGGGCGGGCACTGACCCGCCCTTCGCTTTCTTGTATCTGATATTTTCAACGCTCGACGGAGCAGGCATGGCCAGATCGCTGGGACCAGTAAAACGCACCTTCGCTCCTTGGGTGGAACCCGACGCCGTACCATTCATCCGCTTTGAGAACATCACCAAGCGCTACGGGGATTTCACGGCCGTCACCAATCTGAGCCTCGATATCTACGAGCGGGAGTTCTTCTCGCTCCTCGGCCCCTCGGGCTGCGGCAAGACGACCCTGATGCGGATGCTGGCCGGTTTCGAGGAGCCGACCGAGGGACGCATCTTCCTGCAGGGAAAGGACATCTCCGGCGTCCCGCCCTATCGGCGGCCGACGAACATGATGTTCCAGAGCTACGCGCTCTTCCCGCACATGACCGTGGAGAAGAACATCGCCTTCGGGCTGGAGCAGGACAAGCTGCCGAAGGGTGAAATCGAAGCGCGCGTCCAGGAAATGCTGCGGCTCGTCAGGCTCGAGGAATTCGCAAGGCGCAAGCCGGGGCAACTGTCGGGCGGCCAGCGGCAGCGCGTGGCACTGGCCCGTTCGCTCGCCAAGCGGCCGAAGGTGCTCCTGCTCGACGAGCCTCTCGGCGCGCTGGACCGGAAGCTGCGCGAGGAAACCCAGTTCGAACTGATGGACATCCAGCACACGCTGGGCCTGACCTTCCTGATCGTCACCCACGACCAGGAAGAGGCGATGACGGTGTCCGACCGGATCGCCGTGATGGACAAGGGCAGGATCGTGCAGGTTGCCACGCCCGCCGAGATCTACGAGGCGCCCAACTGCCGTTACGTTGCGGACTTCATCGGCGACATCAACATCATGGAGGGGACCGTCACTGGCCTCGGGGAAGGCGGCTCGCCCCCGATCCTCACCATGAACTGCGACGGGCTTGTGGTCGCCGTGGAGCAGGAAGCCGCGGCGGTTCCCGGCAGCAGCGCCGCGTTCGCCATCCGCCCCGAGAAGGTTCGCATCACGATCGATCCGCCGGCGGAGACGACCGTCAATGCCGCCTACGGAGAGGTCTGGGACATCGGCTATCTCGGAGATTTCTCCATCTTCCTCGTCAGGCTGGAAGACGGTCGGATCATCCGCGCTGCCCAGGCGAATGTCTCGCGGCTGGTCGACCGCCCGATCACGTTCGGCGACATGGTCTGGCTGAGCTGGTCCAGGGACGCCGGGCTGATCCTGACGAACTGAGGGGAGCGTAGAATGGCTGACACGGCGGCACCTCCCCAGGCGGGACCGGCAAGATGGCTGGTCGTCATCATCCCCTATGTGTGGCTGCTGCTCTTCTTTGCCGCGCCCTTTCTGATCATCCTGAAGATATCGCTGTCGGACACGGCGATCGCCATGCCTCCCTATCTGCCGGTGTTCGAAGGGCCGGGCATGATCGGCGACTTCGTCGGGCAGCTGGATTTTGAAAACTACGCCTTCCTTCTGGAAGATCCCCTCTACCTGCAGTCCTACCTTTCCTCTCTCCGGATCGCGGCGATCTCGACTATCCTCCTGCTCCTGATCGGCTACCCGATGGCGCTTGCCATGGCTCGCGCCCCGGCTTCGTTGCGCCCCACGCTGGTCATGCTGGTGATCCTGCCGTTCTGGACATCGTTTCTTATCCGCGTCTATGCGTGGATCGGCATCCTGAAACCGGAAGGGCTGCTCACGGTCCTCCTCCAGGCGGTCGGGCTTTTCGGGCCGGACGAGCAGGTCCAGATCTACCGGACCGATATCGCGGTCTTCATCGGCATCGTCTATTCCTACCTGCCCTTCATGGTGCTGCCGCTCTATGCCGCCCTGGAAAAGATGGACGGCACGCTGCTGGAGGCGGCCAGTGACCTCGGATGCCCGCCCTGGAAGGCCTTTTGGAAGATCACCTTCCCGCTCTCGCTGCCGGGCGTCGTCGCCGGTTCGATGATCTGCTTCATACCGATCACCGGCGAGTTCGTCATTCCCGACCTGCTGGGCGGTGCGCAGACCCTGATGATCGGCAAGACGTTGTGGACGGAGTTCTTCGGCAATCGCGACTGGCCGCTCGCCTCCGCGGTGGCGGTTCTCCTCCTTCTGGTACTGGTGGTGCCGATCATGATCTTCCAGAACCAGCAGCAGAAGGTGAGGTGAGATGAAGTCCTCACGCTTCGACCCCGTCGTCCTCACGTTGGGCTTCGCCTTCCTCTACATTCCGATCATCATCCTGATCGTCTACTCCTTCAATGCCTCGCGCCTCGTGACGGTGTGGGGCGGGTTTTCAACGCAGTGGTACGCCGCCATGTGGGCCAACCAGGGCCTCATGGACGCTGCCTGGGTCACGGCGCGGGTGGGGCTGCTGAGCGCCACGCTCGGGACAGTGCTCGGAACGCTGGCGGCGCTTGCCCTTGTCCGGTACGCGCGCTTTCCCGGACGGATGGCCTTTTCCGGGATGATCTACGCGCCCCTGGTCATGCCCGAAGTCATCACAGGGCTGTCGCTGCTCCTCCTGTTCGTGGCACTCAACATCGACCGTGGCTTCTGGACGGTGACCATCGCGCATACGACCTTCACCATGTGCTATGTGGCGATCGTCGTTCAGTCGCGCCTGCTCACCTTCGACCGGAGCCTGGAAGAGGCGGCGCTCGATCTCGGATGCCCGCCGGTGAAGACCTTCTTCAAGGTCACGCTCCCGCTGATCATGCCGGCCGTCGCTGCCGGATGGATGCTGGCCTTCACCCTGTCGCTCGACGATCTGGTGATCGCAAGCTTCACGACCGGCCCTGGCGCGACGACCCTGCCGATCAAGATCTATTCGCAGGTCAGGCTTGGAGTGACACCGGAAATCAACGCGATCTGCACGATCCTGATCGGGCTCGTGACGCTCGGCGTCATCTTCGCCTCCTTCGCCTCCAAGCGCTCGGAACTCAGGCGGATCCGCGACGAGCATGTCGCGCTGCGGGGAGCCGTCTGAGAGGAGCGGGGATGCCGAGCATCGGTCTAAGCGTGAGAGACAGACGTTTCCGGCATTGGCATGGGCGCTCCGCTCAGTCCCCGGTAGCCGGCGATGTCGGCGGCATCACCGCAATGACCACGGGCTCCGAAAGCGATCCGCCGATGAACAGGGCATCGGCGTCCTCCAGACCGTCCGCCCTGCGGATCGTCGCCGACAGTGCCACGCCGGCGTCCGCCAGCGGCAGCGCGCCGGAAAATGCGACGATCAGGCCGTTGCCTTCGATGATACCTGTCTGGATTTCCGCCACACCACGCGCGAAGGTCGCGGCAAGTTCCAGCTTCTCGTAATCGAAATCCTGTCCGCCGGGATTGATCAGCGGCTGATGGCGTCCCTGCCGCGCGCGGGCAAGGACCGTATTCGGGTCCATGTCGAGCAGGGTTCCCGGGCCGGTCGTCATCTGGAAGGAGCCCTGTCCCCGGCGCAAGCCGGCCCAGCCGTCGTCCCTCGTCGCCAGGACTAGGCGAAGCGAGCCCCGGGCCCGGGGAATGGGGCCGCGAAGTCTCAGCGTTTCGAGGATCTCGCCAAGATCGGCATCCCGGACCGAAATCGTGGCATTGGTGCTGAATTCCGCCTCGGGCGCGGAGGTGACGACCTGGGCGTTGATCTCGCCACCTGCAAGCGAACCGTCGACGAGGTCGAAACGGGATTGGCCGTTCTCGCGGACGATGCTCACCGCGACGTCCGTCAGGGTCAGGGTCGCGAGCGAGACCTCCTTCCCCGATATGCGCAGGTCGAGTTCCAGCCCCTCGAGGAAATCCCCGCCCGCATGTCCCGGAGGCTTGGGGCGAGTGGTGGCCTGCAGGACGGCAAGGTCGAAGCGGTTCGAGGCAAGCGTCCCGGTCAGGCGCGGCGGACGGTCCTCCCGGAGGAGAAGGTCGAGTATGCCGTTCACCTCCATCAGGCCCGTGGAGAGCCGAAGTTCGTCAAATCGCAGCGCGCCCTCGATCGTCACGAGCCGGGCTTCCATGGACAAGGGTCCCATGTGCGCAAGGTCGCCGACGGGGACATCCGCCCAGGCAAGAGCGGCTTCCGGATCCGGTATCGAGAGCTTCAGGACGCCGGATACCGGACTTCCCGTTCCAAGACCGGCTGTTCCGGTAAACTCCGCGTCGAGGATGTCGGCATCGAGGGAGAACTCGAGCGGGGCAGCGCGACCCGCAAGCAGAAGGAGAGGCTGGCTCGATGAGCCGGAAAGATGCAATTGCTGGCCGTTGACGATGGCCGCGACGTCCAGCGAAGCGGGTCCGGACAGCCGGGGCCAATCGAGTTCGCCGGAAATGCCCCGGCTCGACCAGACGCGACCCGTCGCCATGTCCTTTATCTCGACGCGCCCGTTGCTGATCGTGACGTCGTCGAGTGCGAGGTCCAGTGACGGGTCCAGGACGACGTGTCCGTTCTCCTCGACCGCGCCGCCGACGGCCTCGCTGAGGCGACCCTCCTGCGCCCAGTCCAGATGGCCGTCCCGGTCGCGTTCCAGGAATATCTCCGGGTCGAAGAGCGCGAAGTTGTGGAATTCCAGCCGTCCGCGGATCGCCTTGAGAAGGCGGAACTCGGCGGTCATTCGCGAGACGCGCGCGAGCACGCGGATGCCGTCCGGGGTAGGCTTGGTGATGACGACGCGGCTGACCTCGATTTCCGGCTGCGGCCAGAAGCTGAGCCTCGGAGGGCCCTCGATGCGCACGTCATGCCCGGTCCATTCCGACAGCACGCGCTCGATCCCGTCACGGACGATCGTGCTCGAGACGAGCACGGGCGCCAGCAGCTGAACCGCCAGCGAAAGCAGGGCGACAAACAGGATCGCCAGCAGGGCCGGACGCCACAGGCGGCGAAGCAGTCCCCTTGAGGGCGCGCGAACTCCCTTTGCCATTCGCCTCCTGAGCCTCGCCGGCTTCTCGCTCTTGTCCTGACCGGTTGCTGATCAGGCCTGCCGATTACAGGAAACGCGCCTGCGGCGCAAACTGTACACCCGCACCTCCAATCGGCCGTTCATCCTGCGGCGCAGCATGCTATAGGAGGTTCTCTGAGGGGATGGAGGAGTTCCATGAATTCTGAACAGCCGTTGTGGACACCTTCCGGCGTTCGGCAGGACCTGCCGCTGCGATCGTTCATGGCCTGGTGCGCCGAACGATACGACAGTCCCCCGACGTCGGTGGATGACTTCCATGAATGGTCGGTGCAGCAACCGGAAGAATTCTGGATGGCCGTCTGGCAGTTCTGCGGCGTCAAGGGAGAGCCTGGTTCTCGCGTCCTGGTGAATGGCGCCGACATGCTCGGTGCGCGGTTCTTCCCGGACGCCCGGTTGAACTTCGCGGAAAATCTTCTCTCCCAACGGGGCGCCGGCGAAGCCATCATCTTCCGGGGCGAAGACAAGGCGCGCGACACCTGGTCCTGGGATCGCCTGCATGCGGAGGTCTCCCGCCTCCAGCAGGCGATGCGGGCCGCCGGCATCGAGAAGGGCGATCGCGTCGCCGCGATGATGCCGAACATGCCCGAGACCGTCGCGCTGATGCTGGCCGCGACCTCGATCGGCGCCGTCTGGTCGTCCTGTTCGCCCGATTTCGGCACGCAGGGCGTGCTCGACCGTTTCGGCCAGATCACGCCCAGGCTCTTCATCACATGCGACGGCTACTGGTACAACGGCAAGCTCCAGGACGTTTCCCACAAGGTGCGGGAGGTCGCCGACGTGCTCGCCGTTCCGGTGCTGGTGGTCCCCTATGCCGGCGACGCTCCGGCGCTTGCCGCGTCGCTTCCCGACGGTCGGACCCTTGCGGATTTCATTGCGCCATTCGATGCGCGCGAGGTCGAATATGTCCGTCTTCCCTTCGCGCACCCTCTCTACATTCTGTTCTCTTCGGGAACCACGGGCGTTCCGAAATGCATCGTCCATTCCGCCGGAGGGGTGCTACTTCAGCATCTGAAGGAGCATCGGCTGCATTGCAGCCTCGAGGTTGGCGAGCGGCTGTTCTATTTCACCACCTGCGGCTGGATGATGTGGAACTGGCTGGTCTCCGGACTGGCGGTCGGGGCGACGCTCTGCCTGTTCGACGGCTCCCCCTTCGCTCCCGACGAGAAGGTGCTGTTCGACTATGCGCAGGAGGAGCGCTTTGCCGTGTTCGGCACCTCGGCCAAGTATATCGACGCGGTGCGCAAGAGCGGTTTCGTCCCGCGTGAAACGCATGACCTCCCCCACCTGCGCCTGATGACGTCCACCGGATCTCCGCTCTCGCCGGAGGGCTTCTCCTTCGTCTATGAAGGCATCAAGCCGGACATCCATCTTGCCTCCATCTCCGGAGGGACGGACATCGTCTCCTGCTTCGTGCTGGGAAATCCGCTGAAGCCGGTCTGGCGCGGCGAGATCCAGGGGCCGGGCCTTGGCCTCGCCGTCGATGTCTGGAACGACGAAGGGCAGCCGGTGCGGGGAGAGAAGGGCGAGCTTGTCTGCACGAAGCCGTTCCCCTCCATGCCGATCATGTTCTGGAACGATCCCGAAGGGGAGAAGTATCGGGCGGCCTATTTCGACCGTTTCGACAATGTCTGGTGCCACGGCGATTTCGCCGAGTGGACCGAGCATGACGGCATCATCATCCACGGCCGCTCCGACGCGACGCTGAACCCGGGCGGCGTGCGGATCGGTACCGCCGAGATCTACAACCAGGTGGAGCAACTGCCCGAGGTCGCCGAGGCGATCTGCATCGGGCAGGACTGGGAGGGGGACGTGCGCGTCGTGCTCTTCGTCCGTCTCGCAGCGGGGATCGTTCTCGATGATGGACTGGTGAAGACCATCGGCAACCGCATCCGCACCGGCGCATCTCCCCGGCACGTTCCGGCCAAGGTCATTGCCGTCGCCGACATACCGAGGACCAAGTCAGGCAAGATCGTCGAGCTTGCGGTGCGTGACGTCGTCCATGGCCGGCCGGTCAGGAACAAGGAGGCCCTGGCCAATCCCGAGGCGCTCGACCTGTTTGCGGAATTGCCGGAATTGCGAAGCTGAGGGGCAGGTCGCCCACTGGCTGAACGCCTTCTCTGTTGCGGGGTCAGCGCTGTCTGTCGAGCGTCCGCGAGACGATCAGGACCGGGATCAGGCCGGCGAGGATGATGATCATTGCCGCAACCGAGGCATCTTCGATCCTTGCGCGTGAGGCATCCTCGTAGACGAGGGTCGCGAGGGTGTTGAAGTTGAAGGGCCGCAACAGCATCGTGGCCGAAAGCTCCTTCATCGTCTCGATGAACACCATCAGCGCCGCCGTCATCAGGGCCGGGCCGAGATTGGGGAGCAGGATCGTCGCCAGCGTCTGCTGTCGGTTGCGTCCAAGGGTCCGCGCGGCCATGTCCAGGTGCGGGGAGAGCTTCTGGAACCCGGCCTCCAGTGTTCCCTCCGCCATGGTCATGAACCGGGCCGTGCACGCATAGACGATGGCGGCGGCGCTTCCTGACAGGAGAAGGCCGGTGGATATCCCGAGATGGGAGCGGAGGAACGCGTCGACCGCGTTGTCGAAGTTCGCCATCGGGATGAGGACGCCGATGGCGAGAACGGTGCCCGGAACGCCATAGCCGAGCGAGGCGATGCGTCCCGCGATGGTGGCCCCGGGGGACCGTTCGCTCCTGAGGGAATAGGCAAGGACAAGCCCCAGCAGGACCGCGATCCCGGCCGTCAGCGACGACACCAGCAGGCTGTGCCAGAGTGCGTCGAGCAGCCGTGCGTCCAGATACTGGTCGAGCCGTCGGGCGGCGAACCCGCCGAGGACGATTACCGGAATTGCGAAGCCGGTCAGGACCGGAAGCAGGCAGAACAGGGTCGCTCCGCCGGCTGTCGGGCCCGAGAGCCGCGTCCGGACGACGTCATGCACCGCGCCGGTCGTCCTGGTCGTCGAGAAACGCTGGCTTCGGCGCACCGCCTGTTCAAGCCAGATCAGCAGGGCGACGATTGCCAGCATCACGGTCGCGATCTGCGCGGCGCCGCTCAGGCTGCCCCGGTTCAGCCAGGTGTCGTAGACGGAGAAGGTCAGCGTATTGATGCCCAGGAACTGCACGGCCCCGATGTCGTTCAGGGTCTCCATCGTGACCAGCGTCAGGCCGATCATGATGGCGGGCCGCGCCATCGGAACCTGGATGCGCCAGAACACCCTGGCGGGCCCTGCGCCCAGCGTGCGGGCGACGTCGGCGGCGGCACGCCCCTGCATGAGGAACATCGACCTGCAGGCGAGGTAGACATAGGGGTAGAGGACCGAACTCAGGACAAGGACGGCGCCGCCCATCGAACGGATGTCCGGGAACCAGTAGTCCTGCGAGGTTCGAAACCCGAAGGCGGCGCGATAGGCCGACTGCAGCGGGCCGGTGAAATCCATGAACTCGCCGAAGGCGTAGGCGGCGAGATAGGATGGGATGGCAAGCGGCAGCACCAGCATGACCGACAGCGCGCGGCGCATGGGGAAATCGTAGCTCGTCGCCAGCCACGCCGTCAGCGTGCCGAAGAGCGCGCACGCCAGTCCCGTCAGCGCCAGCAGTTGCAGGGTCCGCAGGCTTGCGCGCGGGATGACAGTCGAGACGACGTGACGCCACGTGTCGTCGCCTCCCTGGAAGGCGATCCACACCACCGCAATGATCGGCAGGGCGACGACCGCTGCCGTCACGACCGCCAGGCCGGAGAGGACGCGGCGGGGACGTCGGGGCGGGCAACCGGCCATATGCGTGTCTATCTGCAAGCTTGATCCTCTCGAAGCGAGACACTGCCGCCCGGCCGGGCCTTATTTCGCAAGCACCCGCTGCGGGGAAAAGGTGATCTCGACGAGAGTGCCTTCGCGCGGCGTGGAGCTGATGGCGAAGGTCGCGCGATTGGCATCGACCATGGCCTTGGTCAAGGGGAGCCCCAGCCCAGTCCCGTCGCCCCGCTTCCGCGTGCCGCCCGCGACCTGCCGGAAAGGCTTCATGGCAAGCTCTAGTTCTTCTCGGGTCATGCCGATGCCGGTGTCGCGGATACGCAACGCCACGCTCCCGTTCGACTCATAGGCCGTCGAGACCACGATCTGCCCCCCGGACGGCGTGAAGCGGATCGCGTTCGACAGGATGTTGATGACGATCTGCTTGACCGAGCGAAGGTCGGCGACGACCTGGGGAACGGAGTGGGAGAGGGCGGTCCGAATTATGACCCGCTGCCCGTTCGCCTGCGGCTGCAGCAGCGAGACGGACTCCGAGACGGTCTCGTTGAGCTCTACGGCGACGAAATCGAGTTCCATCTCTCCCGCCTCGATCTTCGAGATGTCGAGGAGGTCGTTGACGATGTCCAGAACGTGCCGTCCCGAGCGGACGATGTCGCCGGCATATTCCACGTAGCGCGGGTGCCCGACCGGGCCGAAGTGCTCCGTTGCCATCATGTCGGCAAAACCGATGATGGCGTTCAGGGGCGTGCGGATTTCGTGGCTGACATGCGCGAGGAACTCGCTCTTGTGGGCATTGGCGGCCTCGGCGGCGCGCTTCGCCGTTCGCAGCTCCTCTTCCGTTCTCTTCCACTGGGTCACGTCCCGGATGACGGCGCAGAAGCCGTTGGACGAGGTCAGCCGGCCGATCGTCATGAAGAGCGGAATGAAGCCGCCGGACGCCTCGCGACCGATGACTTCGCGACCATCGTTGAGGACGCTGCCGACACCATGCCCGGACAGCATCCCGAGATAATCGAGGATCGCCTTCTGGCTTTCATGGGCGAAGAGCATGACGAAGGGTTTTCCCTCCGTCTCGTCGTTGTCGTAGTTGAAGAGCGCGCTCGCCGCCTGGTTCATGGAGCGGATCGTCCCGTCGACATCGATGACGACAACGCCATCCGTCGCTGTCTCCAGGATCGCCCTCAGTTCCTCGACCTCGACCTGCAAGCGGGCTGCCTGCTCGGGAACCGGCCTTGCGAGCGGGATGACGTCGGCGAGCGGCCGATCCCTTTCGGTCGCCGGCTCGGCTGCCGTCGGGATCATGGCGAGCATGAGCGCGGTTGCGTCTTCGAAGCGGACCGACTGAAGGCGGGCGGTGACCGGAACGATGCGGTCGTCTGCCCGGACGAGCACGAGGCCGCTTGCCTGCTCGTCGGCGCTTTCCAGGTCCTGCCGCTGCAGCAACGCGTCCAGGCCACCCACGTCCGCAAGGGCCTCGATCGACGGGTAGCCCGTCAGGCGCAGGAATTCGGGATTGGCGTGGATCAGCCTGTCCCCGACATGGACCAGCAGCGCGACGGGCATCTGGTCGAGGATTTCACCGGTAAGTCCCATGCGTTCCCGCGCCGCTGGAAGGTAACGCGTGTCGTCGCCGTCCTCGGCATCCCCCTGGTCCGCCTCCGGATCGCGATGCCCCGGTTCCGATGGTTCCTCGGCAGCGACTGGGGTCTCCTGAACGGCCTCAGGCGTGGCGGCGTCCGCTGCGGTGCCGTCGTCGGGTAGGCCCTGTTCATCGATCGGCGGCGCCCGCTCTTCCGGCGGATGTGCCTCGGTTCTGGTGGGCTCCTGGAATTCCTCGGAACTGCTTTCCGCCCCATCCTGTCCGCCGGCCTCGGCCTCCACCGGTCCCTGGCGGCCAATGAAGCCGTCGAGCTGACGGGCGATCTCGCGGAATGCGGCCTGCTCGACGGGCGAAAGGCCTTCCCTCCGGATACGCCGGTCCGGCAGTTGCACAACCTTGTCGGTGTTCGCTGGCGCCAGGTTCTCCACGACGCGAAGGACGGGCTTCTCGTCCTCCGGCAATTCGGGGAGGGGGGCAGCATCCATCTCTTCCGCCGGGACGGACGCATCTTCGAACAGCTCATTGTCGGAACCGTCCTCGTCGGCCGTCGCGACCTCGACCGCGGTGTCATCCTCTTCCGCAGGAGCCTCGATCGTCGGGTGCTCGGCAACCCCGGAAACGGGTGGAGCGGCGTCCTCCAATTCCTCTGGCGTCTCAGCGTCGGTCTCGCGACCGCCGGGCACGAGCGCCATTCCAAGCGCATCGGGATCCTCGACCGCATCGCTGACCCGGATGATGCCAAAGCCGCGGAAGCCGTCGAAGACGCGGTCGCGGGTGTAGGTCGGCAGCGCGGCAAGATCGATCGGAACCCGAAGCGAGGTTCCCTCGACGGGCCACCAGATGGTCTTGCCGGACCATGTATCGCGGCGGCGCAGGAGGTCCTGCAGCTTGTTTTCCGGATCGAGGCCGAACCTTGCGGAGACGGAGGCGAAGGTCTCGCCGCCAATGCTCGCCGAGCGCGGGCCGACGGCGCGGGCGAATTCCTCCGAGATTTCCTGGAAACGGCCCTCCGCATCGATCTTCCAGACGAACCGGGTCGCACGCCCGTCGCCGCGGAAGACGAAGTCGTCATGCGACGGTGGGGGCGCAGGCTCGGGGACAACTCGGGCAGGCGCCTCGGGCATGGCCGTGGCCTGCGCATCGTCGGGAGCCTCGCTTACCTTCGTTTCATGCCCTGCACCGGCCGAAGCCGGAATGGCAGCGGCCTCGTCCGCGACGACCTCTTCCTCCTCGACCGCAACCGGTACGAGGTCGAAGGCCACCACTTCCTCCGGGTCGGCGGGCTCCCGGATATGGGCGACCGCGTCGATGGCGGCGTCGAAACTGTCTGAATCCTGTGACTTGAGTTCCACGGCCGCAAGCGGATCGCTTCGTCCCGCCTCGGGTGCCAGGTCCATGCCGGCGGCCGCGGTCTCCACGACCAGCAGCAGGTAAAGCGCGGGGTCGTCGCAGAGCCGGCCCATGGCCGCGGGAAGGTAGCCCCTCGACGTCGGAACGGGCCGCTTCACGCGACGGCTCGGCTCGTTGTTCGCAATGGTCACCAGCATCTGCGCGGTATGCGGCGTCAGCCCGAGCGTCGGGAACTGCTTCGATGCCGCGGTCACGATCCCGTCGGGGCCGAGCACGGCCACGTGAATGTCGGGATCGTCCAGGCCCTCGATCAGGCCGGCGCCTGCACCGCCGCCATAGCCCGATATGCCGCCGACCGGCGCGGTGAACAGCACCGCTGCCTCGCCCGCAAGCTCGATCGGCATGCAGCGCGCCGAAACCGCCACGGCGCGAAATCCGGCCGAAACCCGGATTGTCAGCGGTTCCGGAGCACCGGAACGACCGGCCCGGACGCCGGCGCTTTCGACCTGGCGAAAGAGGAGGTCGTGCCGATGAGGGCCCTGGTCGAGGAAGTCATAGACGGAATCGTAGCCGAACAGACGGGCCCCGCGGCCGTTGGACCAGAGGACTGCGGACATGTCTGCGGAGAACAGCACGATGGCGTCGCCGTCCGCATAGTGGTCGCGCACACGTTCATGAACCGCGATGTCGATGAAGGGGTACTGTGTGGCAGGCATGGAGAGGCCCCGACGTCACGAGCGCAGATAGGGTTCTTAAGATAGTGTTAATAGCCCCAACGCCGATTTGGGTCCACAAGGGCCCATGCCTAATGCCTCGAAAGGTTAACGTCGAATGTTGCGCTGCACAATTTTGTTGCAATGCACAATGAAACTCACTATATATGACATATGAAGCTTCGGTTACCTTCCGAAGATACAAGTAAAGGAATACGAGGATGGCATACCGTACAGATGATATCTTCTCCTTCAGCGCCTTCGACCCGGCCAAGCTGACGGACAGCTTCCGTGAATTCGCCGAGAAGGGCGCAGCCCAGTCGCGCGAAGCCTTCGCCAAGGTGAAGGCCGCGACCGAAGAGGCCACCAAGACCGTGGAAACCACCATGCAGTCCGCCCAGGCGGGTTCGGTCGAGGTCGGTCTCAAGGCGATCGACGCATTGCGCACCAATGCGGATCTCTCGCTCTCCCACATGGAGGCCCTTCTCGGCGTGAAGTCCGTGGCCGAGTTCGTGGAACTGCAGACGACCTTTATCCGCAAGCAGGCCGAACTCACCGTCGACCAGGCCCGCGGCATCCAGGACGCGACGCGCAAGCTTGCCGAAGCCGTGAGCCAGCCGGGCAAGGAAGCCGCCGAAAAGGCCATGTCCACCTTCAAGGCCGCCTGAATTTCATAATCTCGAAAGCGGGAAGGGCCGGGTTCGAAATGCCCGGCCCTTCTTTTCGGATTGGGGCTTGCAAAAAATATCCGATGCTCGTATTTGACCGGAAAAGCCGCTGCGGCGGCTTGGATATGCGGTTGTAGCTCAGTTGGTTAGAGCGCAGG
The DNA here is from genome assembly GCF_053618655.1 of Pseudorhizobium sp. NPDC055634. Lineage (NCBI taxonomy): Bacteria > Pseudomonadati > Pseudomonadota > Alphaproteobacteria > Hyphomicrobiales > Rhizobiaceae > Pseudorhizobium > Pseudorhizobium sp. NPDC055634. The sequence goes on along the minus strand of NZ_JBSHHW010000008.1, from coordinate 153,233 downwards.
TTTGTGGCACCTGAGGTCGCTGGTTCAACTCCAGCCAACCGTACCATCTCCCGATCATATTTCAGAAAACATGTTCTTTCTGGCGTCGGGTGACGAGAAGCAAGGCGTTCGGCTTGCATCTTTCGGTCCGAGAACCTAGTTTTGGTTGCAGCGCACACTATGTTTGCAGCCATTCCCTCCGTCATATTCCGCCTGCGGCGCGAAACAATCGTAGAAGGACTGCTCCCATGTCTATTTCCGTGAGCAATTTCGACTCTGCAGAGAAGACCGGTGTTTCTGCAGATCGTGTTTCCAACATCCTCGCGGAAGCCCGCAAGGAACGAAACTATACCCTCGAACAGCTGGCCGTCGCGACCGGGCTGACCGTCAACGAACTGGCGGCCGTCGAAAGCGGCGAGGCAACCGACCCCGCCCTGGTGCAGCGCATCGCCTCCGCACTGGGCCTTCCGCCCGCGACTCTCCTCTGAGCCGGGTGAATTCCGGCTGGCTTGAGCCGAGAGACGAATATCGCGGTCCGTAAACGCAATCTTGATGGGAAGCTGTCATCCCTGCGGCATCTCGAAGATGCAGGACCTGACGGGACGCGAGCGTGGAGAATACCTTTCTGATCGAGGTGCGGGGCAGCCCGGGCGAGCTTTCGCCCGACTGGCCCTCCGGCGTGCCCGGACAACGGGGAGATGCGTTTCTGCACGCCTTCCAGACGCGTACCTTCCTTGGGGTGTGGCTGGAGAGCTTCGGACGCACCGGCCGGCAGAGCTTCCATTTCGTCGAGGTGAGGGATCGCGCCGGCCGTCCTCTGCTTCTCGTCCCGCTTCGCATCATCGTTGCCGGCGGCGCGCGGCTGCTCCAGTTCATCGACCACGAGGCGGCGGACTATAACGCCCCGGTGCTTTTCTCGTCCGGCCACGCCTGGACCCGCGAGAGTGCTAACCAACTCTGGCAACAGATTGTCGCGAAGCTGCCGCCCGTCGATGTCGTCGAACTCACCAAGATGCCGGGTGACGTGGAGGGCGTGGACAATCCGCTCTTCCTCCTGGGAAGCGGCGCCGGAGAACTCTCCTGTCATGCGACGGACCTGAGGCGCCCGTGGGCGGAAGTCGACCGCGAGGTCCCCAGGCGCACCACGCTCCTGCGCAAGATCAGAGGTCTCGAGCGGATCTCCCCCCTCGGCTTCCATGTCGCCGAAACGGCAGAAGAGGTCAGGCGGGTGACGGAGGTGATGCTGCGGCAGAAGCAGCGACGCTTCGAGGAGACCATGGTGCCGGGCTTCGACGTCGATCGCGACAAGTTCGACTTCTTCGACAAGGGAACCGCCCGCTTCCACCAGCAGGGCATGCTCAAGCTCTTCTATCTCACCTCCGGCGACAACACGATCGTGGCAACCATCTGGGGCCTAACCAGCGAGAAGCGCTACTACGCGATCATGCTGTCCTTCGAAGGCGACGAATGGACCAGGCACTCGCCCGGCAGCATTCTCTTCTACAAGGCCCTCGAATGGCTGCACCGCAACGGATACGAGTGGATGGATCTCGGGATCGGCGACGAGCCATGGAAGCTGGAAAGCTGCCGGACGACCATCCCCCTCGTCGAGCGCCGGGAGGCGCTGACGCCGCGGGGCCGCCTTCATATGGCACGCATGAAGTTGACGGAGGCTGTTCGGCGCACGCAGGCCTATCAGAGGCTCCGCCCCTTGAAATGGGTCGTCCTGAGAAAAATCCGGGGGCGTTGAGTTCTCGTCACAGGAAGATGTGGCGCTCCTCCTGAACGATGTCGTTGAGGTAGCGGACCAGCGTCCTTATCCGCGCCAGGTCACGGCTGCTTTCGTGATAGGTCGTCCAGTAGGCGCGCCGGATTGCCTTGTCGGGAAGAATGCGCACGAGTTCCGGATACTGGCGGGCGATGTAGTCGTGGAGGATGCCGATCCCCGCGCCGGAGCGCACGGCCTCCGTCTGGCCGATGGCGCTCGAGACCTCCAGGGTCGCATCCCAGTCGCGCATGATTTCGCCCGTGAAGTTGAGCGAGGGCGAGAAGATGAGATCCTCGACATATCCTATGCGCGGATGACGGCGAAGGTCGTCGACCGAACCCGGCATGCCATGGGTCTTGATGTGGCCCTGCGAGGCATAGAGGCCCAGCGTGTAGTCGGTCAGCCTGGACGAGACGAGCCGGCCCTCCTGCGGCCGCTCTATGGTGATGGCAACGTCCGCCTCCCGCTGCGATAGGGAAAAGGAACGTGGAACGGGTACGAGCTGCACCTTCAACTGCGGGTGCTGCCGCATGAGCCTTCCCAGCCTGGGCGCGAGGAAGGAGACGCCAAACCCGTCGGGCGCGCCGAGTCTGACCGTACCGCTGACACTGGTATCGATCCGCCCGGTCTCAGCCTGCGCCGCGAGCATCTGGGCCTCCATCCGCTCGGCCGCGGCAAGGTAGACCGTTCCCTCCGCCGTCAGCTCGCAACCGTTCGTCCGTCGCACCAGGAGGCGCGTGCCGAGCGCACGCTCGAGCGCCGTCATTCGCCGGCCGAGCGTGGCGTGGTTGATCCCGAGACGTCGCGAGGCGGCGAGGAGCTGACCGCTTCGCGCGACCGCCAGGAAAAGTCGGACATCATCCCAGTTCATACATCGCCTATGTACTAATTTGCACAATGGATGCGTAAACTATCGCGTTGTGCTGTGCAAATTTGTTTGCGACTCTGGGCTATCGCATCATCGGAGGGTTATTCAGTGTACGAGATCGGGCATTTCATCGGCGGCGAGCGCGTCGCCGGCAAGAGCGGGCGAACCGCCAACATCTTCAATCCGGCCACGGGAGAGGTCCAGGGTACGGTCTCCCTGGCGGGCGATGCCGAGCTGAACGCCGCGGTGGAAGCGGCAAAGGCCGCACAGCCTGCCTGGGCGGCGACCAATCCCCAGCGTCGCGCCCGCGTTTTCATGAAGTTCGTGCAGCTTCTCAACGAGAACATGGACGACCTGGCCGAGATGCTCTCCCGCGAACACGGCAAGACCATCGAGGATTCCAAGGGCGACATCGTCCGGGGCCTTGAAGTCTGCGAGTTCGTCATCGGTATTCCGCATCTGTCGAAGAGCGAGTTTACCGAGGGCGCGGGCCCCAACATCGACATGTATTCGATGCGCCAGCCGGTCGGCATCGGTGCCGGCATCACTCCGTTCAACTTCCCGGCGATGATCCCGATGTGGATGTTCGCGCCGGCCATCGCCTGCGGAAACGCCTTTATCCTCAAGCCGTCGGAACGCGATCCCTCCGTGCCGATGCGCCTTGCCGAACTGATGATCGAGGCCGGCCTGCCGAAAGGCCTGCTCAACGTCGTCAACGGCGACAAGGGCGCCGTTGATGCCATTCTCGCGCATCCGGAGATCAGCGCCGTTTCCTTCGTCGGCTCCACTCCCATCGCCCGCTACGTCTACGGCACGGCCGCCATGAACGGCAAGCGCGCCCAGTGCTTCGGCGGCGCGAAAAACCACATGATCATCATGCCCGATGCCGATCTCGATCAGGCCGCAAATGCCCTGATGGGCGCCGGATACGGCTCGGCCGGGGAGCGCTGCATGGCGATTTCCGTGGCTGTCCCGGTCGGAGAAGAAACCGCGAACCGGTTGATCGACAAGCTGACGCCGATGGTCGAGAGCCTCCGCATCGGCCCCTATACTGACGAGAAGGCCGACATGGGGCCCGTTGTGACCAAGGAGGCCCAGGCCCGCATCCGGGGGCTGATCGATCGCGGCGTCGAAGAGGGTGCCAAGCTCGTCGTCGACGGGCGCGACTTCAGGCTGCAGGGCTACGAGGACGGCTATTTCGTCGGCGGCTGCCTCTTCGATCACGTCACGCCCGACATGGATATCTACAAGACGGAGATCTTTGGTCCCGTTCTCTCGGTCGTGCGCGCCAGGAATTACGAGGAAGCGCTCGATCTGCCGATGCGGCACGAATACGGAAACGGCGTCGCTATCTATACGCGCGACGGAGATGCCGCCCGGGACTTCGCCAGCCGCATCAACATCGGCATGGTCGGCATCAACGTGCCGATCCCGGTGCCGCTCGCCTACCATTCCTTCGGAGGCTGGAAATCGTCCTCCTTCGGCGACCTCAACCAGCACGGCACGGACTCGATCAGGTTCTGGACCCGCACCAAGACCGTCACCAGCCGCTGGCCTTCCGGTATCAAGGACGGGGCCGAATTCGTCATGCCGACGATGAAGTGAAGCCGTAAAGGAAGGCGCCGCCGAAATGCAGCGTCTTCTTTTTTAGCATCTGTTGACGTTGCATCCCTTCGCCCTAATTCGCCTCGTCTAGGAGCGGGACGATGGTTTACGAATGGGATGAGAGGCGCGCCAGACGCGCCTACTGGAGCAGGGTGGCCGTGGGTGCCGTTATCGTTCTGGCTCTTGCCGGAGCATGCGCCTGGACAGCGGCGGCCTTCATCTGAACTCACAGTTGCGGGAGGTTAGGGGAGGCCGTTTCTGCGGCCTCCCCGTCAGGTCTGTCAGTCGTTCGGGCCTTCGTTGACGCCGACCTTGTCGACCAGCTCGGACGCCTTCTTGCGGTTTGCGGCAATGTCGGCAAGCGGCAGCGTGTCGGGCTTGATCTCGCCGAAGGCCTTCACGACGTCCGACGGCTCGGCGCCCGGCATGACCGGATATTCGAAGACCTGCTCCGCATAGATCTTCTGCGCATCGCCGGACGCGAGGAATTCCATCAGCTTGATCGCATTGTCCCGGTTCGGGGCGTTCTTGGCGAGCGCCATGGCCGAAATGTTGACGTGCGTGCCGCGGTCGCCGGTGTTCGGGAACAGAATCTTGATGGCGCCGGCCCAGTCCTTCTGCTCCGGCTCCTTCTCGTTCGTCTGCATCAGGCCGACATAGTAGGTATTGCCGAGCGCGATGTCGCATTCGCCGGCGAAGATCGCCTTTGCCTGGTCACGATCGCCGCCGTTCGGCTTGCGGGCGAGATTGTTCTTCAGGCCGGTCAGCCACTGCTCGGTATATTCCTCGCCATGGGCGGCGATCATCGAGGCGATCAGTCCGATATTGTAGGAGTGCTGGGCGTCGCGAATGCAGATCTTGCCCTTCCACTTCGGATCGGCGAGTTCCTCGTAGGTGATCTCGTTCTGGGGGACGCGATCCTTGGAGGCGTAGACGACGCGGCCGCGGGTCGTAAGCCCGAACCAGTCACCGGCGGGATCCCGGAAATGAGCGGGAATGTCCTTGTTGATCGTCTCGTTGTCCGTCACCGGCTGGGTGACACCGCCGTCCTTGGCTTCCATCACACGGGAGATGTCGACGGTGAGGATGACGTCGGCCGGCGAATTTGCGCCTTCCGCCTGGATGCGCTCCACCAGCCCCTTGTCGAGGAAGAGGACGTTCGTCTCCACGCCTGTCCTCTTGGTGAATTCCTCGAGCAGCGGCTTGATGAGGTCGGGCTGCCGGTAGGAGTAGATGTTGACTTCGCCGTCCGCCAGCGCGCTGACGGGGAGAAGCGAGACGCCCGCCAGCACGGCTGGGGCGATCATGGATAATAGTCTGGTCATGCTTTTCCTCCACCTGGTTATGAATCTTGATTTGAGAAGTCATGAATTACGTCGGGGGTCAATAGCCCACGCGGGGGAGGGGCGCTAAACTTGATCAAAAATTTCTTATTTTGGAATTGTTCAAAACTAGCCAAGTCATTATATGTAGGTCTGACAAGACTCGGGAGAATGCAATGCGGTTGACGAAGCAGACGAACTATGCGGTACGCATGCTCATGTACTGCGCGGCCAATGATGGGCAACTGAGCAGGATCCCCGAGATCGCGAAGGCATACGGCGTTTCCGAACTCTTCCTTTTCAAGATCCTTCAGCCGCTGACCAGGGCGGGTCTGGTGGAGACTGTTCGCGGCCGCAACGGCGGCGTCCGACTGGGGCGCCCGGCCGACAAGATCACCCTGTTCGACGTGGTGAAGGTAACCGAAGACAATTTCGCGATGGCGGAATGCTTCGAGGATTCCGTTGCCGAGTGTCCGCTGGTGAACAGTTGCGGCCTGAACTCGGCCCTGCGCAAGGCGCTGAACGCATTCTTCGATGTGCTGTCGGACTACACGATCGACGATCTGGTCAAGGCCCGGCCGCAGATCAACTTCCTTCTCGGCATCGACGAGCCCCGCACGCCCCGCTTGGCGGCCGTGCCCGCCGCCTGACGGCCCTTACTGTCTTCCCCCGGCAGGTGCTGCCGGGTTGACCTGCGGCTTTCGTGCAATACGAGGGATAGGCTGGCCGGCGGAGCTTCCGTCTCGACAAGGCGGTTGAATGTCCCTCGCCGATCTTCGCATCTTCATCCTCACCGCAGTCCTCGCATCGGCGGGTGCGGGTATCGCATATCTGCTCGGCCTGCCCGCTCCATTCCTGTTCGGCCCCGCGTCCGCGGTCAGCATTGCCGGTCTTTCGGGCATGCGGCTTTCCATCCCGACGCTTGTGAAAAATGCCTGCTTCGTCGCGGTCGGCCTTTCGATGGGAACCGGGCTGACGCCCGAGGTACTGGTCGCCGCTAGGACATGGCCGCTGAGCTTTCTCCTTGTCCCCGTTGCCGTCGTCATCCTCCTCTATTCGGGCACCTGGGTGCTGCAGAGGTTCTTCGGCTATGACCGCACGACGGCGCTGCTTGCGGCCTCTCCCGGACATCTGAGCTTCGTGCTCAGCCTCGCGGCCGACACCCGCAGCGACCTCCTGGCGGTGGGCGTGATCCAGAGTGTCCGCGTCCTTGCCCTGACCTTGACCGTCCCGCTGATCGTCGACGTTCTCGACCTCGTCGGGACAGCCCCGCCGCCCGCCGCGACCATGGATGCCTGGGCGCTCGCGAGCCTGTTCGCCGCGGCCCTGGCGCTCGGATGGCTTTTCACGCGGTGGCGGGTGCCGGCGGCCCTTCTCATGGGCGGCATGATCGCGTCGAGCGCCACCCATCTCGGTGGCCTGCTGGAAGGGAACCTGCCTGACTGGCTCATGATCCCGACCTATGTTCTCCTCGGCGCGCTGATCGGCTCCCGTTTTTCCGGCGTCTCCATCAGGGCCTTGCAGACTGCCTTCCTCGCCGGCGCCGTGGTGACCGTCGTCGTGGTGGTGCTGGCCGCCGCCATCGCGGCCTTCGTCTCGCATGTTGCGGATGTCCCGGTCGATGCCGCGCTGATTGCCTTCGCGCCGGGCGGACTTGAAACCATGGCCGCGATGGCGGTCATGCTCAATGCCCAGCCGACCTATGTGGGGGCGCATCATATCCTGCGTCTCTTCCTCCTTTCCGGACTGATGCCCTATGCCTTGCGTCGTGATCTGGCCAAGACCTGAGGCCAACCTGTGCAGGATGCGTCTTGCGACTTGAGCTTTGGGCAGAAGGTCGGGTACCTGATCATCCAATCCCGCTTTACGAACGAGTAGTCAAATGACCCGCAACACAGCTTCCGCAATTATCGTCATGGGCGTCAGTGGCGCCGGCAAGTCCTCCGTGGGCGAGCGGCTGGCCCAGGCACTCGGATGCGACTTCGCGGAGGGAGACAGGCTTCATCCGGCCTCCAACGTCGAGAAGATGGCCAAGGGCGTTCCGCTCACCGACGAGGACCGGTGGCCGTGGCTCGATCTCGTCGGGCAGGAACTGGCCGGTGCCGTCTCGCAGGGCAGGAGTCTCGTCCTTTCCTGTTCCGCGCTGAAGAGGGTCTATCGCGACCGGCTTCGCCAGGCCGCCGGCGGAAAGCTGAAGTTCGTCTTCCTCAAGGGAACGCCGGAACTGCTGGAGGTCCGGATGGGCGAGCGCACGGGCCACTTCATGCCGCTGTCCCTGCTTCACACCCAACTGGCCACGCTGGAGACGCCGGAAGGCGAGGAGGGTGTCGTCACCGTAGACATAGACGCGACGCTAGACGACATCGTCGCCGCGGCGGAAACCGGCCTGAGGAAGCTCGGCGTCTGACCGGTTCGCGCGGATAACGTCCCCGCATTGTCAGATCGTGATCGATTCAGCGGCTGCTGGATGATCTGGATCACTTTGTCTTCCGTAAAAACAGATATCGTGGATCTCGTCAGGCTGGCGGAAGAGGTGCCGGCGGCCCGGTTCACGGCAGGCATGGGAGACGCGATAATGTCGGATACGTTGGATTGCGTCACGCAAGGCCTGCTGAGGCGCATACCGAAGCAGGAACGCAGCCGCGAAAGGATCGACGATATCCTCAAGGTCTCCATGGACCTGATCGGCAGCAAGGGGATTGATGCGGTCACGATGAAAGAGATCGCATCCCTGGCGGGCGGTCCGATCGCGTCGATCTACCAGTACTTCCCCAACAAGAGCGCCATCGTCACGACGCTGTACAAGGGTTACGTGGACGGGGTCGAGACCGTCATCCGCGATGGCGTGGCCAAGGTCGAAACCGTCGACGACCTCTTCGTGGCGATCGAATACATCTTCGACCACTACTACCAGAGCATCAGGCGGACGCCGGCCCTGCAGGACATTCTGAATGCGGTGCAGGCCGACAAGGAGCTTGCGGTCCTGGATTTGAAGGAATCCCGGCACCACGCCCGGATCTTCTCCGATGCGACGTCGCGGTTCGTTTCCCCGGAGCGGCGGGAAGAGTTCGCCCGTATGGTCTTCCTGATGTTCCATCTGGCCGAAGCCGCCGTCCGTCTGGCCCTGCTGGCCGACGAGGACGAGGCGGTCTTCGTCATCCGCGACTTCAAGTCCGCGTCCGCCGTCCAGATGCGGCGGTTCCTCGCCGGGGCGGAGCCGACCGCCTAGCGACGGCGGAGGGGCGTCAAAGCCCGAGCCTGTCCCGCAGTCCGTACCACCAGGCACCGAGGACCGTAAGCGGCACCCTGAAGGTCTTGCCGCCCGGGAAGGGAAGGTTGGGAAGCGAAGCCCAGACATCGAAGCGCTCCGCGTGGCCGGCCACCGCCTCGCCGAGAATCTTGCCCAGGAGGTGGGTTGTGGTTACCCCGTGGCCGCTGTCGCCATGCGAGAAATAGACTTTGTCGGACAGCCGTCCCACATGCGGGATGCGCGTGAGCGTCAACGCGAAATTCCCGCTCCAGGCATAGTCGATTCGGGCATCCTTCAACTGCGGGAATGTCTTCAGCATGTTGGGCCTGATCACGCCCGTCAGGTCCTTCGGGTCATGCCCCCCGTATCCGATGCCGCCACCGTAGAGCAGTCGGTTGTCCGAGGTCCGGCGGTAGTAATCGAGGATGTAGTTGGCATCCTCGACGCAGTAGTTTGCCGGTAGGAGGGCTTCCGCCAGGTCCTTGCCCAGCGGCTCGGTCGCCATGACCTGGCTCGACACGGGCATCATGCGCCCGTGGATTTGCGGCAGGAGAGGGTGCAGGTAGGCATTGCCGCAGACCAGCACATAGGCCGACGTGACGGACCCTTCTGCGGTCCGCACGACCGGGCGTTCCCCGTCCTCCAGCGCGATTGCACGGGAGCCTTCGAAGATCTGCGTGCCGAGCCGTTCGGCGGCCGCGGCTTCGCCCAGCACAAGGTTGAGGGGATGGATATGTCCGCCCAGGCGATCGATCATGCCGCCCGCATAGCGGTCGGTCCTGACATAGTGGCCAACCTCCTGCCGGGAGACCATTTCAAGGCCGCCGTGGCCATGCTTCTCCCAGTGCCGCTTGTGCGCCTCCATTTCCCGGATCTGCTTGTCCGTGAACGCCGCAAAGAAGCCTCCGGAAACGAGGTCGCAGTCGATATTGTAGGTCGCCACCCGCTGGCGGATGATCTCGCCTCCCTCCAGCGACATGGCGCCGAGCGCGACCGCCTTCTCCTCGCCGTAACGTGACGCGATCGTCTGGAGGTCGCGGCTGTAACCGTTGACGATCTGCCCGCCGTTGCGGCCCGAGGCCCCGTAGCCGATCCGTTCAGCCTCCAGCACGACCACCTGGTAGCCCCGCTCGGAAAGTTCGATTGCGGCTGAAATTCCCGTGAAGCCCGCGCCGATGATGCAGACATCCGTCTCGATGTCACCGTGAAGCGCAGGGCGCACGCGCTTGTCGTTGGCCGAGGCCGCGTACCAGGAATTCGTATGTCGGGGATTGTCGCTGGTCTTGAAGCTCATCTCATACCGTCCGGATATACGCGTCGTATTCCACATCGGTCACCCGAAGGGAAAATTCCTGGATTTCCTGCTGCTTGCAGGCGGCGTAGAGCGCCCGGTACCGGGGGCCGAGCGTGGCGTAGGCGAATGTCGACTTGGCGAACTGCTGCACGGCATAGTCCCAGTTCGTCGGCAGCGGCTCATGGCTGACGGCATGATCGTCGCCGGTAATCGCTCCGCCAGGATTGCGTTTTTCGCGGATGCCGGCAAGCGCGGCGCTGAGGATCATCGCCAGCACGAGATAGGGGTTGGTGTCCGAGCCCGCCACCCTGTGCTCGATGCGCGTGGCAGGCTTGCTCGCGGTGATCACGCGCACCGCCGCCGAACGGTTGTCGAAACCCCAGGAGGCATAGGTGGGCGCGTGTTCGCTCGGCCGCAGACGCCGATAGGAATTTGCATGCGGCGCGAAGACCGCCATGCTGTCGTTCATGTTTTCCAAAAGCCCGCCGACGGAATGGAACAGGCGCTCCGAGGGACCGTCTTCCCCCGCGTAGACGTTTGCCCCGGTTTCGTCGATCAGCGAGAAATGCACATGCATTCCGCTGCCGGCCTGGCGTCCGTAGGGCTTTGCCATGAAGGTGGCGTCGAGATCGTTCGCCCGCGCCACGCCCTTGACGATCCGCTTCAGCAGCACCGCGTAATCGGCGGCCTTCAGCGCATCGGGCACGTGGTTGAGGTTGATCTCGTACTGGCCAGGACCGTTCTCGCGAAGCGTCGTGTCCGCCGGAATTCCCTGGGCCCGCGCCGCGCTGGCGATCTCGTGGAAGACGGCCTCGAAGTCCTGCAGCTCGGAGATCGACAGCACCTGCGTCTGGCCCGTATGCCAGCGCCCGTCGCGGGAGTTGGGAGGACGGACGGGGTCGAGGGCCGACCGCACCGGATCGATCAGGTAGAATTCGAGTTCCGTTGCCACGACCGGGGTGAGCCCCAGTTTGGTGAACCCCTGGAGCACGTTGGCGAGAATCTGCCGCGGGTCGCCGTAGAACCCCTGGCCGTTCGGCTCCTGCATGCCGAGAAGAACCTGGGCCGTCGGCCTGTTCAGCCATGTCACGCGCGAAAGTGTGCCGGGAACGGGAAGGCACAGCCCGTCCGGATCGCCGGTTCCCTCCGCAAGGCCGGCCGCGTTCACGTCCCGTCCCCACACGTCGAGCGCGTAGACGGAGCGGGGCATGGTCATCCCCTTCGACAGGATGTCGAGCGCACGCTCGCGCGGGATCCACTTGCCGCGCGGCACGCCATTCACGTCGATGACGAACGCCTCGAGAACTTCGATGTCGGTATTGTTGTCCAGGAAGGCCTGCGCTGAACTTATATCATCCATGTAACACCAAAAAGTCGTTTCCATAGGCGCCGCGACGCCGGGCGCTGTGGCCCGCTAGGGATCGACCGTTCCGGCATTGTAGATGAGATATCGAGCCATTGTAGATGTCGCGGCGGAAGGCCGCATCCCCTGTTGAGACAAGTGTAGCCTTACCTTGACAGCATGGCCAGCGGTCAGGCTCCGAAGCGCTCGGGCCGGTAGGCGGAGATGTCGATGAGCGTCTTTTCGCCCGCGATGGCTTCCGCGATGACCTGGCCGGTGACCGGGCCGAGGGTAAGGCCGTGATGGGCGTGACCAAAGGCGAACCAGAGACCCTTGTGACGCGGCGCCTGTCCGATGACCGGCATCATGTCCGGCGTGCAGGGACGCGCACCCATCCAGGGTTCCGCGTCCAGCCGCTCGCCGAGCGGGAAGATCGTGCGCGCGACGGCTTCCGCCCGCGCCAGCTGGACTGGGGTCTTGCGCGCATCGCGCAACGCAAACTCCGCTCCGGTCGTGAGGCGGATACCCTGGTTCATCGGAGCGAGGAAGTATCCCCGCTCGGCATCCATGGTCCAGCCGTTCAGCTTGACGCCGTCCTTCGTGCCGTAGTGCATGTGGTAGCCGCGCTTGACGCCGACGAGGAAGCGGTAGCCGAGCGGCTTGGTGACCGTGTCCGACCAGGGGCCGAGTGCGACGACGACATCCTTGGCTTCCATGGTGCCGTCACCGGCCACAACCCGCCAGCCGGTCGCCGTCTGCGACAGGCTGCGCGCGTCACCCTTCAGCACGCGCCCGCCGAGCTTCTCGAAAAGGCGGACATAGGCCATCGTCAATGCATAGGGATCGCGGACGGACCACGGATCTTCCCATTTCAGGCCGCCGACGAAGTCGTCGCTGATGCCGGGTTCCTCGGCGCTGATGTCGTCGCGCGTCAGTTCCCGGAACGTCACGCCGTATTCTTCCCGCAGCCGGGCCGCTTCCTTCAGTTCGCCATCGCGCTTCGCAGGCGTGCGGAAGAGTTCCGTCCAGCCATTCTTGGCGATGAGGTCCTGTGCGCCGGCCTCCTCGATGAGTTCGTCATGGGTGGAGATCGAATGCTCGATCAGCGGCGCGTAGGCCCGCGCGATAATCTGGTGCCGGCTGAGGTTGGAATGCCACCAGTACCGGGCAAGGAAGGAACTGACCCGGGGAATGGCCCGCCAGTGGTAATGGGCATCGATGCGGTTGTTCAGGGCATAGCGCAGGAGAAGGCCGAACTGCTGCGGGAAACCGTAGGGGACGACGCCTTCTCGCTGGATGAGGCCGGCATTGCCGTAGGACGTCTCTTCGCCGGGGCCTCGCCGATCGACAAGGATGACCGATTTACCGCGACGTGCCAGTTGAAGCGCTGTCGAAACCCCGATGATGCCTGCGCCCAAAACGATTGCATCCGCTGCCATGTCTGCACTTTCACTCCAGATACCAGTAGGCCGAACATGCCGGGGACGCTGCTGCGGCGCAAATGAAAAATGCCGCGCGGGTGCGAATGTTTGACGCGCCCCTTTCCTGCTCGCCCGGCTGCTTGTCGGGTCAATGCAGGACGGGTAGAGAGTCGGGTACGAAGGCAGGAGCAGCGGGAGCCGAAGCATGAAGTTTGGAACAAGTGGCCTGCGGGGTCTCTCGGTCGATCTCGAAGGACCGGTGTCGGCAACCTATGCGGCGGCCTTCGGCCGGTATCTCCTGGAGAGTGGGCGAGCCGCGCCGGGCGCCGAGATCCTGATCGGCCGGGACTTCCGTCCGTCCAGTCCGGCGATTTCCTCGAACTGCACGCAAGCCCTGTCGCAGCTCGGCTTTCGCGTCGTCGACTGCGGGGAGCTTCCGACGCCGGCCCTGGCGCTCTACGGCCTCGAACGCGGGGCCGCCTCGCTGATGGTGACCGGGTCGCATATTCCCGCAGACCGCAACGGCATCAAGTTCTATCGCCCGGACGGCGAAATCGACAAGCGGGACGAGGAGGCGATCAGCGCGCTCGCAGCTGCCGGTTCGGACCTCGGGGACGCATCCGGCGCCGCTGCCGATCGTTCCGCGGAATGCCTTGCATTCTTCCGGGACCGGAACGTCGCCCTCCTGCCGCAGGGCGCGCTGACCGGGCTGCGGGTCGGGGTCTACCAGCACAGTACGGTGGCGAGGGACCTGCTCGTCGACGTGCTGCGCTTCTACGGCGCCGAAGTCCTGCCCCTCGGGCGCTCCGACACCTTCATTCCCGTGGATACCGAAGCGGTTTCGGCCGCGACCGTCGAAGCCCTGCAGGCGTGGAGCAGCGAGTTCCGGCTCGATGCAATCGTCTCCGCCGATGGCGATGGCGATCGCCCGCTCGTTGCGGACGAGTCAGGCAATCCGCTCCGGGGCGATCTGCTCGGTCTCATCGTGGCCAATTTCCTGGGCGCGCGCGTGGTGGTCACCCCGGTGACCTCGAATTCGGGCATCGAGAATGCGGGTTCCTTCGAAGTCACGCGGACCCGGGTCGGATCGCCCTATGTCATCGCCGGCATGCAGGAGGCCCTGGCAGCCGGCAAGGACGGCGTCATGGGTTTCGAGGCGAATGGCGGCGTGCTGACCGGCTCTGACTTTCATGTAAACGGGAAAGTTCTTCGTCCCTTGCCGACGCGCGACTGCTTCCTGCCGATCCTGGCGGTGCTGGCGCTTCGCGGCGAGCGGCAGAAACCCATGTCGGCGATCGCCGCGACATTCGCGCTTCCGGTTGCTGCCGCCGACCGGCTGGAGAACTTCCCGACCGAGACGAGCGCCGCGCTCATGGCCTATCTGCGTTCGGGCCGAGAGAACCTCGACGCCTTCCTTGCACCGGTCGGCAAGGTCGAGGGCTTCTCCGACATAGACGGCCTCAGGGTCGCGCTTGCCGGCGGAAGGACCATCCACTTCCGGCCCTCTGGAAATGCTCCGGAGATGCGATGCTATGTCGAGGCAGAAACCGCATCGGCGGCCGATGACCTCCTTCGCGCCGGGCTGGACCGCATCCGGCAGTGGGCGGGCGAGCACGCCCCCGTCGCGTCCTAGCGAGGCGAAGCCCGGGAACCTTTGCTGGGGCGGTTTGTTGGCCGGCTGTTCCAGGAGAGGTGCCATGAACCTTCGCTATCTTGTCATCGGGATCGTCGTCATCCTGCTGGTGATCGTGGTCTTCGGCTTCCGGCCGTTCCAGTCCACGGTTTCGGATGAGCCGGGCGCCGCCCCTCCCCATGCCATCAACCAGTGATCGAAGGTGATTGTCGAGCGCTGGAACAATCCGGCAGCTATCCGGTTCATCGCAAGCATCAGGCTGAGGTTGCGATGAACAGGAAGACAGGCACGGACGACCGGCGGGGGGAGTTCGACGATCTTGCCAGCCGACACGGCATTCCCGCGACATACGAGGATCTGCAAGGAGAGGTGAGGCATGTGCCCCCGGCTACGCGGGAGCTGATGCTCCGGGCGGTGGACGTAATGTCGACCGATGAGGCGAATCCCGCGCCGCCCCGCATGGAGCTGGACGACAAAACGAAATGCTACCTCCCGTCATTCATCGAAAAGGAGCGTGTATGGGGCATATCCCTGCAGCTCTATGAACTCCGCTCGGCCCGTAGCTGGGGGATCGGGGATTTCGAAGATCTGAGGACGGCATGCTCGATCGCGGGAGCGGCCGGCGCGGATTTCGTCGGCTTGAGCCCGCTCCACGCGCTCTTCCTCGCGAAGCCTGGCCGTTGCAGCCCCTATTCCCCGTCGAACCGGAAGTTCCTCAACCCGCTCTACATCGCCGTTGACAGGGTGCCGGGTGCCGAAGCGACCTTGGCGGACCGGGAGGAGGTTGCGACGCTGCAGGCCTCCGAGATCGTCGACTACGACGGAGTGGCGCAACTGAAGCTCCGGGCGTTGAGGAAGGCCTGGCATTCGACGATGGGGCCCGGGCAAGCGACGGGCGACCGTCAAGCATTCGACCGGTTTTGCTTGGAGGGCGGCGAGGAGCTTCGCCTGCACGCGCTGTTCGAGGCCATTTCCATGGCGATGGTTGATCGCGGATTTGAGAGCGGCTGGACCGATTGGCCCGCAGAATATCAGCGCACCGACAGCGAGGCCGTGCGGCGGTTTGCGCAGGAGCATGCCGAGGAAGTGGCGTTTCATTCCTGGCTGCAGTGGATCGCGGTCGAGCAGTTGCAGGACGTGGCGCGTTATGCGCGTGAGGCCGGGATGCGGATCGGCCTCTATTTCGATTTCGCCGTCGGCGAGGCGCCCGACGGCTCCTCCAGCTGGAGCAGGCCCGACTTGATCCTGCGGGGGCTCAGGGTCGGAGCACCGCCGGATGTATTCAGCACATCGGGCCAGGACTGGGGGCTGGTCGCCCTCTCGCCGGCCGCCGTAAAGGCGGAAGGCATGCGTCCCTATGCCGATCTGCTGGATGCATCCATGCGCTTTGCCGGCGCGCTGCGTCTCGATCACGCGATGGGCCTGTGGCAGCTTTTCCTCCTGCCGGAGGGCGAAACCCCGGCGGTCGGCGGCTACCTCCGCTATCCCTTCCAGGACATGGTCGCCACTCTCGCGGAGGTGAGCCACAGGCGCAAAACCATCGTCATCGGGGAGGACCTCGGCAATGTGCCGGATGGCTTCCGGGAGATGATGGAGAAGGCGCGGATCCTAGGCTATCGCGTCCTCTATTTCGAACCGGTGGAGGAGATGTCAGTCTCACCCCCCGTGTCGCATACATCCCTTGCCTGCCTTTCCACCCATGATCTGCCGCCCCTGATCGGCTGGTGGCGCGGCGACGACATAAAACTCGCCCTGAAGCTCGGTCTGACGGACGAATCCGGGGCAAGGATGTCGACGCTTGACCGGCAGGAGCGGCGTGCCGCTTTCATCAGCGCCATCCATGACGCCGGCCTCTCCTCCGAAACAATCGGCACGATCTCCGAACCGGAGGGGGCGATTTCCGAGGAACTGTTCGTCGCGCTGCACGGGCTGCTGGCCCGCGGACCGAGCGTCATGGTGGCGCTGCGGCTTGCTGACCTCGTCGGAGAGGACCGTCCGACGAATGTCCCGGGCACGTCCGACGCCTATCCCAACTGGCGGCTGAAATTGCGCCTCCCGCTGGAGGAGATTGCCGAAAGCTCGCTTTTCCGGCGGGTCGTCGCCGCCGTCGCGGTGGAGCGATCACGGCGGTGACCAAGGGCCACCGCGCGGGAACCTCGGGGCGCCCTCTTCGGTTACCCGGAGGCCAAAAAAACACAGGAGAACGTAATGGCCCCGATGGACCCGAAGATGAAGGAATGTATCGACCGCTGCCTTGACTGCTACAGCGTGTGCCTCTCGATGGCGATGAACCACTGCCTGGAGGCCGGCGGCAAACATACCGAACCCGCGCATTTCCGGCTGATGATGGCATGCGCGGAGATCTGCAGGACATCGGCGCATTTCATGCTGATCGGAACGGAGCACCACAAGCACACCTGCCGCGAGTGCGCGGAAATCTGCATCGAATGTGCGGACGATTGCGAGCGGATCGGCGACATGCAGGCCTGCGTGGACGCCTGCAGGGCATGCGCCGAGAGCTGCCGCCAGATGGCGGCCTGATGACGGCCGGCCTCGCGCTCGGCGGGTTCTAGTCGCGCTGGGGAACTGCCGGCCCGAATTCCGCAGGCGGCGGGTTGTCCGCCTCCTCGGTGGGCTGGTGTGTGAAGCCTTCCACGCCGGAAATCTCCCGCGCATCCCTCTTGATCTCGACCCGGCTGACGGCGAAGGCGGCGACAAGGCGCGCGACCGAGACCAGTGCGTGCATGTGGATGCGCTCATAGCCGTGCGACGCGTCGATGCCGAAGGTCGCAAGCGCGGTTCGGACGTCGTGTCCGGCTTCCAGTGCGGAGGCGGAATCGGAGCGATAAAAGCGGAAGACGTCCTTCTGGTAGGGGATGTTCTCGCTCTGGCAGAGTTCGACGAGCTTCTTGGTCAGATGATAGTCGAAGGGACCCGACTGGTCGGCCATGGCGATCGTAACGCCGAACTCGGCCGAGTTCTGGCCCGGCGCACTCGTTCCGTTGTCGATGGTCAGCATGGAGGCGATATCGCCGGTCAGGATCGAGGACGCCCCGACACCCACTTCCTCCGCAATCGTGAAGAGCCAGTAGGTATCCACGGGGGTCGTCGCCGCGGCACGTTCGAGCGCCTCGATCGCCGCAAGCGCGATCGCGACGCCGGCCTTGTCGTCGAGATGGCGGGAATTGATGAAGCCGTTGTCGAGGAATTCCGGAGAGGGATCGACCGCGATGATATCGCCGACATCGATGCCGAGCGCCAGCGTCTGCTGCCGTGAGGTCGTGACCGCGTCGATCCGCAGCTCGACATAACTCCAGCCGACCGGCAGAGTGTCGACCTCGGTATTGAACGTGTGACCTGAGGCCTTCAGAGGCAGGATCGTGCCGCGGAAGGCGCCGGCGGTGCTGAAGACCGTCACCCTCGCACCTTCGGCGAAGCGGGCCGACCAGTTGCCGATCGGCACGAGCTCCAGGCGCCCGTTGTCCTTCACCGCCTTTACCTGCGCGCCCAGCGTATCCAGATGGGTCACCATCGCGCGTGCGCCCTGGCGACGGCTGCCCTGGCGGACGGCGCGGATCGCGCCGCGCCGGGTGAGTTCCGGTTTCAAGCCGAGACGTTCGAGTTCGCGGGAGCAATAGTGGACAATTTCGTCCGTATAGCCCGTGGGGCTCGGGATGCGTAGCAGCGCCTCCAACTGGCCCCTGAGATAACTCTCGTCGATCTCGACGGGCATTGTCACATCTTCCCGAGCGCGAGGTTGGCGTATCGTTGTCCCGAGGTCGGAAACAGGAGGTCGAGGAAGCGTTCCGCCGTCGGCTGTGGCTCGTGGTTTGCAAGCCCCGGTCGCTCGTTCGCCTCGATGAAGACGTAATCCGGCTCCGTCGGGTTGCGGACCATGAAATCGACCCCGACGACGGGAATGTCTATCGCCCGCGCCGCGGCAATGGCCGCTTCGACCAGGCGTGGATGGACGATCCCGGTGACGTCGTGGATCGAGCCACCGGTATGAAGGTTCGCCGCCTTGCGCACCAGAACTTCCTGGCCGTTTTCAAGGACCGTATCGAGCCCGTACCCGCCCAGCTTCAGGCATCGCTCGGTTTCCGCGTCGATCGGGATCGTGCTTTCTCCTCCGGTCGCGGCTGCCCTGCGCCGGGAAAGGGCTTCGATCAGTTCGCGGATCGTCTGGCGCCCGTTGCCCACGACATGCGGGGGGCGTCTCACGGCTGCGGCGACAAGCTTGAAATCGATGACGACGAGGCGCAGATCCTGACCCTGGAAACAGGCTTCGACCAGGACCCGGTCGCAGACCTCCCGAGCTTCGGCGATTGCCTTCCTGACCTGCGCGAGATCGTCCAGCCCGACGGCCACCGCGCGGCCCTGCTCCCCCCGTGCCGGCTTGACCACGACCTGCCCATGCTTCTCCAGGAAGGCAGCCAGCTGTTCATCGTCGCCGGTCGCCGTCATCTGTTCAGGGACGCTGAGCCCGGCGCGCTCGACCACGCGACGTGTCACCGCCTTGTCGTCGCAGATCGACATGGCCACTCCGGAGGTGAGTTCCGACAGGCTTTCGCGGCAATGCACGGATCGCCCGCCCTGCGTCAGCCGGAAGAATCCGCCTTCCGCATCGGTGATCTCCACATGGATTCCGCGCCGGCGGGCCTCGTTCACGATGAGACGTGCGTAGGGATTGAGCACGTCATATTCCTCCAGCGGGCTGGCATAGAGCCGCTCGTTGATAGAGTTCTTGCGCTTGATGGTGAAGGCGGTGATCCGGCGGAAGTGCAGCTTCTCGTAGAGGCTGATCGCCTGTTCGTTGTCATGCAGCACCGACAGGTCCATGAAGGCGGAGCCCCTGGCCTTGAAATGCTCGGCGAGCCGTCGAACCAGCGCCTCTCCGATCCCGCCATGGCGTGCCTGCGGGTCCACCGCCAGGCACCAGAGCGAGGACCCCCGCTCAGGATCGTCGAAGGCCCGTCGGTGGTCGATTCCGGTGACCGTGCCGATGATCTCACCGGAGACCTCGTCTTCCGCCACCAGGTAGGTGATGGAGCGGTTGTCCCGGTTCGACCAGAAGAAGTCCGGCCGCACCGGTACCATTCCCCGGGACGCATAGATGCGGTTGACGGCATCCGCGTCCACCTCGGAGGACAGCCGCCGGACGAAGAAGCCGCGCGGCTGCTTGCGGCTGTTGCGATAGGTGGCGAGATCCAGCCGATATGTATGGGACGGGTCGAGAAAGAGTTCCTGGGGTGCGGCCGCGAGGACGACATGGGGGTCGGTCACATAGACCGCGATATCCCGACGCTCCGGCGCCTCGTCGCGGAGCGCCGCCACCAGTTGCGCCGGCTCGTGGAAGGTCTGCGCGAACAGCAGCCGTCCCCATCCGCAATCCACCTGGGCCGCCTCGCTCACGACATCGGCGTCGGCCGGGTGGAGCCTGCCCCTGGAATAGTCCGCCCGCTGGCGCTTGAGGCGATGGGCAACCGCTTTCGCCGCGGGAAAGCGAACGGCCCGCTCTTCGGGTGTGGTCTTGGCCATCATCAGATCCCCTGCGTCTGCATCCACATTTCGAGAAGCCCGACCTGCCACAGTTCCGAGCCGCGGAGCGGCGTGATGTGATCGGAGGGCTTGTCGAACAGCTGGTTCAGGTAGTTCTCGCGGAATATCCCCCGGTCACGGGCCGCGCGAGAGGTGAGGGCGTCGCGAACCATGTCCAGGTAGGGGCCGTCGACGTATTTCAGTTGCGGTACCGGGAAATATCCCTTCTTCCGGTCGATCACCTCGGAAGGCACGACGAGGCGCGCGGCATCCTTCAGGACGCCCTTGCCGCCGTCCCTGAGCTTCTCCTCCGGCGGTATCTTGGCCGCCAGTTCGACGAGCTCGTGGTCCAAGAAGGGCACGCGTGCTTCCAGTCCCCAGGCCATGGTCATGTTGTCGACCCGCTTGACCGGGTCGTCCACCAGCATGACCTGGCTGTCGAGACGAAGGGCGGCATCCACGGCCGTGTCGGCGCCGTCCGAGCGAAGATGGCGATCGACGAAGTCGAAGCTGACGTCGCCATCGGCCATCCATTCCGGGTTGAGCTGTTGCGAGAGCGTCTCGTGGGACCGGTCGAAGAACACTTTCGCATAGTCGCGACTGACGTCGTTCGACTGCGCGAGGGGCGGATACCAGTGATAGCCCCCGAACACCTCGTCGGCGCCCTGACCAGACTGCACCACCCGGATATGCTTGGAGACCTCCTGGGACAGCAGGTAGAAGCCGGCATTGTCATATGAGACCATCGGCTCCGACATCGCCGCGAAGACGCCCGGCAGGGCTTCCATGAGGCGCTCCGACGGGACGAAGATCTGGTGATGATCCGTGCCGAACCGCTCGGCGACAATATCCGAGTAGACGAATTCGTCGCCTTTCTCTCCGTTCGCGGCTTCGAAGCCGACGGAGAAGGTCATCAGGTCCTTCTGGCCCATCTCGGCCAGAAGACCGACGATCAGGCTGGAATCGACGCCGCCCGAAAGCAGTACGCCGACCGGCACGTCCGCGACCATCCGGCGACGAACCGCCGTCCTCAACGCGTCGAGCACGAGGTCCCGCCAATCCATGGAGGAGAGCCTGCTCAACGACGGGTCGCGGCTGTAGGGCGGCGCCCAGTAGATGGTATCGTCTTCACGACCGTCGGCGTCGATGACACGGATGGTCGCCGGCGGCAGCTTCTCTACCCCGTTGACGATCGTGTGCGGCGGCGGCACCACCGCATGGAAGGTCATGTAGTGATGGAGTGCCGTCCTGTTGATCGAGGTGTCGATGTCGCCACTTTTCAGAAGCGCCGGCAGGAACGAGGCAAACCGGATGGCGCCGCCTGTCCGGGCCAGGTATAATGGCTTGATGCCGAACCGGTCGCGCGCCATGACGATGCGGCCGCTGTCCCGTTCGTGGATCACGAAGGCGAACATGCCATGGAAGCGCTTGACGCAGTCCTTGCCCCAGGCATGCCAGGATTTGAGGATCACTTCGGTGTCGCCGTGAGAGAAGAAGCGATAACCCTTGGCTTCCAGTTCGCTCCGCAATTCCGGATAGTTGTAGATGCAGCCGTTGAAGGCGATGGTAAGGCCGAGTTCGGCGTCCACCATGGGCTGGCGGGCCTTCTGCGACAGGTCGATGATCGAGAGACGCCGGTGCCCGAGCGCCGCGTTACCGTGAATGACGAGCCCCGAGCCGTCCGGCCCCCGCGGCGCGATTGCATCCATCATCTTCGCCTGGACGAGAGGCGAGGGCTGGCCCCCGTCGA
Organism: Pseudorhizobium sp. NPDC055634; assembly: GCF_053618655.1. NCBI lineage: Bacteria > Pseudomonadati > Pseudomonadota > Alphaproteobacteria > Hyphomicrobiales > Rhizobiaceae > Pseudorhizobium > Pseudorhizobium sp. NPDC055634. The sequence goes on along the minus strand of NZ_JBSHHW010000008.1, from coordinate 131,463 downwards.
AACGCACTTCACCACAAATCCCACACACGGTTCCTATCAATCCTTTCCTGAGCTTGAATGACCTGAAATAATACTAGATCTGATAGTTAGAGTTCGAATGGATGTGGTCAAGGTTATGAACGTCCCGGCAAACGATAAGGATGGACAAAGGTTGCAGACCGAGGCCCGGATGGTGGAGAAGGCGGTTCGCCGGATCGTCCGCGCCCACGACCTGCAGTCCCGGGCATTGGCCAGGCGATGCGGCCTGACGGCAGCCCAGCTGGTGGTGATGAAGGGGATTGTCGAACTCGGCGAGGTGACGTCCGTCGCGCTCTCCGTCTACGCCGACATCAGTCCGGCGACGGTTGTGACGATCCTGGACAATCTCGAGGAGCGTGAACTGATCCAGCGATATCGCTCCGGGACCGACCGGAGGATCGTGCATACGCGCCTCACGGCGGAGGGTGCCCGCCTGGTGGCCGAGGCCCCTGAGCCGATGGGCGGCATCTTCCTGGAGAACTTCTCGAGGCTCCCGTTGCAGGAGCGCGAGGATCTGGCGCAGGCTATCGTGCGGTTGGCGGAATTGATGTCGATACCGAAATAGCCCCCTGCGGGGGTGGTCGGCCGGGGAGGCGGTCCCGCATCCCGACGAAGCCTTGTCTCGCGACGTTACCGTCCTCGCCATTGGCGCCTGGGGACACCGGCAAGGGGCGAGGCGGAGCTTGAATTTTGTCACAGACCTGTCAATTAGAGCGCAAGCAACTCGCCCAGGGAGCGGTTCGGCCAGCATTGTCGAGTCTCGGGCGAGCCTCAGTGATCCCCGGAGCCGTGCATGATCCACCTGGCAGATAGCGTGCCTGTTGCCTCAGGAAACAATTCAGCCGTTTACCGACACCCGGACGACGCATCCATTCTTGTCAAGGTGGTGCGGCCCGAAGCGCTGAAGCGCTACGAGGCCCGCTGGGCTTTCCTCCGTGGGCGGCGGCGCCGCTTCTCTCACCTGAAGAATTTCATTCGGGTCCTGGAGGAGCAGGTGGCCCTTTATGCCGCGGAGGGGCGTTCGTCTCGGCATCTGGAAGAGGTGATCGGCCTGACGGATACGGATGTCGGCCCGGGACTTGCGGTGCGATGCGAGACCTTCAAGGGCGAGATGGCGCCCACCCTCGCGAGCCTTGTGAAGTCCCGCCAGCTCGACGAAAGCGTATTGCCGCTCCTCGAGGAATTCTATGGCTGGCTCGAACGCAGCCCGATCGTCGCCAACGACCTCGGGATCGACAATCTCGTTCTTTCCGACCGCCTCACGGGAAGGCCGCGGATCGTCCTGATCGATGGTTATGGGGAAAACGCCGCAATTCCATTGAAGAGCTGGTCACAGTCCCTTAATCGATTTGACAAGCGTCAGAAGGCTGACAAGCTGCGCTCGCGTCTGAAGGCGGCGGTCTTGTCGGCTGAAATGCCCTCGTTCAGTCCCTGACTGCGACCGCGTCGGTCCGTCGTCAGGGTTGGCGATACTTCGAGTTCAACACCGTACTGACGAGTTCTGATGTATAGCGCCGACGACCCCCAGGTAATCATTTACGCCATCAATCTTGGTCGCTGTCGGGATCGCTGGGAGGACCTTTCTCGCGAGGCTGCGGATCTTGGTCTTTCGATCCGCCGCGTCGAGGCGATCGACGGTGCCGCCGTCAGGTTGGAAGACCGGGTCGACTGGGACGAGCCCGCGTTCATCCGCAATACCGGGCGGCTGATGGTCCCCGGGGAATACGGCTGCTACCACAGTCACCTCAAGGCTCTGTCCACATTTCTCGACGAAGGACAGCCATGGGCGATCATTGTCGAGGACGACATCCGGCTTTCACGCGATCTGCCGCAGCGCGCCGCGGCCGCGCTCGCGGCGCTTCCGGGAGCCGACGTCATCAAGATGTTCAACCACCGCATGGTCGGGTTCCGGAACTACGCGACGACCGATCAAGGTGACCGGATCGGCCGTGCCGTTCACGGCCCCATGGGTTCGGCGGCCTGCTATGCGGTCACCCGTGCCGGCGCGGCCAAGCTGGTCGAGCGCATGAGGGTCCTGGAATACCCGTTCGACATCGCGCTGGAGCGCGGCTGGGCGATCGGTGCGGAGGTCTTCACCGTGGAGCAGGACGTCGTTACCTCCAAGCGCCTGCCCAGCACCATCGCCAACCGGAAAGCCTACAAGGCGACGAAATTCGTCTGGTGGAAGCGGTTCCCCACCCACCTGCAGCGGGCGCGGGATTATCTCAAGCGCGTCTGGTACGCACTGCAGAAGGCATAGCTTGATGCCCTCAGGCCTGCTCTCACGATCCGAGGTCCTGCTTCTTCCGTTGCTCTGGGTGGTGATGGCGTCCGCCATGCTGGTGGAGAGCGACGCCTATCGCTACGTGACCCTGGCGCTCGTCACGCTCGCCATGTGGCGGTATCGCGACGAGGTCGGTCTTGTCTCCAGTGACTGGCTCGCCTGGTTCTGCTGGCTCTGGGCCGCCTGGGCGTTGATCCGCTTCGTGATCGGCGTGACGATCCATGACGAGCGCGGCACGTCCGAATGGCTCTACATATTCCCGCTTCTTTTTCCGGGGCTGGGGGTTGCGCTCTACATGACCCGCCGGCACCTCTTCCCGGCCGCAACCGTGCTGATCGCCGCAGGAGCCGCCGGATTGCTGGCCAGTATCGACTGGTCGGCGCTGAACAACGGCGAGCGGATATTTCCCCTCTTCCACAACAATCCGATCCATGCGGCGATCGGATGCGGCATGCTGCTGATCACCAGCGTCTGCTGGATGCTCTACGCGCTTGAAACCGGGCGTTACAAGGGCTGGCGTCTCGGCGCCATCCTTGCGACCGGCATCTTCACGGCGTTGCTGTGCGGCGTTGGGATTCTGGGCGCCCAGTCCAAGGGCGTGTGGCTCGCCCTCATGCCCGTGGTGGTCTTCATGTCCATCGCGGTGCTGCTCTATTACGGGGGGCGCGTGGCGCTGGCGGTCCTCGCCGTTCTGGTTGTCGCGTCCATCGGCATTTTCTCCGCGCTGGACAATACCAGCCGGGTGGCCGCGCCGACCATCGAAGCTGCGGGAGAACTTTTCAGCGGTGCGATCGAGAACGTCGATCCGCGAGGCGCGATGCGTCGCGCCGTCGAGGACAGCGATACCCCCCAGTCGATGCGCGAGCGCCTGATGCTCTGGACCAACGCGCTTGACACGGTGGAGTCCTCTCCCTGGGTCGGCTGGGGCAATCTCTGGCAGCGCGAGTGGCGGCAGGGGACCTATTCGGACAACAATCATCAATTGCTGCACAACGGCTACCTGGAGATTCTCGTGCGGCACGGGCTTTTGGGTGCCATCGTGCTCGCGATCGTCCTTCTCGCCTCTGCCCGAAGGATCTACGTCGCGCGGCGGGACGGGATTATCTCGGCCAGCCTGATGCTCTACCTCTACGGCCTGAGCCTCTTTTTCTTCATCACCATCGCCACCAATTCCAACAACCGCCTGGCGCTCGGCGAAAGCTACTTCCTGCTCGCGGGCGCCGCGGTCTTCGCGATCTCGCTCGCCATGCGTCATGCGAGAGCCCGGGGCGCCGTTATCTCGCAATTATGCGAGGCGACACCCGGCACGTGAGGCCGGCTGCCGGCGGCGAGGAAGCGAACTGACTGGCGAGGACCCGACCTCTACTTGTCGGTTTCGGCAGGCTGCGTCACATAGGCGATGACGGCATCCGAGATCATCCGCTTGTGGCGATCATAGAGCGCGGGCTCCGACAGGTCCCGGTGGAAGATCGTGCCGAACGTGTAGCGGTTGGACACCCGGAAAAAGCAGAACGCGCTGATCAGCATGTGGAGGTCCACCGCGTCGACGTCTCGGCGGAAGACGCCTTCGCGGCGTCCCCTTTCGAGGATCTCGCCGATCGTCCTGACGATGGAGAGGTTCAGTTCGCCGATCTCGGACGAACGCTTCATGTGGTTTGCCTGGTGGATGTTCTCGATGCTGACCAGACGCACGAAGTCGGGATTGTTCTCGTCGTGGTCGAAGGTGCTGGCGACCAGCGTCCGAAGCGCCTGCGCCGGTGGCATGTCGGCAAGCTCGAGATCTGCCTCCAGCGAACGGATTTTCCGATACGCCTTTTCGAGCACCGCGAGGTAGAGCCCCTCCTTGCTGCCGAAATAATAATAGATCATCCGCTTCGACGTGCGGGTCTTTTCGGCGATCGCATCGACCCGCCCGCCGGAGAGGCCAAAGGCCGAGAATTCCTCGGTGGCGACATTCAGGATGTCGTCCCTGGTCTTTTCAGGATCGTTCTTTCGGCTTTCGCGGTCTGCGGATCTGCGCACGTCCAATCCCGTCACGTTCCTAGACCTCCCCACGCCCGTCGACGACGAGTCATATTGACGTTGCGGCAAGCTTTCAATGGAGCCGCAATTGACACGAACTAGTTAGTACAATACGCCTGAAACTGGAATAGCATTTTGGGAGGAGTGCCACTGGCCGGAATGATTGCGATCATTCTTGGGCCGTGGTGAATGCGAAAATGGAAGCCATGGAGTGTTCGTCATTTCGGGCCGGACTGATCGGCAAGGGCATACAGGCCTCGCTCACCCCGGCCATGCATATGCAGGAGGGGCGCGCCCAGGGGCTGGGCTATTCCTATGTGCTTTTCGACCTGGACGGGATCGAAGGGGGCAGCGAGCGCCTGCCGAACCTCGTCGCGGATGCCGAGGCTAAAGGCTTCGGCGGGCTCAACATCACCCATCCCTGCAAGCAGGACGTCATTCCCTTCCTCGACACGCTTTCCGATGAGGCAGCGGCCCTCGGTGCCGTCAATACCGTCGTCTTCCGGGATGGGCGCCGGCACGGCCACAATACCGACTGGTGGGGCTTCGCCGAAAGCTTCCGGCGCGGTCTTCCGGACGCGGGTCTCCGCTCGGTGGTGCAACTGGGAGCCGGAGGGGCGGGCGCCGCCACGGCCTTCGCCATCCTCCGTTCGGGTGCGGAAAAGCTGGTGATCGTCGATCAGGATGAAACGCGCGCCGCCGCTCTGGCGGAGAGCATGCAGCGCCATTTCCCGGAAAGGACGGTCCATGCCGGACGCGATCTTTCGGACGAAATGGCGACGGCGACCGGACTGATCCATGCGACGCCGACCGGCATGGCGAAATACCCCGGCCTGCCGTTGCCGGCAGATCTTCTACGTCCCGCGCTGTGGGTTGCCGAGATCGTCTACTTCCCCCTGAGGACGGAGCTGCTGATCGAGGCTGAAAGCCGCGGATGCCGCATCCTGGACGGCGGCGGCATGGCAGTCTTCCAGGCGGTCGGCGCGTTCGAGCTGTTCACGGGCATGGAACCCGATGCCGGACGCATGCTGCGGCACTTCGCCGAAATGACACGCGGGACAGCCCAGCCTGTCCGCACAGCCGGGGGCGGGCGATGAAGACATCGATCGCGACCGTTTCCATCAGCGGCGAGCTTCCCGAGAAACTGGAGGCGATTGCCAGGGCCGGCTTCGATGGGGTCGAGATATTCGAAAACGATTTCCTCGCCTTTGACGGCAGTCCTCGCGATGTCGGGCGGATGGTTCGCGATGCTGGGCTGGAGATCACGCTCTTCCAGCCGTTCCGCGATTTCGAAGGAATGCCGGAGCCGCACCGCGCGCGCACCTTCGATCGCGCCGAACGCAAGTTCGACGTCATGCAGGAACTCGGGACCGATCTCGTGCTGGTCTGTTCGAACGTCTCGCCCGTGTCGCTCGGCGGGATCGACCGTGCCGCAGCCGACTTCCATGAACTTGGCGAAAGGGCGGCCAAGAGGGGGCTGCGGGTCGGCTATGAAGCGCTCGCATGGGGACGGCATATCTTCGATCACCGCGATGCCTGGGAAATCGTCCGCCGTGCCGATCATCCCAATATCGGCCTGATCCTCGACAGCTTTCACTCGCTGGCGCGCAGGATCGACATAGGCTCGATCCGTTCGGTGCCGAAGGACAAAATCTTCATCGTCCAACTCGCCGATGCGCCGCTCATCGACATGGACCTACTCTACTGGAGCAGGCACTTCCGCAACATGCCGGGCGAGGGCGACCTGCCGGTCAGCGATTTCGTCGCCGCGGTCGCCGAAACCGGGTATGACGGCTATTTCTCGCTGGAAATATTCAACGACCAGTTTCGCGGCGGCTCGCCCAGGGCGATTGCCGCCGACGGCCATCGGTCGCTGATCTATCTCGGCGACCAGGTGCGGCGAAAGCCCGGCGCGAACACCCTTTCGGTTACCCCCATGCCCGAGCGGAGCGTTGTCGGCGGCGTCGCTTTCATCGAGTTTTCCGTCGCCAATGCCGATGCCGGCGAATTGATCGCGATCCTGCGCTCGCTTGGCTTCCGCAAGGCTGCCCGCCACAGGACGAAGAACGTCTGCGTCTATCGGCAGGGAGAAATCCGCATCCTGGTGAACACGGAATCGGTCGGATTCGCGAGCGCGGCCTATGCGGTCCATGGCACCTCGGCCTATGCCATGGCTCTTCAGGTAGACGATGCCTCCGCAGCGCTGGCCCGCGCGACGGCCCTGGGCGCCGAGCCGTTTCGCCAGCCGGTAGCCGCGGGCGAACTCGAGATACCGGCGATCCGCGGCGTCGGCGGCGGGCTGATCTACCTGATCGACGCCACGAGCGATCTCGGCCGGATATGGGAGGTGGACTTCGTCGCTTGTGCCGACGAGGACCCGCCGGTGACCGCTGACCTTTCGTGCATCGACCATGTCGCGCAAACGGTCGCCTACGAGGAAATGCTGACCTGGCTCCTCTTCTATACGTCGATTTTCGAGGCCGCGAAGTCGCCGATCGTGGATATCATCGATCCGGCGGGCGTGGTGCGGAGCCAGGTCATCGAGAACGGCGACGGATCACTGCGGATAACCATGAACGGAGCCGAGAACCGGCGCACTCTTGCCGGCCATTTCATTGCCGAGAAGTTCGGTTCCGGCATCCAGCACATCGCGTTCAGGAGCATGGATATCTTCCGGACCGCGGCGGCCCTGCGCGCCAACGGTTTCCGGACGCTGCCGATCTCGCCGAACTATTACGATGACGTCGAGGCGCGCTTCGGCCTCGATCCGCAACTGACCGAGCGGATGAAGGCCGAAAACATCCTCTACGACCGGGACGAGCACGGGGAATATTTCCAGCTCTACAGCGGGACCTTCGCCGAAGGCTTCTTCTTCGAGATCGTCGAGCGGCGGGGCTATCGCGGCTACGGCGCCGCCAACGCGATCTTCCGTATCGCCGCGCTGAAAAAGCAGCTGCGTCCCGAGGGAGTGCCGGTGGCATGAATGCAGCAAGGGGGCCCGTCTGGCGCCCGGAAGATTGACTAAACGAACTGTTCCGTACATTCTGCCATAAGGCAGGCGGGGAACAGCCGATTGTCTGGAGGAGATCATCTACCGTCAGGGGATGAAGGGAATAAACAGGAGGAGAAAATGACAATGCTTAATATCACTCGCCGCCACTTGTTCGGCGCAACCATGCTCGCCGCCGCGGTCTTCGCGGTTCCGGCGCTGGCACAGGACAAGCCGAGCCTGAAGTTCTCGGCCGTCTTCTCGGAGCAGGACATCCGCGCCGAGATGACCAAGAAGCTCGCCGAAGGCATCAGCGCCGACTTTACCCTGGAGCCCTATTACGGCGGCAACCTGTTCAAGCAGGGTACCGAACTCGTCGCGATCCAGCGCGGCAACCTGCAGATGGGCAACATCGCGCCGCAGGACATTTCCAAGCAGATCCCGGAATGGTCGGTCCTCACGTCCGCCTACCTGTTCCGCGATGCGGCGCACGTATCCGCCTTCTTCAGCAGCGAAGCCGGTGGCGAGTTCAAGAAGATGGCCGAAGACAAGCTCGGCATCTACATTCTCGGACCGACCTATTTCGGCGCCCGCCAGGTGGGCCTGAAGCCCGAGAAGAAGATCAACACGCCGGAAGACATGGCCGGAATCAAGCTGCGCATGCCCGGTGGCGATGCATGGCAGTTCCTCGGTGAGGCTCTCGGCGCCAACCCGGTTCCGGTCGCCTATGCGGAAGTCTACACCGCCCTGCAGACCGGTGCGATCGACGGCCAGGACAACCCGCTTCCGAACATCAAGAACATGAAGTTCTACGAGGTCATGTCGCAGATCGTGCTGACCTCGCACCTGATCGGCTACGACCTCCTGGTCATCTCCAAGGAAGTCTGGGACAAGATGACGCCCGAGCAGCAGGCGTCCTTCCAGGCGGCTGCGGACGCGGCCATGAAGTGGAGCGAGGAACAGCACGTCGCCCAGGAGAAGGCGCTCCTCGAGGAGTTCAAGGCTGCTGGCCTCGAGATCTACGAACCCGACCAGGAAGCGTTCCGCAAGTACGCGCAGGAGAAGTATCTCGCATCCGACCTTGCTAAGTCCTGGCCGGAAGGGATCCTCGAAAAAGTCGGCGGAATGTAAGGTCCGTCTCAGGACCAGCGAATGAAAGTCAAGGGAGGCGGGCCACCGTGGCACGCCTCCTCCTCGGGAGGGAGAAAGCGATGAATACGAGTCTTCCAGCCATCGGAGGATGGTTGCGACGGCGCGCGGAAAACATTCTGTGCCTGATGCTGCTGGCGATGTTCGTCGTCTTCATCCTGCAGATCATATTCCGCTACGTGCTCAACCTTTCCATCGGCTGGACCCACGAGGTCAGCGTCGCGCTTTGGATCTGGATGGTGCTCTTCGGCTCCGCCTTCGTGGTCCGCGAGGTCGACGAGATCCGCTTCGACCTGATCTGGGGCGGCGCCACCGACAATGCACGGCGTGTGATGCAGGTCGTCTGCGCGGCGGCCCTGGTCGTGCTGTTCGGCGTCTCGCTTCCGGCAATCATCGACTACGTGACCTTCATGAAGGTGGAAAGCACCGCCTATCTCAAGATCCGCATCGATTATCTTTATTCGATCTACGTCGTCTTCGTCATCGCGATGATCATCCGCTACATGTGGCTCGGTATCCAGGCCATCCGCGGCAAGGCGCCGGACGCCTTCGATCCCACCAAGGCGGGTTCGGGCGTATGAACCTCGCAAGTCCCTTTTCCCTCTCGGTCGTCGCCATCACCATACTGGCGTTCCTCGGACTGCCGATCGGGCTCGCCATGCTGGCGGGTTCCACACTCTACCTGTTCCTAGTCGGGGCAGACATGGGCATTGTCGCGGAGCAATTCCTCAACGGAATGTATTCCAACTACGTCATCCTGGCGGTTCCGCTCTTCATCCTCGCGGCGGAGTTCATGAATGTCGGCTCCATGACGGAGCGGCTACTGACCTTCTGCAACGTGCTGGTAGGGCGCTTTCGCGGCGGGCTCGCACAGGTCAACGTCGTGCAGAGCATCATCTTTGCCGGGATGTCGGGCTCGGCGATCGCCGACGCCGCCGGAAGCGGGCGGATGATGCAGAACATGATGACGCGCGGCGGTCGCTACACCCCGAGCTACGCGGCGGCACTGACGGCGGTCACCTCGGTGATCGGCCCCATCATCCCGCCGTCGATCCCGATGATCATCTATGCGCTCGTGTCGGACGCGTCGATCGGCTATCTCTTCCTCGCGGGCATGGTCCCCGGCCTGCTGATGGCGGGGCTGCAGATGATGCAGGTCGCGATCACGGCGCGCCGCAAGAACTTCCCGGTCGAAGACCCGGTGCCGATGCGCGAGATCCCGCGTATCACGATCCGCGCCTTCCCCGCGCTGATGATGCCGGTGGTCCTGCTAGGCTGCATCTATTCGGGCATCACCACGCCAACGGAGGCGGCTGCCATTGCCGCGGCCTATGCCCTCGTCATCTCGGTCCTGCTCTATCGCAGCATCACCTTCAAGGATTTCTACGGCTCGCTCTATACCAGCGCCAAGTCGTCCGCCTCGATCGGCATGCTGATCGCCGGCGCGCTCGTCTTCAACTACGTCGTGACGATCGAGAACATTCCGGACAGCCTGAGGGTCATGCTGACGGGAATGGAACTGACGCCGGTCACCTTCCTCATCCTGGTCAACATCGTCCTGCTGCTGCTCGGCTGCGTCCTGGAGGGGACCGCGATCCTGCTCATCATCGTGCCGGTCTTCATCCCGACCGCGCAGGCCCTCGGCATCGACCTTGTCCACTTCGGCGTCGTGGTGGTGGTCAACATCATGCTCGGCCTTGTCACCCCGCCCTACGGCCTGCTTCTCTTCATCATGACCAACATCTCGGGCAGCCCGGTGCGCGACATCATCCGCGACGCGCTCCCCTTCCTGTTCTGGATGGTGGTCTCGCTCATCTTCATCACCTTCGTCCCCGACAGCGTCCTGTGGCTGCCGCGGCTGTTCGGATATCAGGGATGACCATGAACCCGATCTACATTCTCAACGGCCCGAACCTGAACCGGCTGGGGAAGCGGGAGCCGGAGATCTACGGCACCACGACGCTGGCCGAGGTCGAGGCCATGTGCCGCGAGGCGGCGGGCGACCGCCCGGTGGAGTTCCGCCAGACCAACAGCGAGGAGCGGCTGATCGACTGGGTGCATGAGGCGATCGACGAGGGGGATGGCATCATCGTCAACCCCGCTGCCTTCACCTTCACGTCGCTGGCACTTCTCGATGCGTTGAAGATGTTCAAGGGACCGATCATCGAGTTCCACATCAGCAACGTCCACCGCCGCGAGCCGATCTACCACCGTTCCTATGTCTCGATGACGGCGACCACGGTCATGGCCGGCCTCGGTGCCGAAGGCTATCCCGTCGCCGTCCGGGCCCTGGAAATGCTGATCGCGAAAAAGGCGCGGTAAGGAGCCGCGCCCTCTCTTTCAGGTCTTTCCACAAACAGGGCGCCGGTTACCTCGCGACGAGATGGCCGTCGCCGATGTCGACCAGTTCGACCCGCTCGGGTGCCTCGCCGACTTTCCACACCGGGCTCGGGATGTCGCCGGAGAGCCTCACGCCCGCCTGACGCTCCCGGCGCGGGTCCGGTACCGGGACCGCCGCAAGCAGCCGCTTCGTGTAGGGATGCTGGGGATTGCCGAACAGTTGCGCGCGCGTGCCCATCTCGACGATCTGGCCGAGATACATGACCGCGACCCGGTCCGAAATATTCTCCACCACCGCCATGTCGTGGCTGATGAAGAGGTAGGTCACGCCGCTTTCCTTCTGCAGGTCGCGCAGCAGGTCGAGGACCTTGGCCTGGATTGACACGTCGAGCGCCGCGACGCTTTCGTCGCAGATGATCAGCTTCGGCTTCAGGGCAAGCGCCCTCGCGATGCAGATGCGCTGCCGCTGCCCGCCCGAAAACTGGTGGGGATAGCGATTGTAGACGCTTGACGACATTTCCACCCGGTCCAGCAGTTCGCGCACGCGCGCAATCTGCTCGGCCGGGGTACCGATGCCGTGGATGACCAGCGGCTCGCGGATCAGTTCGCCGACGGTCATCCTGGCATCGAGCGCCGCCATCGGATCCTGGAACACGATCTGCAGGTCGCGGCGGATCGCCTTGCGGCCTCGGGCACCGAGATCGCCCAGCGCCCGGCCGTTGATCTCGATCCGGCCGGAATGCGGAACGAGGCCCACCAGCGCCTTCGCCATGGTCGACTTTCCGCAGCCGGATTCGCCCACCAGCGAAAGCGTTTCGCCTCGGAAGATATTGAGAGAAACATGCTCGACCGCGTGAACGCGTGCGGCCACCCGTCCCAGCAGGCCCTGCCGGATGGGGAAGTTCACGGAAACATCGTCGTAGCGCACCAGCACGTCGCGGGCTTCCGGTTCAGGCCGGGAAGCGCCGGCGCCGATACGCGGCACGGCGGCGAGCAGGTCGCGCGTGTACTGCTCCTTCGGCGCGTCGAACAGTTCGACCGTCGATGCCGCCTCCACCATCTTGCCCTTGCGCATGACGATGACGCGGTCCGCCGTTTCGGCGACGACGCCCATGTCGTGAGTGATGAGGATGATCGCGGTACCGAGTTCCCGCTGCAGGTCCTTGAGGAGGTCGAGCACCTCGCGCTGGACCGTGACGTCCAGCGCCGTGGTCGGCTCGTCGGCAATCAGGACCGCCGGGCGAAGGGCGATCGCCATCGCGATCATCACGCGCTGGCGCATGCCGCCCGACAGTTCGTGCGGATACTGCTCGAGCCGCTTTTCAGGCTGCGAGAGGCGGACCGCCCTGACGGCTTCGAGGGCGCGTGCCCGTGCCTGCGAAACAGACAGCGGCTCATGGGCCCGGATCGCTTCGACAAGCTGGCGGCCGATGCTCATGACCGGGTTGAGGGCCGTCATGGGCTCCTGGAAGATCATCGCGATGCGCGCGCCCCGCACCTGCTGCAGCTTCTTCTCGGGCAGGGTGGTAAGCTCTGTATCGCCGAAGCGGATGGAGCCACCGGTCACCCGCACCGCAGGTGCGGGCAGAAGGCCCATGCAGGCCAGCGAGGTAATCGATTTGCCTGAGCCGCTTTCTCCCGCGATCGCAAGCGTCTCGCCCCGATGAAGATCAAAGCTGAGCCCTTCGACCAACGGAATGAGCCCTTGGTCGGAGCGGGCGGAAACCTGCAGGTCGCGAACCGACAGGACAACGTCGGCTCTGGATTCGACCGCGGGAGAAAGCATGGCAGAGGTCATTCGAAGACGGCCCTCGGGAAGTAGAAGCTGACCACGACATTCGGCATGTCGACGATCTCGGAAATGCGAAGATCGCCGCAGGTCGAGACGAGCATGTAGGCGTCGACCGGATCCATCTTCCGCGTCGTCGCGAGAAGATCGACCATGTTCGCCACCGCGTCCCTTGCCGCAGCCCATAGATCGGGGCCGATACCGGTCGTGACTTCGTAACCCTTGGAATCGAGGTGACGCGTGACGGGGCCCGGGGTGGTGAAGCGCGGCGTCTTCAACGGCTGATCCTTGATCAGGTCGAGCGTCAGCACCACGTCGAAGGGGCTCTCGATCGCCGTCCCGCAAACCTCGCCGTCGCCCTGCGCGGCATGCGTATCGCCGACGGAGAACAGCGCGCCCTCGACCTCGACGGGCAGATAGAGCGTCGTGCCGGCGGCAAGGTCACGGATGTCGAGATTGCCGCCCACGCGACGGGGCGGAACAACTGTATGGTGCCCGGCCTCGGCAAGCGCATTGCCGATCGTGCCGGCAAACGGCTTCAGCGGCACGCGACCGTTCTTGCCGAAGAGCGCCGGCTCCATGCTCGATGCGTCGAACTTCCAGACGTTCAGGGCCGGTTCCTTGAACTGGTCGGCCAGCAGGCCGAAGCCTGGAATGTTGGCGGTCCAGCCGAAGCCTGCGCCGTCGCGAAGCTGCGGCGTGAAGCTCTCGATCGTCACCTTCACCACATCGCCGGGCTTTGCGCCATCGATGTAGATGGGACCGGAGACCGGGTTGATCTTGGCGAAGTCCAGAGCAGTTACATCCTCGACGGTGGACTGGGGGCCAAGCTGGCCCCCAGAACTGTCAAGGCACTGGAACAGGATCGTCTCGCCCGGCGCAGCCGTCAGGGCAGGGGCAAATGAATTGTCCCAGCCGTAATGGTGCTGATGGGCGTGGATCGTGTGGTTGCAGTGCTTGCACATGAACGCATTACTCCTTGATGAAGACGTAATCGTAGTTGACCGGGATCGAGACCGGATCGACGAAGAGCGCGTCGTCACCGCCCATGCGCGAAGACTTCATGGTGAAGCGGTTTTCGTTGAAGACCGGTGCCCACGGCGCGTCTTCCATCACCTTGGTATAGATCTCGGACCACTTGGCGAGACGCTCCTCGGCCTTGGCGGGATCGACGATGGAGTCCGCCTCGACGGCCATCTTGTCGAGCTCTTCGTTGCAGTACTTCGCCCAGTTCCAGCCGCCTTCGACGGTGCCGCTGCAGCCGAGGATCGGGCCGTAGAAGTTTGCCGGATCCGGGAAGTCGGCGATCCATGCCATGCCGCCCGACCAGATCATCGGAGCGGTGCCGGCGCCGCCGGCCTCGATCACGTTGGCCTGCGCCAGCGACTTGATCGACGCGTTGATGCCGATGGCCTTGAGATCCTGCTGGATCGCCTGGGCGATGCGCGGGTTCGGATCGGTGTTCATGACGAAGAGTTCGGTGTCGAAACCGTCCGCAAGGCCGGCATCGGCGAGCAGCTTCTTGGCGCCTTCCGGATCGTACTTGTAGCCTTCGTAGCCTTCCGTATAGCCCGGCATCGACGGCGGCAGCGGCTGGGTCGCCGGAACGGCGCGGCCGTTGATGACCTGCACGATGCGGTCCTTGTTGATCGCCATGTTCACGGCGCGGCGTACCTCGATCTTGTCGAACGGTGCCTGCGTCACGTTCATGGTGATGTAGCCGGTGTGGAGCTGGCCGCCTTCGATGACAAGGCTTGCCTGCGCCTCGTCCTTCATGACTTCCACGAACTTTGCCGGCGGGATGCCGTCGCCGGGGATGTCGACTTCGCCGTTCTGCGCGCGCAGGAGGGCCACCACGGGCTCCTGGCCGACTTCGACCGTGAAGCTGTCGAGATAGGGAACGCCGGCGATCCAGTAGTCGGCGTTCTTCTCGAACACCAGCCGCTGGCCGAGCGTCCATTCCGCCAGCTTGAAGGCACCCGTGCCGACCGGCTTCTTGCCGAAATCGGCGCCGGCCGCCTCGACGGCTTCCTTCGGCACGACGGACGAGAAGTTCAGCGCCATGACGTGCAGGAAGGTTGCGTCGGGACGCGATAGCTTGAAGACGACCGTACCGGCATCCGGCGCGGTGACGCCGGAGACGACGTCCGCCTTGCCTTCTGCGGCTTCGTCATATCCCTCGATCATCGAGAAGAAACCCTGGCCGGGCGACTGCGTTGCGGGGTTGACCACGCGGTTGATCGAGTAGACGACATCCTCGGCAACCAGTTCGCGACCGTTGTGGAACTTGACGCCCGGGCGCAGCTTGAACGTGTAGGTCAGCCCGTCCTCGGAGATATCGTAGCTTTCGGCCAGGCCCGGACGCAGGTTCGTCGTGCTCGGCTCGTAGTCCATCAGGCCGTCGAAGACCGACTTGATCATCGACCAGTTCTGCCAGTCGTAGCCGATGGCCGGGTCGAGCGTTGCCACGTCGTCCTTGTAGGTGACGATCATGTTGCCGCCGGTGCGCGGCTCCTGGGCCTGCGCCCCGGTCAAGGCCGGCAGCGCCATCAGCGTCGCGAGCGCGGTGGAAAGTATCAACGTCTTCATTGGCTTTCTCCTGTGGGTTGATTGGTTCAGCGCAGCTTGATGCGCGGATCGATGAGCGGCGAGATCAGGTCGGCGATGAGGTTTCCGAGAACGATGCCGCAGGCAGAGACGAGCGTGACGCCCATGATGATGGGGATGTCGACGCGCTGGATCGCCTGCCAGGCCAGTTGCCCGATGCCCGGCCAGCCGAACACGCTTTCCACGACGACGATGCCGGACATGAACAGTCCGATGTCGATGCCGATCATCGCTATGATTGGCAGGATCGCGTTCGGAAGCGCGTGACCGAGGATGACCTTGCGGCGACCAAGCCCCTTGGCGCGGGCGGTGCGAATGAAGTCGGCGCGCAGCACGTCGACCATGGACGAGCGCATGACGCGCGAATACCAGCCCGATCCGAGAATGCCGAGGGTCAGCGCCGGAAGGACGATATGCATGAACGTCCCGTAGCCGCCGATCGGGAACCAGCCGAGCTTTATCGCAAAGACGAAGAGGAGCAGCAGCGCGACGACGAACTGAGGCGCCGAGACGGTGAGGAAGCTGGTCAGCATCAGGCCGTTGTCGAGCGCCTTGCCGCGATTGAGAGCGGCGAGGATGCCGAGCGGCAGGCCGATCGCAAGTTCGCAGGCGATCGCCGCCATGAGCAGCAGCAGCGTGGCCGGCAGGCGCGACGCGATAAGCTCGGCGACCTCGGTCTTCTGCAGGTATGAACGGCCGAAGTCGCCCTGCACGAGATTGAGCAGGTAATTGCCGTATTGGACGAGGAACGGCTGGTCGAGGCCGAGCTGCTGGCGGATGCTTTCCACCGTTGCCGCGGTCGCGGAACGGCCGGCGATCTGCCGCACCGGGTCGGCCGGCAGGACATAGAGCAGAACGAAAGTGATGAACGAGACGCCGAGCAGGATGAGTGCCGACTGCAGGAGGCGGCGAAGGATGTAGGTCGCCATCAGTCACGCCCCTGCTGTGTCGGATCGAGAATGTCGCGAAGCGCATCCCCCACGAGATTGAATGCGAGTGCCAGGAGCAGGATGGCGGCGCCGGGAATGAACACCAGCCATGGCGCCGACTGGAAGTAGGTCTGGTTCTCGAAGATGATATTGCCCCATGACGGGATCGGCGGCTGGACGCCGATGCCGAGGAAGGAAAGCGTCGCTTCCAGCAGCACGGTCGTGGAGACGCCGAGCGTGCCCCACACGATGAGGGTGGGGATCAGGTGTGGCAGGATGTGCTTGAACAGGATGCGGCCATGCCCCGCGCCGAGCGTCTTCTCGGCCGCGATGTAGTCGCGTTCGGCGAGCGAGGACGTCTGCGTGAAGATGACGCGTGCCGTTTGCACCCAGTTCACGAAGGCGATCACCATCGCGACGATCCACAGCGAGGGCGAAAAGATGGCCGCAAGGCAGATCGCCAGAAGCAAGGCGGGGAATGCCATCATCAGGTCGGTAAAGCGCATCAGCACGGAGCCGATCACGCCGCGGAAATAGCCGGCGGTCACCCCGACGAGCGTGCCGATCAGCAGCGCGGCGCCATTGGCGACGAGGCCGATGATCAGCGAGGTCTGTGCGCCATAGAGCATGCGCGAGAAGAGGTCGCGGCCGAGAAGGTCCGTCCCGAACCAGAAGCTCGCGTTCGGCGGAAGCGGTGCCCCCTCGATCGTCAGTCCGTCGAAGAACTGCTCGTAGGGGTCGTGCGGCGCGAGCCAGGCGGCGAACACCGCGCCGCCGACGCAGATCAGGACGATCAGCAGCCCGACGAGCGCCAGCTTCCGCTGCATCAGCCGGCGAAGGGCGGATGGCCCGCTGGGCGGCACGACCAAGGGTTCAGGCGAGATCGATGCTTCTGCCATCGTCGGTGCCCCTTTCATTGGAATGGTTCGCGACAAGCCGCTCGGCGGCCGTTTCTATCGGTACCCGCCAGGCCATCGCGGTCTGTCGCAGTAGGTCGTAGGCCTCGGCTTCCGTCTTTCCCTTCAGCACGAAGATCATCACGGCGCGGACGATCGTCTGCCGTGCCGACAGGCGGTTCTGCAGGTCGGAAATGAGGGCCTCCGATGCCTTGGCCCGATCGAAGTTGCTGCGCGCGACGAGGAGCGCTGCATAGACGCCCTTGTCGCTCATGGGTTTCAGGAGTTGTGCGTGCGCGCCCATTTCCATCGCCCACCGGAGGCGACCGGGGGCTTCCGAGCCGATCAGCGCGATCATCGGCATGGGCGACTGGCCGGGCTTCCAGGGGAATTGTTCGTCGTGGCCCATGTCGGCGTCGTAGAAGATGAAATCGGCGCCGATCGCCTCTGCCGGAAGTTCCGGCCAGGCCTCCCGCGCTTCGAGCCCGATCACGCCGAGCTGGCGGATGAGGCCCTGCACGGACGGATGGGGCCGGTGCAGGATCCACGCGGTCGCGCCACCGAGGTTCTGAGTCCTGATGCTGGTCATGAAACCACCCTCAGCATCGGCGCGCCCTGGGGCGCCTGGCCGCGGCGGGTAAGATAGGGGTCGGCGCGCAGGGCCGGCAGACGGCCGATCTCGACGAAGCGCCCCTCCTGGAGCCGGGCGACGATGGACGGCTGGCTGGCGTGAAGATTGGCGGGATCGAGCCGCGGCGTGTGACCGTGGCGGATCGCCGAATGCACCAGCTCGGAGAGCGGCAGCGCTTCCGCGCCCGGGCGGCCATGCAGCAGGCTTGCGAGTTCATGCACCGACTGGCGCGCCATCTCCCGAAACGATCCGCCGGAGCCGCTGTCCGGCTCGAACCACGGTCCCGCGGAGACAAGCCCCTCGGCGGCGGTTCCGGCCGGCTCGATCTCGCATTCGGTGAAATTGCAGGAGAGGACGGTCAGGCCTTCCGCGCACCCGGTCTCCCGCTTGAGGTCCGCCAGCCGCGCCAGGAATGCGTAGGAACTGTCGCCCACCAGCGAGTTGACGATGAAGTCCGGTCTGAGGTTGCGGATTTCCTCGATGATGTGGTCGGGTTCGGTGTCGCCCAGCGCCAGATAACGATCGCCGAGAACCTGGCCGCCGGCCGACGCCACGCGCTCGCGGCCGATCTGCGCCATCTCCCAGCCCCAGATATAGTTGGAGCCGATGAAATAGGCGCGGGCGCCGAGGTTCGGCATGGCCCAGTCGAGGAGCGGCAAGAGATGCTGGTTCGGGCACGAGTGCATATAGGCCACATGCTCGGAGGCCTCGAAACCCTCGTAGGGAACCGGATACCAGAGAACCCCGTCGAACCGCTCGAGTTCGGGTATGACCTCCTTGCGGCTGGCCGAGGTGATGCAGCCGAGAATGTGTCGTGCCGCCGAGCCCCGCAGGATTTCGCGGCAGAGCGGCGCATAGCGATCGAGCCGTCCTTCCGGGTCCCGTTCGACGACCTCGAACGACATGTCGAGCCGAGGATCCGCATTCACTTCCGCGACCCCTTGCAACGCTCCCTCGCGGCTCGCGCGGGACAGGGCGGAATACATGCCCCCGCTCGACAGAAGAATTCCTATTTCGATGACCCGCTTCATAGTGCTCCAAACGAAAAAACCCCGGCCGATGCGCGAAACGGTGACGCGATCGGAGCGGGGCTCGGGTGCCGGATATTTATGTCAGCTTAGCGTCGGCGAACGGATATGTGAAGCTAAATTACGGGATTATGCCGGAGAAATGCACAAATACATCTCTCCGCCCGTCCTCTGCGCAATAAATATGCACAAGCGTCCTTTTTATCCGTTGACCTGATTACCTTGGGAGCATTACGCCCATCCGCCGTCCCAACTAGGCGCGATTGCCTGCGATCATTCGGGGTCCGTGAGCTTGTCGACCTGGGTCCGCAGATTGAACCGGACGCCCTCCCGCAGGTAATCGATCTGCGCCGATCCCCTGAAGCTTGCCGCCAATGCGCGCTCGATCATGCGCGAGCCGAAGCCGGTTCGCGTCGGCACCGTTACCGGCGGTCCCCCGTGCTCCTGCCAGACCAGCATGAAATCCTGGTCGTCGACCCGCCAGTCGATGTCGACATGGCCCGAAGAGTTGGAGAGCGCGCCGTACTTGACGGCATTGGTGGCAAGCTCATGGAGAGCCATGGTCAGGGCGGTGTTCGCTTTGGTAGAGAGTTCGATGTCGTCGCGTCCGAGGATGTGGATCCGCCCGCCATCGTCGCGGAAGGGCTGGAGCGCCCTGGCGACCCCTTCCAGGATCGACGCCCGGTCGAGACGGCGGCCCGTCAGCACGTCATGCGCTCCGGCGAGCGCCTCGATCCGCTTGTTGATCACACGGCCCAGATCGGCCGGGTCCATTGTTCCGCGGACGCTCTGCGTGATGATCGACTGGACGGTCGCGAGCGTATTCTTGATGCGGTGGTTCATTTCCTGCATCAGCAGCTGGCTATGGGCCTCGGCATCCTTCCGCGCGGTGATGTCCGCGGATATGCCGGTCATGGCGACGGGATTGCCGGCGGCGTCGTAGCGCGTCTGTGCCCTGATCTCGATCCAGCGGACGCTGCCCGTCGGCATCACCGCACGATACTCGATCTGGAATTCGCCGCTCGTCGCGAGACATTCCGCCAGGGTCGCCTGCCAGCGCGGATAGTCGTCGGGGTGGATGGAAGCCTGGAGATCCTGGTAGGAGAAACTGTCCGAGGGACCGCGCCCGAAGTTCGTCTTGCAGATGTTCGAGCAAACCAGCCGCTGGTTGGGGATGTCGAGTGTCCAGGTGCCAAGCCCGGCTGCCTGGAGCGTGAACCTGAGGCGCTCTTCGCTGGCGGCGAGGTCGAGAACCCTCCGCTGGATTTCGGCCTCCAGTTCCTCGCGGTCCGACGTGAGGCCGGCGATCCGATCCCGCTCCGGCGTTACATCGAACTGGGAAGCGAAGAAATAGGTAAGTTCTCCCTCGTCGAACACGGGCGAAATGAGGACCCGGTTCCAGAAGGCCGTACCGTCCTTGCGGTAGTTCAGGACCTCGATCTCGATCGGCTCCCTGGCCGCCACGGCGGTCCTGATGCGGTCCACCGTATCGCTGTTCGTCGCGGGCCCCTGAAGAAACCTGCAGTTTCGTCCGAGTGTTTCCTCGCGGGTATAGCCCGTCAGCTTTGCAAATGCATCGTTCGCGAAGACTATCGGATTGTCGGGAAGCCTGGGATCGGTGATCAGCATCGGCATGCGGGTGCTTCGCACAGCGGCAGAAAACGGATCGGCCCCGTTCGACGGGCGATGAATTTCACGCGCGATCCGGTCTTCTTCGGATGTGTTCATCTGCGTCCGTGCTCCATGTACGAAGCTTTATATTCGGGTTTATTAAAATTCCACCCGCTTGCACTGGGCAACTCTTGGGAAATCGCACGCGACGTGCTCATCCGGAGACCAGCAGCAAAGCACCGGGAACCTCCTCCAGGCTGCGGCGTCTTCCTACTCGGTGCATGAGTGGAGCGGACGAAGACGGATGCGGGAAATTGGGCGGGTGGTCGAGGTGTGGCGGTATCCGGTAAGCTCGGTCGGCGGTGAAACGCTTTCATCCGTCGGCGTTTCGTCCGCCGGGATTGACGGCGATCGCCGGTTCGGGCTGTTCGACTGTGCGACCGGCCGCCCCGCCGCGCCGGAACAGGAGCCGCGCTGGCGCCCGGCACTCCACTTGTCCGCCACCCAGCCCGACGACGACTTCCCCAGCATCCGCTTCCCCGACGAAGGTTGCTTGCCCGTCGATGACCCTTCGCTGGCAGGCCGTCTCACGGCCCACTTCGGCTTCGACGCGGATGTCGCGGCCCACGTGGCGATGGCAGGATCGCGGTTCTCCGTCATTCCCGGCCGGTATTCGCCCGCGCCGCTCCACCTCGTGACGACCGCGTCGCTGCGGGCCCTGGCAAGGCTCGGCGGTCTCGCCGCCGTCGACAGCCGCCGCTTCCGGCCCTCGGTGCTGATCGATACGGACGCCGAAGGCTTCGTGGAGAACGATTGGCTGGGCACGACGCTGACGATCGGTGCCGTGGCCGTTGCGGTAAGCGAGCGCACACGCCGCTGCGGGATGACGCTGATCGCGCAGCCGGGCCTCGACGAGGAGCCCGAGGTTCTGCGGGGTGTCATGAGACACAATGGCCGGAGTCTCGGCGTCTATGCCGCCCCGCTCGCCTCCGGCGTCCTTGCCGTTGGCGATCGCGTCTATGCGGGGGCCTGAACGAGAAGGGGCTCGCGCTCCGCTGCGATATCCGCGAGAATTGCCCCGGCGACCGTCTCGCCGATCTCGCAGGCACTCGTGATGCCCTGGACGAAGGGCTGCTTGTGCAGGAGGAAGGAGATCGCCGCGCAGTAGAGCCGGTTGCAGAGCGGCTGGCTGAGCTTCGGACGGTAGAGTTCGTCGACGTCGATTCCGCCGGTCAGCACCATTTCCAGCGAGCCGTCCCCGGTCAGCATCGCATGGTCCTTCGGGGTGGCGGACGTGCGAACCCCGCCCTGGGCGACCAGTGTCGGGAAGGGCAGGTCCGTTGCCGAAAGCGCCTCCTGGCCCGTGGCGTCGATGAAGGCTTCGAACTCGTGCCTTTCCTCCCCGACCGCGACCGTCACGCCGCGCGCCGGCCTTCGTGGCTCACCTCGTAATCCTCTCCAAGCTTGAGGATGTCGAGCTTGCCGGCGCGGTGCAGCGCCAGCAGCCGGCGGATCGACATCAGCGGCACGGTGGCATAGTCGTCGATGAAGACGCCCTTGAAGAAACGGTGGAAGCGCTTCAGGTCGGTCTCGTCGAGATGCGGAACGACACGGGCGATGATCTCGTGGGTGATCAGGATGGCGTAGCGCCACGGCACCGTATGGCGACGCTCCCGGTTGTACTCCACCTCCGCGAGGTTCTTGGCGGCCCAGACGAAGGGATCGCTCTCGGCCCGTTCGGCAAAATAGGCAGTCGCGAAGGTCTCGACGTCGAGATCGTAGAGCCCGATCCGCGCCGCATACTCCGGATCGGCAACGACGATCTCCCGGCGGAACAGTTCGAAGACGTCGTCGAGCAGGTCGTGGCGGCCAGTGGCGATAAGCGCGTCAACGGCCTCGCGGGTGCATATCCTCGGCTCGAGATAGGGAAGGGGGCAATAGAAGTCCGCCTCCGGAAGCAGACCCTTGCGGGACATCATCGTGACGTGAAACCCCTCGGTGCCGACGGCCGGCTGGAACTGGAGTTCGCCGCCCGCATCGAAGCAGAAGGCGCCGCGCGCCGTTGCCACCGTCATCAGCGCGTCGATGGCGCTTAGAGAGGTGCCGAGAATGCCGACGCGGACGGGGCCGATACGGCCGAGGGCGGGCGCCGGCCACGGGGATACGAAATAGCCCGGCCGGATCTCGGTCTCTTCCGGCCAGTTGTGGCCCGTCGCCATCACGACATGGTCGAAGACCGCGTCGAGATGGGAGCCGTCGCCGCGCATGACCTTCAGGCGGATGTCGTCCGGACGAAGCGCGATGTCGACGACCCGGTGGCGCTCCAGCACCTCGATGGCATGCCCGTTCGCCTTGCCCGTCGCGACGATGCGCAGGAACTGCGCCCGCATGTACTCGCCCAGGACGACACGCGGATAGAATTCGCGTTCGTCGATGGCTTCGCGGGCAATGCCGAAGCGGACGAGATCCTGGTCATCCTGGCGTCGCAGCCAGTCCACCAGCGTTTCGGTCAGCGCCGGAAACTCGATGCTGGGGATATTGGAGAGCATGGCCGGATCGTTGATGTCCGGATGATAGGGAGTTCCCTTGCCCGGTTCGGCCTCGGCCTCGTAGATCGTGATGGAGAGCGGAAGCTTCGAGGCGGCGAGGCTCTTCAGGGTGTAGAGGCCTGTCGGGCCGCAGCCGATCACCGCAATTCTTGGAAACATTCGAGATTTTCGTCCGTGCAGCAGGGGGATAAGCTTCGAGGTCTCTACAATGTCTGAGGACAGGTCTTGTTCCGCGCCAGCGGCCGGAGAAGGCCGCCCGTGCGATCCCGTATTCGTGAAGGCTATGCTCCCCGTCCGTGCTCTCCGCCGGCCGGCCTTGAAGGAGCGCCCGTCGGGGCCACATACTTCGAGGTGAAACGGAAGGCCGGCCATTGCATTTCGCTCTCGTCTCTCCCCCCTTCAGGAGCCACATCACCGTCTTCGAGACGCTGGCCGGGGAACTGGTCCGCCGGGGACATAGCGTCACTATCCTGGTGAACGGCGGCGCCGAACGCGACGTTTCCGCGGGCTTCAGCACCCTGGCGGTGGAAGGCACGGATCGGAACCGGATCGAGGCCATCATCAACCGCGCATCACGACCCGGCGGGCCGTTCGGTATCCTGCGGACCGTTCGCGATACCGTCACGCTCTCCCGCGCTATCTGCGAACACGCCCCTGGCCATCTGCGCGCGCTTGGCGTCGACGCCGTTCTCGCAGACCAGATGGAGCCGGC
Organism: Pseudorhizobium sp. NPDC055634; assembly: GCF_053618655.1. Lineage (NCBI taxonomy): Bacteria > Pseudomonadati > Pseudomonadota > Alphaproteobacteria > Hyphomicrobiales > Rhizobiaceae > Pseudorhizobium > Pseudorhizobium sp. NPDC055634. The sequence goes on along the minus strand of NZ_JBSHHW010000008.1, from coordinate 107,909 downwards.
GGGCGGGCTCGTCGCGCGCTATCTCGGCCTGCCGCTGATCTCCGTCGCATGCGCTCTCCCGGTGGAGCGCGATGAGGGAATACCGCTTCCTTTCCTCTCATGGCCGTATGATCCAGGCCCGAGAGGACGGTGGCGGAACAGGGGAGGGGAGCGTATCTCCCGGCTCCTGCTGACGGAGCAGCGCCGCCTGATCCGGAAGTGGTCTGCCCGCTTCGGCCTCGGGCCCGCCTTCACCGACCTCCAGTCATGCGTGTCCGACCTCGGCACCATCGCCCAGACCACGGAGAGCTTCGATTTCCCCCGATCCGCAGCAGGCAAGCGCCTCCATATGGTGGGCCCGATCCGGGGACCGGAAAAGACCGAAGCGATACCCTTCGCGATCGATCCGGACATACCGGTGGTCTTCATGTCGCTCGGCACGCTGCAGGGACATCGCTTCCGGCTGTTCCAGGCGGCCGCCCGGGCCTGCCGCGACCTCGGCGTGCAACTGCTCGTCGCCCATTGCGGCGGCCTCGACGCGACCCAGGAAGCCGCGCTTGGGGCCACCTGGGTGACGGACTTCGTGCCGCAGAGGGCGATCCTTGAGCGGGCGGATATCTGCATAACGCATGGAGGCATGAACACGGTTCTGGATGCGCTGGAGTTCGGGACGCCGCTGATCGCGCTGCCGATCGCCTTCGACCAGCCGGGGGTGGCTGCCCGTGTCGTCCACCATCGGGTTGGCCTGCGCCGGTCCCCGCGACTGTTGATGGCGGGCGGCATGAAGCGTGCGCTCCGGCCCCTCCTCTCCGACCCGACCTACGCGGAGAGGGCAAGGGGTATCGGCCGGTCCATCTCCGCCGCCGGCGGGCTTGGCAAGGCGGTCGACATCATCGAAGCCACGCTCTCGCCGCCCCCGACCCCGCCGGAGACGGTTCTCACCATACCGCTGCCGGGGGAGTAACAGGTCCCCCTCAGACGGCCATGTCTTGCTGGGGTGCGAGGAGGTCGATGGAGCGCAGGATCATCCGGATCGGCACTTCGTCGACGCCGCAGCGGGGCAGGACGCGGTTTGCCCTCTCCAGGTGGGTTATGTAGGACAGGCGGGTTGCCGCAGCCCCCCGGTCGTTGACCATCGAGCTCTTCCCGGCATCCTTGCCGGTATCCTTGCCAAGTGCGCTGGTCGGCGAGGTTGCGTCCAGGAGGTCGTCCATCGCCTGGAAGGCGGAGCCGAGGTGGAAGGCGAACTCCGCGAGCGCCGCGGCCTCATCGGAAGGGCGGTCTTCGAGAATGGCCGCCATCTCGGCCATCGCCGCGAAAAGCCGGCCCGTCTTGAGCCAGTTCTTCTGCTCTACCTCGAGCCCGTTTCCGGAAGGCTCGTGCAGATCGACCTCCTGGCCTGCGGCCAGCCCGGTATGGCCAACGGCATGGCTCAATATGGCGGCGAGACGCGAGCGGATCTCGGCAGGCACGCCTTCGGCGGTCGATACGATGTTCAGGCCGCGGGTGAGAAGCGAGATGGCCGCCAGGATCGCCGTTGCCTGACCATAGACCCGGTGGGTCGTCGGCTTGTCGCGCCGCAGGTCGGCATCGTCCATGCAGGGCAGGTCGTCCAGGATGAGGGAGGCGGTGTGGACCATCTCGACGGCACAGCCGATATCGATGGCGGCCGAGAGCCGATCACTCTGACGGGTCGTCAGCACGAACAGGAGGGGACGGAACCTCTTTCCACCGCCAAGCAAAGCGTGCTGCATCGCAGCCGAAAGTCTGGGCGGTGAATATTCTCCCGTCTCCAGGAGAACATGAAGTCTGCTTTCGATTTCGGACTTCATGCCCTCAATCATCAGGCGTAACTCCTCCCAATGTAACTCTTACGCAGCCATTGCGCCTGCTGGTTCTGATCTTGATGGCTGGCGAGGATGACGAAAATTTGACCCTGTGTGCAGGACATTCAGCGAGCCTAACCTATATCCTATCTTCAACGCCGGCTTTCCGGTTTCTCGAAAACTATCTGTGGCACTTGCGGCCGGATGAAAGGACGAAATGCTCGCCGAACGAAAAAAACAGCATCTGGACATCGTTCTGGCTGGCAATTCCGTGAGCGGGCACATCGGAACTTCGTTCGAGGCAGTACGGTTCGAGCATGTCGCTCTGCCGGAGATCGACATGTCTGCAATCGATCTGTCTACGGAGTTCCTGGGCAAGCGGATCACCATGCCCTTCCTCGTCAGTTCGATGACGGGCGGCGCGGAGAAGGCGCAGCGGATCAATCACAACATCGCCATTGCCTGCGAAGCGATCGGAATTCCCTTTGCCGTAGGGTCCCAGCGGATCGCGCTCGACACCGATGCGGATTGGGGAATGAACCTCGAATTGAGGCGGCTTGCCCCGTCCGTCCCCATCCTCGCGAATATCGGGGTGGCGCAGCTCAACACCGGATACGGGATCGACCAGGCGCGCCGGGCGGTCGAGATGATCGATGCGGATGCCCTGATCATTCATCTCAACCCCCTGCAGGAAGCGGTGCAGCCGGAAGGCGATCGCAACTGGAAGGGGCTAACGGAAAAGATCGGCAAGCTTGCCGACGCCCTCCCGGTCCCGGTGGTCGCCAAGGAAGTGGGCTCTGCCATTTCTCCTTCCGTCGCGGGCAGGCTGGCGGCTCTCGGCGTCCGCATCATCGATGTCGCCGGCGCCGGCGGGACGAGCTGGGCAGCGGTCGAGGCCCTGCGCGCCAGGACCCCCGCCGAGGCGGCGATCGCGTCCGCTTTCAGCGACTGGGGGCAGCCCACGGCCTTTGCCATCGCAGCCCTCCGGGAGGCGCAGCCCGACCTCTTCATCATCGGCTCGGGCGGGGTTCGCACGGGCGTCGATGCGGCAAAGGCAATACGGCTCGGCGCAGACCTTGTCGGGCAGGCCGCTTCCGTGCTCCAGGCCGCGACCGTCTCTCCCGAGGACCTCGCCGAACATTTCGGCATCATGTCCGGCCAACTGCGTGTCGCCTGTTTCTGCACGGGGTCCTCGAACCTTGCGGAGCTTCGGGTCGCAAAGCTGGAGGCCGTCCCGTTTCGCGGATGAGATGTTCGGCCATAGACAAGAGCAGGGATCGACGCCGGACCGCCATTCGCCTGGCTCCTGGGCCATGCCCTTCCGCGTGTCGGGGGGAACCGGGGGAGCGCGCCTGTGCCTGAGGCCATGCCCCCGCTCGTGCTGGTAGGCGCAGGTCTTGCCAGCGCCCTCATCGCCCAGCGCCTGTCCGTCTCTGATGGCGCGCCTTCGATCCTGATCCTTGAAGGCAGTGACAGGCCGTTCGGGGAGCATACATGGTCATTTCACGATGCCGACGTGGAGGCTTCCAGCCGCGCCTGGCTCAAGCCGTTGATTGCCAGGAGCTGGGACGGCCAGACGGTGCGGTTTCGCAACCATCGACGCCATCTACCCTCCGGCTATTCCTCGCTGACCTCGGCTTCGGTGGCCGATGCGATCTCGCGTCTCGGCAATGTCGAGTTGCGGCCCAACGCGCGGGTCACCGCTCTGTCGGCCGATCACGTCGTCCTGGCGGACGGGACGTTCGAGGCGGCGTCCTGCGTCATCGACTGTCGAGGCTTCCGGCCAAGCCCCGGCATGGTTCTCGGCTACCAAAAATTTGTTGGTCTCGAAGTGGAACTGCGGGAGCCCCATGGGTTGGTGCATCCGGTGATCATGGATGCCACGGTCGACCAGGATGACGGCTATCGGTTCGTCTACCTGCTGCCGCAGTCACCCACCCGGGTGCTGATCGAGGACACCCGCTATTCCGACGGGGCCGAGATGGACGAAGACGCTCTGGCGGGTGACATCAGGGACTATGCGTCCCTGCAGGGCTGGTCGATCGACCGGATCGTCCGCACGGAACATGGCGTCCTGCCGATCGCGCTGGCGCACGACTTCGAGCGGTTCTGGTCGGATCTGCCGGCGGACATACCGCAAGCCGGCATGCGTGCCGGACTTTTCCACCCGACGACGGGCTACAGTGTGCCGGAGGCCGTGCGGGTTGCCGATCTGGTGGCGGAATACTGGCCCTGCGACAGCGAGCGCCTTGCGGGGGTGATCCGCGATCACGCCGCCCGTCGCCACCGCAGCCAGCGCTTCTATCGTTTCCTCAACCGGATGCTCTTCCGGGCCGCCCTTCCCGAACAGCGCCACCTCGTGCTGGAGCGTTTCTACACGCTGCCGACGCCGCTGATCGAGCGCTTCTACGCCGGACGGACAAGTTACGCCGATATCGTCCGCATTCTCCTCGGCAAGCCTCCCGTACCTGTTCACCGCGCGCTTGCCTGCCTCAGCGAGGCAAGCCTGTTGAAAAATGGAGCCCCATGAGCAGCCAGACAAAGACAGCGGCAGTGATCGGTGCCGGCTTCGGCGGGCTCGCGCTCGCCATCCGCCTCCAGAGCGCGGGCATCAGGACGACGATCTACGAGAAGCGCGACAAGCCGGGAGGCCGCGCCTATGTCTACACCGACGACGGCTTCACCTTCGATGCGGGGCCGACCGTCATCACCGATCCGGATTGCCTGGAACAGTTGTGGGCGCTTTCGGGCCGCCGCCTGTCCGACTACGTGACCCTGCTTCCCATCACCCCCTTCTACCAATTGTGCTGGGAGGACGGGTACCGTTTCGACTACGCCAACGATCAGGCGGAGATTGACCGGCAAATTGCCGAGAAATCGCCGCAAGACGTCGAGGGCTACCGACGTTTCCTCGCCTATTCGGAGGACCTCTACCGGGAAGGATACGAGAAGCTCGGCACCGTTCCCTTCCTGAATTTCTGGTCGATGATCAAGGTTGCGCCGCAGCTGATGCGGCTGGAAAGCCATCGCAGCGTCTATTCCAAGGTGAGCCAGTTCATCAGGGACGAGCAGCTGCGTCAGGCCTTCAGCTTCCATTCCCTGCTCGTCGGCGGAAATCCCTTCCGGACGTCCTCCATCTATGGGCTGATCCACGCACTGGAGCGCAAGGGCGGTGTCTGGTTCGCCAAGGGCGGCACCGGGGCCCTCATCGCCGGCATGGCAAGACTGTTCACCGATCTCGGCGGCACCCTGCATCTGAACGCCGAGATCGACCGCATGGAAACGCAGGACGATCGGGTCAGCGGCGTGATCCTGAAGGACGGGAGCCGCCAGGCGTTCGACCAGATCGCGTCGAACGCGGACGTGGTTCATACCTACAAGCACATGCTGCGCGACACGGCGCGCGGACGCTCGAACGGGCGCGCGCTGGAAAAGAAGAGCTTCTCCATGTCGCTTTTCGTCGTCTACTTCGGCCTCAGGACCACCCATCCGGAACTGAAGCACCACATGGTCCTGTTCGGCGCCCGATACCGCGAACTGATCACCGAGATCTTCGGCACGAGCGCGCTGGCCGACGACTTTTCGCTCTACCTTCACGCCCCTTCCGTCACCGACGACAGTCTCGCCCCGGCGGGATCGAGCGCCTATTACGTGCTGTCTCCGGTGCCCCACCTCGGGACGGCCGACATCGACTGGGACGTCGAGGGGCCGAAATATCGCGACCGCATCCTCAAATACCTCGACGAGCGCTACATTCCCGGGCTTCTGAAGGATCTCGTGACGGTGCGGCATTTCACGCCGCACGACTTCCGCGACGAACTCAACGCGCATCTGGGCTCGGCCTTTTCCGTCGAGCCGATCCTCACCCAGAGTGCCTGGTTCAGGCCGCATAATCGCGACGACGAGATCTCCAATCTCTACATCGTCGGCGCGGGAACCCATCCGGGCGCCGGCATACCGGGCGTGGTCGGTTCGGCAAAGGCGACCGCCGGACTGATGATCGAGGATGCCGGCCGATGAGCGACACGGTCCTTGCCACCAGCGAGAATGCGATTGCGAGCGGCTCGCAGAGCTTTGCGGCCGCCGCGCGGCTGTTCGACCGGCAGACCCGCGAGGATGCCGTCATGCTCTATGCCTGGTGCCGCCATTGCGACGATGTGGTGGATGGGCAGACCATGGGCCACGAGCAGCGGGAGGACTTTCGCGACGGACAGCGGCAACGCCTCGATCTCCTGCGTCGTCAGACCGACCTCGCGCTTGGGGGCGGATCGACCGAGGATCCGGTTTTCGAGGCGCTTCGGCGAGTCGTCGAGCGTCACCGGATTCCGGCGCGGCATCCGCAGGAACTGCTGGCGGGCTTCGAGATGGATGTCTCCGGCCGTCACTACGCGACGATCTCTGACACGCTGGATTACTGCTACCACGTCGCCGGCGTCGTCGGGGTGATGATGGCGATGATCATGGGCGTCCGCGACGAGACGACGCTCGATCGCGCCTGCGACCTCGGACTTGCGTTCCAACTGACCAATATCGCCCGCGACGTCGTCGAGGATGCCCGCGCCGGCCGGGTCTATCTTCCGGCGGACATTCTTGCGCAAAACGGCATCTCCGAAATCGATCCGGAAGACCTCTCGCAGCGGCCGGCACTTCATGCGGCGGCCCTGGAGCTTCTCGATCTTTCGGAAGACTACTACCGATCCGCCTACCACGGCCTTGCCGCCCTGCCGCCGCGCTCGGCTTGGGCGATTGCCACGGCGCGCCGCGTTTACCGTGCGATCGGCGGCAAGCTGCGCGCCGGCGGCCCCGCAGCCTGGGACAGGCGCGTTTCGACGACGAAGGCGGAGAAGGGAGGCTTGCTGGTCATGGCCCTCGGCGACGTTGCCCGGACGCGTCGTGCCGGCGGCGGTGAACCGCGGACCGGCCTCTGGCAACGGCCGTGACCGCCGGACCGTGACTACTGCCGGACCGCGTATTCTTCCTCGTCCTTGAGCGCCTGCGGATCGAGCTTGCGCCTGTTCTCCTGGAGCCGCTTGACGAGCGTGTCCACCGGCTCCGCATAGACAAAGCCGAACGACACGCATCCGTCGCGCCCTTCTACGGCATGGTGGAGGCGATGCGCCTGGTAGACGCGCTTCAGGTAGCCCTTGCGCGGCACGTATTTGAACGGCCAGCGCTGATGCACCAGGCCGTCATGCATGACGAAGTAGAGGAGGCCGTAAATGGAAATGCCGACCCCTATCCACCAGAGCGGCCAGAACCAGTACGAGCCGATCCAGAACAGGCCGATCGCGAACACCGCGAAGACGACCGCGTAAAGGTCGTTCTTCTCCAGTGTCTCGTCATGGGGCTCGTGGTGAGACTTATGCCACTCCCAACCCCAGCCGTGCATGATGTGTTCGTGCGACCACGCGGCAAACCACTCCATGAACACGACCGTGCCGACCACCAGAACCGCTGGGACCAGATAGGACAGGACGCTTTCCATCATCAACCTCGGCTTGCTTGGGGACGCAGGTTCAGACTGCGATGGGCGGATAGCTGCCACCACGGCACCCACGGCGCGTCGTGATGTTCATGATGATAGCCGAAGTGGAAGCACGTCAGCAAAGACATGAAGGGCGAAAAGTCATTGCTTCTTGACCGGTGGCGATCGGCAAAGGGTTCCTCGTCGATCCGGTGAGGGCGGTAGGTGCCGAAGTAGAAGAGCTGGATCGACGACAGGATTGCCGGCAGTGCCCAGAAGGCAAGCATCGTCGGAAAACGCTCGCGCAGGATCACCAGATAGATCGCCACCGCGATGCAAAGTATGCCGAACTCGCGCCAGCCGAAGTAGTGGCGGAAAAATTTCAGGTACCAGGGCCAGAAGCTCGAGGGATGATCGGCATCGAAATCCGGATCGTCCTCCGTTCCGGCGTGGCGGTGGTGCGCATGGTGGCTCTCGTAGAGCTTGTCATAGGAAAAGCCGGCGTAGACGAAGACGCAAAAGCGGCCGATGGCGCTGTTCAGCCGCGGGTAGGGCGGTGCAAGCGATCCGTGCATCGTGTCGTGGGCGATGATGAAAAGACCGACGCTGAGCCAGCACTGGAGCGCGATGACGAGCGGGGCTGCCCACAATCGGTACGGCTGCGTCCAGTCGACGAGGAAGATCGCGGTCACGTGGACGAAGAGCCAGGCAAGAATGATGAGGCCGGCGAGGGCGAGCCCCGTCGCGGTGTCACTCCGTGCGATCCGGACGTCTTCGGTCGCAATCGCCATTGCCATTCCTCCTAGAACCTCAGGCGCAACCGGGAGACCGCAATTGCGAACACCGCGCCGGCCACAGCCATCGTCAACAGGCAAACTATCTCCGGAAGCACGTCGGACAAGGCCTCCCCGCGCCACAGCACGCCGTAATATGCCTCGATGGCCCAGGTGTTGGGCGTAAAGCGTCCCAGATGCTGCAGCCATTCCGGCATCATGAACCGCGGCACCATGGAGCCGCCGATGGCCGAGCATATTAACACGACAAATGTGGAGACAGTTTGAGCCTGCTGGCGGGTCGTGCAGACGGTCACCACCGCGAGCGCCAGTCCGGATGAGGCCAGGGCGGCGGCAACCGTTGTCAGCAACCAGGGTCCGATCCTCGCTGCGACCTCGACGTCATATGCCAGTGCGGCAATCGCGAAGATCAGCGCCACCTGGATCACGCCCAGCAAGGCCAGAAAGATGAACTTGCCGATGATCACAACGTCCGTACCAGCAGGCCCCGCCGCGATCCGATCGAGGATCCCGGACTTCCGCTCCTCGATGAGGGTGGCCGCGTTCTGCAGGGCCGAAAACAGCAGGAACAGGATGGCCACGGCTCCGGCATAATAGGTGATCGTCGCGTCGGCGCCCTGCGATTGTCCGACCGTCACGGTTTCGAGCAGGCCCGGCCCGCCTTTCATCCCGTCGTTGCGGCCCTCTCGCGAGAGAGCCTCGACCACCGCCGAAAGTCGCGCCGCCTGCTCCGGCGTGAACCCGCCGACCGCTGCCTCGACGCCTGCGGCCGCACGGGACAAAACCAGGTCCGGAAGTCTCCGGGCGACAATCGATTGCACCTGGCCGGACAGCATCGCGCCGGCCATGAGTTTCGATGGCTCCACCAGCACCGTAATGGCAGGGGCTTGGTCGTCTTCCGGGTCGGGCCCGATCACGATCCCAGCGTCCGCGACGCCGTTTTCGACAAGCCTTGCGACGTCCGCCCTGCTTGACCGTGTCGGGTCGAGGACACGCAGCGACGGTTCTCCTCGCAGGGCGTCTTCGAGCCGCAGGGAGACCGGGCTCGTTCCCGGTTGCGCGATGGCGATGTTGAGTTGCGGCCGGTCGCTCGTCGTCGCCGCGAAGATCGAGGCGAAAATCAGGAAGATGGCCGGCGGGAGCACGAAGGCCAGGATAAGCGCACCCCGGTCGCGGAGCAGTCCGAGCGTCATGACGCGGATCATCGCCAGGATCATGCCGCGTCCTCTCCCATCCTGAGGCCGATCCTCTGGGAATGGCGCATGAAGAGGGTCTCGAGATTGGGTTTGCGGTAGCGGACCTCCTTCGGCGCGAGGCTGGCGCGCACAAGATCCGCGGCGAGATCGGAGGGGGACCGATCGCCGATCAAGCTCCAGCTCAGCGGTCCTCCGTTCGGGGTAAAGCCCAGCTGCCGCAACAGGTGTTGATGGGCGGCCGAGGGGGATGTGCCGAACTCCAGCAGGATCTCTCCCTTGTCCTGGAACGCTTCCTCCAGCAGTTCCCGCGGATACCCTTGCGGGGAGATCGTGCCGTCATGCATCAGACCCACCTTCGTGCACAGGATCTCCGCCTGATAGAGGTCATGGGTCACCAGCAGGATGCCCATGCCGAGCCCGCTCAGTTTCTGGATGACGCTCTGCAGGCCGTTGCGGGCCTCGAGGTCCACGCCGACCATCGGTTCGTCGAGGATGAGAAGCGCGGGAAGATGGAGGATCGCGGCAGCGATATTGGCGCGTCGCTTCCATCCGCCGGAAAGGATGTCGACGCGATCTGACATCCGCGCCCGCAGGTTGGCAGCCTCGCTGACGTCATCGATGGCGGTTTCCGTTTCCCTGCTGCTCAACCCGGCCAGGCGCCCGAATACCTGCAGGTTTTCGCGGATGGTGAGATGCGGATAGAGCGCGATCTCCTGCGGCACGAGGCCGATCTGGCGGAACATTTCCGCGCCCGTCTCCCGCCCGGCGATCCTGATGCGTCCGCGGGCCGGCCGCACCCGTCCGCAGATGGTGCGGATCAGTGTTGTCTTTCCCGCGCCGTTCGGACCCAGGAGCCCGTAGATCTCGCCAGGGTCTATGGTGACGTCGACATCGTGCAGGACCTCCGTGTCACCATAGCAGACACGCAGATTGCTGACCTCGAGCGCGGCAGGTTTCCCGATCAAGACACATTATTCCGGTTGGTCTCTCCAGGCATGGTCGTTTCCCCCCTGCTGCTCCGTTACCGGCATCTCGCCGGACGCTCGCGCGCAGCCCGGTCGGGCGATGCGGGCGAAACGAAGAACATGGAGGGCTTGCCGCGACTGTCAAATGTTAAAGCGGAACGATGGCGGGCAGGCCTGACTGTCGCATCCCCAGGGCCGTAGGCGGGCGGGGAGCGCTACTTCACGATCAGGATCTTGGCCGTTCCCCTGCGGTCCAGCACATTCGTCGCGACGTCGTTTCCATATCGATGCATGCGGAAATCGGCATGGGACGAGCCCAGTTGCACGTTTCGAAGGACGATCTCGTCCAGGAAGGCGGGCAGGATCGGATTGCGGAAACGTATCTCGTTCTCGGTATGGGCCTGTTCGAGGCCGAGGCATGCGCCGAGAACGCCGAAGATCGACGAGGCGGCCCATGCCTGCGGCGAGCATGCGACCGGATAGGGGGTCGGCCCACGACCCGGTTTGCGGATGAAGCCGCAGAAGAGTTCCGGAAGCCGGCGCATCTCCTGCTCCTTGGCGGCATCGAACAGCGCGCCGAACACGCGAACGGCCTCATGCTTGAGCTTGTAGCGGGCGAGGCCGATGGCAATGGCGGCATTGTCGTGCGGCCAGACGGAGCCGTTATGGTAGGACATCGGGTTGAAGCGTGCCTCGCCGCGCGCGATCGTTCGGATACCCCAGCCGCTGAAGCCCTCCGCGCTGAGCAACGTATCCGCGACGCGCTTTGCCCGTTCCGGCGAAGCGATGCCCGTGAACAATGCGTGTCCGGCATTGGAGCTTCGCACGCGGCAGGGCCGCTTTCGTCCGTCGAGCGCCAAGACATAGGTTCCGAGTTCCTCGTCCCAGAACTCCGCTTCGAAGCGCAGGCGCAGTTCCTCGGCGACTCTTGTGAGATCGGCCGCCAGATCGCGGTGTCCCAGTCGCTCGGCCATCCGCGCCGCCGAAAGCTTGGCTGCGAAGACGTAGCCCTGAACCTCGCACAGCGCGATGGACCCTTCCGCATCCGAACCGTCCTCGTGGAAGATGGAATCGTGGGAATCCTTCCAGCCCTGGTTCTTCAGGCTGTCGATGGTTTCCGCCTGGTACTCGACAAAGCCGTCGCCGTCGCGGTCGCCGAAATCGTCTATCCAGCGCAGCGCCGCGTCGATGTTTGGCCAGATCTCGGCAATGGTCCCGAGGTCGCCTGTCGCCTCCAGGTACATTCCCGCCAGCATGATGAAGAGCGGCGTGGAATCCACGCTTCCGTAATAACGGCCGAAGGGAACCTCGCCGAGATGGGCCATCTCGCCGTGGCGCATCTCGTGAAGGATCTTGCCCGGTTGCGCGTCCGACTTGCGGTCGAATTCCTGCGCCTGCACCGCCGCCAGGGTGCGCAGCACACCCCGTGCGATCGAAGGGTCCATCCACAGCATGAACATTGCGGTAAAGATCCCGTCGCGTCCAAAGATCGTGCTGAACCAGGGAATGCCCGCGTACGGGTAGGAACCGTGCTCGGTCGAGGTGGTGAGCATGTAGAGATCGGAAGTCGCGCGCGATGCGATCTCGTTGAAGATATCGCTCGAGCTCTGCACGGTGGCGATATGGCGTGTCTGGTTGCGCCTGTCGCGACGACCATCACGATAAGCCCGAAAGAAATCGAGCACGGGAGCCGGCTCGCCTTCCTCGCAGGCGACGGTCACGAAGATCGATGCCGTCTCGCCGGGTGCGAGTGCCAGCTCGAATGTTGCGCGGTTCGTCTCCAGAAGCCTCGGGGCCGGTTCAAAACCGATCCGCGTGCGTCGCTTCACATTGTCGAGGCCAAGATAGCGAAACTGCACTTCGTTCGGAGCCACCACCTTGGAGGTCTCGTCGCCCCGCTCCTTTCGCGTCATCCCGCGAACTTCGAACAGGTCGCGAAAGTCCGCGTCGAAAATGTAGTCGATGGTCAACCGGCGATCCAGCGCCGTGAAATTCCGCAGGCCGAGCCGCTCGTAGCATACCCCCTTGTAAAGAAACTTCGTGCGCTCGAGGAAGATCGTCTCGCGGGGCAGGGGATTGGCATCGTGATCGATCTCGGGGTTGGTGAGATCGATCGACAGCGCCGCCTTGTCGTCGTGGTTGGACGAGTACAGGAGCAGCAGCTTCCGCCCCTGGAACCGAAGTTCCAATTGCGAGAGGAACCGTGTGTCGCGGAAGAAAAGCCCTTCTGCGGGATTGGCGCTGGAAATGTCCCCGTGGCCGTTCAGGAGTGCGAACGTATCGCCGTCCTTGAGGTTTCGCAGAGACTGGCCGACGAGAGAGGTATCCACGTCGAGATCGTACCGAACAATGTCCAGGTCATCTTCCGGGCTGATCGACGGATCGACGGCGAATACCATCAGACGGGCCTTTGAAGGGGCGAGATTGCACTCGTGCCGCCGCCGGACAGCTTGGTGGCGGCGACGATGGGGTCTGCCGGGACTTGCGAAGCGTCCGCCTGGAGCGCCTGGCGGGCCGCCCTCAATGCCGCCTCTTCCACAAGTCCCGCATACTGGGCGACATAGTTCGACGCCATGCGGGTCGCGGTGAACCGCTCCTCGAATCGCTGCCGGACCAGTGTCCGGTCGAGGTCTCCCGCCATGTGAACCGCGGCGACGGCCTCTTCCAGCGACTCGACCACGAACCCGGTAAGGCCCTCGTCAATGACCTCCGGAACGGAGCCTCGGCGCCATGCGATAGTCGGCGTACCTTCCCTCATAGCCTCGATCATGACGAGCCCGAACGGCTCGGGCCAGTCTATGGGAAACAGGAGTGCGATCGCCTTCCCGAGGAAGTCGCGCTTCTCGTGATCTCCGATCTCGCCAACGAATTCGACTAGCGGATGATCGAGCTGTGGCCGGATGACGTGATCGAAGTAGTCCTTGTCTGAGGGATCGACCTTCGCGGCGATCTTAAGCGGAATGCCGGCCCGCTTCGCGATCTCGATCGCCCGGTCCGGCCGCTTTTCCGGCGCGACGCGCCCGAGAAAGGCGAGATAATCCCGCCTCTCCACATCGACAGGCGCCGAGCCCGGCGGAAGCCCGTGCTGGATGTTGGCGCGCCAGTTGGCGTGGGGAAGCGGCAGGCGCTGGTTCCTGGATATCGAGACGAGTGGCATCTCCGGAAACGCGCGATAGACCGGATGGAAATCCGCGAGGTCCAGCCGGCCATGCAGCGTAGTCAGGCACTGGGCGGATGAATTCCTGAACGACGGGAACTGAAGCAGGTCGATGTGGAAGTGGATGATGTCGAACGCCGAGACCCGCCGCCGGACTTCTTCCAGCATCACGAGAATGCTGGCGGTATGATCCCGTATACCTCCCAGCCGCAGGCCCTGCGGCACCGCTCGGACGAGCTGGGCGGAGGTCTCGGAATCTCCGCTCGCAAACAAGGTGACGTCGTGGCCCTGTGCGACGAGTTCTTCGGTGAGCCAGGAGACGACGCGTTCCGTGCCGCCATAGAGCTTGGGCGGAACGGATTCCGCCAGGGGTGCGACTTGCGCAATACGCATTGGGCTTACTCGGTTGCGCCAAGCGTCAGTCCGGCAGGAATTACAACTGGTCTATCGCCGGTATCTGCTTGAGGAGGGCGTTGCTCATGCATAACAGCAAAGACGAATATATGGAGCGGAGAAAGTTTTCGGCTAGGTTCCGCCTGCAAATTGCCCGGCGGCCCAGAGATGCGCACTGAGGCGAGGGCGCCGTGCCAGGGACACGGCGGCTCGGTAATCGGTGGAGGGCATGGCGCTACGAGGCCAAGCGCAGGTCCTGATTGCGGTTTTCTGCTTGAAAGCGCGCGGCGATATCGTTGAGGAGAAGTGCCTGATCGGCAAGCTGTATCGCGGAGGCAGCTGTCTCCTCGACCATGGCGGCATTGCGCTGCGTGCCCCTGTCGATGGCTCCGATCGCCGTCTTTATCTCCCGCACCGCGACGGCCTGTTCTCGCGCCGATGAGATGATGGCGCTAACGTGCCGGTTTATCTCCTGCACGTCGGATGCGATCGTCCTGAGGACGTCGCCGGTCTTGGCGACCGACTGCACGCCCCGCTGGACCTGGCCGGTCGAAGCGCTGATGAGAGCCTTGATCTCCTTGGCGGCGGTCGCGGAGCGCTGCGCCAGTTCGCGGACTTCCTGGGCAACCACGGCAAAGCCCTTGCCGGCCTCGCCGGCTCGCGCGGCTTCCACGCCAGCGTTGAGCGCCAGGAGGTTCGTCTGGAAGGCGATCTCGTCGATGACGCTGATGATGTTGTTGATTTCCACGGACGACTTCTCGATACCCTCCATTGCCGATACGGCGTCATGGACGACCTCGCCGGAGATCTCGGCGCTCTTGCGGGTGTTGTCGACGATCCGTCCCGCTTCTTCCGCCCGGTTCGCTGCCTCCTCCACGGTCGCGGAGATCTGCTCGAGAGACGCGGCGGTTTCCTCCACGGAGGTGGCCTGCTGCTCCGTACGCTTGGCGAGATCGTTGGTTGCGGCGCTTATTTCGTCGCTGACGGAACTCAGGTTCGAGGCATTCTCGCTGATCTGGCTCATCACCGAGGAGAGTTGGTCCACCATCGAATTGAAGTCTGACCGAAGCCTTTCATAGTCGTCTCCGAAGCGCTCCGTGAGGTGGCAGGCCAGATCGCCCTGAGCAAGCCTGCTGAGGGATCCGGCAAGCGCCGAAAATACCCGCTCCTGTTCCACCCTTCTGGCGGCGTCCCGTTTTTGTGCCTCTTCCATTCGCTGGCGATAGGCCACCAGTTCGGCGATGTCCTGCCAGAAGGACACCATGACAGGCTTTTCGTCGATCGTGTCCATCATCATCGTGACAAGGACATGCAGCGGTTTGCCGTCGAGCGTCTGATGGACCCATTCGAACCGATGGAAGCCCTTTCGCGCCACGGTGGCGAAGATTTCCCCGGCCACCTCGCTGGAACGCCGGCCATCCGGTTGAAACTCCGGCGATAGGTTGCCCGGTTCGACACCGAGAAATTCTTCCTTCGAAAGGCCCAGCATCTTCTCCATGGAGCGGTTGCAGTTGGTGATGCGACCGTTCTCAATCACGAAATAAGCGTCTGGCGAGCTTGCGAAAATGAACTCGCATACTTGGCTGTGCAACGTCGGCTTGGTCTTAAAGAACATGCAGTCTCCCCTAAAATAGATGGGGTTTCTTTGCATGTTGACCTTAACAGATATCTAAATCGGTTCTCTCAATGAGACAGTCCGTATCTTCCTGCCAATAGCCCTCTCCCGCAGTTCACGCATGATTAAGGGTCCTTGTTGAGCCCTCATACACCTCTTTGCGATAGTTTTGGCCACTGGGCCGCATGATCTGGCTACTGTGCCGCATGATGCTGCATGCCACACAGTCGAAGAGAGTCCGCATGATCGCCACTTTCAATCGGATGCTGTCTGACAGGTCAGGCAATTTCGGGATCATCACCGCGCTCGTCATGGTGCCTCTCGTCGGCGCGGCCGGCCTGGCGCTTGACCTTTCCGAGGCGCTTTCTGTCAGGACAGAGCTTTACAATGCGGCCGACGCCGCAGCCGTCGGCGCGATCACGCCGAATTCGAAGGCGGTCGTCCAGGCGTTGAACATGAGTGGCGACGGCGTGATCGAGGTCGGCGCCGAAGAGGGAAAGAAGCTGTTCTTCGGGCAGATGGCCGGAGGAGCGGCGGATCTCCCCGTGACGGTCGACGCCAAGGTCACCAAGACCGGCGGCGTGATCGAGTCGAAGGTCACCTTCAGCACCACCGTGCCGACCACCTTGATGAGGGTTTTGGGCAAAGAGAGCGTTACGGTCAGCGGTACGTCAACCGCCCGCTACCAGACGCCGTCCTTCATGGACTTCTACATGCTCCTCGACAACACGCCCTCGATGGGCGTTGCCGCCACTCCGGCCGACGTCGCTAAAATGGAATTCGAAACCCGCAACGGCAACGCCAGCGGCGGCGACAAGAACTGCGCGTTTGCCTGCCATGTCGTCAGCCAGTCGGGAGTCGAGGACAAAGGGAGCTACTACTTTCTTGCCAAGAGCAAGGGCGTGACGATCCGCATCGATGTCGTGGCGCAGGCGACCGCCGCTCTCATGGCCACTGCCGAAAAGACGCAGACGGTAAGGGGGCAGTTCCGTATGGCGGCCTATACCTTCGGCAAGAAGGCCGAGGATGCATCGCTTTATGAAGTCGCTAAGCTCACTGAAAACTTCTCCACGGTGGCCGGCGCCACCGACAAGATCACGCTGATGAGCATCCCCTACCAGAACTACAACGATGATCAGCTCACAAGTTTCGACAAGGCGCTCACCGGTATAGGCGAGAAAATCACTTCGGTAGGCACGGGGAACAGCGCCGCGGATCGGCAGAAGATCGTCTTCTTCGTTGCCGATGGCGTGGGTGACAGCAACAAGCCGAACGGGTGCACCAGAGGCAAGGTCAACAGCACCCGGTGCATCGAGCCCATCGACACCAAGTACTGCAAGCGGCTCAAGGATCGCAACATCCGGATCGCCGTGCTCTATACGACCTATCTGGAGCTTCCGAAGAACGATTTCTGGAATAAGTGGGTCAGGCCGTTCACCAATTCGATCGGCGCGAAGATGGAAGAATGTGCAAGCCCCGGCTTCTACTTCGAAGTCAGCCCGACGGATGGTATCAGCGACGCCATGAATGCGCTTTTCCAGAAGCTGGTCAGCACGCCGCGGATCACGAGCTGACCCACCTTGGGCTCCTCGGGCTGCAGGCTGACGAAGCGACCGACCGCATTCGCGCGCGGGAACTGAGCGTAGCTGACGGGCGGTGATGCCTGACGATGTAATGTGCTCCGGAGAGGTTGCGGACCGGGCAATGCTCCACGTGCCCCAGGTCTGAAGTGGGCTTCCCGGTCGTCGTCCATGCGGTGAGCCGCAGCGTTGAAATGTCGCGGCAATGCCGCCCGATCGCCCGCCAAAGGCCTTCACTGGAGCCGAGCAAAGATGCTAGTTCGCGAGCATCTTGTCCTCTCTATCGCCGGGTTCGCGGCGAGATACAGGGCACTCTAGGGACCAACGATCAGCGAATGGAAGCAGGCACGGCGTGAATTTCCGGATACCGTCGACCGTAGGCCTCAGGGTCCTGATCGCGCTGGCCGAGCGAGGGTCGACGGTCGCGGCTGCCGAGGCGGTGAACCTGTCCCAGAGCGCCGTCAGCAAGCAATTGTCCAAGCTTGAGGCCTCCGTCGGGCAGAAGCTGTTCCTGCGCCATGCCTCGGGCCTGCAACTAAGCGAGGCAGGCAAGGTCTATGTCGAGCATGCCAAGATCGCGCTGAAGGCGCTGGAGGATGCCGCACTTCGAGTGGCGCGCCTGTCGGGCGATCCGGACGTGCTGCGGCTTCACACCTTGCCGATCCTCGGGGATCGCTGGCTGCTGCCCCGCTTTGCCGCCTTCGCCGCGCGCCATCCGCATGTCGATGTCCAATTCACCAGTTTCGAAACGCCCGGCCAGGCCGAGCCCGACGCGGCCTTTCGCTACGGTTCCCCGCCATGGCGCGGCCAGCTGGCGGATTACATCTTCGGGCGCGACGTGGCCCTTGTCGGGGCGCCCGACTATATCGACAGGACGGGCGGGCTGGAGACACTGGACGACATCGACCGCTTCACGCTCCTGGAGCATCCGCAGACGCCGAACTGCTGGCGGAACCTGCGCGAAGCGCTGGCATTGCCGGACGATGCCCCCGAGCCTCGTCACTACGTCCGCTTCGGCTTCTACACGCTGGTCATTCGCGCCGCGATCGCGGGGCAGGGGCTGGCGCTCATCCCGCGCGGGCTTATCGTCGACGAACTGGCCTCCGGCGTTCTCGCCAATCCGGGCGGCCTCGGGTTCGAGAGCGAAAATTGCTACTGGTTCACCCGGCCCGCGGACCGGACGCCCCGCCGCGCACTCGATCTCTTCCATGAGTGGTTGATGGAAGAGGTTGCACGGCGGGACTAGTTCAGGCGAAAGGCCAGCGGACCCCGCCGGGGTCATCTGGCCCTTGGAGAATTATTCGCCCTGGTTGAGGCCGATTGCGTCGATCTCATTGGCGGCCAGGCCGTACTTGGCGAAGATCTCCGAATAGCGGCCGTCCGCCTTCAGTCTCTCCAGCGCGCCCTGTACCGCCTCGCGGATCTGCGTTCCCTCTTCGGTCTTGAGGAAGGGAATTCCGGCGAGCGAACGCGTGAAGGGCTCGCCCAGAAGCACGTAGGTGTCGGGCTCCAGGTCCTGGAAGTAGGGGAGGGTCTCGTTGCCCTGCACGGCCGCGTCGAGGCGCTCGCTCTTCAGCTGGGTGCGTGCGTCGACCGAACCTTCCGTGCCGACAACCTCGATCGGCGCCAGCCCCTTAGCCTCGCAGTTTGCCTGGCTCCACTCGCCGATCTGCTTCGGCCAGCTCGTATTGCGCGACGCGCCGACGCGCTTGCCGCACAGGTCGGCCGTGCTGGTCAGGTTCTCGGAACGCGACTTAAGGGTGTAGAACTGTGCGCCGGAAACCATGTAGTCGACGAAGTCGACGGTTTCGCGCCGTGACGGAAGGTCGGACATGCCGGCCATGGCCATGTCCACCCGGCCCGTCTGCAGCGACGGCAGCATCTGGATGAACTCGGTTTCCTGCCACTCGATCTTGACGCCGAGCTCTTCGGCAATCGCTTCGCCAAGCGAGATATCAAGGCCCAGGAGCTGGTTCGTTGCCGGGTCCTTGTAGACGATCGGGGCGTAGTTCGGGTTCGTCGCCGCGACGATCACCCCGGCGTCGCGGATGCGCTGCGGCAGTTCCTGTGCTCCTGCGAAGGAGGTGAGCGCCACGAGCGATGCGCCCGCGATCAGAAGTCTGGTCAATGACATTGCAGTTCCTCTCTTGTTATAGGCCGGCCTAGGACAGGACGGCCGCTATGAAGTCTCGTGTTCTCTGTTCCGACGGTTGGCCCAGGACCTGTTCGGGAGTGCCCGTCTCGACGATGCGGCCGCCATCCATGAAGATGACGCGATCGGCCACCTCGCGCGCGAAGCCCAGCTCGTGGGTCACGACGATCATCGTCATGCCGCTGGCCGCGAGGTCGCGCATCACGGTGAGCACTTCCCCGACGAGTTCGGGATCGAGCGCCGACGTGGGTTCGTCGAACAGCATGAGTTTCGGCTTCATCGCGAGCGCGCGGGCAATCGCCACCCGCTGCTGCTGGCCGCCGGAGAGCTGCGACGGGTAGGCGCCCTGCTTGTCGGCCAGCCCCACCCGCTTCAGCAGCGCCAGGGCTTCCTGCCGCACCTCCTGCCGCGGTCGCTTCAGGACGGTCACCGGACCTTCCATGATGTTCTGCAGCGCCGTCATGTGGTTGAACAGGTTGAAGCGCTGGAACACCATGCCGCAGGCGAGGCGCTGTCGGGCGATCGCGCGATCGTCCAGTTCGTAGAGCGTATTCCCGTGCTGCCGATAGCCGACGAGCTCGTCGTCAATCCAGATCGCGCCGCCGTTGGAGCGCTCGATCTGGTTCAGGCAGCGGAGAAGGGTCGACTTTCCCGAGCCCGAGGGGCCGATGATGCAGAGGACTTCGCCCCGCGTGACGTCGAGGTCGACCGCATCGAGCGCGGTGAACGTCCCGAACGTCTTCGTCACCTTTCGGGCCGCGAGAAGTGTCTGCGGAGACTGCTTCTGGTCCATGCTCATTCTCCGCGCCCCCTGTTGGCCTGTCCGCGCGAGAACCAGCGCTCCAGGAAATGTTGTCCAACCGACATCACCGAGACGACGGCGATGTACCAGATGGCCGCAACGATCAGCAGTTCGATGACGCGGCCGTTGGCGAAGTAGATCGTCTGGGCGTTGCGCAGGATTTCGGAGAACTGGATGACCGAGGCCAGCGAGGTCAGCTTGACCATGCTGATGAACTCGTTGCCGACCGGCGGAATGATGACGCGCATGGCCTGCGGCAGGACGATCCGGCGCATGATGGTCGGGCGTGCCATGCCGATCGACTGGGCGGCTTCCGTCTGGCCCTGGTCCACCGACAGGATGCCGGCCCGGACGACCTCGGCCGTGTAGGCACCCTGGTTGATTCCGAGCCCCAGCAGCGTCGCCATGAAGGGCGTGATCACGTCGACGGTGCGGAATTCGAAGAGCCCGGGGATGCCCAGCGTCGGAAACACCAGCGCCAGGTTGAACCAGAGCAGCAGCTGCAGGATGAGCGGTGTGCCGCGGAAGAACCAGATATAGCCCTTCGCGGAATAGTGGAGCACCGGGTTCGGGGACATCACCATCACCGCGAAGAGCACGCCGAGCGTGATGCCGAGCGCCATGGCGGCGATTGCCATGATGATGGTGTTGACCAGGCCGAAGAGGATGGCGGGCGCCGTCAGGAATTGCGCCACCACCCCCCATTCGATCTGGCCGAGTGCAAAGGCCCGGACGATGCCGCCGATCGCCAGGAGGATGAGGACCGTTGCCAGCCATCGCCCGTAGTGACGGCGCGGCATGATGGTGAAGGTGCTCGGATCGGGCCTTGCGGGAAAGGGGTTTGCCTCAGGAGCGATCGCGGTCACTGCGCACCCTCCTCAGCCCAGGCGCGAAGCGGAGCGAGCGTGAGGCCCAGCCGTCCGATCTGGCGCTCGACGGCTTCCGGGGCGGTTCCCCCCTGCGCCGAGCGCGCGGCAAGTGCCGCGTCCAGCGAAATGTGCTCCATGATGGAGGGCTCCAGCGCCGGGTCGATCTCGGCGAGCATCTGCGGCGTCAGGTCTTCAAGCGTGATGCCGTGATCCTCGCAGTAGCGCACGGCCGTGCCGGTGATCTCGTGGGCGTGCGAGAAGGGCACGCCGCGCAGTGCCAGCCAGTCGGCCATTTCCGTTGCCAGGGTGAAGCCCTGGGTCGCCGCGGTGCGCATGCGCGCCGTGTCGAACTGAAGCGTCCGCACGAGCCCGCTCATCGCCGGCAGGGCCATGTGCAGGGTGTCGACGGCCTCGAAGGCTGCCTTCTTGTCCTCGATGAGATCGCGGTTGTAGGCGAAAGGCAGGCCCTTGAGCGTCGCCATGATGCTGGAGAGGCAGCCGATCAGCCGTGCGCTTCGCCCTCTGGTAAGCTCGGCGATGTCGGGGTTCTTCTTCTGCGGCATGATCGAGGAGCCGGTGGAGAAGGCGTCATCCAGCTTCGCCCAGGAGAAGGACTGGGAGCACCAGAGGATGATCTCCTCGGAAAGCCGGGACAGGTCGACGCCGATCATGGCCGTGACGAAAAGGAATTCGGCGACATGGTCGCGGCTTCCCACGGCATCGATGGAATTTTCGAACGAGCCCTCGTATCCGAGTTCCAGTGCCGTTTCGTGGGGATGGCGGGCGATCGCGCTTCCGGCGAGCGCCGCGGCCCCCAGTGGCGAGCGGTCGCTTCGGCGATGCCAGTCCCGGAGCCGGTCGAGGTTGCGTGTAAACGCTTGCGCATGTGCCATCAGTTGATGGCCGAAGACGATCGGCTGGGCCGCCTGCAGGTGGGTGAACCCCGGCGCCGGACTATTCAGGTGGGTGGATGCCTGACCCACCAGGGCATCGATCAGCGAAAGAAGCTCCTGCGAGACGGCCTTGGCCTCGTCACGCAGATAGAGCTTGAGGTCGTTCGCGGCCTGGTCGTTGCGCGAGCGGCCGGCACGCAGCTTGCCGCCCAGGTCTCCCAGACGTTCGATCAGGTGGCGCTCGATGAAGGTGTGAATGTCCTCGTCGCCGGCGGCGGGCACGATCGTCCCGTTGGACGTTTCCGCCGCGATGGCGTCGAGCGTCGTCAGGATCGTCCGGCATTCTTCCTCGTTCAGGATGCCGGCACGCACGAGTTCCCGGGCATGCGCCCGCGAACCGGCAACGTCGAAGGCGACAAGGCGAAGATGGCTGGCATCGGAGCGCGAGTAGCGGGTAAGGACAGGGTCGGGCTGCGACCGGAAACGACCGCCCCAAAGGGCCTTGCTCTGGTTCATGAGTATCTCCGCATTGAATGCGGTCATAGTCGCTTCCGTGGCGGGCGCAGGAAAATGAAAAGAATTCCGGCAGGTATTCCATTTTGGAAGAGGCCGGTACCTGTTGCCGGGATCGGCCAGGAATCCTTATAGCTCCCGAAGGAACCGGAACCCCCGTCGGCGGGTTGTCGTCCGGTGGGGAAACTTCCGCCCTGCCGAGCCGGAAAAGTGCGGGTGCTCATGGTTCGCTCCCCCGGAGGTTTCCAGTGTCCGTCGTTGCAGAGATGTCTGAACAGCAGGAGCGGGACGGGACGTCGCGGTCGGAGGCGCCGCGCTTCTTCACGATTGGCCATTCCACCCGTTCAATTCCCGATTTCGTCGAGCTGCTGAGAGCGGGAGAGGTCCAGGTCGTCGTGGACGTCCGCTCCATCAGGCGGTCGCGCAGGAATCCCCAGTTCAACGAGGAGACGCTGGGCGCAGCCCTCGAACCCTATCAGGTAGGATACGTGGTCATTCCCGAACTTGGCGGACGGCGCTCCAGGCAGAAATCCATCGACGAGGAACTGAACGGATTCTGGCGCAACACAAGTTTCCACAACTACGCGGACTATGCCCTCACCGACCCGTTCCGCGACGGGCTGGAGCATCTTCTCGCATTGGGCTCCTCTAAGCGTTGCGTCATCATGTGCGCCGAAAGCGTCTGGTGGCGTTGCCACAGGCGTATCATCGCCGACTATCTCCTGCAGCGAGGCGTTGAGGTCTGTCATCTGATGGACGGCAACAAGGTGATCCCTGCGGAACTGACCGAAGGGGCGCTTGTGATCAATGAAAGGCGGATCGTCTATCCGCCCGTCCGCGACGGAAATGCCGGGTGACCGGGCAGCAATTCCGGGGGCGGGGCATAAGGCGGATCAGCAGGCTATGCCGACCCGCTGCCCTCGGCCGACGCCATCTCGGCAATCCGGGCGAGCGTCGTGGATCCGTATTTGTCCATAAGCTCGGCTTCCGCAACAGCGTAGGCTTCTTCAAGCACCGAGTTCGACGCCCGTTCGACCGGACAGGCAGGATGGTCGCGTGAGACCGGTGCCCTCAGGATCGCGCCGTCGTTCAGAGCCCGCTGGACATCCAGCACGGTGATCCGGTCGAGCGGGCGCAACAGTTTCCATCCGCCGCCGCGTCCTCCCTCCGAATCCACGATCCCATACGCGCGAAGGGCCCCGAGCGTGCGCCGCACGACCACCGGATTGGTGTTGAGCATCTCCGCGATCCGCTCCGATGTCTCCCGACCGCCGAGCAGGCCCATGTGGACCAGGACATGCAGCATCCTCGCGAGCCGGCCATCGGTCTTCATTTCATCCCTTTCCGAAACATTTGCAGTTACGCAATCTTGACTTCCTGCTTCTGTGTGTAACATTTATGGTTACGCAATGACAGGAGCGCATATGAGACGCCGCCAGTTTCTCTCCGCGTCCGCCCGGCGATCACTCCCGGTCCGAACTCCGCCGCGCGTTGCCGGGAGGCCGTCATGAACGGGACCGTCATCCAGAGCCGCACCATCGACATGGGCATTCTCGAGGCCGGAGAGGGGCCGCTCGTCCTGCTTTGCCACGGCTTTCCCGAGACCGGGCACGCGTGGCGACATCAGGTCGAGGCACTGGCCCGGGCAGGCTATCGCGCAATCGCTCCCGATCTACGAGGCTATGGAGAAAGCGGATCGCCTGGTCGCGCCGACCAGTACACGGTCTTTCATGCGGTCGGCGACCTGGTCGCATTGATAGACGCCCTCGGCGAGACGCAGGCGGTGGTCGTCGGCAATGATTGGGGCGCAACGATCGCCTGGCAGGCAGCGCTGATGCGCCCGGACCGGTTCCGCGCCGTCGTGGCGCTGACGGTCCCGATGATGGGGATACCTCCCGTCCCGCCCTCCAGGATTTTTCCTGAGGACGAGGAAGCGCTGTTCTACGTCCTCTATTTCCAGGAGCCGGGCGGAGCGGAAGTCGAGTTCGGCCGGGACGTCCGCTCCACACTGCGCAAGCTCATCTTCGCCGCCAGCGGAGAGGCCGGTCCGCGAAAGCCCGGCGACGGCACGCCGAACCCCTTCGGCATGGTTGCGCGCAGCCAGGGCCTTCTGGCGGGATTGCCGGATCCGGCAGCGCTGCCGCCGTGGCTCTCCTCGGAGGATTTCGAACGCCTGGTCGCCGCCTTCGAAGCGTCAGGATTTACGGGTGGCCTGAACTACTATCGCAATCTCGATCGCAACTGGGAGCTCCAGCAGGCGAACGTCGGCCAGACGGTCGGTGTGCCGGCGCTGTTCATGATCGGGGACCGCGATCCCGGCCTCGCCATTCCCGGCATGGAGAAGATCATCGCGGATATGCCGAGCCTGGTGCCGAAGCTTGTAGGGTCCCACGTCCTTCCGGGAGCCGGCCACTGGCTCCAGCAGGAGCGACCGGACGAGGTGTCGCAACTGATCCTCGGGTTTTTGCGAAAGCTCTAGGCTCGTCCGCTTTCTCTCCGACCCGCCGTCGACCGGCCGCGGATGACGGGCGCTATTCGTGAAGGGGCGGGGAAGGGGTCTTCGGCCCCGGTCCGAGCGTGGCCGGAGTGCTTCCCCGGGCCTTCAGCGCGTCCCGCTTGGGCGGCGCATTGAAAAGCCGACCGTAATCGCGCGTGAAGTGGGAGCTGCTTTCGTAGCCGACTTCGAAGGCGGCCATGCTTGCCGTCAGGCCTTTCTCCCGCATCAACCGCCGCGCCTCGATGAGGCGGAGGCGTTTCTGGTACTGGGTCGGGGTGAGGGACGTCACGGCCTTGAAGTGCTTGTGAAACGCCGTCGGGCTCATTGCCACGGCCTCCGCCAGCCGGGCGATCGGAAGCTTGGAGCGGAACTCGGAGCGAAGCAGGGTGATTGCCGGCGCAAGCCGCCCGACCCGACTGTCGCGACGGGCATTGTTGACCAGCGCTCCGCCGTAAGGGCCGGCCAGCAGCCAGTAATGCAGTTCCTTCATGATTCCGGGCTTCAGGAGGGGGGCCGCCTGTGGCCGGTCGATCAGCCGCATCAGCCTCTCGATGCAGCCGAGAAGTGCCGCGCCGGTATCTTCCACGAAGAGCGTGCCCTCCTGGGGCGGCTGCTGCAGAAGCCGTTCGTCCATCTCCGCGGAGAGTTCGCGAATGAGGGGCATGTCCAGTTCGATCGCGACCGCGATATAGGGCTCGGCCGGGCTTGCGCGAACGATCCGGCCGGCGACCGGCATGTCCGCGCTGACGATCACCGCCTGGCCGGCGCTGAAGGTCTCGTCCTCCGTGCCAACGACGATGCGCTTTGCTCCCTGGAGGACGAGACAGATCAGGGGGCGATAAACCGAGTGCATGACGCCACCGGGGGTATCGACGCACATCATCCGCAGATCGGACATAGGCGTCAGGGCCAGACCATCCTCGTTGGCATGGCGACCTGCGTAGGTCCGGACGGCGTCTTTCAGGGAGGTCATTCGCCGTTCTCCACATGTCTGCGGCAGCAGCTGCGTTCAGGCCTAATAAAAGCAGACGCGTGGAATAAGGCAAGTCTTGTGCAGCATGCGGCAAGCTCCAGCGTCGCCGCTGCCCTATGCTGACCGCATATCGAGAGGTGCCTTTTCAAGGAGGAGCGGTCCATGGACGAGCAGGATGATCGAAATGCCGTGCGGGAACTGTTGCCCGTCACCCGGCGCACGGTAATTCTCAGCGGTTCTGTCGCGGGAGCGATGGCATTCGTGGGGATGGAAAGGCCGGTCGCAGCTCAGTCGGCAGCCTCGCAGGCACCGGTGGAATTCCTGCCGCGTGTTCCGGTCTCGTTTTCGGTCAACGGCGTTCCGCAGGCACTTGAACTCGACCCGCGGACCTCGCTGCTCGACGCTCTCAGGGAGACCATCGGTCTGACCGGGACCAAGAAGGGCTGCGACCACGGGCAATGCGGCGCCTGTACCGTCCATGTCGACGGCCGTCGCGTCGTCTCCTGCCTGACGCCGGCGGTCCAGGTTCTCGAACGCGATGTCACCACGATCGAGGGACTTTCGACGGATGATGCCCTGCACCCCATGCAGCAGGCCTTTATCGATCACGACGCGCTTCAATGCGGCTACTGCACGCCGGGCCAGATCATGGCGGGTGTCGCCTGCGTTCGCGAAGGCCACGCCTCGAGCGCCGACGAAATACGCGAATACATGAGCGGCAATCTCTGTCGCTGCGGTGCCTATCCCGGGATTGTCGCGGCCATCCAGGATGCCGCGCTGGTCATGGAGGGTTGACCGATGCAGCCCTTCGTCTATGCGCGCCCCTCCGATCTGCGTTCGGCCGTGGCCGGCCTCGGCGAGAATGCCGAAGGAACCCGGCTGCTTGCAGGCGGCACCACGCTCTATGACCTGATGAAGCTCGATGTCGAGCGGCCGGTCCGCATCATCGACATCAACAGGCTCACCGAGCTTGCGGAGATCCAGACCACCGGTGACGAACTGGTTCTCGGCTCCCTCGCCCGCATGAGCGACGTCGCGGCCGATCCGCGTCTTGTAGCTGAGGTTCCGGTTCTCTCCGAAGCGCTCTGGAAAGCCGCGTCGCAGCAAGTGCGAAATATGGCCAGTCTCGGCGGCAACCTGCTGCAGCGGACCCGATGTGCCTACTTCCGCCATGGCGAACCCTTCGCCTGCAACAAGCGGGTGCCCGGCTCGGGATGTTCCGCCCTGGAAGGCCTCAACCGCGGCCATGCGCTCTTCGGCGGCTCGGAGGCCTGCATCGCGACCTATCCTGGGGATTTCGCCGTCGCTCTGATGGCTCTCGACGCCGAGGTGGACGTCACCGGGCCCGGGGGCGACCGTTCTATGCCGATCGCTCGGCTTCACATGCCGCCGGGCGATACCCCCGACAGGGAGACAAGCCTCCTGCCGAACGAGATCATCACCAGAATTCGCGTCCCGGTCGGCAATATCGGTCGCGCCTCCACCTATCACAAGATCAGGGATCGCGAATCCTATGCCTTTGCGGTGGTCTCCGCGGCCGTGGCGGTGAACGTCGAGGACGGCGTCGTCTCCGATGCCCGCATCGCGCTCGGTGGCGTTGCGACCGTTCCCTGGCGTGCCCGCGGCGCCGAGCAATCGCTGGTCGGCAGGGCGCTGACGCCGCAGGCAGCGCGCGAAGCGGGCGAGCTTGCTTTCGCGGAGGCGGTTCCTCGCGAGCACAATGCCTTCAAGGTCGAACTTGGCGCGAACGTCGTCAGGGATGCGCTTTTAATCGCCAACGGGAGGGCTTGAAATGCAGGGTGTACCCTATCCGGAAATTCCCCGTGTCGACGCAAGGGACAAGGTGCGGGGCCGGGCAATCTTCGGAACCGACAACAATCTTCCCGGCATGGCGCACGGTGCCTTCGCGACCGCGACCATCGGCAAGGGCCGCATCGCCGGCATGGATCTTGCGGGCGCGCGCCGCGTCGAAGGGGTGAGGCTTATCCTCACCCACGACCAGGCGGGGCATCTCCAGCCGGCTCGCTTCATCATGAAGCACGGCTATGCGTTCCAGAGCCATTCGCCCGTCCTGACGCCGCTCGTCGCCTATCGCGGGCAGCCGGTGGCCATGGTCGTTGCCGATACGCTGGAGGCGGCAATCGAGGCCGCGTCGCGCATCCGGGTGGACTACGAGGAAGAAGCCTTCGCCGCGACGATGGACAGCGAATTGGCCGATCCGGTGCCGCAGGCCGAGGCCGGTACGTCCTGGCCTATTCCGGACCTTGTCGTCGGGGATGCCGCCGCCGCGTTCGAGTCCGGAGCAAAGATCGACGCGACCTACACCATGCCCACCCAACACCAGAACCCCATCGAACTGATCGGAACGGTGGCCCGATGGGAAGGGGACCGGCTGACCATATTCGAAGGCACGCAAAATGCCGGGGCATGCAAATTCGGCCTCGCCGAACAGCTGGGAATACCGGCGGAGCAGATCGAGGTGATATCCCCGTATATCGGCGGCGGATTTGGACAGAAGAACACCATGCAGTCCCAGACCGTTCTCGCCGCATTCGCCGCGCGAGAGCTCGGGCGGCCCGTGAAGGTCGTGGTGCCGCGGCGCCAGATCTTCCACGATTCCAGTTATCGGCCGGCATCGCGCCAGCGCGTGCGCCTGGCTGCGGGTCCCGACGGCCGGTTCCGGGCGGCGCTCTACGATATCGACGCCCAGACCTCGATGCATGATTTCTTCCAGGCCGAGCAGGCCGATACGGTCGCGCGGCATTATGACTTCGGCACCTTCCAGAGCTTCGCCCGGCTGGTCCGTACCGATACGCCGACGCCGGGTTACATGCGCGGTCCTTTCGAACATGCGGCAGCCTTTGCCATCGAGAGCGCCGTCGATGAACTTGCCTACGTGCTGGGCATGGACCCGCTCGAGATCCGGCTCCGGAACGATACCGCTACCGACATGGTGGAAGGTCTGCCGCATTCCTCGAGACACCTGTCGGAATGCCTGAGGCGCGGCGCGGCGATGTTCGGCTGGGACCGGCGAAACCCTCAGCCGGGCTCGATGGTCGCCGAGAACGGTGACCTGATCGGCATGGGCGTCGCGGTCGGCCTTTATACGGGTTCCGGTGGGCCCAACCGCGCGCGTCTGCGCGCAACCCGTGACGGCGTCATCGAAATCAGCCTCGGCGTACACGAGATGGGCCAGGGTATCCGGACTGCGATCGCCAACGTCGTGTCCCGTCATCTCAACGTCCCGCCGGAGCAGGTGACGGCCATCATCGGCGACACCCGGGGGGTGCCGCAGATGCTGACCGCGGGCTCCTGGGGGACCTCGTCATCCATTCCGGCGGCGGAGGCCGCCTGCGAGGCCTTGCATAAAGCGCTGGCGGAACTCGGCACCAATGCGCCGGCGGGAGCCGCTCCCGCCGAGATCCTGAGGCTTGCGCAAAGGGATGAACTCGTCGTCGAAGCGGCGACGGTCGCGCCGGGACAAACCAACGAGGCACTGGCGGAAATCGATACCGGGCATGTGGCGCCGACCGGTCCCGTCTATCCCGCGTTCACGACCTACAGTCACGCCGCGCATTTCGTTGAAGTGCGCGTCGAGCCCACCACGCGGCGCATCCGCGTGCCGCGCGTCGTCAGCGTCCTCGATTGCGGACGTGTCCTCAGCCCGCGCACGGCACGAAGCCAGGCGATAGGTGGCGTGGTCGGTGGAATAGGCGGAAGCCTGCGCGAAGCGGGCGAGGTGGATGAACGCTATGGCGGCATCCTCAACGCCGACATCGCCGAGTATCTCGTCGCGGTGAACGCGGATATCGGCTCCATCGAAGTCGATTTCATCGACGAGCCGGATCCGCTCGTCAACCGCTCGGGCGTCAAGGGCCTCGGCGAGGTGGTGCTGGCCGGCGTGGCGCCGGCGGTCACCAATGCCGTCTTCCATGCCACCGGCATACGCGCCCGCCGCCTGCCGGTCAGGATGGAGGACCTTTTGTAGTCGCAAGCAATGCATCCGGCCCGGCTTGCGGTCGCGCTTCAACTATGGGTGGCCGTGAGCCGGGATGAAATCCGGCAAGTCCGCCGCCGGCATGCGCCCCGGGGCGTCGAAAGGATGGCATCGCCGCAAGCGGCGACGCCGGTGTCCTCAAACGGTAACCCCCTGGACTGCCGAGGCGAGCGGCTCGAGTGCTTCCATCTCTGCCGCGGTGAGGATCATCGTCGCCGCCGCTGCGTTCTCCTCGAGGCGGCTGCGCTTTCGAGTTCCCGGAATGGGCGCGGTCTTGACCTTGAGCTTGCGGCTTTGCGCGTAAAGCCAGGCAAGCGCGATTTGCGCCGTCGAAACGCCGCGCGCCGAGGCGATGTCCTCGATCTTCTTCACCAGCTGCATGTTCGCCGCACGGTTCTCGGCTGAAAACCGCGGGAAATTCTGGCGGGCATCGGCGTCCGTCAGCGAGCTTGCGAAACCCTCTCCGGTCAGCATGCCGCGCCCGAGCGGGGCGTAGGGCACCACGGTCACCCCGAGTTCGGCCGCGACGGGGACGACGTCCTCTTCGATATCGCGCGTGAAGATCGACCATTCCGATTGCAGCGCCGCGATGGGATGAATGGCATGCGCCGCGCGAAGCTCGGGCGCACTGACCGCGGACAGGCCGAGCCATTTCACCTTTCCGGCGCGCACCAGGTCCGACATCGCGCCGATGGACTCTTCCAGCGCCACGCCGGGGGTTCGCCGATGCATGTAATAGAGGTCGATGACATCGACGCCGAGACGCCGGAGAGACTGGTCCACGGCCGCCCGGATGTATTCGGGCCGATTGTCGATGGTCCAGTCGTCGGGATTCTCGGGCGTGCGGCGATAGCCGAATTTCGTGGCGATGATTACCTCTTCGCGGTTGGCCGAGACGAAGGGGGCCAGAAATTCTTCGTTGGCGCCGAAGCCGTACATGTCGGCCGTATCGAACATCGTGATGCCGAGCTCGAGCGCTCGCTCCAGCGTCCGCCGGGATTCGGCCTTATCGGTCTCTCCGTAGAATTCGCTCATGCCCATGCAGCCGAGGCCCTGCGCGCCTGTCAAAGGGCCGTCCTGGCCGAGCTGGACGACGGGCATCGGCGTGTTTTCGCTTGTCATGTCGGGTCTCCATACTTTCGACAAGCACCTTCCATAGGTGTGGAGTGCACTCCATGGTCAAGGGCCTCCGACATGCTGATTTCAGAATTCGCGAAGGAAACCGGACTTCCGGTCGATACGATCCGGTTTTTACGTGGCCAGGGGTCTTCTGAAGCCCGGCCGTGGCCTCAAGGGCGGCTCGAACCCCTATCATATATTCAAGGCCGAGGACGTAACGGCGGCCCGGATGATCCGGCTTCAGCAGTCGCTGGGCTATACGCTCGGAGAGATCCTTGCCCTCAACGAAGAGTATCGCGCCGGGGCGCACTCCTTGGAGCGCACCGTCGAAGTGCTCGAGCTGCAGATCGCGAGACTGCAGGAACGCCGCGCCGCCCTCGACGCCGCCCTGGACTTTCTGCAGGGCAAGGTCGACTGGATAAGGTCCGGCAAACCCGGCTCGGCACCGCAACTGGATGACTACAGGTGCTGAACCCGGTCACACTGGTTAGCTCCGCTAACCGACGTGTTCACGACCAGGCGGATTATCCCGGCAGGTAACCACTCCTATTTTTTCTCCACGCGCTGCGCCCGGTCATCCGAGCCAGTCGTGACTGCCCGTCGACCGTTGCGCGCGTCGCTTCCCGCGCAGGCCGGAGTCCCTCCGTTCGCCGGCAAGGAGATAATTCATGATCTCGGAAAACCGAAGGAGAATGGGATGACGCATGACCCGATCCGCATCGGCTTTGTCACCGACCTTTCCGGACCCTTCGAATATGTCGACGGCCACGGCGGCGCCCATGCAATCCGGATGGCCATCGAAGAGATGGGTGGGACGGTTGCCGGCCGATCCGTCGAACTGGTGCTTGGCGATCATCGCAACGACGAGGAAGAGGCTCGTTCTGTCGCTCAGCGCTGGTGCGTCGAAGACGGCATCGACATGATCATCAGTGGGGTAAACTCGGATACCAGCCTTGCCATCACGGGCGTCGCGGCAAAGCACTACATGCCGGTCCTGGTCATCGGGGCGGGGACGTCGGTACAGACCAGGGAGCGTTCGGCGCCCTCGATCATCCAGTATGCCTACAGCACGGTTTCGCTCGCCACCGTCCCGGCCATCGCGCTCGCGGAGCGAGGGTTGCGGCGCTGGTTCTACATTACCGCCGACTATCCTTTCGGACGCGAACTCCAGGAGCACGGCTCCATGGCGGTCGAATCCGCAGGCGGTATGGTGGTCGGCTCGGTGAAGAACCCTCATGGGGCGGAAGATTTCACCACGTTCGTGGAGGCCGCCAGAGACAGTGGCGCCGAGGTGCTGGGTCTTGCCAACGGACACTCGGAACTGCTGCGGGCCATGGAGGCACTCGAGCGCCTGGGGCTGAGGGGCCGCATGACCATGGTCGGCCTTCTCACCTTCATCGATGACATTCGCAGCATGACCCAGGAAAAGGCCGCAGGCCTCTACCTTGCCGACAGCTGGTTCTGGACGCGGGACCCCGCAAGCCGCGCCTGGGCGGAACGCTTCCATGCCCGCCTGCAGCGGATGCCGTCGTCACTCATGGCCGCGGATTATTCTGCCGCCCTGCAGTACCTCAAGGCCGTGGAGGCTGTGGGTGGTACGGAGACAGATGCTGTGATGCGCCACCTGCGCGCCGCGACCCTCGATGACATGTATGTCACGAACGGGCGCATCCGGGATGACGGTACCATGCTTCACGACACCTATCTGCTGCGGGTCAAGGAGCCTGGACGCTCAGCCGGTCCGTGGGACTTCTACGACCTTGTCGCGACGGTGGGCGGCGAACAGGCGTTTCCCCGCTAGCGCCGATGCTTCACCCGGTCCCGGCCGTCGCGGAGGCGACCTAAGCGCCTGCCTCTTCGGACAGGCGTTGATAGAAGCGCCGAATTGACAGGTGGGACGAGCGGATGTCGAGATTGATCGCGCGGCGGGCCGCCGCCCGGTCCCGCTGGAGGATCGCCTCGATGGCGTCAGCGTGGATGCGGACGCCGTTGTTGAATATCCGATAGAACAGGCCTTCGTCCTTGCGCGCGGAGGCTACGATCGGCCCGGTGCGGAGCCAGAGGGTCGAGATGATGTCGAGCAGTTGCGGATACCCGCCGGCCCGATAGAGTTCGAAATGAAAGGCCTGGTTGCCGGCAAGTGCCGCCTCGAAGTCGCGGGCTTCCAGAGCCTCACCGATGGCGTCGTTGTGTCGCCTCAGCGCATCCGTGAGCGCGGGGTTCTTCTGAGCGCTTGCCGCTCGCTCGGCGGCGTAGCCTTCCAGTTGCATGCGCACGCGGATGTAATTCTCGTGATCGGAGGCGAGATAAGGCGCGATACGAAGCGTGCGCGGCCCCGATTGCTCGATGGCGCGTTCGGCGATCAGGCGCGCCACCGCTTCGCGCACCGGCATCGGGCTTGTGCCGAACACTTCCGCAAGGGAACGGATGGAGACCTGTTCCCCCGGAAGGAACTCGCCCCTGAGCAGGCCGAGCCGCAGGCTCTGGTAAACCCGATCCTGCACGGTCGATACATCGACCGGCACCAGCGTCCGCTGGCTTTTCATCGTTGGATCGAAAGTATTCACGCCTCAGGCCTCACCGGATGCTTCAGTCTTGTGTGCTCGAAGCCAGGTGCAAGCTTCAAGCCATCAGTCGTTCTACGTTCAATCAGGATGGCGCACAACGGAAAGCAGTACCCTCCGTCCCCTTAGGTGTGATCACATATCTCATAACTTTACAGATATCGAACTCTGTGATTACATGCCTTGCGTGCTTCTGGAGGACCCGTAGCGATATCGACGCCACGGGATGGGGCACACGGACAGACACTTCGGGAGGAGAAGGCCATGAGAAGTCTCGTCATGAGCGCGGTCTCGGCCGCAGCCGTATTCACCGCGACTGCCCTTGAAGCCGAGCCATTGAAGATCGGCATCATCGAGAGCCTTTCCGGCGCCCAGACATCGACGGGCCGCCTTTACGCCAATGCGGTCAAGTATGGCGTGGACCGCATCAACGAAGCAGGCGGCTTCAACGGCGAGCCGGTCGTCGTCACGGAGTACGACAACGCCGGCGGCTCGCCGGAGGCGGCCGACAAGTTCCGCCAGGCGGTGGCCGATGGCGTCGACATCATCTTCCAGGGCGCGTCGTCGGCGATTGCCGGCCAGCTCACCGAGGATGTCCGCAAGCACAACATCCGCAATGCCGGCAAGGAGGTGATCTTCATCAACCTCGGCGGCGAGGCGATGGAACTGACCGGCGACAAATGCCAGTTCTACCACTTCCGCTACACCACGACCGCTCCGATGCGGGTGAACGCCCTGGCCAGCGCGATGAAGGAGGCGGGTGATCTCGGCGACAAGGTCTATTCGATCAACCAGAACTATTCCTGGGGGCAGGACATGCAGGCCGCTGTCGAGGCCGCGGCCGCGCAGGGCGGCTATACGGTCGTCGATGAAGTGCTCCACGACGTCAACAAGATCCAGGATTTCGCGCCCTTCGTGGCGCGGATCAGGTCGGCGGCGCCGGATACGGTCTTCACGGGCAACTGGTCCAATGATCTGCTGTTGCTGATGAAGGCGGCGGGAGACGCGGGGCTCGACGTGACCTTTGCGACGGCTTTCCTCGATCAGCCCGGCAACATCGCCAATGCAGGCAAGACGGCACTCGGTCACTATATCGCCAACAACTACGACAATGCCGCCGCCGACGGGAAATTCGCCGAGAGCTACAAGGCGGCGACCGGCCATTATCCGATCTTCGTCGAAGGCCACTCCGCCTTCGCGCTCGGAGCCTTGCAGCAGGCGCTGGGCACGGTCGATTTCGGCGGTGGCGACATCGACGTGACGAAGATCGCGCTGGCGCTCGAGGACACCACCTATGACAGCCCGATCGGCCCGATCTCGGTCCGTAAGGAGGATCACCAGACGATCCGTCCGGTGGTTGTCTCCAAGGTCGTCGAAAATCCGAAATATCCCGCCGACGGCACCGACATGGGCTTCGAGACGGTCAAGGTCATTGCCGGAGACCAGGCGATCTATCCGGTGCAGGAAAGCTGCAAGATGGAACGGCCCTCAGAATAGAGGCCCCGTCGTCGAACGCTGGCCTTGCGTCTGTCGCAGGCCAGCATCCTGACCGTCAGCTTGCGGAACACCCATGGAATTCGCGATCATCTCCATGTTGAACGGCGTGACCTATGGACTCCTGTTGTTCAT
Organism: Pseudorhizobium sp. NPDC055634; assembly: GCF_053618655.1. Lineage (NCBI taxonomy): Bacteria > Pseudomonadati > Pseudomonadota > Alphaproteobacteria > Hyphomicrobiales > Rhizobiaceae > Pseudorhizobium > Pseudorhizobium sp. NPDC055634. The sequence continues at coordinate 72,932 of NZ_JBSHHW010000008.1, read as the reverse complement.
GGTTTCCGCCGGCCTGACGCTCATCTTCGGCATGATGGGCGTGCTGAACTTCGCGCACGCATCCTTCTACATGCTGGGGGCCTATGTCGCCTACGCGGTTTCCTCGGTCTTCGGCTTCTGGGCGGGCCTCATCGTCGCGCCGATCTTCGTCGGCGTGACGGGCATGGCGGTGGAGCGCTTCCTTTTGCCACGCGTGCACGCCCATGGTCACGCCCACGAACTCCTGCTGACCTTCGGCCTCGCTCTGATCATCGAGGAACTCATCAAGCTCTTCTTCGGGGATTTCCCGGTGAACTACCAGATGCCGGCGGACATGCGCTTTTCCGCCTTCCGGATCTTCGGCGCCGATTATCCCTTCTACCGGCTCTTCATCGGCGGCGTGGCGATCGTCATGTTCGCGGCGCTCTGGTTGCTTCTCACCCGCACCCGCACGGGCATCATCGTGCGGGCGGCCGAACGCCTGCCGGCCATGGCCGAGGCACTGGGACACAACATTCCGTTGGTCTTCATGTTCGTATTCGGCACCGGCGCGGCGCTGGCGGGGCTTGCAGGGGCCGTCGCCGGCGCATTCTACCCCACCAATCCGAACATGGGGCTGGAACTCGGCGTGATCGTCTTCGTCGTCGTGGTCGTCGGCGGGCTCGGATCGCTGAAGGGATCGCTCGTCGCCTCGCTCCTGATCGGGCTCTTCTCCTCGTTTGCGGTCGGCCTCGACTGGTCTCTGGCGACGCTGTTTTCGCTGGCGGGCCTCGGCGACTGGGCGCGTTCCGTCGGAGGGTTGATGACGCTGGAACTCTCCTCGGTCAGCGCGACGATCCCCTTCGCGCTGATGCTGGTCGTCCTGCTGGTCCGCCCTGCGGGCCTCATGGGCGAGAGAAACTAGAGAGGATGCCGATGCGAAAAGTGCTTCTTCCCGCAGTCGTGCTGGTTCTTCTGGTCACAATCCCGCCTTTCATCGGGATCGCCTGGCAGAACGCGCTGGTCAACGTGCTGATCGCGAGCCTCTTTGCCCTGGCCTTCAATCTCCTCATGGGCCAGGCGGGGCTGCTGTCCTTCGGCCACGCCGCCTACTTCGGCCTTGGAGCCTTCGCCGCGCTGCATCTGATGATCGCGATCGAGGACGGCTTTCCCTTCCCGACACCGCTCGTTCCGCTCGCCGGGGCGGCAGTCGGCCTCGTCATCGGAATGGTGGCCGGCTATTTCGCGACGATGCGTTCGGGCGTCTACTTCGCGCTTGTCACGCTCGCGATCGCCGAGCTCTTCCATTCGCTGGCGCCGCGGCTGGAGGACTTCTTCGGCGGGGAGGCGGGCGTGTCGTCCATGCGCATGCCGTGGAGCGGCATCGGTTTCGGCTCCACGCTGGAAGTCTACTACCTGACCCTGGCATGGGTTGTCGTCTGCGGCCTCGGTCTATGGGCCTATACCCGCACGCCCTTCGGGCGCCTCACGCTGGCATTGCGTGACAACGAGCAGCGCGTCCGTTTCCTGGGCTACAACGCCCATTCCTCGAAGGTGATCGTGTTCGCGATCTCGGCGATGTTCACGGGCGTGGCCGGGGCGCTGCTGGCGATCTCCAACGAGACGGCCAACTATTCGCTGTTTGCAAGCGACGTCTCGGCGCAGGTCGTTCTTCAGACCTTCGTCGGCGGCTCGACCATATTCTTCGGTCCCGTCATCGGCGCGACGGCCTTTACCCTGTTCTCCTTCCTCCTGTCCGACGTCACCCGGTCCTGGGTCTTCTACCAGGGCCTCATCTTTGTCCTGGTGATGCTCTACGCGCCGGCGGGCATAGGCGGGGTACTGCAGCAGCACATTCGCAACCGCCGCCAGCTCGACTGGTCCCGCCTTGCGGGTTCCTATCTGGTTGCGATCCTCGGCGGCCTGCTGGTGACGGCTGGCGTGGTCTTCCTGACCGAAACCGTCTCCGTCCTGTTCGGCGAGGACTATGCGAGAGCAAGGCATGCCGCAGCCGTTGGCCTGCCGCCCTATACGCTCTTCGGCGTGGCATGGCGGCCGGCCAGCCCTCTCACCTGGCTGGTCCCTCTGATCCTCCTCGTCGGCGGTATCGCCCTGATGCTTCGGGCCAGAAGGCGCATCGATCCGCTCTGGAGCAGGACCGACCAGGCCAAGGCAGGCACCGCGGAAGTTGCTGCGCTGGGAGGTGCCGCATGATGGCCGCGATCGCTGAAGAGCCGGCACTGAGGCTGACGGGACTGACCAAGGCCTTCGGCCCGGTCGAGGTCATCAAGGGCCTCGACCTCGATATCCGGCCGGGCGAGCGGCATGCGGTCATCGGTCCCAACGGCGCCGGCAAATCCACCCTCTTCAACCTGATCTCCGGCATGTTCACGCCCTCGTCCGGCGAAATCATGCTCAAAGGACGCAGCATCGGCGGTCTCCAGCCCCATCGCATCAACCGGGCAGGGCTGGCGCGCTCGTTCCAGATCACCAACATCTTCCATCGCCTCAGCGTGTTCGAGAACCTCCGCATCGGCGTCCTCGCGCGCCACGGGGTCCGGTACGGCCTGTTTCGCCCGATCGCCCGGATGCGGCAGGTGAACGAGGAAGCGGCCGAGGCGCTGGCCCGGGTTGGGCTCGAAGCCCGGGCCCATGATCTCGCCGGCGATCTCACCTATTCCGAGCAGCGCGCGCTGGAAATCGGCATGACCCTGACCACCGGGGCGGAGGTCATCCTCCTCGACGAACCGACCGCCGGCATGTCGCGCGAGGAGACCGCGCAGGCGGTCGAACTGATCCGCTCAGTCACCGAGGGCAAGACACTGCTGATGGTGGAGCACGACATGAGCGTGGTCTTCAGCCTTTGCGACCGGGTCTCGGTGCTCGTCTACGGCAGCATCCTTGCGACGGACACGCCGGAGCGGATCAGCGCCAACCGAGACGTACAGGAAGCCTATCTGGGTCGGGAGGCGTCATGAGCTTGCTGGAGGTCAGGGGACTGCACGCCCATTACGGAAAGAGCCACATCCTGCACGGCATCGATCTGGATGTGCCCCAATCGTCGGTCGTCTCCCTGCTCGGCAGAAACGGTTCCGGCCGCTCGACCCTGCTGAAGGCGATGATGGGCCTGGTGCCGCCGAGCGCCGGGACCGTGACGCTGGACGAGGTTCAACTGGTCGGGCAGCGACCCTTCGACATCTGCCGCCAGGGGATCGGCTATGTCCCGGAGGAACGGCTGGTCTTCCCCAACCTGACGGTCGAGGAGAACCTCGCCATGGGTGTCCAGAAGGGGCCGCCCGGCGCGCATCGCTGGTCGGTCGATGAAATGTACGGCTATTTTCCGCGCCTCAAGGAGCGACGGGCGATCCGCGCCGGATATCTTTCGGGCGGCGAGCAGCAGATGCTGACCATCTGCCGGTCCCTGCTCGGCAATCCGCGGGTGCTGCTGATCGACGAGCCGACCGAGGGGCTGGCGCCCAGGATCGTCGAGGTGGTGATGGAGGTGATCCTCGATATCGGCCGGCGCGGCGTGGCGGTGGTGCTGGTCGAGCAGAAACTGACGATCGCCCTCAAGGTCGCCCGGCACGTGATGGTCATGGGCCATGGGGAACTCGTCTTCAAAGGCACGCCCGAAGAGCTGGAAGCTAATCCCGAAGTTCGACGCAACTGGCTCGAAGTGGCCTGATGGCGTCGAAATGGTATCGAGTGGACGAAAAATGAACATGATCAAGCGGATGACCCCGCGCCCGGGGCTGCGGGTTCTCGTGACCGCCGGCGCTTCCGGCATCGGCGCCGCCATCGCCCGCGGTTTCGCGGAAGCCCAGGCGAAGGTGATGGTCTGCGACATCGACGAACCGGCCCTGGAACGTTTCGCGAAGGAACATCCCGAGGTCGCCGTCGTGAGCGCCGATGTTGCCGACGAAGATCAGGTCGACGCGCTTCTGGATGCGACGGCGGCAAGGCTCGGCGGTCTGGACGTCCTGGTCAACAATGCCGGCATCGCCGGTCCCACCGGTCCGATCGACGAATTGTCCGTCGGCGACATTCGCCGCACCCTGGACATCGATCTGATGGGCCAGTTCCTGGTCGTGCGCCGGGCGGCACCGCTGCTGCGCGCCAGCGAAGCCGGGTCGATCATCAATATCTCGTCCGTGGCGGGGCGGTTCGGATATGCGCTCCGCAGCCCCTATTCGGCGGCGAAATGGGGGATTGTCGGCCTGACCCAGAGCCTAGCGAAGGAGATGGGCCCGGATGGAATCCGCGTCAACGCGATCCTGCCCGGCGTCGTGCGCGGTGCCCGCATCGAAGCCGTCATCCGCGACCGCGCCAGGGCCTCGGGCGTCAGCTACGAGGAGATGGAGGCCCAGTACCTCTCCAATATTTCGCTCCGTCGCATGATCGAGCCGGAGGACGTTTCCGCCATGGCGCTCTTCCTCGCGTCGCCCGGCGGCGCCAACATTTCAGGGCAGGCGATCAGCGTCTGCGGCAACGTCGAAAATATCTGAGAGCGAGGAAGCAGGAAAACATGGCTCGATCATCCCGCAAGATCATCATCACCTGTGCCATTACCGGCGGCATCCATACGCCGAGCATGTCCGCTCACTTGCCGGTCACCCCGGACCAGATCGCCGCCAATGCCATAGAAGCGGCCGAGGCGGGGGCCGCGATCCTGCACCTGCATGCCCGTGATCCGCGAGACGGTCGCCCGACGCAGGATCCCGCAGCCTTCGCGCGCTTCCTGCCGCGGATCAAGCAGGCGACGGATGCGGTCCTGAACCTGACCACCGGCGGAAGCCCGACGATGACCATCGAGGAGCGCCTTCGGCCGGCACTGGAATTCGCCCCTGAAGTCGCCTCTCTCAACATGGGATCCATGAACTTCGGCCTCTATCCCATGCTCGACCGCTACCGGGATTTCCGGCATGACTGGGAGCCGGCCTACCTGGAAAAGACCCGCGACATCGTCTTCAGGAACACGTTCAAGGACATCGAGCACATACTGGCCGATTGCGGCGGCAACGGCACGCGCTTCGAGTTCGAATGCTATGACACGAGCCACCTCTACAACCTCGCTCATTTCCGCGACCGCAACCTGGTCCGCGGCAGGCTGTTCATCCAGACGGTCTTCGGCATCCTGGGGGGTATCGGAACCCATCCGGATGACGTTTCGCACATGAAGCGCACCGCCGACCGGCTATTCGGCGATGACTATGTCTGGTCCGTGCTGGGGGCCGGGCGCCACCAGATCCCGGTCGCGACGATGGCCGCGGCGATGGGCGGAAATGTCCGTGTCGGACTGGAGGATTCGCTCTGGGACGGTCCCGGAAGGCTCGCGACCTCCAATGCCGTCCAGGTCCGCCGCATCCGCCAGGTTCTCGAAGGACTGGGACTGGCGATCGCCACGGCGGCCGACGCCCGCGAGATGCTCGCGCTGAAGGGCGCCGATCGCGTCAATTTCTAGCGGCGGCAAAAGGGAAGGCGGCCCTCGCCCGACAGGGGCGGGGCTTGAGATGAGCGTCACGGCAGGAGCATCGATTGAACGCGGAAGACATCAAGACGGTGACCGTGGTCGGGACGGGCATGATCGGCGCCAGCTGGACATGCCTTTACCTGGCGCACGGGCTGGACGTCGTCGCGACCGACATCCGGGACGGCGCCGAAAGCGAACTGGAGCGTGCGGTCGAACGCTGCTGGGCAACGCTCCCCGAAGCCGTTCTGGAGAAGAAGAAGCGCGGCAGGCTGAGCTTCACCGCCGATCTCGCCGAGGCATGCCGGGGAACCGGCTTCGTTCAGGAAAGCGCTGTCGAAAGGATGGAGGAGAAGATCGAGCTGATGCGCCGGATCGATGCCGTCACGTCCCCGCAGGTGGTGATCGCCTCCAGTTCCTCCGCGATCTTGGTGAGCGACATGCAAAGCGCCTGCGCCCATCCGGAAAGGGTCGTGCTCGGTCATCCCTTCAACCCGCCGCATCTGGTTCCTCTCGTCGAAGTCGGCGGAGGGGCAGGGACGGAACGGACCGCACTGGAAATCGCCGAGCATTTCTACCAACGCCTGGGCAAGACGACGATCCGGCTGGAAAGGGAAATCTACGGACACGTCGCCAACCGCCTGCAGGCCGCCATTTTCCGCGAGGCGATCCACCTGCTGGAAAGCGGCGTGGCCTCCGCCGAGGATATCGACCGGGCCGTCACCGATGGCCCCGGTCTGCGATGGGCCTTGATGGGACCCCTCCTGACCTACCGCCTCGCCGGCGGCGACCGGGGCATGCAGGGCTTCTGGGACATGTTCGCGCCGATGCAGGACAGGCTCTGGTGTGAACTCGGAACCCCGCTGCCCGACGAACCCCTCCAGAAACGCGTCACGGCGGCCGTCGAGCTCGCCTATGCGAAATGCCCGGTCGAAACAGCGGTTCGCGACCGCGACACGAAACTCCGCCAGATCCTCGCAATCCGGCAACCGGAAAGCCAAAGATAACGGCGGGCTCTCTGAAGCGGTGGTGATGGGGGAGGTATCAGATTCATGCGACTGTTGAGGTAAAGACCCGGGTGCGCGGCGACGCCTAATCAGACTACCGGCCCGCCAACCGTCAGTGGAGTCCGCCGCAAGCCGTGGAACTGCCGGCCGGCGGCACGCGGGTCATCCCTGTTCCCGTAGCGCCGCCTCGACTTCGCCGTGCGGGACGTCGCGTACCGCGTTCTGTTCCCGCACGATCCGCCAGGTGCCCTCCTCGCACCGCCAGACGAGGGCAGAGCGTGCACGGATGCTGCTGACCTCGCCATCCGGCCGCTCCAGTCGAGCAACGAATTCGAGCGTGGTGGCGGCCAGGTTTCCGCCGAGGAGAACGTCAGGCCCGTCGGTGACGGCGTGCCGGGCACTTTTCAGGGCGTTGAAGGGACCCTCCCGGAAGCTGCCATATTCGGCCACGCTCCGCGCCACCCGGTGCCGGGGATCGGAGCTGTCGTAGAGATGCAGGTCTTCGCGCCTGGAATAAAGATGATCGAACCTCTCCGCGAAGACGAAGCAGCCATCCGTCTCGCGACGCTCCCAACCTCGGAGGATCCACTCGCGATGCAACTGCCCGGGTCCGTCCGCGAAAGCGGAGGTCGAACATGCGGAGTCGATGATCCACAGCGCTCCAATGATGCTCATCTGGCGACCTCCCGGGGCGACCTCGTTCCGGAGATCGGGTCGGAGCAGACGCCTCGGCCTGCGCACGCGCATCACGGTCCCGGAACAAGCCGCACTTTACTCCCGCCTGCATTCCATCCGGAATGACATAATTGCCTCCGTTTCTGCCCCGGCGAGAATCCCTATTGCGCAAACGGCGCCCGCGCCTGGAGCGTCGCGAGATCCTCGATCACCAGTCCCGAGCGGGCGTGGGCGATCCGGCTGCATGGGTGGAAGGCGTGCGGATAGGGCCGATGACTATCCAGGTCCTGCTCGAGCAGTGCGTGGAAGCCTCTCGTAAAACCGAGTCTCGGATAGCGGCGCAGGAGTTCTGTCATATCGGCTGTCTCGATCTCGATCCCGGGAAAGCCGACGACGTCGTAGGTAATGCCGAACTGCACGGCCTGGCTCGTCCCGCTACGGAAGAAGTTCATGTCCCAGGTGTGCAACGCTATGTCGTCCCAGACATTCTGGGCCATAATATTCGAAACTCCCTTTTCCGTGAGGAAGCCGCGCGCGGCATTGGCGCTCTCTATCTCGAAGCGGTGCGGGCCGCGGGCGTGCTCGGTGAGACCGAGGTCGTGAAAGACGGCCGAGAGGAACAACTGTTCGCTGTCGATCTCGATTGTGCTGATCCGGGCGTAAAGTTCTCCAAACCAATAGCAGCGCATGACGTGGTTGTAGAGCATGTCGCCTGAGACGTCGCGGGCAAGCTCTCCGGCCTGTCGCACGATGCTGCTGTCCGGCATCCTGATATCAGCTAGCATGGCGCCCTCCTTCGTTAGGCCGTGCAGCAGCCGGAGGTCCCACGCGGGGAGGGCCTGCACTGCGGTCCCGACGGTATCCCACGACGGGGTCGATGTCCGAAATGACATAATTCGCACATTTCCCGCCAGGCAGGGCCGGGCTGGGCCAGGCGGAGGACTGCGCGTCAGCGCGGGTCGCGCAGGTATTCCCTGGAAATGCGCCGGAGCGCCTGCGGAGACTGACCGAAGTGCCGTAGAAAGGCGCGGCGCATGCGCTCCGTGTCGCGCAATCCGACGTCGCGCGCGATGGTCTCCATGGGTTCGCGACTGTCCTCGACCATGGCGCGAGCCGCCTCCGCCCGAAGGCGCTCGATGGCCCGTGCCGGAGTCTCGCCGGTCTCCTGCACGAACAACCGGGCGAACTGCCGGCTGCTGATGCATGCCACGTCGGCGAGGCGATCGACGCGCAAGTCGTCGTGGAGGTGCTCGCGTGCATAGGCAAGGGCGAGCCGGATCCGGTCCGATGCAGGCTGGAGATCGAGGATGGCCGAAAACTGCGACTGTCCGCCGGGACGGCGATGATAGACGACCATGTCCCGCGCGACCAGTTTGGAGATGTCCGGGCCGACATCGGCCTCGATCAGCGCGAGGGCAAGGTCTATTCCCGCCGTGATCCCCGCGGAGGTCCAGATCTTCCGGTCGTTTACGTAGATGCGGTCGCCATGGGCGGTCACCTTCGGGTAGCGCGACTGCAGGAGCGGCGCGAGCCTCCAGTGGGTCGTGACGCGATGTCCGTCCAGGATGCCTGCTTCCGCGAGGTGAAACGCGCCCGTGCAGATGCTTGCCATCCGTCGCGCGGTCGGTGCGAGCGATCTCAAGAGGTCGACGGTACCGGGCTCGGCGCTCGCCTGTTGCGCCTTCGGTCCGCCGACGACGATGATGGTATGGGCATGCTTTGCCCGGCTCGCTGCCGCGGCCTCTATCGACAGCCCTGCCGAACTGGTGACGGGTCCGTCGGCGCTCGACACCACATCGATCTCGTAGGCGGCCTCGTAGTTCAGACGCGCCAGATTGAAGGCGCAGAGCGGCCCGCTAAGATCGAGCAGCTCGAGGCCGGGCGCGACGACAAATGCGATCCTGCAGGTCATGGCATCCGGCTCCCCCTCAGGTGTGCAGAGCTACTGGCAAGGCCCGGCTGCACAGCCTCAAAAAATGGACTCTCGAGTATTTCGCCGGACATGTCCAATAGCCCGGCGCACTGATATGTGGCCGTCGTTCCTCCGTCCCTCGGCCACGGCGTCCGTTGCGGGATGAAATACCCGTCCCCCTGGCGGGTCCGCTTGCGTCAGTCATCGCCCCGCAACTGCCTGCCCACGGTCTCGCCGTCCATCAGGAACCACATTTCCGCAAAGCGGCCGTCGCGGATACGGTAGGAACAGAATTCCATGAAGCTGACCCGCCGACCGGTGGGTTCATGCCCCATGAACGTCTTGGTGGGCGTGCCCGTATTCTGCAGGCGCGCCGCGATCCGGTCCTCGACCACGAAGAGCTCCTCGACGTTCCATCGGTAGTCCGGAACGGCGTCCACGATCCCCCGCTGGGACGCGAGTACTTCGGCTCGCTCGTGGGCAGCGCCGTTCATCAGAACCTTTTCCTGGATGAGCCCTGCGACGAGATCGAACTCGCGCGCGTTGATGGCAGCGATGTAGCGCGTGTAGAACTGGGCAAGATCGGAATCGGGCACTGGTTCCTCTCCTCTAAACGGTGGTCGGGCCCGCGACGATCGCGGACCCTGCCTGCGTCAGACCGGGAGGCCGAAGCGCTTCGCCACGGTCTCGAAGTACTGCTCATCGGTGAGAGCGTCGCGTTCCGCGATCGTTCTGAATGCGTCTTCGCCGGCGGGAAAGCGCAGCTTCTGCCCCTCGTCGGTGGCGGCCGCGAGGATCTGCTCCGCGATCAGTTCAGGCGGGGAGGCGATATCCGTGAGCCCGCCATAGATCTTCATCGCCGAATCGAGGAGGGGCTGATAGTCGGCGATGACCGGTTCGTTGCTGACCGCCAACGAGCTTACGAAACGGGACTTGATCGCGCCGGGTTCGACGAGCCTCAGATGGATGCCCAGCGATGAGAGTTCGAACCGCAGGGCGTCAGTGATGCCTTCCATCGCATATTTCGAGCCGTGGTAGAGCGATCCGAATGGAAGCGTCATCAGGCCGCTGTTGGAGGTGATGTTGACGATGGTGCCGGCCTTGCGTGCGCGAAAATGCGGCAGGACCGCCTGCATCACCTGGAGCGGGCCGAACACGTTTACTTCGAATTCACGGCGAATGGTCTCGATCGGCGTCGCCTCGAGCGGACCGAAGGCGCCGAAGCCGGCATTGTTCACCAGCACGTCGATGCCGCCGAACCTCTCGATGCCCGCCTGAATCGCCGGGGCGATCGATGGCGCGTCTTCGACGTCGAGGCGCGTCACCAGCACGCGGTCGAGCTCGTTCAGTTCGCTCTCGGCGGACGGCTTGCGCATTGTCGCAACGACGTTCCAGCCCTTGCTCTGGAAGAGCTTCGCCGCCGCGCGGCCGAGGCCGGAGGACGTGCCGGTGATAAGAACAGTCTTCTCCATGGGTCTTTCCTTCAAATTGATCTGGTTATGATTCTGGGTGTCGACCATCCCCAGGGCTGACCAAGGCAGAGAACGACGGGGATCGCCCCCAGCCACAAGTAACCTGCTTTCCAATCCCCGGTCCGACACGAACTTAATTATGCAGCGATCATTTCATAATAGACATGGGGGCGTTGCATTGCGCCGTCAAGGGATTATATAACGATCGATGCAGAAATTATCTGAAACCCCGAAGCTGGCGCCGCGCCGCCCTGGTCGCCCGCGCGCGTTCGACCGGCAACGCGCGCTCGCCACGGCGATGCGGCTGTTCTGGGAAAAGGGTTATGAGGCGACCTCGATCTCCGACCTTACTGAGGCGCTGGGGATCGGGGCAACCAGCCTCTACGCCGCCTTCGGCTCCAAGGACGCGCTCTACACCGAGGCGCTCAGCCATTATTGTGAGACGAACGGGGCGCTTGCCTGGGGCCGCTTCTCCAGTGCGGCCACCACCCGCGAAGCCATATCGGCCTTCCTGGAAGATTCAGCTGCGGCGCTGACCGGCGCGGTCGCCGACATCCCGCGCGGCTGCATGGTGACGCTCGCCTCGGTCGGAAGCGAGGGGCACGAGACGCTCGGGGAGCTGGTGCGAAATGCGCGCGCGGAGACGCTTGAGAGGCTGATGACGCGCCTGCGTCGCGGTGTGGAGGAGGGCGATATCCCGAGATCGACCGACCTGCATGCCCTGGCCCGTTTCGTGCAGACGGTGCAGAACGGGATGTCGATCCTCGCCCGCGACGGCGCCACGACCGCCGAACTGGAGGAGGTGGCGAAACTCGCCATGCAGGGATGGGACGCCCGCCTGAACCAGGGCAAGCCCACGGTCGAGTGACGATGCCGCATTTCGAGACCTGCCGCTGACGTAAGCGACAATCGCTTTAGGCGAAGAAAAATAGATATGGGCTGGACCCTCGTGCTCGAAACGGGACCCGGCAACGTCCTTTGGGCCTTGGGGGTGAGCGGGGACCCAGATGTCGAGCGGCATCCTTATCCTTTCTTTATCCCCCTCGCGCGTCTTCCCAATCGAAGCCTGACCTGAAGTTCCCTTAATCCTGTGGCGTATCAACAGGAGAAACGGACATGTCCGACTTCATCTTCCTCGCGCTCGGCGGCGGCACTCTTCTCGTGCTTGCGTTTTACGCCCGCGCGCTCGATCGCTTGTGAGGCGCAGAAATGCTTGAGCCTCTCTTCGGTCTCCTCGTCGCCATCGCCCTCGGCATCTACCTCGTCGTGACGCTCCTGCGTCCCGAGCGCTTCTGATCGGGAGCAGATCCATGACCCTTGTCGGATGGCTGCAGATCAGCCTCCTTTTTCTCGCAGTTCTCTTGGTCGTCAAACCGCTCGGCCTCTACATGGCGCGGGTGTTTTCCGGCGACCGGACCTTTCTTTCGCCCGTTCTCGGCCCCCTGGAACGCGGGCTCTACCGTGCTGGCGGTATCAATCCGGAAAAGGAACAGGGCTGGCTCGGCTACACATTCGCCATGCTTGCCTTCTCGCTCGCCGGCTTCATCGCGCTCTATGCCATGCTGCGGCTGCAAGCCTATCTTCCGCTGAACCCGCAGGGCTTTCCGGGAATGGCGCCGGATCTTGCGTTCAACACCGCGGTCTCCTTCGTCACCAACACCAACTGGCAGAACTACGGGGGCGAAACCACGCTCAGCCATTTCTCCCAGATGGCAGGGCTGACCGTGCAGAACTTCCTGTCGGCGGCCACCGGCATGGCGCTTGCGATCGCGGTCACCCGCGCACTCGCCCGTTCCAAGGTATCGACGCTCGGTAATTTCTGGGTCGATATGATGAGAGCCACCCTCTACGTGCTCCTGCCGCTCGCCATCGTCGTTGCACTCGCCTTCGTGGCGATGGGCCTGCCGCAGACGCTCGACGCCGCCGTCACCGCGACGACGCTCGAAGGCACGGACCAGGTGATCTCGCTCGGACCCGTCGCCTCCCAGGAAGCGATCAAGCAACTCGGCACCAATGGCGGCGGCTTCTTCAACGTCAATGCTGCCCATCCCTTCGAAAACCCGAGCGCCTGGTCGAACTATCTCAACATCTTCGCCATGCTGTCGATCTCGGCGGCGATGGTCTACACCTTCGGCCAGATGGTCGGGAACCGGCGCCAGGGCTGGGCGCTGATCTCGGCGATGGCCATCCTGCTCCTGGCCGGGGTCGCCGTTACCTACTGGGCCGAGGCGCAGGGCAATACGATCCTGACGGCCATCGGCGTCGACCCCCTGCCTGGCAACATGGAAGGCAAGGAGGTTCGCTTCGGCCAGGCCATGACGGCGCTCTATGCCGCCGTCACTACCGGTCTGTCTGATGGCGGCGTCAACGGCATGCATGGTTCCTTCACCGGCCTCGGCGGCCTCGTGCCGATGTTCCTGATCCAGCTCGGCGAAGTGCTGCCGGGCGGCGTCGGCTCGGGCCTTTACGGCATGCTGGTCTTCGCCCTCCTTGCCGTCTTCGTCGCCGGCCTGATGGTCGGGCGCACGCCGGAATTCCTCGGCAAGAAGATCGAGGGGCGCGAGATGAAGTTCGCCATGCTCGCGGTGCTGATCCTGCCGCTCGTCATCCTCGGCTTCACCGCCGTCTCGGCCATGCTGCCCTTCGCGGTGGCAAGCATCGGGACATCGGGGCCGCACGGCCTGTCGGAAATCCTCTATGCCTATACCTCGGCGGCCGGCAACAATGGCTCGGCCTTCGGCGGGCTGACCGGCAACACCGCCTGGTACAACACGACGCTCGGCATCGCGATGCTGCTCGGCCGGTTCGCCTATGTCGTGCCGGTCATGGCGATTGCCGGATCGCTTGCCGCCAAGGTGAAGGTTCCCGCCTCCGCCGGCACCTTCCCGACAGACGGCCCGCTCTTCGTCGTGCTCCTGATCGGCATCATCCTCATTCTCGGCGGCCTGCAGTTCCTGCCCGCGCTGGTGCTCGGCCCCGTCGTCGAACACTTCGCCATGCTCGCCGGCCAGACCTTCTGAAGGAACCATCATGTCAAAAGACCAAACAGCTCCCGGTCTTCTCGATCCGTCGATCCTGTTTCCGGCGATGCGGGATGCCGTCGTCAAGCTTGATCCGCGCAGGCTCCTGCGCAACCCGGTCATCTTCGTGACCGAAGTCGTCGCCGCCGTCGTGACGATACTCTTCCTCCGCGACCTTGCCACAAATCCGCAAGAGGCGGGGTTCTCCGGCCAGATTGCCGCCTGGCTCTGGTTCACGGTCCTCTTCGCCACCTTCGCCGAGGCGGTTGCCGAGGGTCGCGGCCGTGCCCAGGCCGACAGCCTGAAGAAGACCAAGTCCGAACTGGTCGCCCGCAGGCTGGATGCCGACGGCAAGACCGGGACGATCCCCGCCTCCGGTCTCAAGGTGGGCGATGTCGTGCTTGTCGCGGCCGGCGAACTCATTCCCGGCGACGGCGAGGTGATCGAAGGCGTGGCTTCGGTCAATGAGAGCGCCATCACCGGCGAGTCAGCGCCCGTCATCCGAGAATCCGGCGGCGATCGGTCGGCGGTCACGGGCGGAACCCAGGTGCTCTCCGACGAGATCAAGGTGAAGATAACGGTAAAGCCCGGCTCCGCTTTCGTGGACCGCATGATCGCGCTGATCGAGGGCGCCCAGCGGCAGAAGACGCCGAACGAGATCGCGCTCTCCATCCTCCTTTCGGGCCTGACGCTGGTCTTCCTCTTCGTCTGCGTCGCGATCTGGGGGCTCGCCGGCTATTCCGGCACCGTGCTCTCGGTCACGGTGCTGGCGGCACTTCTGGTCACGCTGATCCCGACCACGATCGGCGGCCTGCTCTCGGCAATCGGCATTGCCGGCATGGACCGCCTGGTGCGCTTCAACGTGATCGCCACGTCCGGCCGCGCGGTGGAGGCAGCCGGGGACGTCGATACCCTCCTCCTCGACAAGACCGGCACCATCACCTTCGGCAACCGCATGGCAAGCGACTTCATCGCGGCACCGGGCGTCACCCCGACCGAACTCGCTGACGCGGCCCTTCTTGCCTCGCTTTCCGACGAGACGCCCGAGGGACGCTCGGTGGTGGCGCTGGCGACAGGTGAGTTCGGTGTTCCCATGCCGAGGGTCGACTTCGATTCGGTCATCGGCTTTACGGCCGAAACGCGGCTCTCGGGCGTCGACATCGGTTCGCGCCGCCTGCGCAAGGGCGCCGTCGATGCGGTGCTGAAATTCGCCGGCATCACCGAAGAGGACGCGCCAATCGAGTTTCGCCGGGCCGTCGACCAGGTCGCTCGCACGGGCGGCACGCCGCTTGCCGTCGCGGATGGAGAACGGCTCCTCGGCGTCATCCATCTCAAGGATGTCGTCAAGGCCGGCATCAAGGAGCGTTTCGGAGCGCTCCGCGCCATGGGCATCCGCACAGTCATGGTGACCGGCGATAATCCGGTGACCGCGGCCGCCATCGCGTCGGAGGCGGGCGTCGACGATTTTCTCGCCCAGGCGACCCCCGAAGACAAGCTCGCCTATATCCGCCGCGAGCAGCAGGGCGGCCGGCTGATCGCCATGTGCGGCGACGGCACCAATGACGCGCCAGCGCTCGCCCAGGCCGATGTCGGGGTTGCCATGCAGACCGGCACGCAGGCCGCCCGCGAAGCGGCCAACATGGTGGATCTGGATTCGAGCCCGACCAAGCTCATCGAGATCGTCGAGATCGGCAAGCAGCTCCTGATGACGCGTGGTGCGCTTACGACCTTCTCGATCGCCAACGACGTCGCCAAGTATTTCGCCATCATCCCGGCGCTGTTCGTTGCGACCTATCCGGCGCTCGAAGCCCTCAATATCATGGGCCTCGCATCTCCGCGGTCCGCCATCCTTTCCGCCATCATCTTCAACGCACTGATCATCGTGGCGCTGATCCCGCTGGCCCTGAAGGGCGTCGCCTATCGCCCGGCGGGGGCCGCGTCGCTGCTTCGCCGCAACCTCCTCGTTTACGGCGTCGGCGGGCTGATCCTGCCCTTCGCCGGGATCAAGGCCATCGATCTCGCCGTCAGCGCCCTCCATCTGGTGTAGTCATGTTCAAATACCTCAGACCCGCCCTTACACTCGTCGCCGCACTGACCGTCATCACCGGCCTTGCCTATCCGCTGGCGATCAACGGGATCGCACAGGCCCTGATGCCGGCAAAGGCCAACGGCAGCCTGATCGAACGCGACGGAACGGTCGTCGGCTCGGCCCTCATCGGCCAGGCCTTCGCCGCGGACCGGTACTTTTGGCCGCGGCCGTCTGCAACCGGTCCCGGCCCCTACAATGCGGCGGCTTCGTCCGGATCAAACCTCGGCACGACGTCGGCGAAGCTGAAGGACCGCGTCGCGACCGATGTCGCCCGGCGGGCGGAGGCGGGCTTTTCCCGTCCGCTTCCCGCCGATGCGGTGACCACATCCGGCTCCGGTCTCGACCCGCATGTCACGCCGGCCTTCGCGCAGGCGCAGGTCCCGCGTGTCGCGCAGGCAAGGGGGCTGGAGCCGGCTGCCGTCGCCTCGCTCGTTGAACGGCAGACCGAAGGTCCGGCCTTCGGGGTTGTCGGCGAAGCAAGGGTCAATGTGCTAGAACTCAACCTGGCCCTTGATGCCCTCATGATGTGAGCTGGTGAATGGCGGATGACGACCGCAGAAACGACAGGCGTCCCGATCCCGATGCCCTGCTTGCCCTGGCGGAGAACGACCGCCGGGGCAAGCTGACGGTCTTTCTGGGTGCGGCTCCCGGCGTCGGCAAGACCTATGCGATGCTGCAGAGGGCAAGACGTCTCAAGGCCGACGGCGTCGATGTCGTCGTGGGTCTCGTCGAAACCCACAGTCGCGGCGAGACGGCTGCCCTGCTCGAAGGGCTCGAAGTCCTGCCCCGGCGAAGGGTCTCCCACCGTGGCCGCATGCTGGAGGAATTCGATCTCGATGCGGCGCTTGAAAGGCGGCCGCGCATCGTCATCGTCGATGAACTAGCCCATACCAATCCGGAGGACGGCAGGCACCCCAAGCGATACCAGGACATCGAGGAACTGCTCGCCGCCGGCATCGGTGTGTGGACGGCGGTCAACATCCAGCATCTCGAAAGCCTCGCCGATCTCGTCGCCCAGATCACCGGGGTGACCGTGCGTGAGCGCGTGCCCGACATCGTCCTGAAGCGTGCCGACGAGGTCCTGGTCGTCGATCTCCCGCCATCCGAACTGATCGAACGGCTGAAGGAGGGCAAGGTCTACCTGCCCGAAAGCGCCGGCCGCGCCGTCGATCGCTTCTTCCGCCTCGGCAACCTCACCGCGCTTCGCGAACTGGCACTCCGGCGCACGGCCGACCGCGTCGACGACCAGATGGTCGATTACCTGAAGCAGAACGGCATCGACGGGCCCTGGGCTACGGGCGAACGGCTGCTGGTTTGCGTCGGCTCCGATCCCCTGTCGGAGAAGGTGGTGCGCGTGGCAAGCCGGCTCGCCTCGGGTCTCAATGCTCCGTGGCTCGTCGTCTCGATCGAGCGGGCGGACCGCGAGGTCGAGACGCCGGAACTCGTCCAGCGGATCGAAACGCTCTTCCGGCTCGCCGAACAACTGGGCGCGGAGACGCGACGCGTCATCGGCAACGACTTCGTCGACGAGATCCTGAAGCTCGCGCGGCGGGAGCACGCGACCCAGATTGTGATCGGTACGCGCAGGCGAAGCCGCTGGCAGAAGCTCTTAACCCGGTCGCTGCCGGACGCCCTGTCGCGGAGCGCCTCGGGGATCGGCATCCACATCGTCACGCCCGACGCCCCGACCGGCGAGATACGACGCGCTTCGTTCCGGAAGCCGAAGGCGATGTCGCTCCGGCAATCGGCCTGGTTTGCGCTGGGGTTCGTCGGACTCGCCGCAGTGATCGGCAAGGGCATCGACCTGTTTGTCGACTTGCCGAACATCTCGCTGCTTTTCCTGCTCGCAGTCCTCGGGGCGGCCGTGACCGGCGGATACGCTGCGGCCTTTGCCGCGGCCGCCTTATCGGCGCTGGCTTACAATTTCCTCTTCATCGACCCCTTGCACACCCTTGCGGTCGCCACCCCGCACGAGGTCTTCGCGCTTCTCGTCTTCTTCGCCGTGGCGATGATCGCCGGCGGCTTTGCCTCGCGCATCCGGGAACAGGCCGAGGTGGCGCGGGTGCGGGCAAGGGCGCTGCAATCGCTCTACGATTTCTCCCGCAAGCTCGCCAGCACCGCCAGCGGCGAGGATGCGATATGGCTCGCCGTGTCGAAATTGCAGGCGACCCTGAGGCGCAACGTCGTGCTGCTCGTGCCGCGCGCCGGTGACCTCGGCGTCGCCGCCGCCTGGCCGCCGGATACGGAGCTCGACGTGACCGACCTGACGGCTGCCCGATGGAGCTTCGACAAGCGGGAGCCGGCGGGCCACGGAACCGGCACGCTGCCGAACAGCCGTTTCGAGTTCCGTCCCCTGCTTGGGCCGCATGGCATCGTCGGCGTCTGCGGGGTCGAACATGCCGGCGCGCGTCTCGACCAGAATGCCGAACGCGCGCTGACCGCCATCCTCGACCAGACCGCGATCGCGCTCGACCGCGCGCGGCTGGCGGATGAAACGGTGGAGCAGGCCGCAAGGCTCGAGGGCGAGCGGTACCGCGAGGCCCTGCTGTCCTCGATCTCGCACGATCTCCGCACGCCGCTCGCGACGATCACCGGTGCCGTTACCGGGCTTCGCCAGTTCGGGGAGAAGATGGCGCCCGAGAACCGCGACGACCTGCTGCAGTCGATCGAGGAGGAGAGTGGCCGCATGAGCCGCTTCATCGCCAACCTCCTGGACATGACCCGGATCGAGGCCGGCACGCTGATGCCGAAACGCGACTGGGTGGATGTCGCCGACGTCGTGCAGTCGGCCGTCGAGCGCACGCGAAGACACGCACCCGATCGCCGCATCGAAACCGGCATCGCGCCCGACCTGCCCCTCATCCGCGGCGACAGCGTGCTCCTGGGGCAAGTGTTGTTCAATCTGCTCGATAATGCCGTCAAATATGGCGGCCGCGACCCCGTGAACGTCTATGCCCGTCGCGACGGCAAGGATGTGATGATCTCGGTCACTGATCTGGGAAAGGGAATCCCATCGCAGGATCTGGACCGCGTCTTCGAAAAATTCTATCGCGGAGGGAAGACGGATGGCCGCGCGCCCGGTACCGGGCTCGGGCTTTCCATCGCCCGCGGCTTCGTCGAGGCCATGGGCGGCAATATCCATGCGGAAAGCCCGGCCTTGAAAAAGCGGGGCACGCGCATCGTCTTGCGCTTCCCTGAGATCGAAGAGCCGAGGGGCGAGGCCCGATGAACCAGTCGCGTATCCTGGTGGTGGACGACGAACCGCAGATCCAGCGCTTCCTGAACCCATCGCTCAAGGCTGCCGGCTATGACGTCGTGGTGGCCGGCACCGGCGCGGAAGCGCTGAAATCCGTTGCCACCCAGGCACCTGATCTCGTCATCCTCGATCTCGGCCTGCCCGACATGGACGGCAAGGAGGTGATCGCGAACCTGAGGGGCTGGTCGGACATCCCGATCGTCATCCTCTCGGCCCGTGACCGCGAGAGCGAAAAGATCGCGGCGCTCGATCTCGGCGCCGACGACTATGTCGAAAAACCGTTCGGCATCGGCGAACTGACTGCCCGGATCCGCACCGCACTTCGCCATCGCGGCCGCCGCGATGCGATCCCGGTCGTGATGGAAATCGACGGCCTCGGCATCGATCCCGTCAGGCGGCTCGTCTCGCGAGACGGACAAACCGTGCACCTGACGCCGAAGGAATACGACCTGCTGCTGCTGCTCGCGCGCCATGCCGGCCGGGTCGTGACCCACCGCACCTTGCTGACCTCCGTCTGGGGCCCGGCCCATGGCGACGACCTGCATTACCTCCGCGTCTTCATCGGCCAGCTGCGGCAGAAGATCGAGCGCGATCCGACGCAACCGAACATTGTCCGCACGGAACCGGGCGTCGGCTATCGGATGGCCGAGCCGGAGTGAAGCCGCCCGATCACCGGCCCGGATAGGGCGACGAAAAGGGTGATTTCAGCCGCCGGCCCAATGCAACGTCCACCTGGAACAGGGTTTGGTCGCCGATCAGGACCGGGATGGGTGCCTTGCGGTCGATGCGGGCAAAATGGGGTTCTACGGCCTCAAGACCGCGCGTTAAGGTGCCGGGGCGACCGATGAACAGGACGTCGCGGCCGAGCCATTCGACCGAGTCGGCGAGAAAGGCGAATCCGCGAGGGTCATCGCCAATCGCGATAACTGTCGCGCGTGACCCCAGGACCTCGGCGAGGCGCGCGGCATCGATCCAGCGGAAGGCAACGACAAGTGGGCGCTCCTTCGGCATGGTCGTTCGTTGAGATGTCGTCGGAAGCAGGCCTCGCTCCGTCAGGCTGTCCGCGAGCCCGCGCCAGGTCATCGATTCCTGCAGGAAGGTGCCGAGCCCGAGACGCGCGATAACGGTGGGCGACGGCGGGGCGAACCGGATCAGCGTCACGGCGACAATGACGAGCGCAAGCAATGCTGCCGCGGTGGCGGCGAATGACCTTGCCAGACGACTGGGTTTGCGATGGCGGGTTTCAAGCTCCGCGATGGCGTGGCCGAGCACCGGCAACAGGAAGAGCCAGCCCGGCATCTGCCAGTGGGGCAGGGCAGCACCACCCCAGAGTGGCACCATGGTGAAGACGACGATCGTCGGCAGGCCGATCGCCGCCAGTAATGCCGTTGGGCCGCTCCGGCTATCCTCGGCCCGAAGGCGCCAGGACAAGGCGGCGATCGAAGCGACCAGCGTCCATGGGCCGAGATAGGCCAGTTGCCCAAGCAACGCGCGGGCGAACCCCGCCCAGTCCGGGCCGTCTGAACCAAACCCGCGCGACGATTGGAAAGAGAACGAGACCCAGTCATGTTCGGCGTTCCAGAAGAGGATCGGCGACACCGTGGCCCCCGCGATCGCGATTGCCAGCCAGGGTGCCGACGTTTTCAGCTGGCTTCGATGCGGTGTCGCGAGAATGAAGGCGGCCGCCCCGAGGGCGAACAGGAGGGCATGGTATTTCGAAAGCCCGGCAAGTCCGAGGGTCAGTCCGGCAGCCAGCCAAAGGCGTCGTCGACGCGCCGGCTCGGACGCGGAATAGAGGATCTGGTCGAGCAACCAGGCCGTCAGGGCAAGAAACAGCAGCAACGGACCGTCGGGCACCATCCAGCTTCCCGCCGAAACGAGGAAGAACGGCGCCAGGCTCAGCGCCAGCCCCATCCACAATCCGGCCCTCGGCCCCCACCTGCGAAAGGTGAGATCGAACATCACCAGGCTCGTTACGGTGAAGGCGAGGACAAAGGGCAGGCGCAGGACGACAACAGGCACGTCGTCGCCCCAGAACGGCTGGGCCAGCTCGCGCATCGCCTTGACCCACCAGAAGGCCATCGGGGGGTGGTCGAACCAGGAGAGCTGCCATTGCCCGGCGACCGCCATGGCGTAGGCCTCATCGACGCCAGGATCGAGCAGCGCCGCGAGACCCAGTCGGACAAGCGCGCCAGCCACAATGATGATCGTGGCGGCTCGCAGCAGAGCGGCGCGATCGTCCAGATCGTGCGCCATGGAAGGAGGGGGCCCGTCGCCGGCGGGACGGCCGAAGGGGCGGCGGGGATCGTCGGTAGCGTGACGGGCGGTGAATTCCGCGGTCATCTTACGCGCCATGTGAGTGCGGACGTAATGACGTAATTGAAGACGGCCCCCATGCAGGCGCCCGCAAGACCTGCCAGCCACCACCTGGACGAATGGTCGTGGAGGAGTTGCCCGATGCCCACATTTGCAATGACGCCGATGCTGCAGACCACATAGAACGAGGCGAGACCGAAGATCAGCCGACGGCCCTTCAGCCTGCGGTCCCGGTAGGTCAAGGTATTGTTGAGGAAGAAGTTCCCCGTCATCGCGACATAGGCCGCCGTCATCTGCGCCAGCCAGAAGGCGAGGCCGCATGCCAGCGCCGCCTTAAGGGTGATCAGGTGCACGACGACGCCGGCTCCGCCGATGAGCGAGAACAAGAGGAAGCGGAGCGAGAAGACATCGCCCGTCGATTTGGCGAGCAGCAGACCGAGATATTCGACCGCCACGAGATTATCGAGCTTGGAAACGCCGTTCTGACGTGCGCGGAAGCGAAACGGTATCTCGCTCGTTCGCAGCGGGGTGGGCGTCGAAGCGAGGATGTCCATCAAAATCTTGAAGCCCTGGGTGGAAAGGCGCGGGGCGAGCGCTTCGAATACCGGGCGGCGGATGGCGAAGAACCCGCTCATGGGATCGCTGACGTCGATTTTCAGCAGCGTTCGCGCCAGGCGTGTTGCCACGCGGCTCCCTGCAAGACGCGTGCTCGAAAGACCGTCCGAGGCGCCGCCCTCAGCGCCCGGGACATCGCTGAAACGGCTCGCGATGACGAGATCGTCGCCGGACCGGATGCGCCGAAGCATCTCCGGCAACAGCGTCTCGTCATGCTGCAGGTCACCGTCCATGATGACGACGACGGGCGCCGACGAGGAGAGCATGCCTTCGATCGAAGCACCGGCAAGGCCGCGCCTCCCGAGCCGGCGGACGCAGCGCACCCGCGCATCCCGGTCTGCAATGGCCCTTACACGATCGGTCGTGCCGTCGGGGCTGTCGTCGTCGACGAATATCACCTCCCATGAGATGCCGGGCAACGACCTGTCGAGGGCGTGGATCACAAGATGCACGTTAGCGGCTTCGTTGAATGTCGGGATGATGATTGACAGTTCCGGCGGCCGGCGGCCGGGTTCCGATGCCGGCTGCCCAACAAACCCGCAAGCGAAGGAAGCCTGAATTATTTCAGGCTGTTCGCTTCCTGAGACGCTGTGCACCACGCATGCCGACGGCAGACGGCGATCACATGGAAGCAGGCGTGTGGCATCGCAACCGGATGCTCCCCGGATCACCGGGTAGTGGGTGCGCACTCGTCCGACTGTCATTTCCTGCTGAGCGAATGGATGGTCTTCCTGCGAGCCTGTAAACGGCGGTATGGCCATAGTCGCGCCTGCCCTGAGAGTTCAGACGTCGTTATAGGATCGCGCTTTCGACCGGTGTGCTTGGTCTTGTTGAGAAACATTACGAAACATGAAGGGCCGGATGGCGGCCGTGTCCATCGACAGGCCAAGGCTCAGGTCTGCGAGCCTATGTCGTTTTACACGGCGTTCCCGGCCTCACCCGGCGCGGGCAAGATCATCGGCCGACGGCTTCGAGACGATATCGCTCGCCGTGCCGCCTTCGGCCGGAAAATCCATCTGTGCCGCAAGCCCGTGCGGTGTTCTGTTCAGGAGTTCGATCGTGCCGCCGTTGGCCCGCACGATGTCTTCGACGATCGAGAGCCCGAGACCGAAGCCGCTACGATCCGACGTCGTTCGAGCCGTGCTGGCCTTGAAAAACGGTTCCAGCACCCGCGTCCGCAAGCTGTCGGGAAGGCCCGGACCGTCGTCGGCGACAATGATCCGCACGGTGCCGTTTGGGAGGATCGCGAGCTCCACCGTGATTTCATGCGCGAACTTGGTGCCGTTCTCGACGAGGTTGGTGATCGCGCGCCCCAGTGATCGCGGCTTGCAGCGATAGGCGAAGCGCTCCGGGCCGACATACCTCACGTTGAAACCCACATCGGAGAAGTCCGAACAGACGGTCGTCAACAGGCTGGGGAGGTCGGCATTGACCGGCTTTTCGGTCGCCGTTTCCTTGCTGAGATAGGTGAGCGTATCGTTGATCATGTCGCTGAGCGCGGCGATATCCTTCAGGAGTGCTGCCTTCAGTTCCGGCTGGGTGGAGCGCTCCGCCCGCAGACGCAGCCGCGTCAGCGGCGTCCGGAGGTCGTGGCTTATCGCGCGCAGCATGCGCGTCCGGTCATCGATCATGCGGCGCAGGCGACTGCGCATGTCGTTCAGCGATCGCGCCAGCGTTCGAATTTCGGCTGCGCCGCTTTCCTTGAAAGGCCGGTCAGGCCCGTCGTCGGGCTTCAACGTCTCCGCGGCCTTTGCAAAGTCGAGGAGCGGCGCAGAAATCACCCGCGCCGCATAAAGCGACAACAGAACCACCGGCAGGACGAGGACCATCATCTGCAGAACGACGTTGACCTGCTGGTCGCTGATCCAGGCATCGGGAGGAGGTGGCGCTGGAAGAAACGCCAGGGCCCGGTCGGCGTCGATCGCGACGACGAGCACGTCGTGAAGTTTTCCGTTGGGGGTCTCCCCGCGAAAAGCGGTGGTGAAACTCTCCGGCAGGTTCTCCTGCACAAGGTGGCGGACCTCATCGACGAAGATCGTCGTGTCGCGCCTTGAAAGCTCTTCCGCCGCGACCTCTTCGACACGAAGCCCCGTGCTCGACGTCGCCTGAAGAATGGCTTCCATCTGTTCCGGGGAAGTGGCGGCGCGAACCTGGTCGACGACGGTCTCGATCTTCAGCGCCGTCGCGCGGGCATAGGAAACACTCTCCAGGTCTTCGCGCAACAGCCAGTCGGAAATCGCTCCTAGGATGAGGAGGCCGCCGATAGGGCCGATGGCGAGCGCCGCGATCTGCCGGCGGAGAGTGGACATTACCCCACCTCGACTTTCGGGGTGAACATGTAGCCACCCAGCCGTACCGTCTTGATCACGGTCGGCTCGCGGACATTGGGTTCAATCTTCTGCCGGACGCGGCTGATGTGAACATCGATGCTGCGTTCGACCGGACCCGCAAGCCCGGCATGGGTCAACCGGAGCAGCTGTTCGCGCGTCATGACACGACCCGGATTCTGGCAGAATGCCAGAAGGATGTCGAACTCGGCCGTCGTCACGGAGACGTGCACCCCGTCCGGATTGACCAGTTGCCGGAGGATGGAATCGATCTGCCAGCCGGCAAATCGCATTGCCGTGGGCTGCTGGGGTTTGTCCGCCCCATAGGAAGCGCGCCGGAGGAGCCCCTTTATGCGCGCCATGAATTCCCGCGGATGAAAGGGCTTGGTAATGTAGTCGTCCGCGCCAAGCTCGATGCCGACCACGCGGTTGATCTCGTCGCCGAGGGCCGTGAGCATGATAATGGGCACGGTCGAGGAGGCCCGCAGCCGGCGGCAGATACTGAACCCGTCCTCTCCCGGCAGCATGGCGTCGAGCACGATCAGGTCGAAAGTCTGCTTCCTGAGTGTCGCGTCCATGTTGGCGGCGGAGCCGACCGCAACAGCCTCAAGGCCATTTTCCGTCAGCATCTCGATCACCATTGCCGCAATCTCCTCGTCGTCCTCGACGAGGAGGACGCGAGGCACCGTCTCTGGCGCGACGAGATGTTGAGCGGTCATGGGTCATCTCTGCAATACGCTTGATGGGTTCAAGAACGTACATTGTTGCAAAACCGCGCCGAAAGTCACGAGGTGAAGTTGTTTTGATATGTTAAGCGAGACCGGAGGTCGCGACGGTTGCTCAGGCCTTTATGCCGAAAAGTTTTTCGGCATTCCGGTAGGCGATTTTTTCCTTGGCCTCGCGTGGCAGGTCCACTGCACGAAACCAGTCGGTGCCTTCCTTCATGTTCGCAAACGGGTAGTCGGTCGCGAACATCACCCGATCCACGCTGATATACATCAGCAGGAGGTCGAGCAGCTCGTCCTGAAAGAATGCGCTGGTGGTGAACCAGAAATTGTCGTAGAAATACTGCTCGAAGGGCTTGTTCAGCGTGCTTTTGGTCACTTCCCCCATCTTTTCCACCACGCGCTTGTAGAAGAAGGGAAGGCCTTCGCCCATGTGGCCGATAATGATCTGCAGCTTCGGGAATCGGTCGAAGACGCCGGACGTGATCATTCGAAGGCATTGGGTAACGACTTCCTGGTGCCACCCGTAGGCCGAGATGCTGAGAACCTGGTCCTGGTGCTGCCGCTGATATTCCGGCCGCATATTGCTGTAGTAGATCTGGAAGACTTCGTCGGGTGGCAGGCCCGGATGGATGTAGATCGGCACGTCGAGGATTTCGGCACGCGCCAGCAGGGGCTCGAAATCGGGATGGTCGAGAAATTTCTTCCCGATGATCCCATTGGTCAGGCACCCCAGGAAGGCATCTTCCTGAACTGCGCGTTCCAGCTCGTCCGCCGAGGCCTCCGGGTTCTGCAGCGGCAGGGTCGCAAACGCCTGGAACCGCCCCGGATAGGCGGCCATCGGTCCATCGGCGATCATCTTGTTGAGACGATAGGCAAAGTCGATGCCTTCCTGACCCGGGACATTCTGCACGCCCGGCGTATGTGCGGAGAGGACTTGGACGTTGATCCCCGCCTCGTCCATTGCATGGATGCGGCGCGGCCCGATTTCGGCGAGACCGGTATCCTCCAGGAACAGCCGGTCGTTCAGTTCCATCAGTTCACGGGTCGAAAACGTCTCTTCCGTGCCGATGAACAGGAGGTCTCTGTCGCGCGCCGAAATGTCCGAAGTCTCTTTGGCGGCGGCGCGGGCAATGATGGCGGGCGCCGACAATCCTGCCCCGAGACCGAGCGCCGCGCCAAGTGCGACCGCGCCACCCAGAAAATTGCCGCGTCCCATCACCAGTTTCTCCAGGGGGTTAGCCACGAGCTTCATCTCAGTTTCCACTCCGATGGTTGCGCAGTTTCAGTGCGGCTTTCGGCTGAAAGGGAATTCAGCTCGACCCTGACGCCAATGTAACCTGCCGCGCCGCGGGTCAGGCTACATGCCGCCGGTCCCTTCGCGATGCTGGATTTGGCGAGACTACGTCCCATCGTCGTTGGTTTGGGTCTTCTCTTGTTAAGAGATGTTGCGGGCGATGCGACGACCGGTCCGCGGCAGCCATGGGCGATACCCGTCGGCTGACGTCCGGGGGAGCTTGTGAGGCGGCTCTTCTTCAGGGCAGGGGGCGTCGACCTGACCCTTCCGTCGTCGATCGTGGAGGCATCGGAAGGCCGCTTCCTCAGGCCGGGAACACGATCTTGGAATAGGCGCCTCCGTCGCGGTTATTGCCCACTTGCAGCTGCGCATCATGCCCTTCCGCAATTGCCTTGACGACCGTGAGACCAAGACCTGAACCCCTGATGCCCCGGTCGTTGAGGCTCTCGCTTCGCCAGAACATGTCAAAGGAGGAGTGCTGCACGTGGGAGGGCAGTCCCGGTCCTTTGTCCTGGACGGAAATGAATGACCGCCCTTCCTCGTCCACACCGGTGTAGACGTCGATAGGGCCGAAATCGCCCGCGTATTTGCGCGCGTTTTCCAGGAGGGCCAGCAGCGCCTGGCGGAATCGGTCCGGATCGATCTTCGCCGGCGCGGAGCGAAGATGGGTTCGCAGATCGATAGCGTCGCCTGCGGAGGTCTGGAAGAGGGTCACCGTGTCGGAAACATGAAGGGCGAGGTCGGTCGTCGTCGTCGCCGTGACGAAGTTGCCGGTGCCTGCCAGCGACAGGGTATTCAACTGGTCCACGAGACGGGAGATTCCCTGGGTCTGCTCCAGGAGAGCCCGCACTCGCTCCTCGGTGGCCGCAAGTACACCATCGGCCATGCCCTGCAGATTGCCCTGAAGCACGGTCAGCGGCGTACGCAATTCGTGTGCGACGGCGCGGGTGTTGAATTTCAGGCGGGTCTCCAGCGCCAGCAACTCGCTGGCCATTCGATTGATCGTAACCGCAAGGGTTTCCACTTCCTTGGTTGCACCGGGTTCCACCGTGACCTGAAAATCGCCCTGTCCGATCTTTTCCGCGGCAGCCGTCAGGCGGGTCAGCGGTGCGACGATCCGGTAAGCGAGCACCACCCCTATTCCGCTTGTGAAGACGATCAGGATGGAGCCAAAGGCCAGAACGCCCTCGACAGCCGTCGCGTCGGTGGCGTCCTCCAGATACGGATAAAGCGGCGCCAGGGCCGCGAGAGCTCCGGGATCGGGGATCTCGCCATCGTTGATGCTCACCCAGGCGGTCTTTGCATCAGGAGGGAGAGTTTCCAGTGCCACCGCTTCGGCATGGTCGATATACCAGTCGACCAGGATGTAGAGGAGCGCGATCGTTATGAGCTGGATGACGGACACCAGCGCGGCTGTCATCGTTGAAAGCGCCGGTCTAGACACCTGTCGACCTCGCGAAACGATACCCAATACCTCGGACGGCCTTTATGTACCCTTCCTGACCACGCTCCGCCAGCTTTCTCCTCAGATTGGCGATATGCGTATCGATGGTTCGGTCGAAGGCTTCACTTTCGGGCAGGCAGACGTCCAGCAGCGATGCTCTTTCGAAAGTCTTGAAGGGAGCGCGTAGAAAGCAGACCAGAAGACGAAATTCCGTGGCCGTCAGCGGCAGTTCGAAACGGCCGCTCTCCGTTACCGCAATCGCCATGTGCGATTCCAGTTGGACTTCTATTTCCTCGTATCGGATGACCTCGTTGCGGGTAACGCCGGTGGCGCGCTTCAAGACTGCGCCCACCCTCGCCACGACTTCCTGCGGGTTGAACGGTTTCGTAACGTAATCGTCCGCGCCCAGCCTCAGACCCAGCAACTTGTCCGTGCTGTCATCCATGGCCGACAGGAATATGACCGGTACGACGGAGTTCCCCCGGATCTTCGCAAGAAGATCGAAGCCGTCGATGTCCGGCAGGCCCACATCGAGCAGGACCAGGTCCGGCCGAAGCGTCTGGAGATGCTTCAGCGCGGTCTGGCCCGTCGATGCCTTGATCGTCCTGTAGCCGGCCCTGCCGAGATATCTTTCCAGGAGAAGTGCTATTTCGTCGTCGTCCTCGACGACCAGCACGAGAGAAGAAATCATGTTTTGACTCACTGATTTGACATGCCCTTCACCGGCTCTTTGTCGAAGCTTGACAATCCGGCGACAGAACGTGGTCCTCACCGAGGAACCACCGATGAACGTAACTGACCTCAGACAATCCCGAAAGGCGATTTCAACCCCCGCGAGCGACAAGCCGAAGGACTACCTTCCGCAGGCGTTTATACTTCTGGGCTTCGTTTCCCTCATTTTTGCGGCAGTGCCGGAAGTGGACCTGATGGTAAGTCGATTTTTCTGGACCCCGGGGTCAGGCTTTGAGTGGAACAACAGCAACGCCCTCATCGGATTTCGTGACACCAACCGGTTTCTGCCGTGGATCGTGATCGGGATGGCCGCGGCATTGCTCATCCCAAACCCGTTTCTGAGGCATCTGAAGCAGCCTCCCGCACCCCACAAGCTGGTGTTCGTCCTGACATTTTTCGCGGCCGGTCCGGGGCTCGCGGTTCACCTCATCAAGATGCTCGTCGGCAGGGCACGCCCGAGAATTCTCGAGGAATTCGGCGGGCACGCGTTCTTCACGCCTCCGTGGGAACTGACCAACCAGTGCGCAAGGAATTGTTCCTTCATCTCGGGAGAATCGGCAAGTGCCTTTGCGCTCCTCACGCTCGTCGTCTTCGTCAGGCCAAGGTATGCCGGTGTATATCTCGTCGCGATCGGAGTTCTCGCGGCAGCATTTTCGTTCACCAGGGTCATCCACGGGGCACACTTCCTTTCGGATGTGATGATCGCATGGAATGTGATGCTGGTTCTGGCGCTCGTCCTGTGGCGAATATTCTCGCGCAACGCACCCCAGATCGACGCAATGTTCGCCACCAGATAATCTTGGTCCGGAAGTGGGCGGCTTTCGCCCGGCCGGGAACTGATCACCAGGTCGCCTTCACATGCGGCGGCGCGGTCATGAACGCGATCCTCAGGGAGGCCCGGGCAGATGACCCTTTTCGTAGCATCAGGTCGCCTGGGCGCCGCCCGCGTCGCTCGAAAAGGCGAATTGAAGCGCTTCGTCGAGATCGATCGGCTTCGTGTCGCCGAGCCGCTCGATATCGCCCGTCACGATATCGTAGGCGCCGAGCCAGGGGCCAGCCTGGGGTGCGCCTCGAAGGCAGGTCTGGTCTAGAAAGCCGCTGTTGCTGCTCTTGCTGTCCCACGTGACGCCCATTAACGATTGCATCTCTGTGGGGGATGCCATCCGATGTCCATTAAGGATCAGAGGCGGAACAAGGTAACGCTGCTCGATGTTGCGAGACATGCCGATGTTTCGCGGGCAACGGCATCCCTTGTCGTTCGCAAGAGTCCGCTTGTCGGTGCGGAGACGCGACAGCGGGTCGAAGCCGCGATGCGTGAACTCGGCTATGTCTACAACATGGGCGCAGCCAGGTTGCGCGCGGACCGCAGCCATACGGTGGGTATCGTCGTCCCGAACCTCACCAACCCTTTCTTCGCCGAACTGCTCGGCGGCATGGAGGCCTCGCTGGATGCGGCGGGGCTGGTGATGATCATCGCCAATAGCGGGGACACCCCGTCGCGGCAGGCCACAGTCGTGCAGCGGTTGCGCGAGCATGGGGTCGACGGAATCATCCTGTGTCCTGCGGCCGGTACCGCCGGGGATCTGGCAGACCAGGTCATGGAGTGGAAGCTGCCACTGGTGCAGGCGCTGCGCCATGTAACGAACGAACTCGATTACGCGGGGGCGAACTATGCGGCGGGCATGGAGCAGGCCGTCGAGTACCTCGTCTCGCTGGGACATCGCGTCATCTGCTTCGCAGTCCACGGCCCCGTCCACTCGGCCTATCATGAACGCATCCAGGGCTTCCGCGACGCAATGACGCGATTTGGATTGGCGCCTGACCTCGTTACGCGAGTTCCGAACCGTCTCGACGAAATCGCCCGCGGGGCCGATATGCTCTTTGAGCGGATGGCCGGACCGACCGCCGTGATCTGCTTCAACGATCTCGTTGCGCATGGACTGGCAGCCGGTTGCCACGACCGCGGCCTGCGGATCGGACACGACATCTCATTGATTGGCTTCGACGACGTGGCGGATGCCGAAGCAATGAGACCGCGTCTCACGTCCGTTTCGACAGCGCCCAGCGAGATCGGGCGAAATGCCGCCGCACTGCTCCTTGATCGCATGGCGACGCCGTCGCTGCCGCCGCGTCGGCTGATAAACCCGGCGCGCCTCCATGTCCGGAATTCCTGCGGTCACCTGCCGGTTTCGTGATCTTGCGTGCACCATTTTGATGGTTGACTAGGCATCTGCTGAAATTTAGATCGATCTAACAGCGCGCCAAGGACCGCGCTTGCCTCGGGAGTTCTTCGTGTACGATTTCACCTTCGCGCCGGTGCTTGCTTCGTTCGACCAGTTGATGGTCGGCGCTTGGTTGACGGTCCGCCTGTCCTGCGCCGCCATGCTGCTGGGCCTGGTCGTCTCGATCGTCTGCGCCTGGGGAAAGACATCGGGTCCCTTCCCGGTCCGCTTCCTCATCAACGCCTATATCGAGATCATCCGAAACACTCCGTTCCTGGTGCAGATCTTCTTCATCTTCTTCGGCTTGCCCTCGCTCGGCCTCCGCCTGTCGCCAAACGAGGCGGCCTTGCTGGCGCTGGTCGTAAACTTCGGCGCCTATGGCACGGAGATCATTCGCGCAGGCATTGAATCCATCCACAAGGGGCAGGTCGAGGCAGGAACGGCGCTCGGTCTCTCCAAGCTGCAGATCTTCCGCTACATCATCATGAAGCCTGCGCTGAGGACGGTCTATCCGTCGCTTACCAGCCAGTTCATCTACCTGATGCTGACCTCGAGCGTCGTGTCCGTGATCTCCGCGGACGACCTCGCCGCCGCGGGCAACGACCTGCAGTCCTCCACCTTCGCAAGCTTCGAGGTCTATATCGTCATCACGCTGATGTACCTCGCCCTGTCGATCGGCTTCTCGGCGATCTTTGCCGCGATCGAACGGATGGCCTTCAAGTACCCGCTGAGCCGATAGGAGCGCCACGATGATCAGACCCTTCGGCTGGAACGAATTCCTTATCATCGTCATGGCGGCGCAGTGGACCATTGCGCTTTCCGCCATCGCCTTCGCCGGAGGCGGCGTCGGCGGCCTGATGATCGCGCTCGCGCGCGTTTCCGATATCAAGCCCCTCCGGATCGCCGCGCTGGGCTTCATCCGCGTGTTCCAGGGTACGCCGTTGCTCATGCAGCTCTTCCTGGTCTTCTTTGGAATGAACATCATGGGGCTAGCCATCAATCCGTGGATTGCGGCGTCCATCGCGCTGACGCTCCATGCCAGCGCCTTCCTCGGCGAAATCTGGCGGGGATGCATCGAGGCGGTCCCGTCCGGACAGCGCGAAGCCGCGACGGCGCTTGGGCTCCGCTACTACAACCGCATGCGCTACATCATCCTGCCGCAGGCGGCACGCATCGCCGTGGCGCCCACGGTCGGCTTCCTGGTTCAGCTCATCAAGGGCACGTCGCTTGCCGCCATCATCGGATTCACGGAGCTGACGCGGCAGGGCCAGATCATCAACAATGCCACTTTCAGTCCGTTTCTGGTCTTCGGAACCGTCGCGGCGATCTACTTCGTCCTGTGCTGGCCGCTTTCGCTCCTGGCGCAGAGGATGGAAGTGAAGTTTTCCCGGGCAACACAGCGTTGACGGGCCCAGCCGGCGGGGAGGCCGGCAGAGCAAGAAAGGGTAGGAAACAATGAAAATTTCAAGACGCGCAGCAATGGCAGTGATTGGCGCCGGCCTCGTCGCAGGCATGATCTCCGCTCCCTCGATGGCGCAGACCGTCGAGGGCATCAAGTCGAACGGCACGGTCAAGATCGGCATGCTCGTGGATTTCCCGCCATTCGGCATCATGAACGAGAGCAACCAGCCCGATGGCTATGACGCCGATGTGGCGAAGCTTCTCGCCAAGGAACTGGGCGTCGAGGCTGAAATCGTGCCCGTTACCGGCCCGAACCGCATTCCCTATCTGCAGAGCAGCCAGGTAGACCTGCTCGTGGCGTCGCTGGGCATCACCGAAGAACGCGCCAAGAGCGTCGATTTCTCCGAACCCTATGCCGGTATCTCGGTAGGTGTCTTCGGCGCCGAGGGCGTGGACGTTTCCAAGCCGGAAGATCTTTCCGGCAAGACCATCGCCGTTGCCCGCGCCAGCACGCAGGACACCGCCGTCACCAAGGTCGCCCCTCAGGACGCGACGATCCAGCGGTTTGACGATGACGCCAGCGCCGTGCAGGCCCTTCTTTCTGGTCAGGTGGATCTGATCGGCGTGTCCAACGTGGTTGCCGCCCAGATCGAAAAGGCCGCACCCGGCCGCTTCAACCAGAAGATCGAACTGAGCCAGCAGGTCCAGGGGATCGCCGTACGCAAGGGTTCGACGGAGCTTCTCGAAGCCGTCAACGCCTTCATCCAGAAGGTCAAGGCAGACGGCCAGCTCAATGCCATCCATGAAAAATGGCTCGGCTCGCCGCTGCCCAACTTCGTTGCTGAAGCAAACTAACTTAAAGAACAGGAGCTCCTCGCATGACTGAGGTGAACCCCAACACACCGAAAGCAGACCTGCGGGGAGCGTCCGGTCCGGCCGTGACCATGGAAGGCGTCAACAAGTGGTACGCCGAGTTCCATGCACTGAAGGACATCAATCTGTCCGTAAGCCGGGGAGAGCGCATCGTCATCTGCGGCCCCTCCGGCTCCGGCAAGTCGACCCTTATCCGCTGCATCAACCAGCTTGAAAGCATCCAGAAGGGCAGGATTGTCGTCGATGGCCACGACCTGACGGCCGGCGGAAAGAACGTCGATATCGTCAGGCAGGAGACCGGCATGGTCTTCCAGAGCTTCAATCTCTTTCCCCATATGACGGTGCTCGAGAACTGCATGCTGGCGCCCATGAAGGTGCGCGGCATCGCCAAGGCGCAGGCCGAGGCGACGGCGATGAAGTTCCTGGAGCGTGTGCGCATTCCCGAGCAGGCGCGCAAGTATCCTGCCCAGCTTTCCGGCGGCCAGCAGCAGCGCGTCGCGATCGCCCGCGCCCTCTGCATGAACCCGAAGATCATGCTTTTCGACGAGCCGACGTCCGCTCTCGATCCGGAAATGGTCAAGGAAGTGCTCGACACGATGATCGACCTCGCCAACGAAGGCATGACCATGCTCTGCGTGACGCACGAAATGGGATTTGCGCGCCAGGTGGCGGACCGGGTGATCTTCATGGATCGCGGCGAGATCGTCGAGGTCGGTCCGCCGGAGGAGTTCTTCGGCGCCCCGAAGCACGAGCGGACCCGCAACTTCCTCGGCCAGATTTCCTGAGCATAACCCGCCTCGAGACGGAGCATCCAAGATGAAACCGCAAATCCTGCTGGTCGAGCCGATGCTCGACGCGATCGAGGCTCGCCTTGACGAAGCCTATCTCGTCCATCGGCTTTACGACCCCGCCGCGCAGGCCGCGACCGAGGCCGCACGGCCAGACATTCGCGCAGTCGTGACCGGCGGGGGCAGCGGTCTCCCGAATGACGAGATCGACCGTCTGCCGGCGCTTGGCCTGATCGCGATCAACGGTGTCGGGACCGACAAGGTGGATCTCGTCAAGACGCGCGGGAAGAACATCGACGTCACCACGACGCCGGGCGTTCTGACCGACGACGTGGCCGACATCGGCATTGCGCTGATGCTTGCCGTCTTCCGTCATGTCGCGAAGGGCGACAGCTTCGTGCGCGAAGGTCGCTGGGCGAGGGGGGAAGGCTTCCCGCTGGGCACCAGCCCGAAAGGCAAGCGTCTCGGCATCCTGGGACTCGGACAGATCGGGCGCGCGCTTGGACGCCGTGCCGAAGCCTTCGGCATGTCCATCGGGTACTGGAACCGTTCACCGCAGGACGAAACCGGCTGGACCGCCTATTCCACGCCCGTCGAACTTGCTGCCGCCAGCGACGTCCTGGCGATCTGCATTGCCGCAAATGCGGCCACGCAGAGCATCGTCAACGGCGAAGTGCTTGCAGCACTTGGATCGAAGGGCATTGTCATCAATGTCGCGCGCGGAAGCGTCGTGGACGAGAATGCGCTTCTGGACGCCCTGACGAACGGCACCATTGCGGGGGCAGGCCTCGACGTCTTCGTCAGCGAGCCGCGCATCCGCGAGGAGTTCCTGACGGCGCACAACACCGTCCTGATGCCGCATCAGGGAAGCGCCACGCGCGAGACCCGGATCGCCATGGGCGAAATCGTCCTCGCCAATCTCGAGGCATTCTTCAACGGCGAAAAGCCGCCCACAACCGTCAACTGAATCGGATAGATCATGATCATTCGCCAGGCGCTGTTCGAAGGCCGGATTCACGAGGGCAAGGAGGACGCCTTCAAGGAATATGTGGCGGAAAAGCTGATGCCGATGTGGCTGGAGTTCCCGGGCGTTCGTGAAGTCCGGGTGCTTTACGCGGTCGAACGCGATGAGGGCGCTCCCGCCTTTCCGATGGTGCTGTCCACCATGTACGATAGCCGCGAAGCGCTGGCCGAAGCACTGGAATCGCCGGTCCGCTACGCGAGCCGCGACATGACCAAGGGCCTCCTCGCCATGTTCGACGGCGTCATCCATCACCATGTGTTCGAGCTGAAGCCGTAGTTCCTGCCGACGGAACGGCCTTGCCCGCGCGCAGGTTGGCCCTGCACGCGGACATATCGGGGGTGGTTCTCTTCTTCGTCAGTCCTGTGATTTGGCGAGCGGGAACGGCTCCGCTTCCCGGTATGACCCCGTCGCATCACCGGCGAAGACGTTCCGCTGCTCGGGGCCCAGATCCAGCTTCAGCACCTTTCCCGTTTCCTTGGAGAAGTCGATCTGGTTGAGATCGGTCCAGAACGTATTCGGGGAAAGCGCAGATTCGAAATAGTAGAGGCGGTTCTTGTGATCGTAGACGACGCGCCAGCGCGTAGACGAAATCTCCGGCTGCTCGGGCGTCGAGATCCCGAGCGGGACCGAGATGTTGCGGATGATCCCGTACACGCTCGCCAGGAGTTGGTCGGGCGGGCCATCGGGCGCGATCGCCTTCACGTAGAAAGCAGCGCGTGCAAAGCGATCGGAGGCGCGGCTGGTACCGGGCAACATGACGGTGCCTCCTATCTGGGTCCAGTAGGAAGCGAGAGCAAGCTGCTGTTCATAGGTCGGGGAATTGGTCAGCACCTGGAATTGTCGGCCGTGATGGATGACTTCCTTGCCATCGATATACTCGATGATCGCGCTGTCGCCGGTGGAATCGGACAGGGAAAGGTGCACGGTGAAGGGAAGCTGAACTCCTGGAATGTTGCTGGTAACCAGCGTGAAAGGCTTCTTCTCGAATTCCGCGACCGCTTCAGCGACGGTGGCGAAGTTGTCGAGGGCATATTGTGCCCAGGCCGATATCGCCAGCCCTGGAGGTCCAGCCTCAGCCACCTCGGGATACTGCGACTCCTCCAGCCAGAGTATATTGGCCATCAGGCCTTCTTCATTCACGCCGTCCGAGGTGAACGAGTTGAACACCGGCGCGACCAACGATCCGTATTTCGACGTCCATTTGATAGAGTTCGGGCCGACGCCGCCGTCGCGCTCCATGCCGGCGGGAAGGACATAAAGATTGGTATCGATGGGTTTTGCCCAGTCCATCGAACGGGCGGTGAAGATATTGCCGTCGTCGCCAAGGTAGACAAAGCGCGAGCACGCCGCTGCCGACGTGAGGCTCGTCTGAAACGCAGCCACGATCATCAGCATGGATATGGCGATTCGAATTGTCGTTGCCTGCCGCATAGCGAT
Organism: Pseudorhizobium sp. NPDC055634; assembly: GCF_053618655.1. Taxonomy (NCBI): domain Bacteria; kingdom Pseudomonadati; phylum Pseudomonadota; class Alphaproteobacteria; order Hyphomicrobiales; family Rhizobiaceae; genus Pseudorhizobium; species Pseudorhizobium sp. NPDC055634. Next base: position 36,875 of record NZ_JBSHHW010000008.1, on the reverse strand, counting down.
CCTCCTTTTGCAGCCGCCAGGTGGCGCGCAATCTTTCCATGGGTCGAAATCTGGAGCCTCTCGGAGCCTCTGACGTGTTCATCTGTCGAGAAACGACGTCGCGCGTGTGACCTGGAAGAGAGGCCGTCCGTCTGTGCATGCAACCAGGGCGAGGGCAGCGCTGACGTGCAGCGCTTCATTTCGCTTCGTTGAATTTCTGCGTGATGTCGCCCGCAAGCGAAGTGTCGTAGGCGTCCAGCGTCTTCCCGCTGCTGCCCGGCTCGAAGTCGATCTCTTCCAGATCAACCCAGTACACATTGGGAGAAGCGGCAGAATGGAAGATGTAGGTCTTGTTCGTGGAGTCCGACAAGGTGAACCATAGGGTCGGCCAGGCATCTTCGGCCTCGCTGCCGGACGTATCCACGGCGCCGCGGGGGACGGCCACGTTGCGCCCCAGTGCCTGAGCGTCGGCTATTGCCTGCTGCGCGCTGTCGGCAGGCGGCAAGGTCTTCAGATAGGTCGCGGCCCGAACGAACCGGCTTTCCGGATCGATGTCCCCTGGGAGGGCTTTCGTGCCGCCGAACAGCTTGTATTCCTTGAGGTTCTCAAGCTGCGTTTCCAGCGGCGGCTCGAACCACCCTCTGGCCATCGACGAACTCGATGACCGCCGAATCCCCTGAGGCATCGGAAATCGCGAGATGCAGAGGCCACTGCGTGCCGTTGAGGGCAACAGGAACGACCTGGACGGACTCCAGCCCTTCCAGGGCCTCGTTGACGGTACTGAAATTGTCGAGGACGTACTGAGCCCACATGAAATTGGACAGGCCCGGGCGGTCGTCGCGAGGCTCGTAGTCGGTGTCGCCGAGATAGAGCAGGTTGGCGACCAGTCCGTCTTCGTTCATCCCATCGGTTGTCGACGTGCCACGGGACGTGACCGCGACGCTTCCATGTTTGGAGGTCCACTCGAGAGGCTTGCCGTCCCCTGTGTCGGAAACTCGGCTCATCCCGCGTGGAAACACCGCAAGCTGGGCATGATCGGGGCGGTCGAGGTCCATCGTCCGGGCGACAACAGTCGCCTGACCGTTGGCGTTGGAGAGGATGCGGGAGCATGCCATCGCATCCACCGATACTGTCGCAACCGATAAGGCTGCAACCAGTCCTGTCGTGGCGAAGGAATTAAAGCGGGTCGACATGATCGCCTCTTTCATCTCCAAGAGGTTACAGTCCGGAAGTCCTGCCTGATGATGCTCCGATCGGACGATCCAGTCATTGCGTCTGATCAATACTAAACCTGTGACTGCCATCCCTGACACCGACGCTGCCCTGTCTGCGAGGGAAGGTGGCTGCGTCCTCGTCGCAATCCTCGGACGCTGCCGGCTCCTGCGCAGAAAGCGCGCCCCGCTGCTTTCGCACGGTGTCGCCGCGAAAATCCGGATGATTTTGATCTGCCTCAAAAAGCTTGCGTCGCCATCGCGATAGAGCGCCCTTGCCATGCCCATTCGCTACGCATTCAGTCTGCTCTTTGTCGTGCTTTCTCTTTTCGTTTCAGCCGTGTCGGTCGCGGCCGATTCACCCCCGGCGGGGTACCAGATACACTGCCTCAAGTATCGCTGTCCGTCCGGCGGCGCTCCCTGGGTCCGGCTTACACCTTCCCGCGATGCCGAACTTGGCTTCGTCAATCGCTCGGTCAACCGAACGATCCGATATGTTCCGGATGTCAAGGATGAGTGGCGGCTTGGCGTCACTACGGGAGATTGCGAGGAATATGCCCTGGCCAAGCAGCACGCGCTTATCGCGCGCGGTTGGCCGCCTGCAGCCCTGCGCCTGGCGGTCGTCCTGACCAGGGGCGGCGCAAGCCATACGGTTCTCGTCGTAAAGACGGATGCAGGAGATCTGGTCCTGGACAACCGTCGTTCGGTAATCCTGCCGCTTCAGAAGACCGGGTACAAGCTCGTCAAGATGGCTACCGAAAACCCGAGGATCTGGTGGTCCCCGAAAGACGCCGTCTCCGGGGCTGATCACGCCCCAGCCGCCTGGAGCTAGACGTGCCGGGTAATCGTTGAGGTCCCCGGCTGCCGCGAGAGAGTTCTTCCGGAATACTCTACTGGACGCGGGCGGATTTTTTTCCAGCAAGGCTAATGCACCCACGAAGAGGGTATGATTTTCAAGGATGAAGCCAAAGCGGCCATCGTCCTTGTGGGAATCTTGGCCTGCGTGTTATGAGTACATTATCAAGTACTCACAGAAAGGCGACGCCGATGCCCAGGATTTCGTTCGCCCTATTCGCCGGAGTTGGCGGATTTTTACTTTCGCTGGTCGCCACAAACGCCGTCGAGGCGGCAGACATGGTGGAAGAACCGCGTGACGCGCAGGTATCGGAAACCCGGCCGCTGACCGTCGAAGATATCCACGACCTTTACGGCAACCGCACCTGGCTTTGGGACGACGGCGCGGGATATTTCGATGGGGGCGGGCGGCGCCGCTTTACGGCCTTTAGCGGAAGTGGCGCGACTGGCAGCTACGCCGATGGCCGTTGGTACGCGAGGGATCCGGGAAGGGCTTGCTTTACCGCCAGGTGGTTCGCCTCGGACGGTAACGGCGTGGCGACAACCTGTTTCGAGCACAAGAGCGACGGTCAGACGATCTGGCAACGGCGGCTGCCGAACGGGCAGTGGTACGTATTCGGTCACGTTCCTCCGCGCCCCGGCGATGAAATGCTCAAGCTGGAACCGGGCGATCGCGTCGCCGCCGGTTACGAGCGGAACAAGCGCGCGCTTTCCCGGTAACCGGGCGTTCCAGATCCGTCGTCATACGGAGCGGCCGCGACCGGTCACCATCGGCGGCTGAGCTGACGGCGGCTTCAGCGGGAACGGCCGTTCAAAAAGCAGGCCTGCGCAGCACGCAACGCCCCATTCGGCCAAAGCCGCTTGGCAGGCACACATAGGCGGAACCCGTCATCTTTACCTTCTCCCGGATATGGGGCGTGTCGGGCTTGTTCTCCGCCCGGGATTGCGTCGGTCGCTTTGGCTCGTTTCCGGCAAGGCTTGGCGTGGCTGCCAGTGATATGCACGCTGCTGCAAGGATTGCGTTCATCAACATGGCGAGGCGTCGGGCGGGGCGGCCCGATGGGCTTGTATTCATTGTCTTGTCTCTGCTGTATGTCGGCCGTCGCGGGATGATCTGGAGGCCCGCCACCGACCTGTGCTCCATGTGAACTGATGACGACGCACCGTCAACCGGCCAATCGTCGCGCCTTCTTCTTCAGGTGCCAGCGCCACGCCGTCTCGACGATCTGCTCCATGCTGCTGTGAGCTGGTTTCCATCCTAGGACGGCATGGGCGCGCGAGTAATCTGCGACCAGCACGGCTGGATCGCCGGCGCGGCGTGCTCCAAGGCGATAGGGAACCTCGAGGCCCGTCACCGTCCGAACGGTCTCGATCACCTCCATGACGGACGATCCCCTGCCGGTACCGAGATTGAGCGGTTTCGACTGGTGGTCCGAGAACAGGCATTCCAGCGCCCTGACATGTGCATCGGCAAGGTCGGTGACGTGGATATAGTCCCGGATGCAGGTCCCGTCGGGAGTATCGTAGTCCGATCCGAACACCGTGACCTCGCCGCCGTCGCCGTCGGCCGCTGACAGGACCAGCGGGATGATGCGCGTCTCCGGGTCGTGGTCTTCGCCGATCTCGTTGTCCGGATCGGCGCCGGCAGCATTGAAATACCGCAATGCGATCCACTGCAGGCCATGCGCAACGCCGAAGTCCGACAGCATGTGTTCGACCATCAGCTTGGACATCCCGTACGGGTTGATCGGCCGCTGGGGGTCGGCTTCGGTGATCGGTACCTTGTCGGGAATTCCGTATGTGGCGCAACTGCTCGAAAAGATAACCCGCGTGATGCCCCGATCGATCATCGCCTCGAGAAGCACGATGCTGCCGCCGGTATTGTTCTGATAGTACTTGCCGGGATCTTCGACCGATTCACCCACATAGGCGAAGCCTGCGAAATGGATCGCCGCTTCAGGACGATAGCGCTCTATGATCGCATCGACACGGCGCCGGTCGCGTACGTCGCCGTGTTCGAAAGGCCCCCAGCGCACCGCTTCCCGGTGGCCGTTGACGAGATTGTCGTACGTGATCGGGCGGTAGCCGCGCGCGGCGAGCTCCTTGCAGACATGGGAACCAATGTAGCCGGCGCCACCGGTGACAAGAATGTTCTTCATCCTGGGGTCCGGCGTTCTCGGTGGGAGTGAGATTGGATTATATGAGTAAATAATGATGTATCAGACTTTCGACCGGATCACCAGCCAGGCGGCAGGCACGATGGTGATCGAGAGCGTAAGATCATGGCGGCATTCTCATCACGGATGATGAGAATTGCCGACGCCCGAATCCCCCGCATGCGCCCCGCTAGCAACGCTCCGGTTAACCGCTGACCAGCCTGAACGGGAAGGGCCTGCGCTATCGCAGGCCCTTCGTCTGCGCAATGTCCTTTGGCTCGGAGGCTCAGCCACGCTGGGAACGTTGCGCATACATCGGCGCATTTCGTACGACGCGCCAGTTGGGCAACCCGAGGCCGTAGGGCCAGGGCCAGACTTCCTTGTCATTGAAGTAGACGACTTCCTCAAGCGCCGGGTATTCGGGGTACTTGCGGGTAGCCTCCTCGACCCACTTCGTGAGGTAATCCTTGCCGCCTTCGTAGCCCAGTTCGGCGACCCAGATCGGCTTGCCGAACCCGGCGGACAGCTCGTAGCCCTGTTTCAGGCTTTCGGCGAAGGAACGCGGTGCGCCATACTCTATCTTGTCGAATGGTTCGTAGCCAAACACGCTGAGGCCGACGATGTCGACGAACTTGTCACCGGGATAGTAGGCCTGGAGACCCTTCTCGCCACGTGGCGACCACATCATCTTGGCTTCCGGCAGCGTCTTCTTGACGATGGCGTGCATGCGCCGGAAGGCCTTGATGTAGTCTGCCGGAGGCCACAGCGACCACGTGAAGCGGCCATAGGGATTATCCATCTCCTGAGCCCACCGGATCGTTATCGGGCACTTGAAGCCGGAAAGCGCATCGCAGATGGCCTGCATGTTGGCATCATAATAGCCGGAAAGAATGCGCTGACGCAGCAGGTTTGAGGACACGTTCCAGTTCTGGTCCCATGACCAGGGCTCGATCGTGATGAGGAGCTTGCGGCCACGTTCATAGGCATAGTCGTCGGCGGTGCCGAGGTTCGAGAGATCGACGTCCTCCCAGGGAAGGAACAGATGTTCCGTGACGTCGCCCTTCTCGTCTCTGAAATCACCGTGGGGGTCGTAGGCTCCGAAACGGGATCCGTTCGCGTGAAGGATCGGCCGCTTGTCCTTCAGGACGTCCCTGGAGGGTGCTGCCTCCGTTGCCTGGACCTGTGCCTCTGGCTGCGCCAGTGACTTGCCGGCGGTCATCGCAAATGCTGCGCCCCCGGCAAGCATAGCGGCTGTCTGAAGCATTCCGCGCCGGGATATGTTGATGCTTTTTTCGCTCATTGTTGGTTGCCTTTCTGATTTGCTGTCTTCGCGTCCACCTCCGCTTTGATCTTTGCGACCTCCTCCGATACGAGGTCTTTGTCCGTAAACTTGGCGTACTCGTCGGTATCGAGCACCGGCGAGTGCTTGAATGGATACCAGTCGCCGCTTCCCTCGCGCCGTTGGTATATGACCCCGTCGGCCTCCTTGTGGAGGAAGCAGGTCTTGTCCTTCTTTGCGCCCGCAGGCGTGTGCCAATCCGCGACGAGGCAGAGCCGGCCGCTGTCAGTCAGCCGGAAGCGACCCTCGCCGTAGCTCGGGCCATCCTCGCCGCGGCTGAAGGCGATGAACCGTCTGCCATCGCCGAAGAAACGCCCGGCACCCTCGCTCCACTGCCAGGTGCGATCCTTGACCAGCAGGAGGAGTTCCGACGCGCTCAGCGGCCGACCATCGGTAGTGGAGGCCTGCGAGAGAGATGATCCGACCCCGCACAGGAGTATCGCGGCCAGCAGAGCCATGCGGCCAAATCGTGCGGGGGAGGCTGCATTCCGGATTTTGTCTTTCATCATAGTCATGTTGACACCTTGTTCTACTGTCCGTCTCACGCGAGTTCGCCTTGGGTTTTCCGCGTCAGGACGTTGATGTCGGATTCCATGAACCGCGGTTCGTATTGCCCGATCGCGTGTGGCTCCAGGCCGGTTCGCCCGATGGTTTCGACCGAGAAGCCGTGGTTGGCAGCCTCTTCGGGGGGATAGACGCGGCGCAGGTCGATAAGCACGTCCCTGCGCATGACCGAGGCAAGTCTGGCGAGATCGATGTGCCGGATGTTCTCCCAGTCGGTCATGATCACGACTGCGTCGGCACCCTGCGCGCATTCATAGGGATCGTGATGGTAGGTGACATTATCCAGCACCTTCTTGGCCTGCTCGATCCCCTCGGGATCATAGGCATGCACCTCGGCGCCGGACCTCTGCAGCAATTCGATCAGCGGAATGGCCGGTGAATCGCGCATGTCGTCGGTGTTGGCCTTGAAGGTAAGGCCGAGTACGGAGATCTTCTTGCCGTCCACATCCCCGTGCAGGATATGGCGCACCTTCTGGATCATCCGCCGTTTGCGGGCGGTGTTTGCGGCTACGGTCTGCTCGACGATCCGCAGGTTGACGCCGTACTCCTGCGAGGTGCGCACGAGCGCCAACGTGTCCTTCGGGAAGCACGAGCCACCGTAGCCGGGTCCTGCCTGGAGGAATTTCGGTCCGATGCGGCTATCTGTGCCCATGCCGAGCGCAACGTCGGCGATGTCGGCGCCGACCGCTTCGCAAAGATCGGCCATCTCGTTGATGAAGCTGATCTTTGTCGCGAGAAACGCGTTCGAGGCATACTTGATGAGCTCGGCGCTACGGCGTTTGGTCTTGATGAGGCGGTAGCCCTTCGCCTGCAAGGGGGCATAGACCTCACTCAGGATGTCCTCGGCCGCCTTGTCGTTGCATCCGATCACGATGCGGTCCGGCTCCAGGAAGTCGCCGATTGCGGATCCCTCGCGCAGGAACTCCGGGTTGGACGCGACATGGATCGTAACTCCGGGCCGCGTTTCAGCAACGATACGCTCGACCGCATCGCCGGTGCCGACGGGGACCGTGGACTTGTCGACGATCACCGAGCCCGGCTTCAATACGGCGGCCAGGTCGCGGGCGCATTGGAAGACAAAGGACAGGTCGGCCTCACCATCGGTCTTGCGAGGTGGCGTGCCCACGGCGATGAAGGCGGCGTCGCACTGCGCCGCGTCGGCGATCTTTGTCGTGAATTTCAGCCGTCCGGCGGCAACGCCCTCGTGGACGAGAGCCTCGAGCCCCGGTTCGTAGATTGGTATCCCGCCCTTTTTAAGGGTCTCGATCCGCTTCGCGTCACGATCGACGCAGATCACGTCGTGGCCAATCCTGGCGAAACATGCACCTGCGACCAGACCGACATAGCCAGTGCCGACGACTGCCAGTTTCTTGCTAACCATTGCTTGCACTCCGGTATCAACTTTCCTGATTGCTGGGGTTCCAACGCGGCGCGAATCTCAGGTCCGGCTCGTCGGCCAACGACTTGCCGGCGCCGGTATAGGAGTAGACCGGCCGCGTCAGGGTGAACGCATCGATGCCCTCGTTCCAGGCTGCCACGCCCCTCAGACCGTTGTTGTGGATCGCCAGGCTGGTGGCGCTTCCAACGGTTGCGAGCAGGATTGCGACGAGCAGGCCCTGCGGGCTCAGAGGGAGGAAGCCGAGGCCGTTCTCCAGACTGTGCCGTATCAGCACGAGGAGGGTGAGGCCGCCATAGATGAGGGCATTGATGATATTGAACAGATAGAAGCCGGCTGCCGTGCCGGGATCGCGCACCAGCCACGCGGTGGTCGCCGAAACGAGCGCCAGGAAGAGATAGGGGGCTATCACCCTGAAGGGCAGATGCGCCGTGCTTTCGCGCCCTTTGGGCGTAACGCGGAAGTCGGCGACCCGGCCGCGGAGATGGTCGATGATCGCGGCCGCCGTGCCGAAAAGCGACCAGGGCCACCGCAGGAACAGGAAGGCCATCCCCTCCCAGGAGAGAATTCTGGCATCGGCGGGGCGGAACATCCCCGTCGAGCGCCACCAGTAGGCCATGACCAGCACCGTGGTCGAGGCCGGCAGCATGTGCACGAAGAAATCCAGATAGGTGGTGTTGACCATCGGCATGCCCGTCAGCAGGGCATAGACGGGCATCGCGTACATCATCGCCATCATGATCGAGAACAGCGGGTACCAGAACTGGGAGAACAGGAACTGGAATCGTATCCGGCCGTGCAGCTTCGGCACGTAGGTAGGCGAATACTTCAGCAGGATCATCATCAGGCTTCGAGACCACTGGAATTCCTGGACGACAAGGTCGGTAAAGGTGGCAGGACCCTCGCCATGGGCGATCGCGTCGATCGCATGGACTCCGCGCCAACCCCCGGCGTTGAACAGCAACGTGGTCGAATGATCTTCGGCAAGTTCGGGGCCGAGGCCGCCGATCTCCTTCAGGGCGGCAGTGCGGACCGTATAATGCGAGCCGATGCAGAGTGGCGCCCAACCGGCATTGTATCCAGCCTGCAATGCCCCATGCAGGCTCGCCTCCACATAGAGGCGGCCACGGGCCGCCCAACTCTCGGGAGCGTTGGCATCGCATATGCTCGGCGCGGAAACATAGCCTACGCGCGGATCGGCGAACGGGGCTACCGCGTGCCGGATGTAATCGGGAGAGGGCACGTGGTCGGCGTCGAACTGCGTGACGATATCGTATTGCGTGTAGCCGTACTGATCGTAGAAATAGGAGAGGTTTCCCTCCTTGCAGCGTGCCCGCCGCGGCCAGTCGGGCCGCTGATAGTCTGCGATCCCGTTCCGGGTCGACACGCTTACCCCGTGCTCGCGGCACCAGGCGAGCGTCGCGGCGTCCGGCTTCTCATCGGCGAGCCAGACGTCGCAGGAGACGCCCTCCTGCTTCAACGCTCCCAGAAGCGTCTTCTGCACCACGGCCAGGGGCTCGGACGGTGCCTTCGTCACCACCGCGGCTAGGCGCATGTCGGACGGTACGGGCGCGTTCTTCGGCGGTATCTTTGCGAAGGCAAAGATGAAGATGAAATAGGCCGGGGTAAACGTGGCCCAGGCAAGCGCGACGGTCACCGCGATATAGCGGGGATAGGTCTCGACATGACCGGGATCGAACCACCAGGCACCCAGATAGCAGACGCTGGCCACCCAGACCGCAATGCCGACCCAATTGACGGCCTTGCGCCAGCCCCGGAAAACCGGCTCCAGTCGTTCCGATGCCGATGCCGATGCCGATGCCGATGCCGATGCCGATGCCGGTCGCGGGCTGCGGACCTGTCCGACCCTGTCGGCGCGGCTGGAGGACGCGCGCTCGCTCCGGTCCGTATCCACCCGTCGCAGGTGATCTGCGGGTATGCCCTGATCTTCGAGAAGCAGCATGGCGTTACGTGGTGCGGCAAATCTTTTCCGCAGGCTCCGCCAGCTGGCGCCGGAAGTAGTCAATCGTCTCCTTCAGTCCGTCCTCGATGCGGACTTTGGGCTTCCAGCCGAGCAGCTTCGTTGCGCGGGTGATGTCGGGGCAGCGAACCCGAGGGTCATCGATGACGCTCGGGAGATGGATGATGCCGGAACGGGAGCCCGTCTCGGCGAGCACCAGCTCCGCCAGATCCTTGATGGCGATCTCGTGCGGATTTCCGAGGTTGACGGGCGCGGGGTGATCGCCGTCCAGTTCCATCAGGCGCAGCATCCCGTCGACCAGATCGTCCACGTAGCAGAAGGATCTGGTGTAGTTGCCGGTGCCATAGATCGTCAGGTCCTGGCCCGTAAGAGCCTGGACGATGAAATTCGAGACCGCCCGTCCGTCGTCGGACCGCATTCCCGGGCCGTAGGTGTTGAAGATGCGCACGACGCGGACGTCTGCACCGCGAAGCCGGTGATAGTCGTGGAGCAGCGTCTCGGCGCAGCGCTTGCCCTCGTCGTAGCAGGCGCGCGGTCCCATGGTATGGACGTTGCCATTATAGCTTTCCCGCTGCGGGTGCTCGAGCGGATCGCCATAAACTTCCGACGTAGACGTGTGCAGGATGCGGGCGCCGTTGGTCACGGCAAGCTCCAGCATGTTGCGCACGCCGAGCACGCTGGTGAGGGTCGTCTTGATCGGATCGGCCTGATAGGCGGGGGGAGAGGCCGGGCAGGCGAGATTGAAGATGCGGTCGACCTTCAGATCGAGCGCATCGCATACGTCGTGGCGGATGAACTCGAAATTGGCATCCCGACGCAATTCGTCCACATGTTGCGGCATTCCCGATGTCATGTCGTCAACGCAGACGACCTTGTCACCTCGTCCGAGCAGCTTCTTGCAGAGATTAAACCCGATGAAGCCGGCACCGCCGGTGACCAGCGATACTTTGTGAGACGTCATAGCGGTTTCCTAATAAAGATAGCGCGGCGCCGGGTTTCCATCTGTCCGAACGCCAAGGCAGCTACCGCGCCGATATATATCGCGAGAAACTAATATATGTTGATCTAAATCAATTCGCCAGGGGAGAAGGCCGAACGGGATCCGGCTCGGAATGATAGGAACCCGTCCGGGTGCTGTTTCCTCGGACAGGAGCATTCAAGCGCGCGTGAACGTGAGGAAGTCCGCGCACAGACGTGGCTCGTCACATCCGGAACGGAAGCGACGGGATCGACGTGGCGCTACCGGCATCGACCGTCGTCCGAGCAGGTGGGGTGTTGACCTGGGCGTGTTGGCGAGGGCTGGCGCTCAGCGATAGACCATGCCGCCGTCCGTCAGGATTGCCTGTCCCGTGATGTAGTCTGCGTCGGAGCTGGCCAGGAACGAGACCAGTGCTGCGACGTCTTCGGGCGTTTGCGCGCGACCGAGGGCAATGCCTTGGACGAACTTTTCGTAGGTTGCGCCCTTCGGCGCGCCGGTGAGCTTGGAGAATCTTTCGTCGATCTCCACCCACATGTCCGTGCCGACCACGCCGGGGCAATAGGCGTTAACGGTAATGCCATCGGCTGCATATTCCTTGGCGGAGGCCTGGGTGAGCGCGCGCACGGCAAACTTGGTCGCCGAATAGATTCCGAGCATTGCATAGCCTTCATGGCCGGCAATTGACGAGGCATTGATGATCTTGCCCTTTTGCCCTCGAGCCTTGAATTTCTTGGCGGCGGCCTGAATCCCCCACAACACGCCCTCGATATTGATCTTGAAGATTTTCTCAACGTCTTCCGGCAGGACGTCCTGGATCGGCTTCACCTGGGCGATGCCGGCGTTGTTGACGATGACATCGAAACCGCCCAGTTCCGCCTCCGCGTGATCTATGGCGGCATAGACCTGTTCACGGTCGCTGACATCGGCGGCGAAGACCGATGTTCTGGGACCGATGGCCTGGATCTCCTTGGCGACGTCGCCAAGCTTGTCCGCCTTGAGGTCCACCAATGCGACATCGAAGCCGTCGCTGGCCAGCCGCAGGGCAATGCCTCGGCCAATCCCTTGTGCGGATCCGGTGACGAGGGCAACTTTAGCTTGATGAGACATTTGCCGTATCCTTTTCGTTGCCTGAGGAACCATCCCCACCATGGGTCTTCGACCTATGATGGACGATCGTTTGCCTTGAACTCGGATACTGAACCGCATCCGCGACCCAAGCACATTGACGGAGATCAGCCCGCAGAATGAAAGTTACGGGCACGCCTCGGACGGACGAAGAAGCCTGCCCGCATGGACAGGCAAGGTCCGCTCTCGAGTGGAAGAGCGGAGGGTAAGGCTGCGACCTACTCGCGGGTCACGGCTGGCTCGGCGACAGCAGGCTTGTTCGAGACCGCCAGTACGAGGCCGGTCAGGATGACGGCCACACCGGCCACGAACAGGAGACCGAGCCGATCGCCGAACATGAAGGAGGCCGCAGTGATCCCGAACACCGGCTGAAGGTACTGGACGCTCGCCGCGACCCGAGCCGGAACGGCCCGGAGGATATGGAGCCACAGGAAAAGGCCGGCGACGGTCACCATGACACCCAGATAGACCGCGGCCCATATGGCCTGGGCCGTGAGTTCATAAGAGGCGCCCTCCATCTCGAACGCCGCAAGAGGCAGGATCGCGACGAAGCCTGCAAGGGCGTTCCATGCGGCGACAGGCAGCATCCCGTACTCCTCCGCCAGCTCGGCACTCCAGATGTAGTAGAAAGCGATGGCGAGAGCCGAGACCAGCATCCAGGCGACGCCTGTCATCGTGGTCTTCGACAGGTCGTCTGCCCCTGCGCCGCTTCCGGCGGCCACCAGCGCAATGCCACAGAAGGCAAGCAGGAGACCCGTCCAGTGCCTTCCCGCGACAGGCTGCCCGAGCCGCATCGCCGCGAAGATGACGATGAAGATCGGAATGGTGGCCGATATGATGGTCCCGACGGACGCGGACGTGCCCTGCACCCCGAAGGACTGGGCGACATTGCCGAGCGTGATCCCCATAACGCCGAGTGCGACGATGCCGGGAACGGCCCGGAGCGGAACCCGAAGCCGGCCCGCTGCCAGGATCAGCAGCAGGGGTATTGCCACCACGAACCGCAAGGCGGTGAACATCAGCGGCGGGACGGTCTCCAAGCCGAGCTTGGTGATCGGGATCGAAAGCCCCCACATCACGGCCAGCAGCAGCATGGCAAGGACGCTTCTCGTGGAAGCAGAAGGTTTGCGGGCGGCGCTGCCCGCCATGGGAAGGCTGTCGGTCATCGGCGTGGGTTCATCGTGATGGAAGCGTGCGTTGCCGTCATTCCTATGCTACGGCTCACGCAGCTTACAAACGATAGGTTCTCACAGGATGCGTGATCCCTGTTCACGCATGAAGTCATGGTCGACCATCTCCCGCCGCTCCAGAACCTGCGCGCCTTCGAGACAACGGCAAGACGCCTCAGCATGACGCTCGCGGCCGAAGAACTTCGCCTGACGCACGGCGCGGTCAGTCGCCAGATAAAGGCGCTGGAAGAAAATCTCGGAACCCCGCTCTTCCGGAGGCTGACCCGGAAATTGGAACTGACGGAAGCCGGCTCGTCCTTCTTCGGCGTCGTGACCCGTCTCCTGTCGGATCTTGCGCGGGAGGCGGAGGCAATCCGGAGCCGCAGCGATACCCAGCGTCTCGTCATAAGCTCGGGCGTATCGTTCGCCAGCAAATGGCTGACGCCGCGCCTGCACAGGCTCATGGCCCTTTATCCGGAGTTCGATGTCCATCTCGAGGTTACCGATATCTCGGTAGACTTTGCCAGGAGCCAGATCGACGTGGTCCTGCGCTACGGACCGGGCATCTATCCCGCCGCCACGGCGGAGCGGATCATGAACGAAACGGTCTCACCCGTCTGCGCGCCCGCCTATCTGGACGAGGTGGGAGGGCTGGCGGACCTTGCCGATCTGGCAAGGTGCAAGCTCATCCACGAGGTCGGAATGACGGCGACGTGGGAACGCTGGTTCACGATGGCGGGCCTGCCTTACCCGAAGGCGCGTGGCCCGGGCTACAGCCACGGCAGCATGTCCATCGAGGCTGCCATCCGAGGCGAAGGCGTGGCGCTCGGCAGGAGTGTCCTGGTGGCCGAGGACCTCCGTCAAGGCCGCCTCGTCGCGCCGTTCCCGCAGGCAAGGCTGGATGTCGAACTGGGCTACGATCTCCTCTACAGAACCGGCAGCCGGGATCATCCCAAAGTCCAGGCTATCCGAGCCTGGCTCGCAGACGAGGTTCGAAACACTGGGGCAGGGTAGGAGCCATGACGTCCGCTCGTGACGCTTTTGAGGCCTGGCACCACCTTGGGCATCAGGTCGCCAATGACGCCAAAACGGGATCCGGCACGACTAGAAAAACAAGGGAATCAGGGCTTTTCGGGAGAATTGGCTGGGGAACCTGGATTCTCACATGATTTCAATGGCTTAGCTTAAAAGCCTCGAAATTCCCTCTGTTTTCCGATCGCGAGCGACCGTGGATGCCACCTTTGTGCCCTGGCTTTGGGCATCAGTCAACTAGACGGTCGAGCGGCAATAATTTCCGCACTCGCGAAGAAAGTTACAGTGCCCGGGATGGCCGCTTTGCGCCACAAGCGGACATTCGCTTTGGATCACCTCAACCTGATTGGGGCCCGATAGTTGTCTGTCCGGAGCGGAATGAATGACCGATTTGCACGGATACGTATCACGCCGGCTTTGTGGCCGCGAAAGCCACCGCCAATGCATCCATGACTGCTTGAAGCCTTGGCTCCATATCAATCCCGGCCACGACAGCCTGTTCCACATGGGCGGGGTGTACGAAGACCGTAACGGCGTCTCGAACCACACCGGCAGTAGCGTCGAGATCGAGGGTGCGGAATTCTCCCCTTGCGACCCCATCTTCCAGCACCTGCCGGACGAGCCCTGTCATTCGTCGCGCATAGTCGGCGACAAGGTCCGGACGCTCCGTCACGATTCGGCGGTACAGACCATGGATTTCGGGGTCGTCTCCCAGCTTGGCGCGTTTGCTGCGATGGAGTGCCAAGACGAGACCGCGCAACCTGTCGCCCGCAGACCCATCGGCGTGCACGAAACGGGCGGCCAGCTCGGCTTCCTCGGCCATGGTCCGTGCAGCCAAGGCATCGAAGATATCCGCTTTGGAACGGAAGTGCCGGTAGATGGCGGAATGGGACAGGCCCATGGCCTTGGCGATATCGACCACGTTGGTCTTTGCCTCGCCAAAGCGACGAACCTGCTCGGCAGCCGTGTCGAGGATGCGGTCGCGATGATCGGGCGCGTCATTTGTCATGCGCAGGTCTTAGCCGACAAAAAGACGAACTGCAACACGTAACAGATTTCATATTTTGTATTGTGTATTATGCGCGCGTGTGGCACCTTGGGACTAACAGAACCCAGGAGATCGTCATGAGCAGCATCTTACCCCCGCTTTCACCCCGCCTCGCCCTTGTCACTGGCGGATCCGGCTTCGTTGGTGGACATCTCATCTGCCGGCTGCTTTCGGACGGCTGGCGCGTCCGAGCGCTCGGCCGCAGCACAGAAGCACTGGCAGGCGTGAAGGCGCTGGGTGCTGAACCGGTCGCTGGCGACCTTCTGAACCACGCCTCGCTCACCCATGCCATGGAAGGAGTCGAGGTTGTGTTTCATGTCGCGGCGCATTTCAAGCTCTGGGGACCGATGTCTGAGTTCCGTCGGATCAACGTTGACGGCACCCGCAATGTCGTTGAGGCGGCCGAGCGGGCCGGCGTGCGCCGCGTCGTCTATGTCAGCGCCGCTGCTGTCGTGATGGGCCGTCCCGAACCGACGCAGGGCGCGACCGAGGCCATGGCCCTGCGCAAGATGGCGTTTGCCCCTTATGCAGCCTCCAAGGCCGAAGCAGAGGAGGTGCTGTTGGCGGCGAATGGTCGGCGCGCGGGATTTTCCACGGCGGCCATTCGTCCTCCCTTCATCTGGGGGCCAGACATGCCGGCCCTTGACCACATGATCGAGACCGTCCGCAAGGGGCAGTTCCAATGGGTCGCCGGCGGCGGACAGGCCCTGTCCACCTGCCATGTCGATAACCTGTGTCACGCACTGATCCTCGCCGCCAACCGTGGATCGGGCGGCGAAGCTTTCTTTGTGAGTGATGGCGAGGACACCACATTGAAGTCGTTCCTGACGCGGCTGCTCGGCAGCCGCAACGTCACACCTAAGGAGCGCAGCGTGCCGTTCGGCGTTGCTTGGGTCATGGCCGGCCTTATGGGTGCGGTCTGGCGAGCCTTCCGCCTCAAGGGCGAGCCTCCGATCACCCGGCAGATGCTGCGCCTGATCGGCAAGGATTTCACCATCGACATAACTCGCGCACGCCAAGAGCTTGGCTATGTTCCGGAAATATCGCCAGCCGAAGGTATGCGTCGAATGCGGCCAGATGATGCCGCTGCTACTGTCATGGCCCTCGATCAGCCCCTTCTGGCGGCAGCGTCATGAGCCTCACAGCAACCTTGGTCGGCGGCGACGGTGCAACCTTTTTCCGGGCGTGGCTGTCGGACCCGCTGGCGATTGCCGCAATCGCCCCTTCAGGAGCCGCCCTGGCCGCCCTGATCACGTCGAGGATAGGGCCACAGACGGGGCCGGTGATAGAGCTTGGACCTGGCACCGGGGTCTTCACCCGCGCGCTCTTGGGACGCGGAGTGGAACCGCAACAGTTGCTGATGATCGAACAGTCGCCCGCCTTCACCCTTCTCCTGCGACGCCGTTTCCCGGATGCCGATGTCGTTTGCGCGAGGGCAGAAGACCTGGCACGCCATGCGCACGCACGTCTGGCAGAGGCACCAGGGGCCATCGTCTCGGGCCTGCCGCTTCTGGCGATGAGCGTAGCATCTCAGATGCGGATCCTGTACGCAGCGCGGACCGTTCTGAGGCGGGGCGAACCCGGTCGCTCCCATGGCGCTTTCTACCAGTTCACCTACGGCCACGTGCCACCTGTCCGCAGGGAGGTGGCGCGACGGCTATCCCTGGAGGTAAACTGCATCGGCAGGACAGCCTGGAACCTGCCCCCGGCATCGGTATATGAGTTGCGGATGTCGAAGGCGGCGCACGCAAGCGCCTGAGCGGGCGCAAACCGGTACCTTCGCAGTTGGACGCCGAATGGCCGCAAAGGGCCGACTCCGGACTTCCGCTTCCGCGCCAATTGCCGTCATTCACCGCCCGAAGTAGAATGATGTTGCGGTTGACGTTACGCCACAAGGCGTCACCTCCGGGCAACGGCCATCTGACAGATATTCGATGCCACCGCACCTTCAGATACGGCCGCTTCCCGATTCATCAGAGACAGCCTTTGCTACTTCACTGATCAGAGACCGCAGCCAGCGATGAGCGGGATCGGCACGGTACCGGACATGCCAAGCTAGCTCCACAGGGAACGTTCCGAAATTAGCGGGCGCGGGCAGAACCTTGACCCGTGGATCGCGAGCGAGGCGCTGGCAGATGAGACGCGGCAGCGTCGCACAGTAGTCTGTGACGGCTACCATCTCCGGAACCGCCAGGAAGTGCGTGACCGAAACAGCGACTTCCCGGTGCACGCCCTGCTGCTGCAGCGCCTGAAACAGACCGACGCGCATCCGACCGGGCGGCAGCACGTTGACATGCTTCAGGCTCTCGTACTGCTCCTTCGAGATGCTCTCGCCGATCTCGGGATGCTCCGTCCGCACCACGCAGGCCAAGCCGTCATCCATGAGATGCTGCACGATCATGTTGTCAGGCGGATCGACAATGCGGCCGAGCACCATCTCGGTGGTGCCCGAGATCGCCCCCGTCTCGACAAGATCGTTGCCGAAAGGGGTCAAGCGAAGCTTGATCCCAGGAGCGCGTGCCCGTAGCCGCGCCACGACCTCCGGCATCAGGACGAACTCGACATAGCTGTTGGGTGCGATGGTGAACTGTCGTGTGGCAAGAGACGGATCGAACTCCTGCTGACCAAGGATGGCGTCGTCCAGTCCCGCCAACGCGGCGCGAACAACAGGAGCAAGCTCTTCAGCCAACTGCGTCGGCCTCATGCCGTAGCGCTCGCGGATGAAGAGCGGGTCACGCAAAGTCTCGCGCAGACGGTTGAGCGCGTTGGAGAGAGCGGGCTGGGTCATACCGAGCCGCTCGGCGGCGCGGGTAACGTTGCGCTCGTCCATCAGCGCCAAGAAGATCGGCAGGAGGTTTAGATCGTACTTCATTCAGATATTTTGCTGAGAGCATAACTGAGATCAAGAAGATAAATTTCAGAAATGAGCTGCATGAGCGCATGATCAGTTCATCCGAACAGATGCAGTCGTGATCGCGAAAGGATCAAGCACATGAATATTTTGATGGTTCTCACCTCCCACGATGAACTTGGTGACACGGGGCGCAAGACGGGCTTCTGGTTGGAGGAGTTCGCTGCTCCGTACTACGCCTTCCTGGAAGCAGGAGCGAACGTTACCGTAGCGTCACCCAAGGGCGGACAGCCGCCGCTCGATCCCAAGAGTGACGAGCCAGACTTCCAAACTGAGCAGACGCGGCGCTTCCAGGCCGACCCCGCAGCGCAGTCCGTGCTTGCGTCGACGGTGCCGCTTGCCTCGGTGTCTCACGAAGACTTCGATGCTGTGTTCTACCCCGGTGGCCATGGTCCTCTTTGGGATTTGGCGGAAGATAAAGATTCCATTGCACTGATCGAGTCACTGTACCGGTCGGGGAAGCCGGTCGCACTCGTCTGCCACGCACCGGGCGTTCTGCGCCACGTAAAGGCAGAAGACGGGACGCCGCTGGTCAATAGCAAGAAGGTAACGGGCTTCAAGAACACGGAAGAAGATGGCGTGGGCCTGACGGACGTCGTGCCTTTCCTCGTCGAGGACATGTTGAAGCAGAACGGTGGCAGCTATTCCAGCGGTGACGACTGGTCTTCCTACGCGGTTCAAGACGGATTGCTGATCACGGGCCAGAACCCCGGCTCGTCCGTGGAAACTGCTGGACTTCTGATAAAGACCCTGGCGTCCGCCGCGAGTTCTTGAAGCTCCTGCCAGCGCTGGATTAGGGCTAGTCAATCACGCGCACTCACCCTCACTTGGAAGGCGGCGTCCGCGTGCTTGATATCAGTGGGCGGAAGATGAGCTGCCGCAGCCTCTCCGTCACTGACTGGAATGGGCCGGTAGCCGTCATGTCGCCGAGCGCCAACACCGGACATTGAGGTCTGGGATGACGTCGCAGTCGCCTTTCCGAGTGAACAAGGCGGCGTCGGCGTCAGAGACGGCGGTCAAAGGTTTAGTATTGATCAGACGCAATGACGGGATTGTCCTACCGGAGGATTATCAAACAGAACTTCTGAGAGATGCGATCATGTCTACCAGCTTTAATTCCTTCGCCACAACCGGACTGGTTGCGGCTCTCTCGCTTGCGGCAGTATCGGTGGATGCAATGGCATGTTCCCGCATACTCTCGAACACCAACGGTCAGGCGACGGTCGTCGCTCGAACCATGGACCTGAATCGCCCCGATCACGCCCAGATAGCAGTATTTCCGCGGGGAATGAGCCGGCTCTCGGACACAGGAGATGGCAAGCCGCTCAAATGGACCTCCAAGTATGGCAGCGTTGGGGTCGTTACCGGAGGCAAATCGACACCCGACGGCATGAATGAGAAAGGGCTTGTCGCCAACACGCTTTATCTAACCGACACCGAGTATGAGCCTGCCGATGATCGCCCGGGCCTGTCCAACCTCATATGGGCTCAGTACGTCCTCGACAATTTCAGTACCGTCAACGAAGCCCTGAAAGGGCTCGAGTCCGTCCGGATCGTATCTGAAGCCTTAGGCGGGACCGACTGGCCTATGCATCTTTCGATCTCGGACTCCGAAGGAGATTCGGCAGTCATTGAGTACGTCGACGGCAAGAAGGTGGTCCATCACGGCAAAGAATTCACCGTGATGACCAACGAACCCCCCTTGGAAATTCAGCTCGGAAACCTCAAGAATTATGAGGCCTTCGGCGGGACGAAGTCTTTGCCAGGCGACATCGATCCGGAGAGCCGTTTTGTGCGGGCCTCGGCGTTTCTGAAGACTTTGCCGCCAGCCGATAGCGTGCAGCAGGCGATAGCCGACGCCCAGGCGCTGGGACGCAGTGTGGCCGTGCCGCGCGGTGCCTTGGATACGTCCGGCAGTGAGGCTGTAGATGCCTGGCCGACTCTATGGTTCACGTTGGCGGACTCCACGAACAAAACCTACATCTTCCATTCTGCCGCTTCTCCCAATGTGTACTGGGTTGATCTGGAAGAGATCGACTTTGATGCCGCTGACCGCCAGAAAACGTTGGACGCCTACGACACTTCGCTTGTTGGCGATATCACCGAAAAGCTCATGAGAGCGGACTGAAGGCACTGCACGTCAGCACACGTCGCCTTGTTGGATGATCAGATGGTACCTGCGAGGCCTCCGAGCGAAGCATCGGCAGATATTTGGAGATTCAGAACGACCCCCTGAAAGGAAAGCGATAGCCTAATCCTCGGGCGTGTGGGTCGATGGCGATGAGTTCGTCGGTGCCGCCCGTCTTGATCTCTCTGTGAACGGCAACGGGGTAGTTTGCACGGTTGCAATCGTCGCGGAGGGCCGCGGCAAGGTATCGGGCGAGCCATGATGACCGCCATCGAGACACTGGCAATGGCTCACGAAGCAGTCAGGTTAGAAGCCCACACAGCGCCAAACGCGATGGGTATGTACTGCACGATTTGTTGGGAGATTATCGATGCACACTAGCCCAATCAATCACGGTAGAACTTTTGCAATGACCGCTTCGGGCGGATTTCAGACGTCAGCGGTTTGAACTTAGAAGTTAGCTTTCCGTGTTGGGTGTCCTAGCAGCCGACGGTCGGCTGCCGGCCCCGTTGCGGTCATTGACCGCGGGTCCCCAGCCAATTTGCTAGCCGCCTTCGAACGCGACGGATGGCCCAAGGAGGTGCGGCCGAGATCGCCCAACGTATTGAGAAGACGCCACTTTTCCGAGGGGGAGATGATCGCCAATTTAGATCGAAAAATCGTTCCAAAATGACTTGCCTAGCGACCTTGGATTCTCACATTATTTCAATAGCTTAGAAGAAAAGCCTTGAAACTCCCTCTGTTTTCCCATCGCGATCGACCGTGGATGCCGCCTTTGTGCCCTGGCTTTGGGTCTTAGTCAACCGGGCGGTCGAACGGCAATAATTTCCGCTCTCGAACCTCGGATTGAAGCGCGTAAGCTGAGAAGGCAGCGACAATAGCCGCTCCCGTTCCGACCGAATAGATCCGCAACGGGAGCGACTTTGGTACCGACATCGGTAAATGGTAACCCGCGCTTACGCGGCCTGTCTCTCCCCGAGATTTCCGGCTTCGACCAGGGCCGAGACGACCACGCCGGCGACCAGGGCCCAGAAGGGGGCGCTGATGCCGAGGAGCGAGACGTTCGACATGGCGGACGGCGAGCGCCACGAAGGCGCCGGTCTGGTTGCCGAGCGACTTGCCGAAGGCGTTCTGGAAGGCGGACAGCAGCACCCCGATCATGGCAAGACCTGCCACCGTGCCGATGAGAGCCGAGGGGAGGCTGAGCACAACGGGAACAGCTGCGCCAGCCACGAGGCCGAATGCGGCGAAGAGCACGCCGTTGACGACGGTTGCGGCATAGCGCCCTTCCTTATTCTCGCCGGCCTGTTCTGATGAGCATATCGCCGTCATAGGGCCGGCAATATTGGCATTGTGGCCGCCCAGAAGACCTGCCGCGATGCCACCGATGCCGGAAATGATAGTCATCGCATTGACCGGCGGCCGATAGCCTTCGGCCATTAGCACGCCGGTCGCCTGCGCATTCTCAGCTCCGATGACCAGAAGTGCAAACGGGACGGCTATCGCGAAGAAGGCATCGATGGTGAACACCGGCATCGTGAATTCAGGAGCGGCGAAGGCGATGTTGGCGGCGCCGGCGCCGACGGCTCCCGTCGCGAACGCTGCGATCAAGCCTGCGACGAGAGCGGCGAGTACGGGCGGAATGGTCTTGGTCACGCGCATCGATACGAAGAAGGCGAGGATGGCGGCGCCAGCAATTAACGGCGCTGTACCAAGCGCGGTGACTATCCTGTCCCAAGGATTCGATCTGCCGCCCGGCCGGTACCGTCCACACGATCGCCGCGTCCGTCGAGGGACCAGCTCTTAGTCGCACATTTGCAGTCGTGTATAGACGCTCGGGAGATTGGAGCGGCTTCCGGATCACAGGCGCTGTTTACGGTGACGCTGCCGGGGTGACCGGTGGCGGCGGAGGAGGCCTCCGGATAGGAGAAGCCGGTACCTGCGGTCGGTTTAAGCTCGGATTGGACTGTGGCGGCCGCGTTTGCTGTTTATCATCGTTCGAGCCAAGCCACGCCAAGCATAGAATGCCTGCAACCACCCAGCCGAGCTTTCCGCCTTTGGCCATCCTCCAGCCCCCCGAAGGATGATGCCACGACCTACGAAAGAGTCGAGGCTCCAATACAACGTCGCTGCAATCGGTAAGAGACGGCCCGGCCCCGGAGACACCGCCGTGCCGTTACGGCAGGCAATGCCAACCTTCACTTTACCGTCCCGTCCGGCCTTGCTGCTTTACCGCGGTCTGGGTCCGCTCTCTCCTCCTCTGGCGTCCGCGAGGTATCCACGCTTTCTTTGAACCGCTGGTGCCCGTCGTTTCCGATGAAAGGCTTATCAGCGTCTTTTACCGTTCTCTCTGTCACTGCACCGTCTCCTTCCACGCCCTCCAACTCGCAAAGCCGGAAAAAGGTGCATCACGATTTCAGATGCGGCGGTTCGCAACATTGGGTGCGCCTCGAGCTGTCCGGGTTATCGCCGGCGATAAGGAACGTCTCTGCCCTTGGGAGCTTCGCTTAGGTCGTGTTTGTCCCGGCCCATCTCCCCCACGCGGAACTTCTCTGGACGGCCTCAGGTTACCGACCTTCGGTAGAACGATCGGGAGAACATCGTGAGCACGACCGCCAGGCCACTAGACGCGCCCTCCACTTTATCCTCCACCTTCCATTGGTCCGGCCACGCGCTCGGCTTTGCGCTCGGGGGCTTCTTTGATGGCATTCTGCTGCACCAGGTGCTGCAGTGGCATCATTTGTTGAGTGGCCTCCAGGAGGCAGGGAAGGATATCCGCTTCTTGATCATGACAGACGGGCTGTTCCACGTGCTCATGTATGTGATCGCCGCAGTCGGCCTTTGGCTCCTTTGGCGAAGCCGAGGGCAGTTTGCTTTGCGCGGCGCCGATCGTTCGCTGCTTGCCGATGCCCTGATAGGCTTCGGAGCATGGCATGTCCTTGACAGCCTTCTCTCGCATTGGATCCTCGGCATTCACCGGATCCGTATGGATGCCGAGAACCCGCTCTTTTGGGACTTGCTCTGGCTTGCCCTCTTTGGAGTTCTGCCCGCAGCGGTCGGTTTGATGCTGCGTCGGAGGGATACGGGCTTTGAGAAAAGCCGCGGCTTCCATTCCCACACGGCTCTGGTTGCGGCGATCCTCATCGCCGGCCCCTTGGCTGCGCTTCCGGCACCGGATGACGGCACGGCGATAGTGGTGTTCCGCCCTGGCGTATCACCCGCCGAAGCAATGGCCGGACTGGCAGCAGCCAACGGCCGCCTCTTGTGGTCGGATGCCGGCGGAACGGTGTGGGCCGTGGATCTCTCCGAGGGCGGCGATGTGAGCAGGTTCTACGCCTATGGTGCCCTTCTTGTCAGCAACTCCATCCTGCCAGTCGGCTGTCTCAACTGGACGGAGACCTAAGCCTAGGGCCACGGAAGCACCGCGCTCGCCTAGCGATCGGGCCACCACGAAGCGGAGGCTCGATCGGAACAAGCGCGTTCGTCGGCTGTTGGGTCGATCTCACGAAAAGGAGATCACCATGAAACAGCTTCTTGCCACCGCGTTCATCACTCTGATGGCCACATCCGCATTCGCGCAGTCGGCGGCCGAATCCACCGGGCTGAATTCCGTGACGGGGACGCCTCCCAAGACCGAAGACTTTGTGTTGGAAGCCGCCTCGGGCGATATGTTCGAGATCGAATCCAGCAAGCTTGCCGCCGAGCGTGCCCAGGGCAATGTCAAGGCATTCGCCGAGCAGATGCTCGCAGATCATCAGAAGACCTCTGACGAACTCAAACAGTTGGTTACGAGCGGCAAGGTTCAGGCGACACTGCCGACCTCCATGACTGAGGAGCATCAGGAAACTCTGGAGGAACTGCGGGGTCTTCAGGGGGATGAATTCGTGGAGGCCTACGTGTCAGCTCAAGAAGACGTCCATGAAGATGCCGTGGACCTCTTCAAACGCTACGGAGAAGAGGGTGACAACGCGGAACTGAAGGCCTGGGCTGCCAAGACGGCACCCGCCCTTGAACACCATCTGCAAATGGTGGAGCAACTCAACGCCAACTAGGCGAGGAGAAAGAGAGCCTCACCCTCCAGGTGGGGCTCGACTGGTTGGCGGCGCGAAGCATCTAGATCGGGGAATTGCTACGGGCCATCCGTACGCATGAATTTCTTGTCTATCTCGGCTATGAGTTGGTCGGCCTTCTCGCCGGCGTTCAATCTGATCAGAGCGTCGAGCTTCGCTTCAGTCCTGTCGTTGCTCTCCTTGGAGGACGGGGAGCCGATGTAAAGGAAGTACGCCAGCCCCACGACCTGCCAAAGCAATTGCAGGAACTCCGACTGCCAGTTCTCAAACGTATCCCTGCTCATTTCGGCAAGGTAAGCCGCGAATTCCGGCGTACGCCCGTGGTCCATCTGCTCGTTCACGAATGCGAACCATCCAAAGATCCAGTGGCCGGCGAAGGAGAAAAGAAAGAAGCCCAGCGTGATCCAGGCATAAGCGTATCTTTTGAACATACGACCTCCCGAAGCCCCCTCCGTCGAGATAGTGCGCAGAAACTCCCCGTCTAGAAGGTGCTCTTGCGGCGCGTCGGCGAAAGATGTCGGTCACCGTCTTCTGCTGCCGCCCCGACGACAGGCGATGCGCCAACTGACGCGCCCGGATTAGAGCAAATAGATTGGGGCGACATCACGAGGTGGGCCGCCGGGATCATTGCCGGCGGCTTCCGTCTGGCTACCACGGGTAGGCTTCGTTGACCGAACCCGTGAAGCTACCCGTTGTGGGATCGCCGCTGAGAGCGACGCGGACCGCTTCGGCAGCACCTTGCTGGACGGTCTCGGTACCTTCGTAATTGTTCAGCGCAGTGCTGGTGAAGCCTGGGGTTACAGCATTCACCTTTATACCCTCGGCTTCCAAGTCGATGGCAAAAGCCACTGTAATGGCGTTGAGCGCTGTTTTCGAAGCGCCATACCCGGGGTTGAATGCAGCCCGATAAGGATTGGGAGTGGAGTTGATGGTCAGCGAGCCCAGGCTGCTCGATACGTTGACGACGCGTGCATCTTCAGACTTGCGCAGCAGGGGTAAGAAGGCCTGAGTAACGGAGAGGACGCCGAACACATTGGTCTCCCAAATCGTCCTTACCTCGTCTACCGAGATAAGGGTTGCTCGCGAGCGTTGAATATAGTTCTCCATCGTCTCCGTTGCCTCCCCGTTCGCCCGGGAAATCGCGGCATTGTTGATGAGGATGTCCAGACGACCAAACTGCTGTTCAACTTGCGCAACGGCGGCATCAATCGAAGCTGCGTCCGTCACGTCAATCTGGATGGGGTGAACGTCACCAGATATGTCTTGCGCGGCCGCCTTGCCGCGTTCGAGGCTGCGCGAGCCCAGCAGGACTGTGAGACCGTTGGCGGCGAGGTCCGTTGCGATCTGAAAGCCGATGCCTTGATTGGCGCCGGTGACGAGGGCGATGCGAGAGTTTGAGGCCATGATTGGATCCTGTTGTTATTGTGCCAACAGGAGATAGTGACAGGCTTCTGAACGTTCTATATTTAAACATCCACGAAAATTTCGCGAGAGTCCAGAATGGCAGACCCACTAGCGCAAATCGTCAGCTTGCTCCAACCGGGCGTGCCGTTCTCCAAATGCGTCACCGGCTCGGGCCCTTGGCGAGTGCGACGCACTCAGTCACCGAACCCCTATTACGCCGCGGTGCTCAGGGGAAGCCTCCGGTATTGGGATCACGAAAGCGGCGAAGTTGACGTAAATGCAGGTGACTTCATCCTCATCCCCTCCGCGCAGGATTTCATGATGTTCAGCGAGGTCCCGAGCAGCGACAGCGACATGGTGGTGGATCCCGTCATCCTGCCCGGAGGCGGATATCGCGTGGGCAGCGTCAGCGGTCCAATCGATATGCGGGCACTGGTCGGCTACTGCATCTTCCAGTCCCACGACGCCACCCTGCTATCCTCCCTGCTCCCAAAACTGGTCATTGTGCGTGGCGAACGACGCTTGGCCATGCTGATGGAATTGCTAGGTGAGGAGGTCATCGGGAATAAGCCAGGACGGGAGGTCGTGTTACAACATCTGCTTGAGGTCTTGCTGTTCGAGGCTTTGCGAACAACAGCCGAACCCGGCAGTTCGCCCGGCCTCCTGCGGGGCCTGTCGGACGAACGCCTGTCGATGGCGATAAGAGCCATGCATGCACGGCCGAACCGCAACTGGACCGTAGCCGAACTGGCCCGGGAGGCGGCCTTGTCACGATCGGGTTTCCATGAGCGGTTCCTAACCGTGGTCGGCATGGCCCCTATGGAATACCTTACATCTTGGCGGCTGGCTTTAGCGAAAGACCTGCTGCGCAAGCGAGAGGCCAGTGTGGGAGAAATCGCACGACAGGTGGGGTATGGCTCCGCTAGCGCTTTCAGTGTTGCATTTACTCGCGCCGTAGGGGTTTCGCCAGCACGCTACGCACGCGAAAGCGCTGACGCGTTCCCCGGTGTTGGGGCAGAGGAGTTTGAAGGGGCCATCGCCTGACCGAAGCGCCGGCAGTGGGGCCGACCTAACCGCCGCCCTGCAGAAGCAGGGTCGCTCGCCCAACAGAAACCTACGCCACCGGTTCTTGGTCCGTACCTGCTCAGCAGGAATGCCGGAAGAGCTTTGAGTGCCCGACCAATACGGCCACATCTGCGAGCTTGTCTGTGTCGACCAGGCCGCGCCTGTAAAATTTGAGAATGATACGAGCAACGAGTTCGCTCTCGATTGCGACCCCATCGGACGCCAAACGCTGGAGCGCGTCCCTCACAGCGACGCTCATTCGAGCTAGGTCTTCCGGAAAAAGGACGCCTGCAAATCGGGCGTCGGGTAGCTCAATGTTCATCGGGTTACTCCCAATGCTTGGGGCGAGAACTGCCAACATCCTAGCGTCAGCGCCCTCAAAGATGTGCCGAGCGATGCCTAATACTACCCTCACAAGATGTGATGTCGAGTCAAGTTCTGTGAACGAGCCCTCACGAGTGGATGAGCCTTCTCGTCTGCCCGCCCCGCCCGCCCTGGCCCGGGCCTTAGCGCTTCGGCTGGGTGCGCGGCTCGAATTATCCAGGAACCTTCGCAGCCTCCTCATGTTCGGCACCCCGTTCCCAACAAAAAGGAGACAAGCATGTTCTATACCGACGGCAAGCTGCAGTACCCGGTGCGTGTCGAGACCCCAGATCCGATGTTCGCACGTGCGCTCCAGCAGGCAATCGGCGGCGTCGAGGGCGAAATCCGCGTTGCCATGCAGTACTTCTTCCAGGCATGCGGCGCCCGCGGCAATCCCAAGTTCCGCGATCTGCTGATGAACACGGCAGCCGAGGAACTCGGCCATATCGAGATGCTGGCGACCGCCGTGGCCATGAACCTTGAAGGCGCGCCGCTGAGCCTGAAGGAGGAAGTCGCGGCCGACCCGGTCGGCGGCGCGGTACTAGGCGGGCTCAACCTGAAGAACCTCCTCTCGGCGGGGCTCTCAGCCATGCCGGTGGATTCCGATGGAGTTCCCTTCGACATGTCGCACATCTATGCGAGTGGCAACATCGCCGCGGATATGACCGCCAACGTCGCGGCGGAATCGACCGGGCGGGTGCTCGCCGTTCGCCTCTACAACATGACAAGCGATCCAGGCATGAAGGACATGCTCTCCTACCTCATCGCCCGCGACACCATGCACCAGAACCAGTGGATGGCGGCGCTGGAGGAGTTGGGCGGTGCAGGCAGCGTCTTCCCGATCCCGAACAGCTTCCCCCAGGAAGAGGAAAAGCAGGACTTCAGCTACGCCTTCCTCGGCTTCACCCTCGGCGACGAAAACCCGGCCCCCGGCCGCTGGGCGGAAGGAAATTCGATCGACGGAAAGGGCGAGTTCAAGGCAACGCCCATGGCGCCCCTCGGCGAAAAGCCGGTCCTCGGCCCGGCAAAGCCAAAGAGCGGCGCCCAGAAGGAACAGATGTAGGCAGCCAGACTGCGCGGGGGATGCGGACGTACGGCTCCGTCCGCGTCCCCAACTTGAATCCCCGGAGGGAGGGCTTCGCCAGGGAATGGCGGAAGGGAAAGAAGATCGATTGGTGTAGCTGACGCCACGTCGTTACTGCCAAACTTCGGAACCGACGCGACCGTCACAAGTTGAGCGGCCTCTGATACAGGAGCATCACATGCTACGCGTCCTTGTACCAACAATGCTGGCCCTTGCTTTGGGCGGATGCAGCGTCTCGCCGCTCGAACCAGTTCCCGGCAGCATCACTTATGGTGGCCAGCCAGCCACGCGCCTGACCAAGGCGCCGATCGGCAGCACAGTGACAAACCGATTCCGCGACCAGTTCGGTCAGGAGTGGGGTGAGCGATATATCATCCAGCCGGACCGCTCATTGAAACTGGTGAGCCGTCAGAGGATCGAGTATCCGAACGACTAATCGGATCTATCGAAACAGGGTCTGGCAAGCTGCGCCTGCGTCCCTTGTCAAGGCCAGGATGGTCAGGAAGTCACCCGCCAGCGGTGAAGGCGGTTTGTCGATATCAAGCACATCGGCACGACCTGCCTCCGTCGTTACGTACGCGCCCTGCCTGCCTGCTTTCTCGTTCAGTGCGAAAAAAACGCCGTCGATGTAGGCCAGGCGCGGGCCGGAGAGGCCAGTGCAGAAAAGCTGGATGTTCTGGATTGATGGATAGCGCTCCTTGATCGCAGCGGTCGTGGCGGCACCAAGCTCCGAAGACATGACATCGGTGAACCTCTCGAAGCGCCCGGGAGCGTAAGGGAAGCCGAAGCTCTCCACCTCGACAACTTCGGCCTTGGCCGCGCTTTGAAAGAGGAGGAGGCAAGCGGCCAGAGTAAATTTCGCGCGGGTTTTCCCCATTTGCAGTCCCTGTTAAGCGGACATCAGCCTACCGATAACTCACCCACAACAAAAAAGTCACCGCAGGTGATCTGCTATCGGGAAAAAATGAACAACTTGATGCTCAACCGATCGCCTCGCCTATCCCGCCCGATACCGCTGGATGCGAAGCTCTTCGCGAATCCTGTCCGTCTGGATCCCAAGTTCGACTTCCTCGAACGACACCTCTGGCTGCGTACCCGCGGATGACTCTTGAGCCAGTCTCTTCATTCGCCGGCTCCGGCCTCAACCCTCGTCAGTCGGAAGTAGTACCTACGGGGGTCATGCGTGACGACCATCATTCCGGCGATCTCGTGCTCGTTCACGCGACGAAAGTAATCGGCGATGGGCTGCCGGTCGTAGACCATTGCCGCGGTCATCACGCCGTCGTTCACCAACCTCCGCAAAGTCGCTGTCGTTCCTCGTGCGCGGACCCGGGGCTTGACGTGCGAGAACAGATTGCGTGCGGGGGTTGACCGGCCGAACGCAGCAAACCTGATTGCGAGCCTTATAGGGAAGAACTTGGGATCAATCGGAACCAGACGGCCGTGTTCTCCCTCGAACAGAAGGGCGTCTGCACGCAAATCGGTATTAAACCGCTTCCCGAACCAGTGCAGGTTCTCCAGCACCCCGTCGAGAGGATGTCCGGAGCGGTGACCGACGCCCTTCCAGATCCCTATCATCTCTTCTGGCCGCACTGGATCAAGTGAATGAAACCATCGAGCAACCTCGGCCTGCAAGGTCGCTTGCAGCGTGCTTTGCTTCACGTGCGGGCTCCTTCCGGACAATGACCTGCCTGATACAGTACCGACGTAGGCAAGGGAATTCGGTGGAATGACGGGCTCCTCGTTTTGTTCCTTCACTGACGAATGACTGGCAGACCGGCTTCTCTGCGACTGCCAGTACTGAATAGCCCCGAGTTTCGTAGAGGCCCTCGGGTCTATGTTTTCCGCACGCGCTCATAGAGCGAATGCTGGCTGACCCCGAGCCGCTGCGAAACCTCCGCTACGGGGTAGCCGCGCTCGGTGATCTAGAGCGTTTCGCCTTTTGACGGAACCACCCTGCATTGGCAAAATAGTTTTCGCACTCGGCCGGCTGGATAGTCTCGACCAGCCTGCCGATATGCCGCCAGTGTCGTCGCTGGTTCGCAGCCGCGCTCACCCTACGGCCACGTCGTTGGTTCACCTGATAGTAGCCGAAGCCGTCCTGACGATCTCCGTTATAGTCGGCACTGCGTTCGTAGCCCGCGCTCTCCGCCGCAGAGATGAACGCTTCGGCGATTAGCGGGCGTTCCTTGACTTCAGTGACTGGCAGCGGACCACCTCGCGCACGCAAAGACGAAGCGGGGCACCGCCGCGATGGCGGCCCTGATGGTGACGCTCGTGCGCGACCACGGGCTTGAGTACCTCTTGGCAGCGACCGTTCTTGAAGGCATCTGCAGATCGTCGCGGGCTTGCGGAAGCTCGCCTACCTGATGCGCTTCGTGTCTAAATCGGTGATGACCGGCTTCGTCAACGAGCTGGCCATCCTGATCTTCATGGCGCAACTGCCGGAGCTGACGAATGTCCCCCGGGACAGCGTCATACTGATCACCGGAGACGGGAAGCTGGTGCCTCTGTGCCTCGCGCTGGATCATGCCCTTAATCATTGCGCACGACGCCCGCCGGGTATACTGTCAAGTCTTCGGTAGCCATTGTACGGGCGCTGCCGCTTCAGGGCCATCCCCTGGCCCCAATGAAAGGAGGACACCATGTCTTCCTACCTCCGACTAGAACGAAACCTCGTCAGCGTTAGCGGCTTTGGCTATCGCGAGAACATCCTGTCAGGCATAGCAGTCTCCTCTGAAACTGCCCCTGCGACACTCGCCTTGCGATGCCGGATGATACGCTTGGAGCCTCAGATGCTGTTCCAACCTCTGCCAATCGTCGCAGGACTGCGCGACGCGTCCTCTCTTAGTGGCGGTGGAGCGGGAACGACAAATCCCTAACCGTGATTCAAATGCATACTCCGTGCGTACGGATGGTTTGCGGTTTACCCATCTATTCAACAGAAAGAATTACCATGGCCAAAGGCCAACTAAGAAGCAATCGCGAGGCTCGCAAGCCGAAGAAGGAAAAGGGTCTGGCGGTAACACCCCCGGCTTTTGGCAGTCAGGTTAAAGGTGCCAGCGATTCGCTGAGCCTCGGCAAGAAACAGAAATAGACTTCCGCTGATGAATATTGCCGTCCGTCAATCGTCGAGGCCGACCGACCTCGATGCCTCCGCCTGGATGAAGACGCTGTCTCGATATCGGCAGCCTCAAGTGCGCCGTAGCACCTTCGAGCTACTTGTCACAGCCTTCCCTTTCGCCATCTTGTGGGTGCTTGCTTACTTCTGCATCACTCATAAAGTCTGGCTCGGCCTCATTCTTGTGGTTCCGGCCGCATCAGCCTTCCTGTTGCGGCTGTTCACAATCCAGCACGATTGCGGACACGGGTCCTTCTTTGCTCGTCGGAGCCTGGACGACTGGACTGGACGCGTTCTCGGCGTCTTGACCCTCACGCCCTACGACTACTGGCGTCGCGCCCACGCCATCCATCATGCCTCGGCTGGGAACCTGGACGAACGCGGGATTGGCGACATCACAACGCTTACGGTAGCGGAATATCGTGCGCTGTCGCGCTTGCGCCGACTAGCTTACCGACTTTACCGGCACCCACTGGTGATGTTCGGGATCGGGCCAATATGGGTCTTCCTCTTGAAGCAACGACTACCATTCGGGATGATGCGCTCTGGCGCACTGCCTTGGGTCTCAACCATGGCGACCAATCTCGCCGTCGCTCTTCTTGTCATCATATCGGCATGGGCCATCGGAATCGGGCCCTTCCTGGCAACCCACCTCCCAATCGTGCTGCTGGCAGGGGCGGCAGGCGTCTGGCTGTTTTACGTCCAGCATCAGTTTGAGGACACGCACTGGGCGAAGGATGACAATTGGCATTTCCCCGGCGCAGCCCTTCACGGCGCTTCGCATTATGATCTGCCGCTGGTGTTGAGATGGCTTACAGGCAACATCGGGATTCACCACGTGCACCACTTATCAAGCCGCATTCCTTTCTACAGGCTACCCGAGGTCCTACACCAACACCCGGAACTCGCCGCCATTGGACGGGTAAGCCTTAGGGATAGCCTGCGCTGTGTGAGGCTTGTTCTATGGGACGAGGAACGCGCAAGGCTAGTTCGTTTTCGTGACATCCGCGGACGCCGAGCCTGACAGGCATCGACAGCGCCGGTCGAAGGAAGCTGCCCGTTAGCCTGCGCCTGGTCGTTCAGGTGAGGAAGTGCATTGCTGTGAGGACGCCGCGTGGCACGAGTTATACCGCTGGCTCTAGCAGTACACGTTCGCTATGGGCCGAGAGCAGTCATGCAGCAGCGACATTGCCAGAGGCCTACCTCAGCGATCGTGGTTTTGGGGTTCCCCGACGAACGCGCTGGGCGTGGTTCCCGTCACTTGTCTGAACGCGCAGGAAAACGCGGCGGTGCTGGAGAAGCCTGTGTCATTCGCCACATTAGCAATCGCCTTCCCTTGGGCAAGTTTCTCCATGGCTCGCACGATCCGCGCTCGTTGCCTCCAAGCCTTAATCGTCATTCCTGTTTCCCGGGGGAACAGTCGGCTTGCGGTACGAATGGACGTTGCGGCTCGCGATGCAATCTCGGCGAGGTCCATGAGATTGCGATGATCGCCCAGAGCAATTTCGGCGACCCGCTTTGCCACAGGATGTTTGGGTAAGGGAAGGTAGGTTGGTGCATCTGACACGGCGCACAGTTCCAGGAGTATCAACCGCACCACGAGCTCCGCCTTGTCCGCCCGAGTATCATCGTCAACGGCCGCAGCCAGCAGGGAGTGCATCAAAGGGGTGACCCTCGATGCGAAAGCATGATCAGGAAAGCCTGCAGGCGTCCATTCTGCGATTGCTGATGCCTGCCAATGCACCATCCAGAGTTCGGCGTCCGTTATGATATCCAGGCGATGCGGAACACCTGCCGGAACCCACGCCGCACGCTGAGGAGGCACCAGCCAGACCCCTTCCTCCGTATGGAGTTGGATCATGCCTGACGCAGCAAAGGTCAGCTGCGCTTCAGTGTGGGTGTGCAACGGTAAGGCGGAACCACTTGGCTTCGCAACACGGCGAGCAGCAAAAGGTTGTTGCATGAGAAATGGCCTGTCGGCGATGCAGGTTGGCGTCACATCGAACAACTACTTCTATACCGTGAATTGGATCAAGGTTTGGGAGAATTCCAATGAGAGCCGCGGTAATTCGCGAATATGGATCCAACGATGTTGTGGACATTTCTGATGTTGACGCACCAGTGCCTGGGGCTGGCGAGGTTCTGATAAGAGTCCATGCCGCAGGCGTTAATCCAATTGACTGGAAAATTCGTGGTGGCATGGGGCAGCGCATGGGGATGACCCTGCCGATCCTCCTTGGAGGGGAGCTCGTCGGCACGATCGAAGCGGTCGGCACTGACGTCAATAGCGTGCAGCCAGGTGACACTGTTTTCGGGATGGTTCACACCGGTGCGTTTGCAGAATATGCAATCGCAAAAGCAGCGAACGTTGTGCATGTACCCGCCAATATGGACCCCATCCAAGCGGCGGCGTTTCCGCTGGCGGGTTCAACGGCATGGCAGGCGCTTTTCGATGAAGGTGAACTATCTGCCGGGCAACGTCTCCTGGTGACCAATAGCTCGGGCGGCGTGGGTTCGTTGGCCGTGCAGTTCGCGAAGGCCAAAGGAGCCCATGTCACCGCGGTAGCCTCGGGCCGCAACGAGCAGTTCGTGCGTGATCTCGGTGCTGACGATTTCGTTGACTACACGAGTCAACCCTTCGAAGACGCGGTAGGTGACATTGATCTCGTGTTAGATACGATGGGCGGCGAGACATTCCAGCGAGCCTTCAAGACACTGAAGAAGGGTGGACGCATAGTTACCGTGGTGGCCTTTCCCAACAACGAAGCCGAGCGCTTCGGGGTCAGCGTGAAGCGATCCTTTACCGTGCCCAGCGGACCTAACCTGAGGTCGATCAAGGAACTGGCTGAAGCTGGCAAGGTCGTGGCACATGTCGACAATGTCCTGCCTTTGGCCGAGATCAGACAAGCGCTCGCACTTTCTGAAGCTGGTCGCGCACGGGGCAAGATCGTTCTCGCCATTGCTGACTGACTTGTGTGTTCTTGAGGCTCTACTCTGCTGATGACCGCCTTGGGTCGCTTGGGTCCCAGAAGCTTCCGTAACGGAGACATCAGGTTTACGAACTATAAGAGGCGAACCGACATGCCCCATCAACAATCATGGGGCTACCGGTAATGAACTGAGACCGATCCGAGAGCAGGAAGTGCGGCTTGAGCATTTTCCAATGCCGACGCCATTCTTCTCATCAGGTGGAGGTCAGACACGAATTTCAAGGCTTCTGGGTCGCCTTCTCCACCCGCAGGGGTAACCGTCCCTCCAGGCAACAGCGCGTTGATCCGAAGTCGCTCGCTGGCGTGGCCAGCAGCAAGCGATTGGTGCAAGCCGTCACAAGCTTGCTTCCCACGCCTGATACTCGCGAAACCGTGCCCGCAGATCGACAACTCGTGGGAGCATACAGGGCGTACTCCGGCGTTCACGTTTGGTGGTTCATCGGCACCTCGCCGTTATTCAGAAAGGCAGCGCTACGTAGTCCCACGAGGTGGGAGGCGGTTGTAGTCGCTCTTCATGCTTCAGGCGGACTATCCGTGTGCGCACGGCCAGCTTCCCACGGGAGACGGCAGAAGAGATCGTCACGCCGAAAGGATGTTCTCACGATAGCCAAAGCCGCTAACGCTGACGAGGTTCTTGATAAATCGGGGGTCGGAAGACATCTCGTCCTCCTTTCGTTGGGGCTAGGGGACGCCCCTGAAGCGGCAGCGCCCGATCCGTGGCTACGATTGCCCGAAGCCGCTGCGGTCTTGGACGACGGAGGCCAGCTTTCCGGCTGCGATCGGACGAGGCCTCAAACTTGTGGTTGACTTTCCGATAGAAATCACTATTTTGAGTTTACCGATCTTTTTCTCGCTGAGCTTTGGTTATTGCGCGATTGGCACCGCGCCCTGAACGAACCTTTCCTTTAAAAACATCGCTGCACTCCCCAGGATGTCACCGACTTTCTGGCCGATCACTTATGCTAAGAAAGGGTTCATCATGACCACTGGCACAGTTAAATGGTTCAATTCCACCAAGGGTTTCGGCTTCATCCAGCCTGACAACGGCGGCGCTGACGCGTTCGTGCACATCTCGGCTGTCGAGCGTGCCGGAATGCGAGACATCGTCGAAGGACAGAAGCTCAACTACGATCTCGAGCGCGACAACAAGTCGGGCAAGATGTCGGCCTGCAATATTCAGTCCGCCTGATATCGGTATCTGCTCTCCCTTGACCACGGATGTACTGGCACTGTCGAGAGCGTGAACCAACCAAGGCCGGGCTAACTGCCCGGCCTTTTCTTTTTGGACCGTTGCGACGGCCAAGCCTGAAAGGCAACTCCATGACACAGACGTTCAGCAAGCCCCGTCAGCGGGCGGAAAGCGCCTTCAACAAAATCCAAAGCCAGTTCTTCGCGAAAGCCCGCGCGGCGGAAGAGGAGGATTTCGTCAAGCAGGCACGCGAGGCAAAAACCCTGCGCCTGCGTGAGGCCCGACTGGCCAAGGACGAGGACGACCGCGTCAACGCAGCCTCAGCTCTGATCCGGACGCGCTTAGAGGGCCGGACAATTCAGCAAGGCCTGTTCGCCTTAAGCCCGGGAGGCAACCAACATGATCACTAGAATACTTCGTGCCGCTGAAAGCCTCTTCAAGCGTAGCCTCAATGAACAAGGCTTAGATGCCGCAAAGCTCCAAGACATTCGCGGCAAGCTGGCTCTTCGCAAACGAGAAGCACGAATGGCCGAGCGGCGGCATCGCTTTGCGAGCCGTCAAGTAGATACACCCGATGGGTCTGCATCATGATCAGCGGCTCGCAGCGCACGCCCTCAGGCACACCAGCGATCGACCAGAGCCACCGGCTCCATTTCAACTACAGGGATGGCGCGAGCTTCTATCCGTGCCGGAGCAAACACAAAGGGAGCAGACATCGCTATCGGCGTTTTGAGACTGTAGCTGAGGCTCTGCGCTTTGCTATCGAAGAACTCCCAGTCGCACTCCTTCGGGGCTCTGTTCTGGAAGTCGATGAAGCAAGGTTCGACGGGGCGCAGATGCAGGCCATGTACGATGCCGACGCCTATCCCCTGATCCGGCACGAAATCACACGACCACCACGATGATGGGCGTACCTGGCGGCTTGTCCGCTCACCGTAGAGCCGAAAATGGAGCGCACGATGACACTTAGCTTTCCTAACATAAGCCGAAGCTTCGATAACGCCAGGAACGTCATTCGCTTTACGGGTTATGACGGGATGTTCGAGGTGAGGTTCTTCGTCGAAACTGGCGCTTTCTCGACCACGCGTTTGTCGGAACACGATTATTTGCGTGCATTTGACGTCGCTCGGTCAAAAATACAGCAGACCGCAATGAAGATCTACGACGGGAAGCGCGGCATGAGCTACACGCTGACGGCTACCGATCTACGCTAACTCCAGCAAAGCAAAGTCGCCCCAGGAGACAATCATGAACATCAAGACAAGCGTCAGGAAGGTCAGCTTCCAGAACGCGTTCCTTTTGCCGGGAATGGAACAATCGCATCCGCCTGGTGAATTCGATGTTCAAATTGTCGAGGAGCCTCTTGATGTAATGTGGGAAGGCTATCACCGCACGCTCACGATCATGTTGACGTCGGGTGCATTCACCAGAGCCTTCGCGGTCACAGAGACCGCTCTCGATGAGGCGCTTGCCAATGATCAGCAAGCGCGGTCGTCGGCCTCATAGCTCGAGCGGCTCCAATCGTCCTGAGGAACCAGTTTCATGAACAACCTTCAGCAGTTCTCTTCCAGCCCGAATGGGGACCGATGGTACCTTTTCACCGATGAAGCGACTCAACAAGCCTGTCAATCGGCGCGGAATATTGACCCCTTATCGGCGTCCAATATTGACCCCTCCTACAGACGATCAGCGCTTGGCCTGCCCGGCGCTGGCCGG